>JBQCEG010000075.1:0-43221 GCA_051960475.1 Ginsengibacter sp.
TCAGAGCACGTCCTTCTCCTTTGGAGAAGGGTTGGGATGAGGCCTTACCAGCGACGGACCTTTAAAGTTTGAACCGGCTTGTCCCTTTGTGCTGCTTCGTGCCTTTCGTGTCTTGGTGCGCGAAAACATTTTGCGAAAACAAAACCACGCTGCTTTTTTACTGACTAATATCATTGTTAACTGTGAGTACCGTCATTATCCATGTTTTATAATTTCTTCAGGTTTGGGTAGTGTAATTTGAAATAGTTGCACAAAAAATTATGAATCGTTTAAAACCAGCACCATGTCCAGACCAAACATTCTCATATTAGGTTGCAACTTTGCAGGATTAACGGTAGCACGATATATCCACCAATCAGTAAAAGGCAAAGCAAATATTACAATCATCGACCGTAAATCCGTGCTCCTTTTTGTTCCAAACATTCCGTTGCAGGTTCTTGCCAATGTGAATCCGGCCATCGACCTGGAGTATAAGTTCATGTCTTTCTTGGAAAATGACGGGAGCAATTTTATTCAGGCTGAGATCACCGCCGTTGACCCCGAAAGCAATCTGGTTTATTATATCCCCAACGAAAGGCCGGGACATCCTATTCGCAAAATACGTTATGATTACCTCGTCGTGGCCCTCGGCAACCGGCTTGCCTACGATAACATAGAAGGTTTTGCCATGTACGGCCACAGTGTAACTGATACTTTTTTAGGCAACCGGCTACGAAATTATTTGCACCACGAATACAAAGGTGGACCGATTGTAATAACCTCTGATGTTTTTCACCAGGGCAAGAGTGACAAATTGCCGGCAGGTTTGCCGGTTGCTATGACCGCCTGCGAAGGTCCTCCTGTGGAGATGGCATTTTCCCTGGCTCATTGGTTGGAAAAATACAAACTGGGCGATGCCTCCACTATTTTTTTGACTACGCCTGCCAAAGTGATCGCTGAAGATGCGGGCGAAACGATCCTTGATAAATTGATCCCGATGATGGGCAAGATGGGATATCATTACAAAGCCAATACACTCGGCGTTAAAAGCGTATCTGCAGACGGAGTTGAATACAATGACGGTTCTTCACAGGAAGCTGAAGTGAGCATTCTATTTCCTGATTGGCAGGCACACAATTTCCTTAAAGAATTACCCTTCACTGATGATATGGGATTTGTAGTTACAGACTTGTATATGCGTAACCCTGATTACCCCGATATTTTTGCTGTGGGAGATGCCGCTTCTATAACCGTTCCCAAGATTGGCTCGCTCGGCCATATTGAGGCAGAGGTTTTGGCCAAATCGCTGGGCAAAGAGTTGGGCGCCATTTCAGAAGAAGTGAAGCCGATGGAATTTGAATTGTTGTGCATGGGCGACATGGGAGGGATCAAAGGTTTTTACATGCGCACCAATGAATGGTGGGGTGGTGATGAAAGCCACCTTGAAATGGGCATTACCCCTTACGCCCTGAAAATGGGTTTCAAAAAAATGTATTACACCCTCGGCGGTAAAATACCACATTGGGGCGTTGCCTTCAGTGAACTTGTCGGCGATCATACGCTGGTTTAAAGAGTTGAAGCAGATGATATTAGCTAAAAGTGTTTTCAGTTTGAAATAACCTCCTGATACCAACAAAATATAAGGAGATCGGTCTTTCTAATGACAATAAGTAAACGAAATTAAAATCGCAATTCTTTTCAAGGCAACGTCTCACGCTGGTAGGACGATGCGCACCCTATCTTATCTTCTATCACATCAACCAGCAAAACAGCAAAATTCTATTTGCATTACCCCAAACTCTAAACTCTAAACCATACCGTTTTCCCTTCGTGCATCTTCGTGCCTTTCGTGTCTTTGTGCGCGAAAACATTTTGCGTCAGCAGAACTTTGTTCCCTTTTTATCAAATCTTCTTTCTTTGTTGGGCCCCCCGGTGCCTTTCCCAAAAATTTTGACCCCGGTGTTTAAAAAACGCCATAGAAAATATAATTTTAGTGAAGAGATTTCCTTCATCTCCCGCAAAAATGATTCACATGCTCAATAAAAAAGTTGCCCTTATAATATTGTTTTTACTAATATTCATCACAAACTCCTTGCATTCGCAGACTATTACAATTCCGAACACATGGAAATTTCACATCGGTGATAATATGGATTGGGCAAATCCTTCATTGAATGATGCGCGGTGGAGTAACAAGCAAACAGGCTCAAGCTGGTCTGCTTCGGGAATGAAAGCTAATGTCTATGCCTGGTACCGCATCAGCATACTTATTCCTTCCGCCATGAAAAGCAAAGAGAGCGGAAAAGGTATCAAACTGAACCTCGGAAAAATTGATGATGTAGATCAAACATTTTTTAATGGTAAAAAGATCGGGCAAACAGGTTCTTTGCCTCCCAACTATGAAAGTAAATGGGATGCGGAACGTGTATATGTAATTCCGGAAAAGGATATTCTGTGGGATAAGGAGAATGTTATTGCCATAAGGGTTTTTAGTTTGGATGCAGGGGGAGTTGGAATGTACAAGGGGCCCTATAATTTTAGCCCGGTACAATGGTCAGATTCCATTTCGGTACAACACAAAATTGTTGAAACGGATCATAACGGATTTATCACAAAAATGAAATTTACCAATAGCGGCAATTACGGTTTTAATGGTTCAGTTACCTATTGGATTGATGAAATGAATGGTAAAGAAGTATTTAAAGAAACAAAGCAGGTGCACGTTAAACCGGAAACAGGCGCTGAAACAGAAATCACCTTCTCAAATTATCCACCGGAAAGATCTGCTGGATCCGGCACGGAAAATATTTTTAAAGTGGGTTATGAGGTTAAAGAAAATAATACCACTGCAACTGTAAAAAATCAAGAGGTTTATTTAGCCAATAAGGATGTTGTTATTAAAGTTGCTGCAGAACCAAAGCCGGTCGTAAAAAATAAAATTTCTGATGCTTTTATCCCTGTTTCTTTTCAAAACCAAAAATTAAAAGGTTATTTAGGCGAACGTTTTGTACAAAACCTGGAAGAGCGTCTTTTGAAAATAGATGAAGATGGAATAATGAGTGGTTACCTGCAAAGACCCGGAAATCATCCATGGATAGGAGAGCATGTGGGTAAATATTTGGAAGCAGCATGTAATGCGTGGAAGGTGACCCACAACGACAGCCTGAAAAGGCAGATGGATCGGATGATGTACGAATTAATTAACTGCCAGTTGAAAGATGGTTACCTGGGCACTTACCAACCTTCAGATTATTGGACAAGCTGGGATGTTTGGTCGCATGTCTATAACCTTGAAGGGCTGTTGGCTTATTACAAAACAACCGGTTACCAACCTGCATTTGTAACTTGTAAAAGGATTGGAAATTTGATGTGCAACACCTTTGGAAATAGGCCGGGTCAGCGTGATATTATTTCTGCCGGTGAGCATGTTGGAATGGCAGCCACAAGTGTTCTTGATCCAATGGTAGAATTATACAGGTATACCGGAGACAAGAAATACCTTGATTTTTGTTATTATATTCTCGATGCGTGGCAGGAAAAGAATGGGCCCAAAATAATCGGCACTTTATTATCAACGGAGAGTAGATAAAGTCGCAGACGCTAAAGCATACGAGATGCTTGCTAATTTGAACGGACTGGCAAAATTATATCGGCTGACAGGAAATTATAAATTTTTACAGCCGGTCTTGATTGCCTGGCAGGATATTGTAAAGAACCGGTTGTATATCACGGGAACAGCCAGTTCGTTTGAAATTTTTAAAGGGGATAATTTCTTACCCGCAGCTGAAAAGGATCACATTGGAGAAGGTTGCGTTACCGTTGAGTGGATTCGGTTTAATCAGAATTTACTGGAAATCAGCGGGCAATTAAAATATCTTGAACAAATTGAAAAGTCAATTTATAACCAGCTGTTCGGCGCAGAAAATCCCGGGTCCGGTTGCGTTAGTTATTACACTGGGTTAATGGGGGTAAAACCATTTTCCTGCGGTATTTCCTGCTGCACGTCAAGTGTACCGCGCGGCATTGCATTCATTCCTTCTTTTACTTTCGGCAATGTAAAAAACGTTCCTACATTGATGTTGTATGGCCCTGCCTCCTACAAAGAAAATTATACAACGCAGGGAAATAAAATTATCAACTTGTCCCTGGATATTGAGAGTGGTTTCCCCGAAGACGGGAATACCATGATAACCGTAAATACTTCCAGGTCTGCATTTTTCCCTCTTGGATTAAGAGTTCCTTCATGGACCAGTTCTTTCACGGCTGAAGTAGGAGGTCAGAAATACAAAGGCGCCGCAGATGAATATTTAGTGATCAAACGGATTTGGAAAACAGGCGATAAAATAAAAGTTACTTTTAATATTCCCGTTCGGATATTAAGTGGTGGAAAAAATTATCCGGGTCAGCTGGCATTTCAAAGAGGTCCGCAGGTGTTGGCATTTGATAATTCATTAAACGGTGATTTGCTTAAAAAATTCGATTTGGGATCAGCTCAAAAACTTTCAGTGGAAATGCCCGCCAATAAAAGTGACGTGACATTGCTACCACGGCAATGGATCGGTAATCAAGCCTACAAGGTGAATATAATAAAAGGCAATTCAAATACAAAAGATCAACAATTGGTAATGGTTCCGTTCGCAGATGCCAGTCAAACCGGCGGTGATGTAAAAGTGTGGCTTCCGCTGGAAGTGATGAATAAATCAAAAAATGAATGACTGCAAAGTCCTGTAAGAGAAAGATAATCAAAATGATTTGAAGACCAAAACAGAGAACGTCCTTCTCCTTTGGAGAAGGGTTGGGATGAGGTCGTAAAAGTAGCCTACGAAGCACATCTTTTAAACCTTCTTTGACAATGCCCGAACTCTGAATATTAAACGCTCAACATAATACAATTTGTCTCTTTGTGCCCTTCGTGCCTTTCGTGTCTTTGTGCCCAAAAACTTTTTGCGAAGCAAAGCTCCGGCCCGTTTGAAGTGGTATTACTCATTTTTTACATTTTCACATTTTCACATTTTTGAATTACCCTGTCTTCAACATTCATTATTCTTGTTCGATATTCTATATTTTATTTTTATCCCTTTGAGCCTTCACCTGGTTCAGGTGCTTCTGGAAAGAAAGTTGATCATACTAAAGATCTACAATAAACGAAATTAAAACCCTTAATTTTTTTTATCAGTAATTTAAAATATCAAAGCCTGATCCTTTGTGCCCCTTCGTGCCTTTTGTGCCTTTGTGCGCAAAAATCTTTTGCGAAAGCAAAAGCAACCTTACGCAATAAAACGCTAGCATTATTTTTTTTTCAATAGATATTGCAAATATGAAAAATATACTTTTACTTTGTAATTCAAAGCACTTTTTATGAATGAGCAACAACAATCACTGGAAGAATTGCAACACATCAAGCAAATGATGGAAAAGAGCAGCCGCTTCATCAGCCTTAGCGGGTTAAGCGGAATTTCAGCCGGAGCTGTCGCTATTTTTGGAGCCCTGCTTGCCGCTAAAATGATTTCAGACTTCAGGTACGAAGTCGGTATCAGCTACCAGGAATTGGTGACTGAGCTGGTGGTGGTTGCCGCAGTCGTAATAATCCTGGCATTGGCATCCGGTTTTGTTTTTACTTACCTGCGAAGCAAAAGAAACGGTGTATCGATCTGGAGCGCGACCACTTACCGGTTGGTGTTTAACCTTGCGATTCCCCTTGTTGTCGGCGCATTCCTGCTTTTGCGCTTATTGCAGTTACAATATGTTTCGCTGATCGCTCCGGGTTGTCTGCTGTTTTATGGCCTGGCATTGGTGAATGCTTCAAAATACACACTCGGTGAAGTGAGGTACCTTGGTTATTGCGAATTGATATTGGCGATTATCAATTTATGGGTTCCGGCACACGGCCTCATTTTCTGGACAATTGGCTTTGGCTTGCTTCACATTATTTATGGCATTATTATGTGGAGAAAATATGAAAGGGTAACCTTTTAAACTTGGTTTATTAATGAGCAATCTTATTGAAAATTTAAATAAAACATTTGACAGCCGGGTTCGCCTGGGCATAATGAGTGCATTAATGGTAAATGAAGAAGTGAATTTCAATACACTCAAAGAACTGATCGACGTTACAGATGGCAACCTCGCTTCGCACCTGAAAGCTTTGGAAGATTTGAAGTTCGTTGCGGTGCATAAAGGCTTTATCGGGAGAAAAACAAATACCAGTTACCGGCTTACAAAAACAGGAGAAAAGGCCTTCAAAAAGCACATTGAAGCATTGGAAAAAATAATTAAAAATATTTCCTGATTTTTTTTGCAAACATACTTTGAAATGCAAAGTACTTTTAAAATAAAGGTAGACAGCAAGCTAAGCGCTTTAAAAAATTGCAGATGAGTATCTATTTAAAATTGATGTTCCGAACTTTTACCATTTGGCTGCTCACTGCCTCTATAAACGGGGTGTTGACAGGGACTGCCATTTCAATTATAAAACAGGAATATGATCTGATGACAGGAAATTTTATAATCGTCGGCATTCTTTCCCTTGTATTCTCCATTCCCGGTTTTTTTATTTTTTGGCTGTTTTTGCTGTTCAGCGCAGCCCGGCATAAAAGAGACCGTGACCTGTTTCGTTCTGCACTAAGCAGTGGTTTCATATTGTCAGCCATCACAGCTGCCTGCGGGTACCATCTTCTTTTTGCCGAGGTAAAAAATTATGCAATTGCGTTGGTACTGCTTATTACTTTTTCATGCCTTGGCAGCATAATGCTGCATTTTAAATATTTCAAAAATCTAAAATAGAAAGTCAATGAAACGTGGTTCTTCAAAACTCTTACTTGTTCTCACTGGTGCCTTTATTTTCAACATCCTTTTCTGGAACGAAAAGATTGGCGTCAATGCGGTGATCTTTGACGCCTTTGTTGGTACAGCCGTTTTTGTTTTGTACCCTGAAACCCGCAAAAACAGGATCAGCCTGTGGTTGCTGGCAGCCCAAACGGCGACTCTTGCCCTTATCATTATCCAAAACACGGTTTTGAGCAAGGTGGCCTTTGCTGTCACCCTGGCGCTTTTCGTGGCATTCTCAGAATTTGCCCACCAGTCTGTTTTTTTTGCCGGAGGTTCCATTATCAGTAATTACATTTCGGCAGTGTCAAACTTTCTTATTGAATTAGGAAATATGAGTGGCAACAGGATTCGTATTTCCGGTTGGATTAGACGAATCAGGTTGTTTATCATTCCAATTGCTATTCTTTCTGTGTTTTTTGCGATCTATGCTTCTGCCAATGTTGTTTTCTCAAATATGTTTTCCGATGCGTTGGATGCAATTGTCAATTGGTTGACCAACATCTTTTCCTGGTTTTCTTTTGACAGGGTCGCCTTTTTCTTTCTTGGGATTTTTATCGTGTCCGGCATTTTGATCAGGAGTGGTATTTGCTGGTTTTCTGAAAAGGATATGAATTTCCATAACACTCTTACGCGCAAAAAGAACCGGTTCAAAAAATGGAGGGAAACCGCTTTTGCAGATTTGTTGCAATTGATACTAGGTAAGACAGCAACAGGAAACCTCGCATTAAAAAATGAATACAGAATTGGTACGGTAAGTATCATCCTTTTGAATATTTTGTTGCTGGTAATTAATGTGCTTGATATAAGATATGTGTGGCTGGGAATTGGCCTGAATTCAAATACAAAACTGTCCGCTTATGTACATGAAGGAGCAGGGTTGCTGATTTTGTCAATAATCCTGGCCATGCTCGTTTTGCTGTTCTTTTTCCGCGGTAATATTAATTTTTACAAACAAGACAAATGGCTGAAATATGGCGCTTACCTCTGGATCCTCCAAAATACATTTTTAGTGGCCTCCGTTTTCTGCCGCGATTATTATTACATTTCCAGCCTTGGTCTTGCCTACAAACGGATCGGTCTTTTGTTTTTTCTTGCAATGGTTTTGGCAGGCCTCGTCACTATTCTTCTAAAGATCCATCTTAAGAAAACGGTTTTCTACCTTCTCCGGACGAATGGATGGGTGGCCCTCGTTTTATTGGTCGTTTCGTCTTGTGTTAATTGGGATGTTGCCATCGCCAAATACAATCTTCAGCACAAAGCAACTATCAAACCAGATGTTCATTTTTTATTGTCCCTTTCAGATGAGGCTTTACCGGTTCTGCAGGAAAATGAAGAGGTTTTCCAAAATGCTTCACTCACCAACATTCATTACTTTTTTAATAATGACTATCACAGTCCGTTAGAATATTTTAATTACCGTAAAGAGCAATTTATATCAAAGGAAAAACAGTATTCCTGGCTCTCCTGGAACCTTGCGGATGCTTCCGCTCTTAAAGAATTGGAATAGAAAATTAACATTCATTCATTCATCACTAAAAATAAATTCAAATGATCACGCTTAGACAAAACAAAAGACTTGCGGCAATAATCCTTTCAGTTGCAGGTTTATTACTCATTCCATTAACTGCCAGGCAGTTTACCAATGAAGTGAACTTGGACCGTACCGACTTCATCGTGATGGTGGCTTTACAGTTTTCCACAGGCTTACTGTATCGTTTGTGAAGTGGTTTTGCTTGCTTTTCTTCTAACATGGGCAGAACTTGCGGTAGGTATCTTCGGGCGTCACTTGCCGGGCATTAATAAACCTTTTGAGCTGATCTTTGTGAAAGTCAAAGTAATAAGACAAGCGCAGCTTCCCACCCTCTTTGAACTTCGATATTCATTATTCTTGTTCGATATTCGATATTTTATTTTTATCCCTTTGAGCCTTCACCTGGTTCAGGTGCTTCTGGAAAGCCAGTTGATCATACTAAAGATCTACAATAAACGAAATTAAAACCCTTAATTTTTATCAGTAATTTAAAATGCCTAACCCTTTTCCTTCATCCACCTTCGTGTTCTTTGTGTCTTCGTGCGCAAAAAACTTTTGCGAAAGCAAAAGCAAACACTTCAGGAAAGCTTATTCAATATTATTGCCAATACTGTAAAGCCTGATCAGGATTATTCCTAATTACTGTAAAGCTCATACAGGATTACCATCTAAACTGTAAAGTTTTTTCAGTATAAGACAATAGCCCCGGGTTTTAATTTGGGGAATAGATGGTGTATAGATCAAGTATGGATGAAGTATGGATAGTGTATGGATAGTGTATGAAAGAGGTACAACTACTAACTATTGCTATCGTAAAGTTACGATTCACACCGTAATTTCAATAGCAGCAAAAACAGTCAAACTTGCGCTTGCCTGGGGTAGTGATGCGGCCTATCTTTGTTCTCAGAAGTTGATTGATGTTTGACCAAACATTAATCATTGATCCAACATCCACTGAAAATCTTACCGGTAATCCCCGGACCATTATCCACGAAAATCCAAATCAAAATCTGATGTCAGTCAACTTCTTTTCTTTTTAACCCAATATCATTAGAAAAATACGCCAATACCTCTGGAAAACAATTATCCAATGAAAGCCAGGCATTGAATGCGCCTTAAAATCTATCCTTTTAAAAACTGACCCACAGGATTAAAAAATTAAGCTCCCGTTAAAAGCGGGAGCTTTTTTGTATTCAATAAAGATGGAACCCGGAAAACCGCGGAAACAAAGAAATTCCTCATTATCCAATTATCACATTTTCGAATTTTCACATTCCCGGTGGCGGTATCTTTGTACTGCATCCGTAAGGGATTAAATAACCGCTTGATTTCTGATGAGAAGTCTAAATAAACTTTTAGCGTGTACATTGCTTGTATCTTTTATTTTACCCGATAAAATATGCGCGCAACTTTGTAAGGGAAGCCTCGGCGACCCGGTCGTGAATATTACATTTGGCTCAGGCAATAATCCCGGCGCCTCCCTCGGTGCTTCTACAAGTTATCCTTATGTGAGCGACGGTTGCCCGAATGATGGATACTACACGGTTTCCAATTCTGTTGGCAATTGTTTTGGCGATACATGGTTCTCTACCGGCGATCATACTCCTGGCGATGGTTCAAAAGGATACATGATGGTCGTGAATGCTTCTTATAATCCCGGGGATTTTTTTGTAAAACAGGTGGATGGCTTATGCCCGAATACAACTTATGAATTTGCAGCGTGGATCTACAATTTGACTGCCTCTTTTGCCTGCAGTGGCAACGCCATAAAACCAAATATTACATTTAGTATCGAAACGCCTTCCGGAACGGTTTTGAAATCTTATTCCACCGGCGACATTCCTCAAAACCAGGGATGGAAACAATATGGTTTCTTTTTTGCCACAACAGTGGATATCAGTTCCGTCGTTTTGAGAATGACCAATAATGCACCGGGAGGCTGTGGCAATGATATTGCACTTGATGACATAACTTTTCGTGCATGCGGTCCGTTAGTGTCTGCCGCTATCAACGGTTCAGGCGATTCGGTGGATGTTTGCACCGGCGATACATCAGTTTTTACTATTCATGCAGATGTTTCTGCAGGCTATTCTGATCCTGCTTACCAGTGGCAGGAAAGCTCAAATGGAGGCAATAATTTTACAAATATCAGTGGCGCCACAAATTCTGTTTATAGAAGACCTGCGACAAATGCCATTGGTAGATACCTGTATAGGCTGGCGGTTTCCCAAAGGCAAAATCTGGGTGTGTCGTCGTGTTCCATTTATTCAAATGTGGTGGCTGTAGGCGTAAATAAATATCCGGTCATAAATGCCTCAACTGTGGGGCACTGTCTCGGAGATACAATGTTTTTGAAAGCCAGTGAAGGTTACCTGTTTTCGTGGACTGGGCCGGCAGGCTTTTCAAGTACTGAACAAAATCCATTTATTCCTGTTGCTTCAGAAACTAACAATGGCGAATATTACGTAACTGCCACGTCTGACAAAGGCTGCTCCAGTAGCGATTCTGCTATGGCTACTCTAACTACGCCTCCTGAAATCAACGCCGGAAATGACCGGGAGATTTGTGAAGGTAGTTCGGTTCAGTTGCAAAGCACGGGTAGTAGTTTTATTACTTCTTATCAATGGTTGCCACCCACCGGACTCTCTGATCCTTCAATTCCCAACCCGGTAGCCTCACCTTCGGAAACAACCGTGTACACGCTCCAGGCTGCCCATGATCAATGTATTGTCTCAGATTCACTGGTCATTACTGTAAATAAAAATCCTGTCGCGGATGCAGGGCAGGATAAGGTGATCATTAAAGGACAATCGGCTTCACTTCAAGGTGCTGTAGGCGGCACGGATGTAAATTATTTATGGACGCCTCCGGTTAATATTTCCGGAAGTTCTTCGCTTAATCCCGTGGTAAATCCTTCCACCAACCAGATTTATGTATTGAATGTTTTTTCGAATAAAGGCTGCCAAACTGCAAGAGATAGTGTTTTGGTGAAAGTGTACCAGCAATTGTATATTCCAAATGCGTTTACACCTAACGGTGATGGCATAAACGATAGATGGGTAATTGAGCCGCTGCAGGCATTTCCGGGCGCAGAAGTGCAGGTGTACAACAGGTATGGCCAAAAGGTTTTTGACAACAATGGCAAAAACATTTGGTGGGATGGAACATTCAATGGCATGCCCCAGGATGCTGGTGCTTATGTTTACCTGGTTGATTTGAAGAATAATACCCAGGTGATAAAAGGAATGGTTTATATTATAAAATAAGTAGTATGCCTTCCTTTTACTTAACAGTAACCAGTAAAAAAAAACAACCAGCAAAAAATATTTTCAAACAGAACCAAAGAATGCACTTGCTTTCATTTTCATATTTTCACATTATCAAATTTTCACATTTTTAGATTTGCCCCCACTGATATAAATCATTCTTTTCCCTAACGGTAGTTATCAAAATAGTTGTCTCTGACTTCCTATTTTTAATATTGAATTTAATTGGTAAACCAATTCCCAAAAATGGTTTACAAAGCAACCAAAGTGCAGGTTATGAAAAAGGTGATTTTATCATTGATGCTGGCATCCCTTATGGCAACTTCATTCTGTCAGCAAAAAACAATGGAAGTAAAAGACAAAGATTATTATCTTCAAAAAAGTAAAGATAAAAAGACAGTGGCGTGGGTTCTGTTGGGGGCCGGCACGGCAGCTGTAATCGGGGGTGCGATTGGATTCAACCAAACCTTCTGTATATTTTGTGAAGATGACGGTGCAAGTAGCACATATGCCTTCCTTATGCTTGGGGGAGTAGTAGCAGATCTTGCCAGCATACCTTTTTTTATAAGTGCTTCTCACTATAAAAAAATAGCTGCTGATATTTCTATTGGCAATCAAAATAGTTATATGATGAAGCAAAATTACCTGGTACTAAATAAAATACCGGTACTGATCGTGAGAATACATTTACCGTGAAGTTATTGATTTCCTCAGGGGTGTAATCAGCTCCACATTCGTTAAGTAAATGAGAGCTGGGTGGTTTAAAAAGGGAACTGTTTTCAGATGAAGACTGGTTCCTTTTTTATAATAAGGAGATTTGGATAATAACAATTTTAAATCTTTTGTACTGACGTTCTAACGGTCACAAGTAAAGAACTTTAATGTGTCTTTTTTCAATAAACGTTGGCTCTTTTCTTAGTGTGCCTTCCTGTCTTTCCTGTCTTCGTGGCGAACTAATTTTGCGTCAGCAAAACAAAACATTAGACACCTGTAACAAAAGCATCAGGATTCATTTGCACATTTTCACATTTTCAAATTCTCGGCTGTCCCATTTTCACATTCATAATTCAACTATCTTGCTAAAGAGAAAATTATAATTTGTGTAATGCGAAATCCCCGCCAGTTAGTAGCGATATTGTTTGCCGACATTACCGGATTTACTGCTATGATGCAGGAGGATGAATTATTGGCCATGAACAGCCGTAAAAAGCTGGAGCAGGCGTTCAATGAGGAAGCCGCGAAACATAATGGTCAAATCATCGAGTTTAAAGGCGACGGCGTTCTTTGCAGTTTCTCAAGTACAACAGAATGTGTCAATGCTGCCATATCAATTCAAAAGCAAATGCAAACTGAACCGGTAGTGCCTTTGAGGATCGGTATTCACACCGGCGATGTCATTTTTGATAACAACAACATCTATGGCGATGGCGTCAATGTCGCTTCACGGCTGGAATCATTTGCCGTTCCTGGTAGTATTTTTATTTCCGCAAAAGTTTATGATGATGTAAAAAATAAAAAGGAGATAGAAACACGTTCCCTGGGATTTTTTCACTTCAAGAATGTGAAGGACAATATGGAGATCTTTTGCATCAGTAATCCTGGCCTTATTGTTCCTGATGCCAATTACCTGAAAGGAAAAGGAGAAAAAGCATATCCAAAAGCATCTGAAAAATCAATTGCCGTTTTGCCTTTTGTTAACCTGAGCAATGATCCTTCACAGGAATATTTCAGTGATGGAATTGCGGAAGAGATCCTGGGTTCACTTTCGCAATTAAAAGACCTCAAGGTGGCAGGCCGTTCTTCCTCTTTCCAGTTCAAAGGTAAAGATATTGATCCTTCTGAAGTAGGAAATAAACTGCATGTCGATACCATTCTTGAAGGCAGCGTAAGGAAACAGGATAAACGTGTCCGTATTTCTGCGCGCCTGATCAATGCAAAGAATGGATTTCATCTTTGGTCCGAAAAGTTCGATAGGGATATGGACGACATCTTTGCCATCCAGGACGAGATTGCCACCGCCATCACCGAAAAATTAAAAGTCACTTTATTGCACCAGGAAAAACGTTCACTCTATAAAACGCCAACAAAAAATCAATCAGCCTACGATTTATATTTGAAAGGCAGGTTTTTCTGGAACAAAAGGGGAAAGGGTTTGCAGCAGGGGCTTACCTGTTTTATTCAGGCTACCATATTGGACGAACATTTCGCATTGGCTCATGCAGGTATTGCCGATACCTATGCTTTGCTGGCCTTCTATTCAATGTTGCCACCGGATGAAGCGATTCCAAAGGCATTGGATGCCGCACAAAAAGCGATCAGGGAAGATCCCGGGAGAGTAGAGCCTTACTCGGTTTTGGCTTTTGTATCGATGTTTTATAATTGGAATTGGATAGAAGCGCGTAAGCAGTTCGAAAAAATATTTGAAATGAATCCGCGCTATGCACCTGCTCATTATTGGTACAGCCAATATTTGTGTTGGATAGAAAGAGATTGCAGCGGCGCAGTCAGGGAAGCACGCTACGCAATTGAATTGGAGCCGCTGGTGTCGCATTCGCATCACCTGCTTGCTTTCGTCAACTATAATTATGGACTGTATAAAGAGGCACTTGAAGCGGCTAAAATGGCCGTAGAGTTGGATGCCGGTTCCTTCCTGGCCTACAGCAGTATGGGAATGAGTTACCTCGGTTTAAATCAAATTAAAGAAGCGGAAGAGGCATTAAAGAGATCGCTCGAACTTTCAGGCAGACACCAATATCCGCTGGCGCAATTGTTTTATTTATATACTAAAACGGGAGATGAAACTGCGGCAAAAAGTATTGCGGACGAACTGATAAGTCGTTCCGAAAAAGAATATATCTCAGGAACTGTTTTGGCGATGATTGCCTATACTTATAAAGAATTCGATAAGGCCATTCATTATACGGAGAAAGCCTTTGAGCAGCATGACAACGTATTGACCTGGATAGGTATTTCCCAACTTTTTTCCTTTTTCCGAACGGACAAAAGATTTATTCCTTACCTCGAAAGAATGCATTTTTTGGGTTAAGGAAGTGGTAATCAAGTATTGGAAAAGAGCTAAAGGATTCCATTATTTGCTTTTTTACTCCATCCTGTTCGTAGCACTACGCTATGATTGCCTGGTAATTCTACGATACTCACCGTAAATTCAATAACAGCAAAAACAGTCAAACTTGCGCTTGTGCAGGGTAGTGGAGCGGGCTATCTTTGTTCTCAGAAGTTGATTGATGTTCAAGAAACATTAATCATTGATCCAACATCCACTGAAAATCTTACCGGTAATCCCCGGACCATTATCCACGAAAATCCAAATCAAAATCTGATATCAGTCAACTTCTTTTCTTTTTAACCCAATATCATTAGAAAAATACGCCAATACCTGTAGAAAAATTAATTATCCGATGAAAATCAGGCCTTAAACCAGCCTTACAATCGATCCTTTTAAAAACTGACCCACAGGATTAAAAAATTAAGCTCCCGTAAAAAGCGGGAGTTTTTTTATTTAATAAAGATTCCTTAAAGAAGGAACCACAAAGACTCCGGGACACAAAGAGCCACGAAGAAATTTCAGTAATCAACATGGTAAAAAGACAATAGTTCGCTGAAAAGAAAGATTTCTTTGTGCTCCTTCGTGCCCTTCGTGTCTTTGTGTGCAAGGACTTTTTGCGGCAGCAAAACAAACCACTCCGGCTAACTGTAATGAGTAAACGAAGAAAAGATGAAAATTTTTTTATTGTTCATGTTCGCATTGGAATAAAAACCAAAATGGATTGACGAACTAAATACAGAGCACGTCCTTCTCCTTTGGAGAAGTGTTGGGATGAGGACTTTCACAATCCTTCGTGACTTTCTGTCTTCGCTTGCAAAACCTTTTTGCGAAAGCAAAAAAATCCTAAACAGTATCAACGAAAACCGCGACAAGCATTTTCACATTTTCACATTTTCCAATTTTCACATTACTCTCACCAAATATTCTTAATTTTAATATCGTTTCGACTCCTCACCAAAATTTCAAAAAACAATTACTATTTATGAAAAAGAAATTCCTGCTTTTCATGCTTGCTACTTTTGTTTTCCTTGCCGCTGCTTCAGCGCAGGACATCAACGGCCACTGGACCGGAACCGTAATGGATCAGTACAAAGTAGCTTATGATTTTAAAGTACAGGGCGACAGCCTTACCGGCAAGGATACCCATCCTGATGGTTCTGTTTCTGACATCAGTAACGGAAAAGTCAATGGCGATTCACTTTCTTTTGATGTGCCCATCCAGGGAAATATGACGCATATAACCGGCCACATTAATGGCGAAACGATAACCTTGCATTTTGGTGTTCAGGGATATAATATGAACCTCGATCTGAAAAAGGAACAGGCAAATTAGTAGGAGAGAGAAAAAGGTCCTTTTAGATAATGAGATTCCTTTAAACCTGGAAATTTTGAAGTGAATTTCTTTGTGCTCCTTCGTGGCTTTCGTGTCTTCTTGCGCAAATTGCTTTTGCGCAAGCAAAATAGGAACTTTGAACAGCCATGACAAATGCTCCGGCATCCATTTTCACATTTTCATATTTTCACATTTTCAAATTAAAAAAAGGCAGCCGCGACGACTGCCTTTCATTTCAATAACTGCAAACCTGTAAGCCGGATTCTGTGCTTCGCCTGGCGGCGAATGGTTATCATTTATCTTGTTGTTGCATTACTGCAACAATCTATGCTGCCTACCCTTCCCGTTATTCCGCGAAAGCGGAAATGTAAGCGAGCCACTTACCATACCGTTGCCGGTATAACAGGATTTACGTGGCATTGCAGTACACAAGGTTTACCCCCGCGTCCCGTTACCGGGCCGCGACGTGAGCTCTTACCTCACGTTTTCACCCTTTCCGTCCCGATGACTATCGGGAAGGTGGTAATTTTCTGTGGCACTCTCTTCCCGACCAGGGCCGGGACCGGCTGTTAACCGGTGTGTCGCTCTTTACTGTCCGGACTTTCCTTCCCGATCTAAATCGGAACGATAACCCGGTTTGCAGCGTCTGCTAAGTTACGATTTTATAAAAATGATTTAAAGGGAAATTAATACTGGAAAAAGATTTCCGTGGCGCCATAACCAAAGTTTTCATGGTACTGGTTGGCAAAACTTTTGACTTCTTTTTTCATCTTCAGTATCTCATGGATCTCGTCGCGCAACTTGCCCTTTCCAACCCCATGAATAACGACCAGGTTGGGCTGGTGATGCGCAATCGCCAACTGGTAATATTTTTCAAAATAATCTAACTGCATGGTGAGTATCTCAAAGTTGCTGAGACCGCGCCAGTTGTCAGTTATCTTTTCAATGTGAAGATCGATTACCGACCGTGCAGGTTCTAGTTTTTGCCGCGCAACAGATATATCATAAGAAGATTTAGGTACATAATCAGGAAAAATATTAGTAGGCTTATCCGGGTACAGTTCAAACAACTGGAAAGAAAAAGTAGGTTCATTCTTCATCCTCATTTCTTCGATCTTTTTGAACAATTGCCTTGCTTTTATTTTCAGAAAAGTCTCATAATGATCCGCCTTTTTTTTGTTGGGCTCTGCCAATGAAAATTCAAATTCAAATCGCGGCGCATCATTCATTTCTTCAAAAGGAATATCATGCAAATAAAATTCGTTGAAAGGCAAAACCCGGTTGCTTATATGAAAATCTTCGGTACCCTTAAAAGTTACTGAGTAAGAAAAATGAAGAGGATCAGGGGTTTGATTCAGCAGGTACAGCCTGAACTTTTCAACCAGATCATCATCGAAAATATCTTTGTCAAATACCGGCAGGAAAGTGAGCCATACACCGGTAGCTACATTGTATTTTTCCGAAACTGCTTCCTTCTTCAGGTTGTCAACATACACTTTTTCTTTTTTGGGAATCACTTTCCTTTTTTCCGTAAATCTCTTGAAATAAGGAAAATCGAGTTGGTCGGCGTAAGCAGGAAATCGAACGCCTTTCACATCCACCAACACCAATTCTTTATTGATGATCTCCACTACTTCACCTTCTTCCTGCGAATGAAGAACCAATACCGTATCGCCCACCTGGAATTTCATATTGCAAAGATACTCCCGTTTGATTTTTATGCTTTCCTGCCTCTGAAGGAAGGAATTAATTTGGGAACTTTGGAACGGTATTGTATGTAGGCTTTACCGAATTCCTTAATCAATTTTCTTTCTTCGAAAATGAGTCCAACCAAAACATATGCGATCAATAAGACAACAGCAATCAGGTTGTTTAAAGTGGGAAATATGAAAAACAAACCGGTCACAAAAAGTATTGTTCCCGAATACAAAGGGTGGCGAACATACCGGTGAATACCATTCACTTTTAATTCCGGTGTAACAACCGAACTGTAAAGCGAACGAATTCCACTCAAGAGTAAAAAATATTTACCAACAGAAATTGCCATGATCACCATGCCTGGCAAAACAAGAAGGATTACGGATATATATTTCAATGCAGTGGAATGGATGAGCTCGGGACTAAAAAAGGAATATTGATATGCCAACAAAGCCAGCAGTGTTATAGTAGCAAAAATGGTATAACTCAGCCGGTAATAACGGTAAGTTTTTCCCATCTTATTTCGAAACCAATCTTTAACTGAAGTAGCTGCAAGGAGGCTGTGCAGGGAATAATAAGCAATCCAGAATGCAACCAATATCCAATGTGCGCGGTTCACGTTTTTTTGATTAAAAGGTAAATGAAATTTATAGAAAAAATCATAACTGTAGCTGATTATTATCAGTAGTAAACAAACCTTTAATACATAATTTTATTTTATAACCGGATTGGTTTTGGTTTCCTCTGGCAAACAAATTGTGGCTTTTAAACCAAAAAATCGAAGGATATGTTTCCATTAAATAACTCAAAAGATCTGGACGCGCTTATCAATGATATCGGAGATCGTAAGATAGTTATGCTTGGCGAGGCTTCGCATGGTACACATGAATTTTATACATGGCGCGCCGCCATTTCACGCAGGTTAATCGAGGAGAAGGAGTTTAATTTTATTGCGGTTGAAGGCGACTGGCCCGATTGTTATGCAATCAACCGTTTTGTAAAAGGATACAAAGATGCCGGGGATGATATTGAAAATGTTTTGAAAAAATTTGACCGATGGCCTAGCTGGATGTGGGGAAATTGGGAAGTAGCCGGGCTTGCCGAATGGATGCGTGAACACAATGCACCACTGGCAATTGATAAAAAAGTGGGCTTCTATGGTTTGGATGTTTATAGTCTTTGGGACAGCATGAAGGCGATGATGAGTTACCTGGAAACTGAAGATCCTACTACCGCCGGTTCAGTAAAAAAAGCCATTCAGTGCTTTGAGCCTTTCCAGGAAAATGAACAGCAATATGCGCGTTATACTTTGCGTGAAGCAGGTTGTAGTGAAGAAGTGCTGGCACTTTTGAAAGAAATAAGATTAAAAGCACAGTTCATGGATGGCGACAGAGAAGCAGGTTTCAACACCGAGCAAAATGCATTGATCGCCGTGAATGCAGAAAAATATTACCGGAGCATGATTGGTTTTGACAATGAAAGCTGGAACGTGCGTGACCGCCACATGATGGAAACACTCGACCGCCTGATGAAGTTTCATGGAAAAAATGCAAAGGGAATTGTCTGGGAACACAACACACACATCGGCGATGCAAGAGCAACCGGCATGTCAAGAGCAGGAATGGTTAACATCGGCGAACTGGCAAGAGAAGAATATGGCGAAGAAAATGTGTATTTGGCAGGATTTGCCACTTATCGCGGCAGCGTAATTGCAGGAGAGGAGTGGGGCGCTCCAATGGAAGTAATGGATGTTCCTGAAGCACAAAAAGGAAGCGTGGAATATCGCCTTCACCAGCAAAGTGACAAAAACCGTTACCTCCTTTTTAGTGATGAAATTCCGGAAGAATATTTTGAAAGAATGAGCCACCGTGCAATAGGAGTTGTTTATGATCCGTCAATGGAAAAATATGGCAATTATGTGCCTTCACTGCTTCCGCAGCGCTACGATGCATTGATCTATATCGATGAATCAAAAGCTTTGCATCCGCTGGCATTGCATGTGGATAGGAGGAAAGTGCCCGAAACTTTTCCGTCAGATTTTTAAACAAAATTCAGGACAAAGGCATTGCAAATTGCACACCTGTGAGCCTGCGGCTTTTTACTCTTTTTTGTTGTATGAGCACTTTGAATTTATTCCCCATGTCCATTAGCAGTTTTTGTATCTGGATAATAAAATCAATATTGCCTTTTTCAAGTTCCATCTTCCTCAGGTGATTCATCAATCCCAGTGAACGAAGAAAATTGGCTTGTGTAGTGAATCCTGTACATTCCAAATTATATTTTTTACCCCATTGATGCAAAGCAGAGAAGTTCACATGAGCGGTAATATCTTGTTCGCCTATATCAGAATAAAGAGAATCATTGACGCAATGGCCTTTATAACAGATAAGCGTACCCGAATTCCTTTTTGCATCATAGAGTTCATTGCTCGAGAAGCCATAGTCAATAGTAACTACAAAGCCGGCTGCCAGGTTTGAAGCGATATCTTTTATCCAGTCGATAGCGTCGAGGTTTATTTCAGTAGAATAATTTTCCGGCAATTCTATATTTTGCTCCCGAAAATAACTGGTCAGTTTTTCGTCGGCAGGACGAAGCAATTCTTCAAAACCATTTTTGTAATCCACAAAAACTTCCATTAGTTCATTTTTCATCATCACCCTGTGAACCGGAAAATTATCAAGCACTTCATTGGAAAGAATACAGCCGGTTACAGGCGCCACTTCTTCAATCGAATCGTGCCACGAGACTTTTGAAGGAAGCATCTCCTGCTGGCACTTTTTCATTGATTCACTTTTTTCAATGATGCAATATTTAAGATCACGAAAAAGAGTTTTGTTATTTTCAAGGTGCTTTAAAATATCGCAACAAAGAGCGCCGGTGCCCGCTCCATATTCCACAATGGTAAAAGGTTTTTTATCAAGCAACAACCACATCTCTTCAATCTGCCTGCAAATCAATTGACCAAAAAGAGCACTCAATACAGGGCTGGTATAATAATCACCATCCATACCAATTTTATTCTTTTCCGAATTGTAATATCCGAGTTTGGGATAATAAAGCGCCATATCCATAAAATCATGAAATGAAAGTGGCCCCTCACTGCAAATTTTGTTTTTGATGATAGTTGAAAGTTCCATGAAGCAATGCGTATTCAATTAAAAAAACGTAGCCCTCGCAAGGGCTACCTTTGGTAAATTAATTTCTTAATGCTCCCTTTTTGCTTATATAAAATCAAGTCATTCTCGTTTTTTTCACTCATTTATCACAAGACAAGAAATCAATTTTCCACTTTATCCATCCAAATTTTCGTGCCAATAAACCTTAGACTGTAAATTGTAAATTCTGTGAAATGATTTCCACTATTACGAAGCAAGTGCGTAAAATTTTAGTAACTTGAGGTTTTTGAGGCATACCGTTCCTCAATCAGTTTAAGATGAATGCGAATTATTTAATTAGCCACCTGCAACTTGAGCCTCATCCTGAAGGTGGGTTTTTCAAAGAGTATTACCGGGCATCAGAAACCATTGCAGCAGAAGCATTACCATCGCGGTTTGCTGGAGAAAGAAATTTTTCGACTGCTATTTATTATTTACTACGCCAGGGCGAACGTTCTCTCTTTCACCGAATAAAAAGTGATGAATGCTGGCATTTTTATTCCGGGGATACATTACTGCTTCATGTACTCGAACCTGCGGGTAAATATTACTGTATAAAGCTTGGATCCAATATTTATGTTGGAGAAACTTTTCAATTTGTCGTTCCTTCTTCTTCTTGGTTTGCCGCAGAACCGGCCAAGGGAACGGATTTTAGTTTGTGTGGTTGTACGGTCGCACCCGGATTTGATTTTGCAGATTTTGAGTTGGCTGATAAACAGGAACTCCTGGATTCTTTCCCCGAATGCGATGAAATTATCAGCCGGCTTTGTAAGGAATAAGAATAATCCTTTTACTTATTCGTATTTTTTCGAAACGGTTCGCGGTATTTTTACGAATAACAACCGTAATTCTTTAATATAAAAAATCAGCAATTGTGCTATTGTCCAAAATACACATTGCTTCTATTTTTGTTATC
The DNA here is from genome assembly GCA_051960475.1 of Ginsengibacter sp. GTDB lineage: Bacteria > Bacteroidota > Bacteroidia > Chitinophagales > Chitinophagaceae > Ginsengibacter. The sequence goes on from JBQCEG010000075.1 coordinate 21,774, forward strand.
GAAGTTGATTGATGTTCAACAAACATTAATCTTACGATATCCATTGAAAAATTATTGCCATAATCCGAAAAACCAAATTTTAGATCCAATATCAGTCAACTTCGTTTTATATCCAATGTTTGAGAAAAACCAACAGGTACACTAACCCTCAAATTCGTTTAAAATTTAAGCCTGAAAAACCAAGAAAACCCCAGGATTAAATTATTAAAAAGCTCCGGTAGAAATGCCGGAGCTTTTGTTTATAATCCTTCTTAAAAATGCTTTAATCCTCAGGGATCATTTGCAAACAAACCGGCCGCGGAATGTGAATTTGCTTTCCAGTGTTCGTCAACATTCCCGTTTCCTGGTCTCTTTTAAAAATGATAATGCTTTCAGAATCCTGGTTGGCCGCCAGTAAATAATTTCCTGTCGGATCAATTATAAAATTGCGCGGATGTTTTCCTTCAGTAGAGATCGTTCCTTTCAAAGTCAGTTTTCCTGTTGAAGTATCAATAGAAAAAATAGCGATCAGGTTAAGGTCGCCACGGTCGGAAGCATACAAAAATTTTCCGTCAGGCGAGATCATAATTTCAGCACCATCTTTTATTCCGGCAAATCCTTTTGGAAAGGTACCGATGTCCTGCACCTGTGTAAGCTTCCCATCGTTCCAGGAATAAACGGTTACATTGGCACCCATTTCATGCATTAGGTAAACAAATTTTCCATCCTTTGAAAAAGTAATGTGCCTCGGGCCTGTGCTGTCGGCTGATTGGGCAATGGACGTTGACGGAACAGTGAGGGGAGTTTTGCTGTGGGGATTGAATTTATAAACAATCAATTTGTCCAAACCCAGATCAGGTGTGAGCAAATATTTTTCATCCGGCGACCAAACCGTTTCATGAACATGTGGCGCTCTGTTGCCGGGAGCGCTGTAAATTGAATCTTTAATTATTTGTGTGTAAGGCTGAACGGAACCATCCGGATTAATAGGAAAAAATGTTGCAGCGCCGCTCGTGTAATTCGCTACTGCCAACCATTTGTTGTCAGCTGTTGTTGAAATGAAACAAGGATCGTCACCACCTGAAGCGGTAGTGTTGATGAAATTTAATTTTACATTTTTTTTATCGAAGGAATAAGCCGTTACTCTTCCCGGATTGTCGCCATGCGTCTCGTTTACTGCATACACAAATTTCTGATTTTTGGAAATAGTAAGGTAAGAAGGATTGGTAACGCTGTCGGTATTCCAGATTGGTTTGGCTTCGCCGGTGGCGGAATTAAAATCATAAATATAAATGCCTTTACTGGTCGTGTTGGTGTATGTGCCGATAAAGAGGTAATATTTTTTCTGTGAACAGGAAGTAAAAAATAACAGCAGCATGAGTGCAGCTGCCATCTTAAAGAAATTGATCTTTTTGTGCATTGTAAAATGGATTTGTTATAAAAATGACGATTGATTTTTGAATTAAAAGCTTCTCACAATTTCAAATCTTTCGAAATGAGTTTGTTCTTTTTCAGAAACGAGTACTTCTTCTACTTCTGCTCTTTCCGGCCCCGATCTGCACCATTCTACAAAAGCTTGTACCTCTTTTTCCATCCCGGAAACCATTGCTTCCACTTTTTCATCAGGACGGTTTTTTATCCAGCCGGTAACGCCCAATTTATTGGCTACTTTCCTTGCAGAATCCCTGAAAAAAACACCTTGCACTTTTCCGCTGATCAATACTTGAACGGTTTTCATCTTTCAAATATAAAGACTGTTGAAGTAACCAAAATGATTTATAAGTCGGGTTATGGTAAAAAATAAATTGGCCTTATTTGTTCTTTTACTGTTTGGCAATTTCATTTTCTAATCCTTCTTTACCAAGCAATTCATCAATCCTTACGAATTGATATCCACGCGATTTTAAACTGCTGATCAATTGCGGTAAATGATCATATAATTTGTCAGTTCTTCTCGGATCTGTTCCAAAGTGAACCAACAGGATAAATCCGTTTAACCCATTTGTTGAATTGAGCTCAAACTTTTGAATGGAATCTAAAATGGCTTCGCTTTCAAAATATCTTTTTCCCATTTCAGGATAAGTGTAATCGGCATTGCTGTACGTTCCGGGCGTAAAATCAACCAATTTTAATCCCATTTCCCTTGTCCATTTGGCAATTGAATCATTGTACCATTCATAAGGTGGCAAAAAATAATGTGCTTCATCTTTACTGATTCCCCAATTCGATAATTCCGCATACGCATTTTTTAAGTCACTTATAAGCTGCTGCTTCGTAACGAGCAAACTGTCCCTTTTTGTCCAATCGCAATACAATAAATGTTTATCAGAATGGGTGCCCAAATAATTGCCATTCTTCTTCAGTTTTTTAATAATGCTTTTAAATTTTGGATTCCGGTAAAAATTTCCTGTGAAGAAAAATGAAGCATGAATGCCTTCTTTTTTCAAAGCCTTTACCCATTTCTTTCCTCCGTCTCCAAAACTATCAGCGGTAGAAACCAAAGCTATCTTTTTTAAAGTAGTGTCTCCGCGAATAATTCCGCCGTGAGAAGAAAGTTGGTTCTTGTCTTTTAAACTTTCGCCCGATTGCTCTTCCTGTGCAGCCAACAAATAAACCAACGATGCAGTTCCATCCATTGTCGGCTCATTGCTGCTGTAATCGCCGTAATCATCATGATAAACTGCAAGGTCACTTTGGAATGGCGCATATTCATCGCTGTTATATAAAGTTATGCCGATTAAATTTTTGTAAATGGAAGTATAAACCGGGCCGTCAACCATTCCGCCATAAATAGGATAATGACCGATATGCGTAAACGCAGAATGAGGGTCAACCGGAGTGTCGCCCCATGAAGGTAAACCGTAAACCATGCTCGTTCCCCACGGATTGCAGCCAAAGAGCCAGTCGATATTCGCTTGTTCAAATTGGTCAAAAGAATTGTCACCGGATAATTTCCTGTACCACATGCATTGAATGGCAAAGGATGTTGTAAGATTATTGCTGCACCAGATAAAAGGAACACCACGGTAAAATGCATTTTCTTTTGCCCTTTTCCAAACATCTTCAATTCCCTGGCGGTAATAACTAATAAGTGAATCTTTTTCTGCCCCTTTTAATTCTTTGGCGAGTTCATAGTGACCTAAATTGATAAAAGGATAATACTGGTAATGATTAGCCGTGTCGCGATAAAACCAGGGCGTTACTTTTTCTTCCTGCGAATATTTTATTGAAGAATCCAAAAGATGGTTTTGTAAAGTTTTGGAATCGGCGCCTTTCGCAAGCATCGCAAATGCCAGTTCCATATCGTCTGTCCAGTTGTCTTCTGCATAAATGTAGGGCGAAACCACAGACACGGTTTGTGTTACGCCAGGTTTTATCAAAGCATATTTTATTGCCGTCTGCGCATGAGAAGCGAGGTCGTTCGCATAAGTTGGATTCATATTTTTAAACAAAGAAGCGCCTAAAGAAAAAGCACTGGCAAATTTAGCGGCAGTAGAACTGGTGCCGGTTGTGTGGTTCATGAATTTTCCTCGTTGCTGTGGCAAACCATTTATGAAATAAACCGGCCGTTCCATTCCTTTTCCATAAAATGTATCTTCTTTAGGAATGCGCATTCCCCGGTGATCGCGGTCATCACCTAATTGATTGAACATCCAGTCGGGACGAGGATGCATTTTTAAGAGCCAGTCGAGCCCCCATTTTGCTTCATCCAGCACATCAGGAATTCCGTTTTTTCCATCCAGTCCGTTCGCCTCTTTTTTATCAGAAAAAACGTTGGGGAAATCGCGGTAGGCGGCCAGCAAATGAAAAGTAGCGTTGGCTGATGTGCTTGAATATTGAAGGTAATCTGACGCATCGTGCCAGCCGCCAACTACGTCAATATGCGTGCTATCGGGCATTGGGCCATACATCGTATAACCATCATGCGTATGGCACGAATCTTTCAAAAAAGGATTGAAACCGCTTTGTTGCTGCCGCAAATAAAAAAGACAAAAATCAGCGGTGCCTTTGTATACATCTTTGTTAATCCGAAAAGATGGTGAGACCGCATTTCCCGCTTTTAAAAAATAAACGCCTGGTTTTTTAAAGGAAGAGAAATCAAGGCGGTAACTGTTTTTAAATGGCCCGTAAGCGCCAAACGATTTTCCGGCTATTGAGTTAAAAACCGTTTTTCCACTTGCTGAATCGACGAGTTGAAAATTTTTAATCCCGTCTTCATCTTTGCTGCACCAAACCGCCACTTTTATTCCGTTGGGTATATAGCCTAGCCAATTGATCCTGATCCATTGATTATTTTCTTTTTGATTGGTAAAAGAAAAAATAAAAGCAGTTGTAAGCAGAATTAAAACATATTTCATTCTTAAATGATTTTTCCGTTGAAAACAGTAATTTGTGGTTGATAATCTTTTGAAAAAATGGTGAGGTTGGCTTTCAAGCCTGGTTCAATTTTTCCGCGATCTGAAAGTCCCGCCACTTTTGCTGGGTAAGTACTTGCCATCCGCAAACCCTCATCCAAAGGAATGTCTGCTTTTTCCACACAATTTTTTACTGCTGAAAGCATAGTTAGCAATGAACCTGATAATGTGCCATCGGGCAGTGTAAACCGGTCTTTTTGTTTAACATGAACATAAGCGCCTTCTTTATTTTCTTCCACTGCATCAGTGATCAAAAACAGGCGGTCGCCCATAATTTTTTTGCTGATCTTAAGTGTATTAAAATCGACATGAATACCATCCGCAATGATGCTTGCATAAACGCTTTTGGAAAGATAAATTGCGCCGGGCAATCCTGTACCACGGTGATGGATAGACGACATTGCATTAAACAAATGTGTGTTGGTCGTAATGCCGCTTTCATAACCTTTCAATGCTTCTTCAAAAGTAGCATTGCTGTGGCCGGCAGAAACGACAACTCCGTTATCTCTTAATAAAGTAATAATTTCCGGATCACACATTTCCGGTGCAAGCGTCATGATCTTTATTACACCATTGGCTTCCTTCAACAATTGCTCGACTTCCTTTCTTTCAGGCTTTTTAATATGTTCAGTTATGTGAGCTCCTTTTTTTATTGGGTTTATGTAAGGACCTTCAAGGTGCAAACCCAAAACAGCAGGATAGGGATTTTCTTTTACCACTTTGATCGCTTCATAAAAAATTTCCATTGAATTGGTAGCAAGAGTGGGACAAAAGGCCGTTGTGCCTACCTTTAAAAGCGCTTCTGTCATCGCTTTCAAAGCTTCAGCCGAAGGTGCATTTGAAAATAAATATCCGCCCCCACCATAGATCTGAAGATCTATCAGGCCGGGTGCAATTGTCAATCCTTTACAATCAATTTTTTCAGCATCTGCCGGCACTTCATCATTTCCTGTAATTCCTTTGATTATATCGTCTTCGATCAGCAGTGCTTTTCCCTCAATTTTTTCATTTCCGGTATAAATAGTGGAATTAATAAATGCTTTTTTCATGAATGGATTTTATGGTGCAATACATTTTGATCCTGTAGGTTCAAATTTAATGATACAATTCAACAAGTTTAATAAAATTGTAAATCCCCTTCCCGCCTGTGTTTTTAATTTACCTTTGCGCCATTACTTCATTACTGTTGCAAAACAGCAAATCAATTTACATGAGCCACCAACCGTTCGATAAGTTTATCAACAAAAAAAATAATGCTGCCATAAAGGAAAAATTCAGGCAGGAAAAAAAGCAGGCAAAGAAAAAACGTGCGGCGGAAATAGAAAAATATTACGAAGAAAAGCGTGCAGCCAGGGACAGGGCGTTTGAAAACAAACCAGACAAAGGGAAATCTTCCGCTGGCAAAGAATTCAAAACAAAAAGTTTGGTAAAAAGTCCGGTTACTGTAAAGGAGCAAACGAATTTTTCGGAAATGCCTTTGAATAAATACCTCGCTCATTGCGGTGTCACTTCCCGCCGCGATGCAGTTCAGTTGATCGCTGATGGAAAAGTGATGGTGAATAAAAAATTAATAACCCAGCCGGCTTTTAAGGTGACGGAAAAAGATGAAGTTGTTTATAACGGCAAGCGTTTATTCATTACCAAAAATCTTGTTTATATTTTATTGAATAAACCGAAGGATTATATCACAACGACCGATGATCCGCAAAACAGGAAAACCGTTTTGCAACTTACAAAAAATGCCACCGATCAGAGGATTTACCCGGTTGGAAGATTGGACAGAAATACTTCAGGAGTTTTGCTTTTAACGAATGATGGCGAACTTACACAGCAATTAACTCATCCATCTTTTAATGTAAAAAAAGTTTACGAGGTAAAGCTGGATAAACCTTTGACCAAAGCGGATTTTGAAAAAATCCTGGCAGGGATCAAACTCGAAGACGGTGAAATTTTTGCTGATGCTCTTGCTTATGCAGATGCAAAGGATCGTTCGGTGATCGGGATAGAGTTGCACAGCGGAAGAAACAGGATCGTGCGCAGAATTTTTGAACACCTGGGTTATGATGTGAAAGCATTGGATCGTGTGATGTATGCGAATCTTACCAAGAAAAATGTGGAGCGCGGCAGGTGGCGTTACCTGAATGAAAAAGAAGTTCGGGCTTTAAAATACCTCAATAAAAATAAAAATATTACCGGCAAAGGAGCTAATCCAAAGGTTGAAAAGAGCAAACCGGTAAGGCATTCCAAAAAATAAATATAGTGAAAGGATTTTCTGTTGTATTTGAGAATGAAGATATTGTTGCTGTGAATAAAGATGCCGGCGTATTAACTATTCCTGATCGGCACGACGAAACACAATTGTCATTATACAAAGCTTTAAATAATCAATACGGGAAAATTTTCGTGGTCCACCGCCTCGATCGTGATACCAGCGGCTTGATTCTTTTCGCAAAAAATGAAGCGGCACATAAATATTTATCCCAATTATTTGAAAAAAGAAACATTCAAAAAAAATACCTTGGGATCGTACGGGGAAGCCTACACGAAAAGCAGGGAACGATCGATGAACCGATCGCTGAACATCCGGTAAAAAAAGGACTGATGATCGTTCAAAAAAAAGGGAAACCTTCGGTAACGAATTACAAAGTTTTGGAAGATTATGGGATTTATTCTCTCGTGGAATTTGAGATTGAAAGTGGCCGCACCCACCAGATCAGGCTTCATGCAAAAACATTAGGTCATCCAATCATTTGTGATCCATTGTATGGTGATGGCAAACCGGTTTTTTTATCTTCCTTTAAAAAGAAATATCGGCTGAGCCAGGACCAGCTTGAAGAGCGGCCAATTATGAGTCGTCCGGCTTTGCATTCCTCGACTCTTGATTTTGAGGACTCAAATTCAGAAAAGTTTCATTTGGAAGCGCCCTTGCCCAAAGACATGAAAGCACTTTTAAATCAGCTGAAGAAAAACCGCGGATAAGCAGAAATTACTTTCCAATACTTATTGTAATAAAAAAGGATACAGCCCGAAGACTGTATCCATATAATTCATATCAACCAGGTAATTTACAAATTCGGTTGTGGAGTATAGCGCAGGTAAGGTTTTACTTCCCTTACGCCTTTTGGAAATTTTTTCTTTGCATCTTCAGTGCTGATGGAAGTACCCACGATCACATCTTCGCCCGGTTTCCAGTCAGCGGGAGTGGATACTGTGTATTCGGAAGTCAACTGTAAAGAATCCAGCACTCTCAAAACTTCATTAAAGTTCCTTCCTGTTGACGCAGGATAAACGATCATCAGTTTAATTTTTTTATCCGGCCCGATGATGAACAATGAACGCACGGTAGCTGTTGTTGATGCATTTGGATGGATCATTCCATACAGATTGGCCACGGTTTTATCTTCGTCGGCAATGATAGGGAAATCAACATTACAATTTTGGGTTTCATTAATGTCTTTCGTCCATCCTTTGTGTTGGTCCAGCGGATCCACACTAACGGCAAGCACTTTGGTGTTGCGCTTTTCGAATTCTTTTTTCAGAGCGGCCGTTCTGCCAAGTTCGGTGGTGCACACAGGTGTAAAGTCGGCTGGGTGTGAAAATAAAATTCCCCATCCATCGCCAAGGAAGTCGTAAAAATTAATTTTCCCCTCGGTGGTTTCTGCTGTAAAATCGGGAGCAGTATCGCCTAATTGTAAACTCATGATTTTGTATTTTTATTATTAAAAATGAATTGCAAATATATGTTATCCTACTAAAATAGTAGGATATATTTTTTACTTTTGCAAACTGTTCAGTTATCTTTACCTGCATCAAAATAATTGCCAAATGCTTTCAAAAAAAACCCAGTATGCTTTCAAGGCGCTAGTGCACCTTGCGGAAAACTATGGAAAGGAACCGGTGAAAATTTCAACGATTTCCATTCAACAAAAAATTCCTTTAAAATTTTTGGAACATATTCTTAATGACCTGAAGAAAGCAGACATGCTCGAAAGCAAGAAAGGCAAAGGCGGTGGTTATACATTAAAAGTTTCTCCTAAAAAACTGAATCTCGCCACAGTAATCCGCATTATCAATGGGCCGATTGCACTGTTGCCCTGTGTGAGCTTGAATTTTTATGAAAAATGCATGGATTGTGATGAAGAAACATGCGGAATGAGGAAAATGATGCTCATTGCCCGCGATGCTACTTTGAAAGTTTTGGAAAGGAAAACATTGTCGGATATGATGTGTGAGTAATTCTAATGTGAAAATGAGAAAATGTGCAAATTTGAAAATGTAAGAACAGTGAACGAAGAAATTCAATGCTTTTTATTTTCCTGATGCTCTGGTTACGCTGCTTCTGCCAAAACGGTTCTTTACTTCATCCACTGCTTTGTACAATGTTTTCTTTCTTTCGGCATCACTGAAAAGATTGGCTTGTAAGGATTGATTGCTGAAATCGCTAAGGCGAACCCCTAACAACCGGACTGGTTTTCCTTTTCGATACAATTTATTGAAAAGTGCTTTGGCAACAGGAATAATTTCGTCGTCTGCAGAGGTGTAAGGAATAGTAGTTTGTTGTGAAGTAGTTTCAAAATCGGGATATCTTATTTTGATCGTGACACAGGCAGCAGATTTTTCTTCCTGCCTCAATTTGAAACAAATCACTTCTGTCATTCTTACGATCTCGCTCATTAAAAAATCAACGTCGGTAACATTATCAAAAAAAGTATTTTCTTTAGAAATTGATTTTGATTCCCTGTAAGGCGTTATCACTGAAGTGTGCATTCCCTGTACTTTGTGCCACAATTCTTGTCCCCATTTACCCAATAATTTCTCGAGTTTTTCAGCAGAAGAATTTTGCAGATCGCGGATAAATTTCATTTGATGATATTCTAAGATTTTGTTGGTTTGTTCGCCCACTCCTGGTATTTTATTTACTTCAAGTGGCGCAAGAAATTCTTTTTCTTTTCCCAAAGGAACGTGCAAAAACCCGTTGGGTTTGGCTTCATTTGTTGCCATTTTTGCAACCATCTTGTTTTTAGCAATTCCAAAGGAAATGGGCAAACCGGTTTCATCCATTATTTGCTTGCGCAAATCAATTGTCCATTTCAACGGATCAAAAAATTTGTCCATTCCGTGGAGGTCAATATAAAACTCATCAACCGAGGCTTTTTCAAAAGCTGGCGCTTTTGAAGCGATGATATCCGTTACCCATTTTGAATAACGCGAATATTCACTGTAATTTCCGGGAACAACAATTGCCTGCGGACACAGGCGCATAGCGGTTTTCATTGGCATTGCTGAATGAACTCCAAATTTTCGCGCTTCATATGTGCACGTGGTTACAATACCACGCTCATTTTGACCGCCGACGATCACAGGCTTTCCTTTTAATGAAGGATCTTTCAGTATTTCTACAGAAACAAAAAAGGAATCAAGGTCGAAATGCGCGATCATGAGGATAAAATTACAACTTCAATGGATCATGAATTCTTATAAATATCAAGTAATCCTTCAGGAAGATTTACATACAAGCGGCGGTTTTTTTTGTCCACTTTTTCCAGCGAGTTTTCATGAATGGGTATCAAAACTTCTTTGCCGCCAATCATGATCCTGCAAAGGATTTGCTGCGGTTGTTCTATCACTTCAAGTACTTCACCAAGTTCTTCTTTTTTATCAATGATCATAAATCCAAGAAAAGAGATAGGTGCGGAAGTTGATGCATATTTTTTGAAATCTTCTGCGGTAAGCCACACTTCTTTCCTGGTAAGCATTTGCGCTTCTTCTTTTGAATTAATTCCGTCAAGGGAAATATAAATCTGGTCATCGCTTTTCAACTTACTTCCGGTGATAAAGTAGGGAATAAAAGAATTTGGCGATTCCTCGATAAAGAGATTTTCAAGTCCTTTTAAAACTGTTTTTTTTCCAAGATTATGTTGCAGTATCATTTCTCCATTCACACCAAAGGTGGCCGCCAGTTTTCCTATTTTGAAATATTCATTCATTGAACAAATGCGATATATTTTAAAGAAAAAAGTAAAGGTAAATTACATAATTTTAAATCCTTCTTACTGTAATGAGAATTGATTTTGGTTGAAGATGTTGGGAGAAACTTTTTTTATAAAAAAATCACATCTAAGTGAACGAAAATGCACAAATAAAACGAAAAGTTGAAGTGATAAACATGGTGCCGAATCTTCTTTGGTCCCTTATCTTCCTGCTGCCGGTTTGTATTTTTTGCTACTCGGCAGTAAACCGGCAAATTCTTTACGTTTTTATTCTGATCAGTCTAATAACGATATTTTTTCCCAACTCGTTTTTCAATCGATTGCAACTGAGTAATAGCGCCAGGTTTTATAAAAAGGCAGGTGTTATGAAAATAAACACGCTTACGCAAAACGGTACTTTGGTAAGTAATTTTATTAGGCAAAAATATCCTGGTTATAATCCTCTTCCTGCTAATAAAACTGCTGCAAGGAACCTTCTGAACCGGGGTTATATGTTCGAAAAATATCACTTCCTGATGTTTTGTTTTTTCGGCTTATTGACAATTTATGCAATTGTCGGGCATAACTATTTTTGGGCAGTTGTTTTTTTGTTATCCAATGTTTTGTACAATGTTTACCCTATCCTTTTGCAACAATATATTCGCCTGCGGTTGACGAAAAAGTAACTTGGAGTGGAAGAACAAAAAATGAAAATTTTCATTTTGGCGTAAAAAAAAGTGAACATCCAATAAGACGTTCACTCCAACTTAAACTTTCAACTATGAAAAAAAATTTTACACACCCATATAATCCCTCAAAAGATTTGATCCTGAATAGGTTTGTAATTTCTTTAAGGCTTTGTCTTTAATTTGTCTCACTCTTTCGCGGGTGAGTCCATATCTTGCTCCGAGATCTTCCAGGCTCACAGGTTCATCAACGCCGATTCCATAAAAGCTGCAGATCACTTCTTTCTGGCGCGGGGTGAGCAACGATAATGAACGTTGAATTTCAAGACGCAAAGAATCGTTGAACATTATTTGCTTATCAGCGCTGTCGGCATTACTGTTTTCCAAAACATCCATCAAAGTATTTTCTTCTCCGTCACTTAGTGGAGAATCCATGCTTACGTGACGCGCAGCCACATTCATTGTAGCAGCTACTTCTTCGATATCGACATCCAGGTAATTGGCTACTTCTTCTACGCTTGGCGGACGTTCAAATTCCTGCTCAAGTTGTGAATAAGCATGACTGATGCGTTTGGTCAATCCAACTTTATTAAGCGGCAAACGAACAATACGTGCCTGTTCTGCAAGGGCCTGCATTATACTTTGGCGAATCCACCAAACACCGTAAGAAATAAATTTAAAACCTCGTGTTTCATCAAAACGTTGTGCTGCTTTTATCAATCCAAGATTTCCTTCGTTGATAAGGTCGGGGAGTGTTAGTCCCTGGTTTTGGTATTGTTTGGCCACAGAAACCACGAAACGCAAATTGGCTTTGGTCAGTTTGTCGAGTGCTTCCTGATCGCCTTGTCTTATCAACCTCGCCAGCCGCACTTCTTCTTCGGGGCTGATCATTTCGACCCTTCCGATTTCCTGCAGGTATTTTTCTAAACTCTCACTCTCTCTGTTGGTAATGGATTTTGAAATCCTTAATTGACGCATACTCATACCGTTTTTTTTATTGTGGATGAAGAGGTAGTTCCATTCTTCTGAATAATTTACGCTGTAGTAAACGCGCAGAGTGAGGGTTTAAGTATGTGAAAAAAGGATATTATTGTATTTACAGTATAAAATAATTTTTATTTTCAAATAAATTACTAAAAAAAATGATAAATCTGGCCTGATAGTTAATTTATTTTCTATTATTGCAGATAATGTGTTTATCAATATCAAGATGAGTAAAAAAATACAATACACAGTTGAGTACCCGGTAAGATGTTCTCCCGCTATCCTGTATGAGTTTCTTTCAACTTCTTCAGGATTGCAGGAGTGGTTTGCTGATAAGGTAGAAGACGAAGATGGGGTTTTCAGTTTTTCATGGTCAGGTGGCGCGGCAGAAGAAGCCGAAGTAGTGGAAAGTGAAGAAAATAAATTCATTAAATTTCACTGGTTGGATGCCCCAGCTGACGAATATTTCCAGTTTAGTATCGAGAAATCTGAAGTTACTAACCAAACAATTTTGGTGATCCAGGATTTTGCTGACAAGAAGGAAGTTAAGGATCAAAGCCAGCTTTGGGAAACGCAGGTTAAAGATCTGTTTCACCGGCTGGGAAGCTGAGTTTCACAAATTCAATAATTTCTTCAAAAGCTTCTTTTAAATTTTCCTGCGCTGAGTTCCATTCAGCCAGTCCGGTTTGCTTCGCAATTTTTAAAAAGTTTTTCTGTTCAAGTTCCTTAATTGCTCCTTCATTTAATTCGTTAATGGAAACGAAATTCGAAGAATGAAAATGATGATGCCATTGATTGTCGTTAAGGCAAACGGAAAAATTATTTTCTTTCAAAAAATCAATTGCTTCCTTCGATAACATATTTTTCCTGAAATATTTGCCTGAAACATGAAGCGTGATGCTGAAAAAATTGCCCCACCAAAAGAAAGTCCTGACGGCCAGTATTTTTTCCTTACTAAAAGTTGCAGGATAATCAAGGATCACATAAGGAAGGCCTTTATAGTTTTCACCTTTTGAAATCTTGCCACCGGCCTGGTGCATTTCTTCAGGCAAGAACAGTTTTTGGCCGGAAATGATCTCTTTAAAATCCTCATGTAACAGGCCGAAAAGATGATAAACTTTTTGAATGATCAATTGTTTTGTGAAAATCCATTCACTATTAGTTACCAATTCCATTTCGCGCTCCGAAAGCTGTATTTTTGCTTCTTCATTCATTTTTGAAATTTACAACAAAAGAGATAACGCCACTGTTTTTGCATGTTCAAAAAACTTGATAAATTAATTTTAAAAGCTTTTGCGGGGCCGTTCATCACCACATTTTTCATCACGCTTTTTGTTTTCATGATGCAGATATTGTGGAAATACATTGATGACCTGGTGGGAAAGGGCCTTGATATGTTCACTCTGACTAAGTTCTTAATTTATGCAAGCGCGACACTTGTAACACTCGCAATGCCCATATCGATCCTGCTTTCATCTATCATGACTTTCGGAAAATTGGGTGAAAACTTTGAACTTGTGGCAATCAAATCTTCCGGAATTTCTTTATTGCGTTTTATGCGACCATTGTTATTTGTGTCGATCCTGCTTTCAGGAGTTGCCTTTTTATTTGCCAATTACATTGCTCCGGTAGCTAACTTAAAGTTCGCAGTTATTTACCATGATATTTATGAAAAGAGCCCGGCTTTTGATTTGAAGGATGGAATTTTTTACAATGGCTTTCGCGGTTTTGCGATTAAGGTCGATAAGAAAGACAAAGACAGGAGCACGCTTCACAAAGTGCTGATCTATGAACAAAATAATGGTGTACAGGACAACACGATCATTTCTGAAAGTGGTAAAATGTCGATGAGCGATGATAAGAAATTTCTCCAGTTCCGGTTGGAGAATGGCAACCGATACCAGGAAACAGGAAATTTTAATTATAAGAATAATGAGTTTATCGATCTGCGATTCAAAGAATACAATAAACTTTTTGACCTGAGCCAGCTCAATCTCCAAAAAACTTCTGACAGCCTTTACATGAATAATATTCGCATGAAAACCATGCGGCAATTAAACGTGGATCTTGATTCGCTAAAGCATGCTCCTGATTCCCTTTACAAAAGAAACCACAGCGAAATGGCTTCTTACATCCGTTATTCAAAATTTAAAGACAGTACGGCGCCACCACAAAAGGAGGAAGCTACGATCGAAAAATTGCCGAAGGAAAAGGCAAATACTTTTGATGCGTTGATCCCCGACAGCCTGCGTTCAACAGTGTTTGATCAAACGCTGAGCCAGGTGAGCAATGCGCGAAATCTGTTGCAGGTAATTGTGGCTGATGATAAAGCGCAAAAGGATGATGTGACACTTCACCAGGTTGAATGGCATAAAAAATTATCCGTTTCAATTGCTTGTCTGGTTTTGTTTTTTATAGGCGCTCCTCTTGGTTCTATTATTCGAAAAGGCGGACTGGGCATGCCTTTGGTCATGGCACTGATGTTCTTTATGGTCTTCTATCTCCTGAATATTTTTGGTGAAAAGTTTACCAAAGATAACGTGCTTGTGCCGATCGTCGGTATGTGGTTGCCGGTGATCGTATTGACGCCGGTTGGCTTTTTTCTCACTTACAAAGCAATGCACGATTCGCAGTTGTTCAACAAAGAATATTATTACCGCTTGTTTAAAAATATTCGTTTGACAGTTGGTCGTGTGACAGGAGTTTTTACCGGAAAAAGCGTGGGATAAAAAGAAATGAAGGGATTCAGTTTTGAACGGGTTCTCCCATAATTGTCTCAGCCTTTGCATAGAAGCGACCTCATATGGAAGCAACTAAAACAAAGGCTGATAAATTGAAAAGCAATCTGGTGCAAATGTAAAGAATCCTTTCAGAGAATTCCAAAAAATTAATAAAGATTTTTTGTAATTTTTTTTCAAATATCCGTGCAAAAAAAACACGCGGCAAAATGGTTTATATTCGCTGAGTTTCGATACAAAAAACAAGAAATTATCATGGAAGAATGGAAAGAATACCAGGAAAAAAATAAGGACCGGTTTTTAAATGAAATGATGGAATTGCTCAGGATTCCGTCTGTAAGCGCCAGAAAAGAGAATAAGGATGACATGAAACGTTGTGCCGAAGCAGTCAGGAAAAGTATACTCGAAGCCGGAGCGGACAAAGCTGAAGTAATGCCCACCAACGGTTTTCCCGTAGTTTATGCTGAAAAGATGATTGATAAAGACAAACCAACGGTTTTGGTTTATGGTCATTACGATGTGCAGCCGGCCGATCCTTTGGAACTTTGGGATTCTGACCCGTTTGATCCTGTAATCAAGAACGGGAAAGTTTTTGCGCGTGGTTCTGCTGACGACAAGGGGCAGTTTTTTATGCATGTAAAAGCGTTGGAAGTGATGTCCAAAACGAATACACTTCCTACTAACATCAAGTTTATTATTGAAGGAGAAGAAGAAGTTGGCTCGCCAAACCTTGCTAAATTTGTTGCACAAAATAAAGAACTGTTAGAAGCAGATGTGATATTAATTAGCGACAGCTCGATGCTGAGCCTTGAAACACCGTCGCTGGATGTTGGAGTTAGGGGATTGTCGTATATAGAAGTGGAAGTAACCGGCCCTGGACGTGATCTTCATAGCGGAACTTATGGTGGTGTCGTGGCCAACCCGATTACGATTTTATCAAAAATGATTGCCGGCTGCTTTGATGAAAATAATCATATTACCATTCCGGGTTTTTATGATGATGTGCAGGAAGTTTCTGCTGAAGAAAGAGCATTGATGAATAAAACGCCTTTCAACGAACAGGATTATAAAGAGGAAACCGGGGCTAAAGAATTATTCGGCGAAAAAGGCTTTACAACAATTGAAAGAACAGGAATTCGCCCGACGTTGGAAATTAATGGAATTTGGGGTGGCTACCAGGGCGAAGGCGCCAAAACCGTTTTACCCTCGAAAGCAACAGCTAAGATTTCTGCAAGGCTGGTTCCCAACCAGAACTCCGAAAAGATGACCAAACTTTTGCTCGATTATTTCAAATCAGCAGCGCCTTCATCGGTTTCTGTAAAAGCCTTTGCGCACCATGGCGGAGAACCTTACCTGACGCCCATCAACAGCAATGGTTATAAAGCAGCAGCACGTGCCATAGAAACAACTTTTGGAAAAACGCCGATTCCGGTTCGCGGGGGCGGAAGTATTCCCATCTGTTCAATTTTCGAAAAAGAATTAGGATTGAAAATAATTTTCATGGGTTTCGGGCTCGACAGCGACAATCTTCATTCGCCGAATGAAAAATATGGTATTGCCAATTTCAATAAAGGCATCGAAACCATTCCTTATTTTCATAAATACTTTGCTGAGGCAGGAAAGGATTAAACAGGGTTAAAAAAAATCTATTTTTGTTGGTTCTCTGCAGCCACTAAATAATGGGATCTGAATTTTTTTTGCCAAATAAAAAAAGACCTGCGTTTGTTGCTTTACTGTAGCCATTAAATAAAATTATGGAAAGGATTTTCTTTTATTTCCTGTCCTATGGTTGTAGCAGGCCCGTGACCCGGATAAACGGTCACATTTTCGGGTAGTTTAAAAAGCTTTTCATTTATACTTTTCAGCAATTCCTGCTGGCTTCCTCCCGGAAGATCGGTGCGGCCAATACTGTTTTGGAAAAGAACATCACCTCCGATTATGAAATGTTGTTTTTCACAATAAAAACAAACACTTCCGGGTGAATGTCCCGGAGCATGAATTACTTTTAGTTCATCATCACCTAATCTAACTACATCGCCTTCCTTCAAATAATTTACTTCGCCAATATAATTGTCAAAAGGCAGATTGAACATTAATCCTGAAGCAGGAGCCATTTCCAGCATATCCTTTTCTTTCGCGTGTGTATTTAACGTTAATTTAAATTCTTCTGCAATAAATTTATTGCCAAATACATGATCAAGGTGGCAATGTGTGTTCAATAAAAGTTTGGGCTTTAATTTGCGGCTGCTTATAAAAGATTTTAGTTCTTCCTTTTCAGCATCAAAATAACAGCCGGGATCGATTATGAAACATTCATTCTGTTCATTGTACAAGACATAAGTGTTTTCTTGCACAGGATTAAAAGTAAAAGTCTTTATTTGAAACATAAGAGTACGATTGAAACAGCAAATTCATTTTATTGATTAAGCCGAAACGTTTAATTTTAGACCGTTATAATGTAAAGCAAATGCACGATCACAAGAATCTAAAATACAAATTATTCCTCTTTTCCTTTTTTTTATTTGCCGCAAGTTTGGTGAGTGCGCAGGTAAGTTCAGTTGAGTTTGGAAAGAATCGTTTGCAGTTCAAAAAATTCAAATGGCAATATTACCAAACACAAAATTTCAATTCTTATTTTCATCAAAACGGGCAGGAGCTTGGCAAGTTTGTAGCACAAGTTGCGGAACAGGAACTTCCGGGAATCGAAAAATTTGTTGAGTACAATTTACAACGCCGCGCCAACATCATTGTTTACAACACTTTTGATGAGATGAAGCAAAGCAACATCGGTTTGGGACAGGATTGGCAAAATACGGGCGGTGTTACAAAGTTGGTAAACAATAAAATGATTGTTTATTACAACGGTAATCATGCTGATCTGCGCAAGCAAATAAGGGAGGGAATTGCGGCTATACTTGTACAGAATATTCTATTTGGAGAAGATTTGGGAGAAGTAGCGGGAAATGCGGCTCTTCTTGATTTGCCGAAATGGCTCGTAGATGGATACATTGCTTATGTTGGTGAAAACTGGAGTCCGCAACTTGACGATGATCTTAAAAATGAAATTTTAAGCGGAAAGTACAATACTTTTTATCAATTGGCATTCGACCGGCCTACATTGGCTGGACACGCTTTTTGGTATTATATCGAAGAAAAGTACAAGAAAGAAAATACCTCTTATTTATTATACCTGGCGCGCGTTTATAAAAGTTTGAAACGCGCTACGCAGCAGGTTACAAAAGTTAGAAGATTCAAAGATCTGCTGGCCAACTTTATGCAATATGAAGAGGATAAATATGATAACGATATTTCAAGGCGTAGAAATTATCCGAAAGGAAATGAGATCACCAGTTACACAGTTGGGAAGAAAGTGAATTATTTTCACTTCAATGTAAATCCAAATAAAAGGAATGGTTCATTTGCTGTCGTTCAATACAAAAAAGGAAAATACAGTTTGATACTTGACGAAGAAGGAGATGAAAAAACCTTGTTGAAATTTGGTGTGAAGATGCAGGAAAACGAAGCCAATCCAAACTACCCGATGATGGCCTGGGATCCGAAGGGACAGCGGCTTTCGGTTTTGTATGAAAAAGATGGAAGACTTATGCTCTTTGTTTATGATGTTCTTTCAAAACAAAAAACAATCAACAGAGACATTACGGATGTTTTTGACCAGGTGCAGGATATGAAATACATGGTCACCAGTCAGACATTACTTTTTAGTGCGGTGAAAAATGGGCATTCAGATATTTATACTTATGATGTGGCACATGGCACGGTGAAGCAGGTGACAGATGATGTGTACGACGACCTGGATCCCACTTATATCAATTTGCCCAACAAGAGTGGAATCATTTTTTCGAGCAACAGGCCTTCAGCCGATGCGAAAGGAGGAGATACTGCCCTGATGAATAACCGGTATAATATTTTCCTTGTAACGAATTTTGAAACGGGCCGGCCGGGCATTGCGCAAATCACCCAACTGACAAAGTTGAAATTTGGCAACGCACGTTATCCTGCTCCATACAGTGATGCTTATTTTACTTTTTTAAGTGACATGAGTGGAATTGAAAACCGTTATGCGGGATTTTTTACTACTCGCACCACCGGCGTTGATACATTGGTTTTGATCGGTGATGAAATTTTGAGAAATCCTGATATACCTGAAATCGATTCTACTTTAAAAGTTCATCACCAGCTGGACGTTGATTCTGTCGCTGTTGTGGCTATTTCAAAAGATTCGGCTTAT
This sequence comes from Ginsengibacter sp., assembly GCA_051960475.1. Lineage (GTDB taxonomy): Bacteria > Bacteroidota > Bacteroidia > Chitinophagales > Chitinophagaceae > Ginsengibacter. The sequence continues at coordinate 40,794 of JBQCEG010000075.1, forward strand.
GTATTTCCATTGAGCAATTATGCAAGCAGCATTCTTGAGACAAGATCTGCAGGAGAGGACAACGTAGTGAGTGAAGTGACGCAACAGAGTGATGATAAAATTCTTTACAAATTGAGGATTGATGAAAACACTTTGAAGCGACGAAATGTGACGGCGCGTGCAACGACTTATATGAAGGAAGTGATGGCAAAAAACAGGCTCGGAACTGGCGAAACCATCGAAGCGCCACAAACTGTCTCGCCGCAGGAGGATGTTTTTCAACATGAATTTAAACCGGAGAAGAAGGATAGTGCAAGAATTGAAGAGTTGAAAAACCAGGCGCAGCCTAATCAATCCCTTGTGTTGGCAACAGCGCGATTGTATCCTTATAAGCCTTTAAAGTTTGAGGCTGATTATGTTGTAGCCGGATTTAATAATAATGTATTAGGAACAAAGTACCAACGGTATACAGGTGCAGGACCTGTAACTTTGTCGAGCAACAACGGTTTGAACGGCATCATCAACCTGGGAACTGCAGATATCATGGAGGATATAAAGATCTCAGGAGGTTTTAGGTTGTCGTCCAATTTAAAAGACAATGACTGGATCTTCCGGTTTACCAATCTCAGAAGGAGATTAGATTGGGGATTGATGTATTATAGGAATGTGCAAGGAATTACCTATGTAGATACTTCCGGAAGCATTTATCCTAAAAAACTTATTTCGAATTTGTATCAGGCAAGTATTTCTTATCCATTTGATGAAACCAGGAGTTTACGTTTGAATGTAGGCCTTAGGAGGGACAATTTACTTGGAACAAGCGTTGATGCAACATCTCTTACTGAAGCACCTTCATCCACCACTTATGGATTACTGCATCTTGAATACGTTTATGACAACACCATAAATCCTGTACAAAATATTTGGGATGGCATCCGTTATAAGGCTTACATGGATTTCAATACTCAATTGAATACTCCAATAGGAACGTTTGGCCGTAACACTTTTAATTTTGGATTTGATGCAAGAGCTTACTTTCCGATTTATCGCAATTTTATTTGGGCAGGAAGAGTTGCAGGCGATTTCAGCTGGGGGAATCAAAAATTTATTTATTATCTCGGTGGTATAGATAACTGGTTGATGTTTGGAAGCAATCGAAAGATCGACAAAGACGGTAATGTTAAGTACCGCTATTTTAACCCTGCCAATACGCCGGCGCCTGATCAAAATTATGCTTTCCAATCACTGGCTGTCAACATGCGCGGGTTTATTCAAAATGCAGCAAACGGAAACAATGCAACGGTCATCAATAGTGAGTTCAGGCTGCCTGTATTTACTACTTTTCTTGATAAGCCTATCAATAATGCTTTCGTAAGGAATTTTCAACTGATTCAATTTGTTGATCTTGGAACGGCATGGAACGGAGCTTATGACAAAATAGGACGACCTTCAATAACTTATGGAGAGCCACCTGTTACTGTAAGGCTGAAAGCCCCGGGAATTGGTCCATTTCTTGGAGGTTACGGTTTTGGCGTACGAAGCACGCTTCTTGGCTACTTTATGAAGTTAGATGCCGGCTGGCCGATGAATGGATTCTTCAGGGGTAAGCCAATTTATTACTTCAGTATGGGGCTCGATTTCTAAAATTATTTTTAAGCCGATCCGTATTGCCCGGGATGCCCATTTCCCGGGTTTTTTATTTTTTAAAGTAAACCAACATATTCTTCCAATTCTTATCGGGAAACGTTAATTTTAATATTGATAACCTAACCTGGATGAAAATATTTTTACGCCGTAGCTTTTTACTTTCGTTATTTCTAATGCCGGTCATTTGCCCGCGGTTGAAGGCCCAACAAATGTCAACAAAACAGGCGCTTTTCCTTGTAAAACAAAATTCTTCCTTTCTTAATTTATCAACAGAAGATGTTTCCAACTCTGTTATATCGGATGCTTATTTTGACCGTACTTCGAATACATCTTTAATCTATTTACAACAGACTTATAATGGCATTCCTGTTTACCATGCCATCCAGGTAATTGCGTTAAAAAAAGAAAAAGCAATTTCTGTCAGCGGAAAAAGAATAGCCAAGATTGAAGAAAATATAACAGGTGCTAAAGAAGAGCCTCCGGTGGCTGCAAAGCGTTCTGTTTATGTTGCCGCACGTGTTTTAAAACTCCCGGAGCCGGCATCACTTGTGATGCTGAGAAGCGATGCCAAAAATCACAGGGTTGAATTTTCTTCCTCTTCCATTTCGCGTGAGAATATTACTTCTGATTTAATGTGGGTGCAGGGCAAAGATGGAAAAGTGAGAATGGCATGGCAGGTAAAAATTCTTCCACACAATTCGAATGCCTATTGGTTATTGCGCATTAACGCGAATGATGAAACCTTGTTGGGGAAAGATAATCTAACGTTAAGTGACAATTGGCAAAATCCTGTTCCCACTCC
>JBQCEG010000076.1:0-5880 GCA_051960475.1 Ginsengibacter sp.
GTAGCACATTATGGAATGAAATCTATTCTTCAATTATCTCCATCAGGAAAACTTCTAAGGACCCAAGAAGTCGACTTCCCACTCACAAGTAACTTATTTTTTGCTGACAAAAACACGCTGATAGTAACAGGAGGTTTTGGAGAACCAGGGCCAGGTGGCGTTATAAAAATTTTATTATAAAAGAAGCGGATCAAGAATGGAATACACAAGTTTAAAAGGTTATAGAATTTCAAAACTTACTTTAGGTACTGTTGCCTTAGGAATGGAGTATGGAATATCTAATTCAGAAGGTCAACCAACTGAAAAGGAAGCCAGAGATGTACTTGCTTGTGCTTTAAATAATGGGATTAATTCTATTGATACCGCCCGTACTTATGGAAAATCGGAGCAATTGATTGGTGATTTTTTTGAAAGTGAATACAAGAAAACGTTGCCTACAATCATTACAAAATTTAAGATCAGCGATGAAAATTTAATAAACAAGGATAAGGTACGAAGGGAAGTGTATGAAAGTGTAAAAACTTCTATAGACAATTTGAAGTTGAAAAAGTTGCCGATATGCCTATTTCACAATAATAGAAAATTAGCTGTAGAAAAGGTTTTAGATATTTTACCAAATTTAATGGAAGATCTGAAAAGTGATAATTTAATTGATGTTGCTGGCGTTTCTTTTGATCATCCATCAGAAGCACCTTTTTTCCTCGATTATGAAATTTTCAATGCGTTTCAGGTACCGATTAATTTGTTTGACACGCGGATTATCCAATCAGGTTGCCTGGAGAAGATGCGCGCTATGAATAAGATTGTGTTTGCCAGAAGTGTATTTCTGCAAGGGCTTTTCTTTATGGCGCCTGAGCAATTACAAGGTGATCTAATTGACGCAGCTGTTTATCTAAGAATATTGCGAAAAATAGCAAACAGTGCAAAAATTAGTATTGCCCAACTTGCATTTTCTTTTGTAAATCACCTGGAGGGAGTAAGTAGTATTGTATTTGGTGCTGTTACACCAGCTCAAGTTGAACAGAACGTTGGAATGGTAAACTACAAACCACTTAAAGATGAAGTAAAACAATTAATTAAGAATTATTTTGATAAAGTTCCCGAACTCATTATTACACCTGGCCTTTGGCCTTCAATTAAGACTAAATGAAGTTATTTCGATTAGATGGTAAAATAGTAATTGTTACTGGAGGTGGTGGCTATTTTGGAAAACCAATATCTACTGCACTTGCTGAGGCGGGTGCTTCTGTTATTATAGCTTCCAGAAGCAAAAAAAATTATAAAAGTTTTGCTGCAGAATTATCTTCGAAAGGCTTAAAGGCTGAAGGGATGCTGCTTGATCTTGCAAGTGAAAAATCAATTGAATCATTTGTAAAAAGGGTATATAAAAAGTACGGAGCGATAGATATACTTGTGAATAATGCTGTTACCAGGGACGGCATGAAAGATTTGGAGCAATTAACAAAAGAAGATATTGAAAAAACAGAATTGGTAAATACTACCGGATTAATGTTAGTGACCAAACAGGTAGTGGGCATTATGAAAAAACAGGGAGCTGGAAATATCATTAATATTAGTTCAATCCAGGGCGCTGTAGGTCCAAATTTTCCAGTATATGGAAACACGGGAATGTCCAGTCCTATAAATTATACGTATGAGAAATGGGGAATGATTGGTTTTACTAAATGGCTTGCTAATTACTACGGAAAATTTAATATACGTGCGAATTGCATAAGCCCAGGTGGGTACGGACCTGGAATAAATGAAAAGCCTGGTAAGGATGAATTCATAGAAAATTATAAAAGACTAACTCCATTAGGGCGTTTTGCGGAGGATGATGATATAAAAGGTCCGATAATATTTCTTGCCTCAGAAGCTTCCTCTTACATAACGGGCCATAACTTAATGGTTGACGGAGGTTGGACTAATTGGTAAAATGAAAGGTAAAAATCAATAAAGAATGAAATTAGAAAGTGCTATTCCTTCAAAATTACCTTCTGGTGCCTGGATTGTTGTTGTTTTACTTTCACTGGGCGGTTGTCTGAATTATTTAGACAGGATAATGATAACAACAATGAGGCCTTCGATAATGCATTCTATCCCTATGACTGAAGCACAATTTGGTTTACTAACTTCGGTTTTTTTGTGGGTTTATGGTATTTTAAGTCCCTTTGCTGGTTTTTTGGCTGATAAGATTAACAGGAGCAGTATTATAATAGGAAGCGTCTTTCTTTGGTCCGTTGTGACCTGGTTAACCGCCTATTCATCCACATTTGAAGAATTACTTGCTACCAGGGTATTGATGGGAATAAGTGAAGCATGCTTTATACCGGCGGCCTTAGCATTGATAGTTGATTATCACCGTGGTCCTACCCGGTCAAGAGCAACAAGTATCTTAATGGTAGGAATAATGGTCGGGTCAGGACTCGGCTTTATTGGAGGATGGTTGGCCGAAAGACAAAGCTGGAATACTGTTTTTATCTTATTAGGTGTAATAGGAATAGTATTTTCAATTGTCCTTGCTGTTACATTAAAAGAAGCACCAGGTAAAAGCTTAAACAAAAAAGAGCAAAAGGAAGGAAAAGTAAACTTTTTTGAAGCGGTTGTATCTGTTTTTGGTTTAAGATCTTTCAACCTCATTTTTATTGCATGGGGATTAATGGGAGTAGTATCGTGGATGGTGGTAGGTTGGTTGCCGACTTTCTTCTTTGAAAGGTTTAAATTATCTGAAGGGATTGCCGGTTTTTATGCCACTGGTTATTTTTATCCCGCTGCCATGGCTGGCCTTTTGATAGGTGGGTATTGGGCAGACAGATGGAGTCGTTCAAATCCCAGGGCAAGGATTCTGGTTCAAGTAATTGGTATAGGCATCGCTGCACCTTCGATTTTTATTGCAAGTCAGGTAAATATACTTTGGCTGGCCGTAGTCCTGTTTATGCTATATGCGCTTTTCAAGTCTTTTATAGACACTAACATGATGCCGGCACTTTGTTTGGTTGTGGATCCAAAATACAGGGCGACAGCTTATGGTATTTTGAATTTCATAGCCTGCATTATTGGTGGGCTAGGAATTTATGCAGGAGGATTATTGCGGGACATTGATATGAAGCTTGGGGCAATTTATCGTTATGCGGCTATAATTATGGTTATAGGCCTTGTCTTATTGGCGTTAGTTAAACCAAAATTGAATCAGGAGGAACAGGTGTCAGGAAAAATAGAAGAAAAATAAGAGTCAAACCCGGTTCATAATGAAAAGTGTGTTTATACCTGAATTAAGCAAATCAATAAGTTCAATTGGATTAGGCTGTGTAACATTCGGACGAGAGATCAATGAGGCAAGCTCATATGAATTAATGGACTTTGCATATGAAAACGGAATTACTCTTTTTGACACCGCCGCATCCTATGGTGAAGGTGCTTCAGAAGAAATAGTTGGGAGGTGGTTGGGGGATCGCCATTCCTCTGCCAAGGAGAAGGTAATAGTATCGACCAAAATAAGACCACCATATACACCAGAAAATATTGTATTTTCTGTTGAACAATGCCTTAATAGATTAAATAAGAATTGTATTGAAATTTTATACCTCCATAGTTGGGATTATACTATTGAATTTTCAAATGCACTGAAGGCATTGGATGATCTAATTGAGTTAGGAAAAGTAAAAATGTTGGGGGTAAGTAATTTTAATGCCGAGCAACTAAGAAAAATAATCCACTTGCAAAAAATTCATGGCTTTTCTGTGTTAGGGACCATCCAGAACAATAATAACGTCGCAATAAGAGACATAACAGATGACATTGTTGAAATTTGTCTTGCCCAAAACATTAAAATAGTTAGTTATAGTCCTTTAGGCGCTGGTTTTTTAACCGGGAAATATAATAGAGGTGTCGAGGAGGGTAGCCGTTTTTCTGTGATTCCGGAACACAAGGGTATATACTTCAATCAGACATCATTGAGCAGACTTAAAAAACTTGAAGAATTTTCATTGCTTACAGGTTATACAACAACAGATTTAGCTTTAAGCTGGGCGATGCACAAACCCTTTATTTCGTCTGTTTTAGTTGGCGGTAGGTCAATACAACATCTCATTCAGGCTTTTAAGGCACAAGAATTTAATAATCAAAAAGTGTTAGAACAACTCGATTCAATCTATTAATCTATAAAGTTTTATTATGAACTATTCGAAATCAGCAGAATATTTAGAAAGGGCAAAAAAAGTATTGGCAGGTGGTGTTTCATCTGAGTTTCGTAAGTATAGCTATCCACACGCCTTATTTTACAGTCATGGTAAAGGAAGCCGGATTTATGATGTAGATGGCAATGAATTTATTGATTTTACCTTAAGTCAGGGACCATTAATTCTCGGTCATTCTCATCCGAATGTTCTGAAAGCAGTTGCCGAATATTCAGATCAGGGGCAACTTTTTGCAGGACAGCATCTGAAGGAAATTGAATTGGCTGAAAAGATTAATAAGATTATTCCTTCGGCAGAATTAATGCGTTTTTGTCTTGATGGATCAGAAGCGGTTCAAACTGCTTTCCGAATCTCGAGGGCTGTAACAGGAAGGCAAAAGTTTCTTCGCTTTGAAGGTCATTATCACGGGTGGCTGGATAATGTATGTTGGGGAATTTCAACTCCTTCCGAGGAAGCGTTAGGCAGCAGGCAAAATCCAAATGTTTACCCCTGGACAGAAGGCTTACCAGAAGAAACAAGGAATGAGTTTATTACTCTGCCATGGAATGATTTGGAACTATTGAAAGAAACTGTTGAAAAGCGGTATAAGGAGATTGCCGCTATTATAACAGAACCTATTATGTGCAATAATGGATGTATTTTGCCTGAACCCGGTTTTCTTGAAGGACTAAGGGAACTTTCTGACTATTTTGGCATCGCTCTAATATTCGACGAGGTTATTACGGGTTTTCGTATAGGCCTAAATGGTGCACAGCAATATTTTGGAGTTACTCCTGATATTTCAATTTTCGCAAAGGCCATGGCAAGCGGTTATCCCATTAGTGCCGTAGTTGGTAAGAGAAAATGGATGCAAGTCCTTGAAGATTCAAAGGTGATACAGGCTGGAACTATGAATTCAAGTAACGCGACTGTAGCTGCGGCTTTGGCAACAATTCAAACTTTAGAAAAAGAAGATCCATATAAAAGAATGTTTCGACTTGGTAAAAAGCTGATGGATGGCATAAGAGAAGCCGCCAAAGTAACAAACCAAAATCTTCTTGTTCAGGGGCCCGGTCCGATGTTCAACACTGCTTTTACGGATAAGGTAGCAATGAAAGATTATAGGGATACATTATCATGTGACCGAAATAAACTCAAAACATTTGTTGCTGGGATGCAGGATCATAATATCAGAATCATTGGAAGAGGTTTATGGTACATCAGTGCAGCTCATAATGAAAATGACATTGAAGAAGCAATCGAAGTTGTAAAAATTGTATTTGATGAAATGGATTAAGACTAAATTTCTTTTTTAGTTTATTATAATAGATCAAAACTTTTTAATTAAATAGTTTTGGTCCAAATACAAATGCAACGGTGGAAGGATTTCTTTCCTTCGTCTTTCAGAGTGTATCTAAAAAATACCATAGAGCAATCCGATATTTGTTCGGTTTGTGATACTCTTCATGCATTATCTTATTGCAAGTAGGATATTAAAACCTCAACGTCTCAGGCAAATACTTCTTTATCAGATCTTCATAATAAGGCCTCAATTTATTGATATCCGGTGGTTCAGGGCTCTTTGAATACAGGTCATAAGGATTAAAAAGTTTCACCCACTTCAACATTTCCCGATCATGATCGTCAAGTAAATATTCATATTCATTTTCCCTGTGCCATGGATAAAAAGAATGGTAACGCAGCA
>JBQCEG010000077.1:0-12476 GCA_051960475.1 Ginsengibacter sp.
TCTTTTTCTATTGTTATAATACAGAACAAGCCAACTCTTTGCTGGAAGTGATCGCTTCGCAAAGGGAGAAGGATTTTATCCTGGCAGTAAACTCGAATAAGCTTGAGGAGTATGCAAAAGAGGGTAAAGGCAAAACGGAAAATGTTTCTTACGTTCACAATCTGTACGATGAAAGCTCACATTCAGCAACTTCAACTGTTGAGAAAACGGTGAATGTCCTTGATTCAAAAGATCTGAAAGACGTTTGTTACTTTATTCCCTGTCCTAAATCACCGCACGGTTGTGATGTGGATCCAACAGGTGAATACATTGTTGGAAGCGGAAAACTTGCCGCATTGATACCGGTATTTAGTTTTGAAAAAATACAGAAAGCAATTGCCAACAAAGATTTCATTGGCGATTATGACGGTATCCCGGTGATCAAGTATGAATCTGCTTTATATGGTGAAGTGAAAAAACCAGGCTTAGGCCCGTTACACACTGAGTTTGATGGAAGAGGAAATGCCATCACTACGATGTTTGTTTCATCAGAAATCGTTAGATGGAATATCAAATCTTTGAAAATCATCGACAGGCAACCGACCTTTTATTCTCCGGGTCACTTGTCAATTCCCGGCGGCGATACAAGAAAACCAAACGGAAAATATGTGATCGTTTACAACAAGATCACCAAAGACAGGTATTTACCAACCGGACCTGAATTGGCACAGGCTGCACAACTATTTGACATTACCGGGCCAAAGATGAAATTGCTGCTCGATTTCCCAACCATTGGTGAACCGCACTATGGACAGGCAGTTGAAGCTTCATTGCTGAAAGATAAATCCGTTAAATTCTTTGACATCAACAAGAACACCAACCCTTATGTGACTAAAGGTGAATCAGAAGCGAAAGTTGTACGTAATGGTAAAAGGGTTGATGTTTACATCACACAGATACGTTCACATTTTAACCCTGATAATATTGAAGGAATCAAAATGGGCGACCAGGTTTACTGGCACGTTACTAACCTTGAACAGGATTGGGATGTTCCGCATGGATTCGCGATAAAAGGAGCGCCGAATACAGCAGAGTTGCTCGTAATGCCCGGTGAAACACAATCGCTTTACTGGACACCTGAAAAGCCTGGCATTTATCCATTCTATTGTACAGATTTTTGCAGTGCATTGCACCAGGAAATGCAGGGATACGTGAGGGTTTCGCCAGCCAACAGCAGTGTGGCGCTAACCTTCAGCACAGGACAAAATATGCCTGATTCTTCCTTAACACCGCCTTTATTAATCCAATAACCTATAAAATTTCCCCGGGGAAACCCGGGGGAATTTAAATCACAGATCATGAAAAATGTTTCGTCCATAAAAAATATAAACCGCATTCTGCTGGTAGTTGGCGCCCTGCTCTTGCTGGTAGTGATCAAGGTACCGATGTGGCGGATCGATTTGAATGCACCACAATACCCTGAAGGACTGAAATTGTTTATTTATCCTGATCATCTTGGTGGCAACGTGGATATCATCAATGGTTTGAACCATTACATCGGGATGAAATCATTACATACCGAAGATTTTTTTGAATTTAAAATTCTTATTCCCATCATTATCGGGTTCTCAGTTTTGCTTTTGATAGCGGCAATTGTAGGTAAGAGATGGATGTTGCAAACTGTATTTATTTTATTTGCTTTGTTTGGCATCATAGCCATGTACGATTTCTGGAGATGGGAATACAATTATGGCCACAATCTAAATCCTGATGCAGCAATTGTTATTCCCGGAATGGCATATCAGCCGCCAATGATCGGTTTTAAACAATTGTTGAATTTCGGCGCTTATTCAATTCCTGCGGTGGGCGGTTTTCTTTTTGCAGGAGTAGGAGTTTTGTTACTGGTACTTAACATTTTTGAATTAAAAAATAAAAAAAGGATTAAGAGGATTATTAAAACATCAGTTGTTTCAAAACCTGCAGTGGCCGTGATGTTGGCAGCAGCAGTTTTTCTCTCTTCCTGCAATACATCCACCCAGCCAATCGTGTTGGGTAAAGACAATTGCAGCTATTGTAAGATGCCGTTTGGAGATGCAAGATTTGGCGCAGAAGCAATCACCTCAACAGGCAAGGTTTATAAGTTTGACGACACTCATTGCCTTCGTTCATTTATTTCAGAAAACAGTAAACCTACCAATAACTGGAAATTTTACTTTGTCGATTTCACCGGCAAGCATGAATTTATAGATGCACAAAAAGCACTTTATTTAAAAAGTGAAGCCTTCAGAACACCCATGAATGGCAACATTGCCGCATTTCAATCGGAAGAAAGTCTGCAGGAGGCAAAACAAGAATTTGGTGGCAACACGGTCACCTGGAAAGAAGTAGTTCAATAATGAAGAAAATAATAACACTGGTTTTATCAATTTTTGTTCTTGGCCAAAAATCAAGCCTGGCAAAGACAATCACTGTTTCAAAGAATGGTTCAGTGACCTCTGTGCAACAGGCAATTTCATTGGCTTTGAACGGTGATACGGTTTTGGTAAAACCGGGTGTTTATAAAGAAAAAAATATTACGATTGACAAACCGGTTGTTCTGATTGGAATATATTATCCTGTTTTGGATGGAGAACATAAGTACGAGATCATTTCGGTTAAAGCAAATAATGTTACAATTAAAGGATTTAAGATCGTTCATTCTGGCGTGTCAAGCCTTATAGATCTTGCTGCCATAAAAGTTTATTCCAAAAGGAACATAACCATTGCTGATAACATTTTGGACGATACATTTTTTGGAATTTACCTGCAAACAAGCGTGAATTGTTTGATCCAAGATAACCGCCTTATTGGTCGCGGCAGAACTGACCAGGAAAGCGGCAATGGTATTCATTGCTGGCATTGCGACAGTTTGCAGATCATTGGAAATTCGATTAAGGGTCACCGTGATGGAATTTATTTTGAATTTGTAAACGCTTCAGTTATCCTTAAGAATAAATCGATTGACAACCTGCGATATGGTTTGCATTTTATGTTTTCGCATGATAATGCGTATATCGCGAATGTTTTCAGAAACAACAGCGCGGGTGTTTCTGTTATGTTTTCGCATGGCGTAAAGATGTTCAACAATCTATTTGAAGATAATTGGGGCGATGGATGTTATGGCATTTTTTTAAAAGAGATCACAGACAGTTATGTTTCGGGAAATAAATTTGTAAAGAACACCACCGGCGTTTTTATGGAAGGAGCTACGAGAGTGTATCTCGAAAAAAATCAGTTTGTTGAAAACGGTTGGGCCATTAAAACAGATGCCAGTTGCCTTAACGACACACTTACCCATAATAATTTTATCGCCAACACATTCGACATCGCTACGAATGGTTCTTTGGTATTGAATAATTTCAGTGAGAATTATTGGGACAAATATGAAGGTTATGATTTGAACAAAGACAAAATTGGAGATGTGCCTTATCATCCGGTCAGTTTGTTTTCAATGGTGGTGGCAGAGAACCCAACCACAATGATATTGTTCAGAAGTGTGATGGCCAGTTTGCTCGACAAGATGGAAAAGATCTTACCAAGTCTTACCCCTGAAAATTTAGTAGATAAATATCCATTAATGAAACCCTTACCACTATGATCATTGCAAATAATGTTACTAAAAACTTCGGCCGCCTCACAGCACTCAATAATGTTTCGGCCACCTGTTTGAAAGGCCAATGTGTTGCATTGATCGGCCCGAACGGAAGCGGAAAAACCACTTTGGTAAAAAGTATTTTGGGAATGGTGGTGCCCGATAGTGGCTTCATTACTTTCAATGGAAAAAATATTGTGCACGATTGGATGTACCGCGAACATATTGGTTATATGCCACAGATTGGAAGGTATCCCGAAAATATGACAATAGGGCAAGTGCTGGAAATGATGAAAGACATCCGCAATAAGAACGGAAATGTTTCTCTCGATGAAGATTTGGTAAAAGCATTCAAATTGGAAAATTTTCTAAACAAAAGGATGAGAACGCTTTCAGGTGGTACGACTCAAAAAGTAAGTGCATCTCTTGCTTTTATGTTTAATCCTGATGTCCTGATTCTTGATGAACCTACAGCAGGACTGGATCCTGTAGCATCAGAAATTTTGAAAGAGAAGATCATTTTTGAAAAACAAAAAGGAAAGCTCGTGCTCATTACGTCTCATATTTTGAGTGAGCTTGACGATTTGGTAACACATGTAATTTATATGCAGGACGGCAACCTGTTGTTTCATAAAAGTATTGAGTTGTTGCGTGAGGATACAGGCGAGCAAAAATTATCCAGAGCGATTGCTTCTGTGATGCAAAAAAATTAAAGAATGAATAAGATCATAAAATACGTAATTACGGATATCCTCAGGAATAAAGTGGTGATCATTTACACACTACTGTTGCTGGCTATTTCTTTCACCGTTTTTAACCTGGAGGACAATACTTCCAAAGGCTTACTCAGCCTGATGAATATCGTGCTGATCATCGTCCCGCTTATCTGTATTATTTTCTCTACCATATACATTTACAACAGTTCAGAATTTATTGAATTGTTGGTGAGCCAGCCTTTGCGACGCAAGCAAATCTGGATAAGTTTATATGCAGGAATGGCTATTGCGCTAACACTGGCATTTGTAATTGGGATAGGCATAGCCGTTATGTTGTATTCTTTTACGGCAACAGGGATTATGCTGATAGCAGTCGGATTGGTGTTAACATTAATCTTTATTGCCATTGCATTGTTGGCAGCTGTTCACACAAGAGATAAAGCGAAAGGAATCGGCATTGCCGTTTTGTTGTGGCTTTATTTTTCACTCATCTTCGATGGCCTGGTATTGTTCATTCTTTTCCAGTTTGCAGATTATCCTTTGGAAAAAGCAATGATGATGCTGAGCGGATTAAACCCGATTGATATGGGCCGCATTCTCATTTTATTGAAAATGGATGTATCTGCATTAATGGGATATACAGGCGCGGTATTCAAAAGCTTTTTCGGTACAACTACGGGAATAATTATTGCAGGATTTGTAATGATGTTGTGGGCTGTATTGCCGGTGACTTTGTCACTGATCAAGTTCAAAAAGAAAGATTTGTAAGCCATTGCTTTCAGCAGGAATAATTAGAATTTAAGAACCATAAATAAAAGAAAAATGAAAGAATTAAAGTTTATTGCTTCCAGGTTATTATCGACGAAAGGATTAAGTATCTTGTTTTTGTGCTGTTCACTTTCGCTTTTGGCAGCCTGTAAGAATGCCAATTCAACATCCGTATTCGATAAAAATTACACCGGAAACGGTGATGATCTTCCACAAGTGACAGAAGAAATGGTCGCGCCCCCGATGTTGCCCAAATTTGACCAGGTGGATAAAGACGGCCCTAAAGTAGTTAAAGTGACATTTACCGTCCAGGAGAAAAAAATAGAAGTTGCGCCGGGCGATTCAATGTGGGCTTTTACTTATAACGGATCAGTTCCGGGGCCAATGATCGTTGTGCACCAGGGTGATTTCATTCAGTTCACTCTTAAAAATCCTTCTACCAATACCCAAATGCATAATATCGATTTTCATGCCGCTACCGGTGCAATGGGCGGAGGTGATGTTTCACTGGTGAATCCCGGTCAACAGGTTACTTTCAGATTCAGGTGCACAAGAGCCGGCGTATTTGTGTATCACTGTGCTCCCGGCGGATTAATGGTTCCTATTCATGTTACGATGGGAATGAATGGTGCGATTATGGTGTTGCCGAAAGATGGATTGAAAGATGAAAATGGAAACCCTGTTACTTTTGACCGGGCCTATTATATTGGCCAGGAAGATTTTTATTTACCTAAAGATAAAGATGGCAAGACCATAAATTTTCCCACAGTCCAGGAAGCTGTCCAGGCAATGGGCGAATCAATTAAATCACTCAAACCTTCCAATATCGTTTTCAACGGAAAAGAAGGCGCCCTGACAGGCGCGAATGCTTTAAAGGCAAAAGTGGGAGAGAAGGTTTTGTTTATCACATCAGAAGCGAACAGGGATACACGAATCCATCTTATTGGCGGGCACGCTGATCTTTACTGGCCGGGTGGCAAATTTTCAAACAGGCCCTTTACCGATTTTGAAACGTGGGAGATTCCCGGCGGTTCTGCTGCTGCTGCATTGTACGAATTCAGGGAGCCGGGCACCTACGTTTTGTTGGATCACAACCTTATTGAAGCATTTGCTTACGGTGCAATGGCCCAGGTAAAAGTTGAAGGAAAATGGGATAGTTCTTATATGAAAGTTGTTCAGAAAGCTGCTGACATAAAATAATACACATTAAATAAAAATAACAGCGATAGTGCTTTTAAATGCAAGCATTGCTATCGCCATGCCTAAACACAATAAAAATAAAAAACAATGGAAACACAATTTGCAGAAGAAAAAGTACTAAATGTAACCGTACTTGAACCAAGATTAAAACATCCCACTATATTTTCATGGTTCGATGAATTAACGCCCGGAACCGGGTTTACTCTCCAAAACGATCATGATCCAAAACCACTCTACTACCAGCTTTTGGGGGAGAGAGGAAATATTTTTGACTGGGAATACCTTGAACAGGGGCCGGAAGTTTGGCGCATACACATCACTAAAAAACCTGTGGGCGAAAAAGAAGAAACCCTGGGTGAAATTGCGGCCAAAGACCTGCACAAAGTTGAAGTCTTTAAGAAATACGGACTTGACTTTTGTTGCGGCGGAAAGAAAACCGTTAAAGAAGCTTGTTTAGAGAAAGGACTGGACGTAACAAAAGTGGAGGCTGAATTGAAAAATGCTGATAAAACTTTGTCCACTGCACCGCCGCTTCGGTATAACGATTGGGAACTTGATTTTCTGGCCGAATACATTCAGAACGTGCACCACGATTATGTGCGCAAGACAATTCCTGATCTTTCTTCTTATTCCGCTAAAGTGGCCAAAGTGCACGGCAACAGGCATCCTGAATTGGAAACGATCAATGGATTGGTGAATGATGTGTGCACAGAAATGTCATCACACATGGTGAAGGAAGAAAAGGTTTTATTCCCTTACATCAAAGAATTGGTGAAGGCAAAAAAAACCGGGAAAGATTTCCAGAAAGGACCATTCGGCAGCATCCAATCGCCCATCAGTATGATGGAGCAGGAACATGATGTTGTTGGTCGCAAAATGGATATGATCAGGGTGCTCAGCAAGAATTATACTTTGCCTGAAGACGCCTGCGCCAGTTACTCTTATTTGTATAAAAAATTAGAGGAGTTTGAAAATGATTTGTTTGTACATATACACCTGGAAAACAATATTTTATTTCCCAAAGCGCTGGAGCTGGAACAGAAATAAGCTGGCCAATGCTAACCAACAGGTTCAATCCTGCTTTCGCAAAAAAGCAGGATTGCTTCCTGGTTTTTTAAATTTAATAATCTGACGTCATGCACATAAATGCCAATACAAGGATAGCCGCTATTTTGAAGGAAAAACCTTCAGCAATCGAAGCTTTCATCAGTCTAAATAAGAAGTTTGAAAAACTGAGAAATCCTTTGCTGAGGAAAATGATGGCAGGTCGCACGAGCATTGCAATGGCCTCAAAAATGAGCGGCACAAGTGGGGATGAAATATTGAATAAATTAAGTTCCGTGGGATTTGAAATTGATAAGTCTGCTTCCGGCGAAAATGAAACAATTGTCCAAATGGAACCGGAATTTTTAAGCAATTTAAAAAGTGAAGACATTATCGAGCTGGATGTAAGACCAATCATTGATTCAGGCGACGATCCATTAAAACTTATTGTGCAAACCGTAAAGAAAGTCAGGAAAGGGCAGGCACTGAAAATTATTAACACTTTTGAGCCTGCGCCTTTAATAACACTTCTTAAAAAGCAGGGATTTGAGTCGTGGGTAGATTATAAAAACGAGCAATTAATCGAGACTTATTTTTATAAAAAAAGAGAAGTCTCTGAAGAAACAAGCGAACCGGAAGAAAATGCGGATTGGGACAAGTATATTGGCAAGTATAAAAACAAGACAGCCACAATTGATGTGCGCGATCTTGAAATGCCGCAGCCAATGCTTACCATCCTGGATTCGCTGGATAGATTACCCTTCGGAAATGCGCTGTTTGTTTACCACAAAAGGATCCCTGTCTTTTTATTACCCGAATTGAAGGGACGTAAATTTGATTACCGTATCAAAGAAGTGAGTGACAGGGAAGTTCACCTTTTAATTTTCAGAAATAATGATTAGCGGTCTCAGTAATAATCAATCTTCTACTACAACTTATAAAGTCGTTGTGCCGTTTTACGTATATGCATCACTGTCATTTCTTGCTGCTACCATATTATTGTTCTTCTCTTCGTCTGCATTCGTGCAGCATTACTTCCATCCGAAAACCCTCGCCATAACTCATACAATGGCTTTAGGCTGGGGCACAATGATCATACTTGGGGCGAGCCACCAACTGGTTCCCGTTTTGATCGAAAGAAAATTATACAGCACTTCGCTCGCCTTGACGAGTTTTGTTTTGGCTACGATCGGAATACCACTCCTGGTATATGGCTTTTATAATTTTGATTTCGGATCGCTCTCACAAATTGGCGCCTTACTGGTCATCGGAGCTATTTCCGTTTACCTTGTCAATCTTGTGATCAGCATGAGCAAAAGCGAAAAAGAAAATGTTCATGCGACATTTGTTTTTACCGCTACATTATGGCTCTTGCTTACGGCAATTCTTGGCTATTTGCTGATCATCAATTTTACACACACTATTTTTTCAAGAGACTCTTTGGAATACCTTCCTCTTCATGCGCATATGGGAATTATCGGATGGTTTTTGCTTTTAGTTATTGGAATTGGATCAAGGTTAATTCCAATGTTCCTCATCTCGAAATACGATAACCCAAAAATGCTTTGGTGGGTTTATGGATTGATCAATACAGGACTTGTTCTTTTTGTGATCCTGTTTTTGTTTTTCCCGGAAAAAAGTCTTTTCCTTCTCCCGGTGACCATGGTCATCGCAGGTATAATCCTTTTTGCGCGGTTTTGTTATAAAGCTTATGGGGAAAGGCTTAGAAAGAAAGTAGATGAGCAAGTGAAAACTTCTTTGTTGTCTGTGCTGCTTATGTTATTGCCTTTTATTTTTTTAATTCCAATCATCATCATGCTTTCATTTTCTGTAGAAAATACAAAGCTTGTTTTGACTTATGGGTTTTGTATTTTCTTCGGATGGATCACCGCCATCATTTTGGGAATGACCTTTAAAACACTTCCTTTTATTGAGTGGAATAAAACGTATCACCGTAGGGCAAGATCGGCCAAAACACCTTCTCCTGCTGATCTTTTCAATCATTCCATTTTCAATTACATGGTGGTTATTTACTTAGCGGGATTCGTTTTATTTATTACGGGCATACTTTCAGCCAACGAAATCACATTAAAGCTTGCTTCGTTTATCCTGCTGCTGGCTGCTGTTTTGTACAATGGAAATGTTTTCAAAATATTAATGCATAAAGCGAAATAAACATGGAGATAATTACAAACGATAATGAAAAAACGGAATTGGCGATCATACCACTTAAGAAGGTGATCGATCCGGAAATTGGATTAAATGTAGTGGATCTCGGTCTTATCAGGCAACTGGATTTTGATGATGCAGAAAAAGATATTTATTGCACAATGACACTTACCACGCGTTTTTGCCCGATGGGCGAATCGATTTCTTCAGGCGTAAGAACCGCTTTGGAAGAATCTTTTCCTGACTACAAGATCGATCTGACACTCACCTTCGAACCTCCATGGAACTCCTCAATGATCAGTGAAGAAGGAATGAGATTTTTAAATGGAGATTAAAAATTCTTAGAATCAATACTTTGGTGGCAGTAAAACAATAATTACTGCCATTTTTTATTTCGGTGTACCAATATTTTTTAATCTAACAGTCAGGCACAAACGCCAAAATAAAAATCGGAGCTTTTTGTTTATTCGCTTATGCCAGGCAATAAAACAATAAAACAATATATCCATTAAACTCTATTGCAACTCTCCTTAATAAACTCCATACTACTCTATGATCTAAAAATCTGCATCTATTTTTAAAATAGTTTGTAAGTTTCCATCTTAAAACGTATTGCATGCAGATCATCATTCTAGGCATCTTTTTTCATTTTATTGGCGGTGCGGCTTCCGGAAGTTTTTATGTACCCTACAATAAAGTCAAAGGCTGGCATTGGGAAAACTTCTGGATCGTTGGTGGTTTATTTTCCTGGCTTATTGTTCCTCCAATTGCTGCCTGGCTTACCATTCCTCATTTTTCTTTGATCATATCCCAATCCTCCTCTTCTACTTTTTGGTGGACCTACTTCTGGGGTGTGCTTTGGGGGATCGGCGGCTTAATGTACGGTTTGGGCATGCGTTATTTAGGCATGTCGCTCGGCAATTCTGTTTTGCTTGGTTTTACGTCTGCTTTTGGTGCACTTGCCCCGGCTATTTATTACAACTTTCATCCGGCTGAGGGAAAAACCACCTTTAATGATTTGCTTTCTCATTCCTGGGGAAGAATTGTTCTTTTGGGAATTGTTCTTTGTTTACTTGGAATTTTTATTTGTGGAAGGGCAGGGGTTTTGAAAGAAAGGGAATTATCAGAAGATAAAAAGAAAGAAAGTGTAAAAGAATTCAACCTGGTAAAGGGTTTGATCGTTTGTATTGTTTCGGGCATCCTCAGTGCCTGTTTCAATTATGGAATAGAAGCAGGATCGGCAATGGCTGAAGTTGCTAACAAAGCATGGTTGGCCTCAAGTCCGGGCGCCACAGGAAATTTCTTATACAGGAACAATGTGATCTACGTGGTATTGTTGTGGGGCGGACTCACAACCAATCTTGTATGGACTTTATTTTTAAATATCCGCAACAAAACTTTCGGTGACTATGTCGATTCAAAAAAACCATTATTGAGGAATTATCTTTTTTGTGCAATGGCCGGCACTTTGTGGTTTCTCCAGTTTTTCTTTTATGGAATGGGCGAAAGTAAGTTGGGCAACGGTGCCAGTTCGTGGATCCTTCACATGTCCTTTATTATACTGGTGGCCAATATGTGGGGTTTTGCATTGAAAGAGTGGAAAGGAGTGAGTAAAAAAACTAAAACCACCATTATCGTAGGTGTAATAACTTTGATCGCATCGGTGATTATTGTGGGTTATGGAAATTCAATAAAATAAAAAACGAAAATGACTGAGCAGGCAAGGAAATTTAAAAATGTAAATTATTTATGGGATGAAAAAGTGGCAGCATCGCTTGAAGGAGATGAAGTGGCTTTATTGATCTACCGTTCGAATCTTTTAGGTGCTGATCTCAGGCTCACCAATTACGGCGGTGGAAACACGTCCTGTAAGGTGATGGAAAAAGACCCTTTAACCGGGCAAGAAACAGAAGTGATGTGGGTAAAAGGAAGTGGCGGTGATCTCGGCACTTTAAAAAAAAGTGGCCTTGCTGCTTTGTTTGTTGACAAATTACGCTCACTGAAAAATGTGTATCGGGGAATAGAAAATGAAGACGAAATGGTAGCGCTTTTTAACCAATGCATTTTTGATCTTGATTCCAAAGCGCCTTCAATTGATACACCTTTGCACGCTTTTCTTCCTTTCAAACATATTGATCATTTACATCCTGATGCGGCGATCGCCATTGCGGCAGCAAAAGATGGGAAGAAAATAACTGAAGAATTATTTGATGGTCAAATTGGTTGGGTTGATTGGCAAAGGCCGGGCTTCGACCTGGGTTTAAAACTCAAAAAATGCCTTGACGAAAATCCGGATATCCGCGGTATCATGCTTGGATCTCATGGCTTGTTTACATGGGGCGACACATCATATGATTCTTATGTAAATACGCTTGAAGTCGTGGAGCGTTGTTCAGAATATCTCGAAGAGAAATATGGAAAGAAAGGGCCGGTTTTCGGGGGGCAAAAAGTCGAATCATTGCCAAAAGAAAAAAGATTAAAAAAAGCTGCTTTACTGGCTCCTGTATTACGGGGCTTTTGCTCTTCCGAAACAAAAATGATCGGTCATTTTGCAGATAATGACAGAGTGCTGGAGTTTATCAATTCAAATGATTTGGAAAGACTGGCACCGATGGGAACCAGTTGCCCAGATCATTTTTTGCGTACCAAAATTTCACCATTGGTTCTTGATTTTTCCCCTGATGAAGATTTGTTGGATTCGAATAAGATCAAAGAGAAACTGGCTCATTCGTTTACCCGTTGCCGAGATATGTACCGCGAGTATTATGAAAAGTGCAAACATGCCAACAGTCCTGCCATGCGTGATCCTAATCCGGTTGTGATCTTATACCCGGGAGTCGGGATGTTCACTTTTGCAAAGAACAAACAAACCGCGCGGGTAGCCGCGGAATTTTATATGAATGCGATCAATGTGATGAAAGGAGCGGAGGCGATTTCTGAATATACTTCTTTGCCCAGGCAGGAAGCTT
>JBQCEG010000078.1:0-15706 GCA_051960475.1 Ginsengibacter sp.
CATTTTTAGAAAAGTTTTAATTTCCTCGTATAACGAATTTACGTTCTTTTTTTCAAGCTTCCTTCAAATTTACCGGGGCTCCTCCTTGTTTGCATTCTCAATCAAATATTCAGTAACCGATCTATTCCATTAGCCACGCAACAACAATTAAACAATTGAACCATCAATCCTCCTCCCAAAAGGCAATCCTTAACCATCTGATTCATTAACTGCGCAGAAAACCTGAATATTTCAATAATCCAATATAATTCACTCTACAACAATAAAACATATCTCAAGAATCAATAATTCAAATTCCTGCTTTCCAAATAAGCAACTACATCTTCAAGATACTTCTCTAATTGTATTTTACTGCTAATAATTTTATTAATCTTTTCAATTAACTCCTGTTTATTTTCATCATACTCATGGGCAATTTCATTACGAATTATTCTTAATTCCTTCCAAAGCTCATAATCCTCAATAATCCCTAACTGCTCCAGCCTGTTAAATATATCCAGGAACACTTTGTTGTATGATTCTTCACCCAAAAATTGCAACAATACTTTAAAAAGCTTCTCTCCGATGGTATCCTGAAGTTTGGAAAAGCGAAAAATATATTGATCAAGGCTGGCAACAACCTCATCAGATAAATTTTCATTTGCAGTAAAAGGAACTTTCGGAATTAATTTTCTATAGGCATAATCCAACCGACTCTGGTGCTTCCTGCATTCATCAATAACAGAAGTTAAAATAAGTTCAGGACGCTTCATAATAATCTTCCCTCTTTTTGAGCCACTTCATAAATATAAATAGATGAAGTAAAATTATTAATAACAATATCAATTTTTTGCTCTCCTAATTTTTCATAAAGCGCTTGCAGCAATTTTACCTTCTTGTCAAAAAGCCCAACTTTACGATTCGTTTCAATGTAGAGGTCAATGTCTCCACCTTTTCTATCATCAAATACCCTTGAACCAAACAGGTATACTTTAGCATCTTTGCCAAAATAAAATTTAGCTGCTTGCTTTATAAATTCCGCATCCTGGAGTTTGAGCCGCATGAGTAGCCGATTTGAGTGGTGAGTTAAAGATTGTTATTAAAAGTAAGCCCGGGATTCTCATTTTGCCCGGTCCCCTTTCGTTTTTTAAAAATTTTCAAGAGTCAGGACACCCTTACATTATTTTGCCGCTGCATCCTCAAGGTTTCAATCAAGACTTTTGTCTCTTTTGATTTCTTGTTTGTGTCTTTTAGAATATGTTTCTTCCGAAATCAAAATAAAATCCAGGCATAAAGTTATCCAATTATTAATGAAGTGACAATCAGCAGTCTTGAATGCTTGGTATGTTCACCTTCAGTAAACGAAACAAAAATTTCCACCAGTTACAACAAACCAATAAAACTCCCAATAATTAATAGCCAATAATCGTCATGAATCCTCCCAAGATTCAATAATCCAATAATTTGATAATTTACCAAACAACAATAGAACAATAAAACAATAAATTTGTCCCCAATAATTAATAATCAATAACCAATAATCCTCATGAATCCTCCCAATAATTCAATAATCCAATAATTTAATAATTCACTAAACAACAATAAAGCAATACAACAATATAACAATCCATCACTCCTCCCTCCACACCACCCTCCTCACATAATCCGTATAGCTGATAATGATCCTCACCATCTTTTCGGAAACATTCGGCATCGAATAATCACTGACCCGCCTGAAATTCCTTTTCTCCCCTCTTTCCTGTGATTCAAGTTGCAGGAGTCCCTGGAGGATTCTTTCAGGGTTTAATCCAACCATCATCACAGATGCCTCTTCCATTGCTTCGGGACGTTCATGGGCTTCACGGATGTTCAGGGCAGGAAAATTCAATATCGAGGATTCTTCTGAGATGGTGCCACTGTCGGAAAGAACGGCATAGGCATTTAACTGAAGTGCGTTGTAATCAATGAAGCCCAGCGGTTTTAAAAATTGCACCTCGGGTGCCACTGTAACTTTTTTTGATTCGATCATATTCCTCGTGCGCGGGTGGGTACTCACGATGATGGGGTAATTAAACTTTTCGGCAACCGTGTTTAATGACTCAATAAGTCCTTTGAAATTCCTTTCACTGTTGATATTCTCTTCCCTGTGCGCCGATACAACAAAGAATTGATGTTGGGTTAAATTCAATTTCTTTAAAACCTCAGAAGATTGAATGGCAGGAAGGTAATGATTCAGCACTTCAAACATAGGCGAACCCGTTTTGATGATCCTGTCAGCTGGCAAACCTTCCCTCAATAAATATTCTCTTGAAATATCACTATAGGTCAGGTTAATATCCGCGATATGATCAACTATTTTCCGGTTCGTTTCTTCAGGTACCCGTTGATCAAAACAGCGGTTACCCGCTTCCATGTGAAATATCGGAATGTGTCTCTTTTTTGCGGGAATCGCACAAAGGCAACTGTTCGTATCACCTAATACCAGGAATGCGTCCGGCTGTTCTTTTTCAAGTAGCGGATCGATCTTAATTAATATTTGTCCAACCGTTTCAGCCGCATTAGCCCCCGCTGCATTTAAAAAATGATCGGGCTTCCTTATCCGGAGGTCATCAAAGAATATCTGGTTCAACTCATAATCATAGTTCTGCCCCGTGTGCACCAACAAATGCTCAATTGCCTCGGAAGCATCCAACGCCGCAATAACCCGCGATAACCTGATGATCTCCGGGCGGGTACCAACGACTGTCATTACCTTTAATTTCTTCATATTTTCGATTAATTTCTATTTTAGCTTTCAGCTGTCAGCGTTCAGCTTTCAGTATTATGCTTTCACCATTATGCTCTCAACTATCAGCTTGCAGCAGCTTTCAGTAATTACCTTTTACGTGTTTTTAAAATTAAAGCTGTAAGCATTTTTTTTAATTCCTGAACGCCTGAAAGTAGAATCTGATTCGATTTTTCAGTTAAATAACCTAATTCATAACTTAATAAAATCAAGTATTCAGTTTCGCTTGCTGATCCGAGACTCATCTGCAAAAATCTTCCAAAATCTGCGTCACTTCCACGTCCACATCCTTCAGCAATATTAATGGGAATAGATGAAGATGCCCTCCTCAATTGAGAGGTGATTCCAAACAACTCCTCCTTAGGGAAAGATTTGGTTGCCGCATAAACAGCTAAGGTAAATCGATGACCTTTTTCCCAAACCGATAAACGCCTAAAGTCTTGCATATTACCTTATTTTAGCCTTTAACCCCCACTGCTGACAACTGATACCTGACAACTGATAGCTGACAACTGATAGCTGACAACTGATAGCTGATACCTGATAGCTGATACCTGATAGCTGATACCTGATACCTGATAGCTGATACCTACCCCCTTACCGCTTCCCCTCAAACATCCTCAAAATACGTATCCGCATCCTCCGGATCATAAAACTCATTGATCCAAAAGATAGTGTACAACTCCTCTTCCCCTGTATTCTTAATATTATGCGTGTACCAAACCGGCATATCCACATAAGCCGGTTCATTACCATCCAACTCAAAATATAATACTTCATCCGTTCCTATCTGCCTCAATTGTATCGACGCCTTTCCCTTGATAACTGCAAATCTTTCAATCTTCCTTGTATGAAAATGATTGCCACGGGTAATACCCGGAACCGTAGTGGAAAAAGAAACCTGGCCCCCGACATTCAACCGTATCACCTCAACAAACGATCCCCTCGGATCCGTATGTCTTGTAAATTTTACCGGGAAAAAATTCTTAAGATCGATATAACTACGGAAAGTATTGAAAAGATTGATTTCAAAGCGATTTTCCAATTGGGGAATGATTCCATTTTCCAGGTACTGAGCCTTATAATCTTCCAACCTTAACAGCAGTTCAGAAACCTTATTTTCAGCGGTATGCGGAACCAACACTTCAAGGTTGCTTTCCCCGGCCCTCAATTCTTCTATTATCTTATTTGCCAGTTCTCCAACATAGATCAACTTCAATTCCCCGTCAACATCAATTTTAGGTGTTTCATCATGCGTCAGCTTATAACAAAAAGTGGCTACCACTGAATTATAATTCGGTAACCCAAAAGGCCCGAAAACATTAGGAATGATCAATCCTGAAAACTTCCCCTCGGATTCCTCCGCCCACTGTATCATCAGTTCCCTGCCCGCTTTCTTCGACCGTCCGTAATGATTATCCCTTTCCTCCTGTGTCGAACTTGAAAAGATCACATGTGCCTTACTTCCGGTCCTTTTCAATGAAGCAACCAACTTTTCAACCAGCGCCAGGTTGGTAGTATAGATCACCTCCGGGTCGCTGTGACGGTTCATTGCCGCCAGGTGAACGATCACATCACATTTCCCTACAAATTCATCCAGCCTTTTTTCATCTTCAAAATACGAACGTTCAAAGTCTATCATTTTAAACTCTTCGGGGTAAAGCCTCAAAGTATTATAAAGATGCTTCCCTATAAAACCTGCCTGTCCTGTTATTCCAATTTGCTTTATCAAAATTTATTTTTTAAGAGTAACAATTTTTCTCTGAAACTAACTGAACAGCTCAAGGTAATTTGAAAAAGTGAAAATGCGATTTCTGCTAAAGCCGGTTTGCTCCTTCAAAATACCTTCTTTTTCAAACTTTTCAATAAGGTCTCCTGCCGTTTTCTTACTTAATTTGCATACCTGCATTGCTTCTTTTACATTGATTACCGGATGTATAAATAGGTGATTTAATAACTTCGTACCATTGGGTGACCTTCTTCCCCATCCTTCCTGGATTTTACTTTCAATTTCCTCCTTTAATAAAATGATCTTTGATAAAGTTTCTACTGCATCACCAGCTGTTCTTTCTACTCCTATTAGAAAATATTTCAACCATTTCAGAATATCATTCTTTTCCCTCACCCTCGTCAAGTTATCATAATAGTTCTGTTTATTTTTTTCAAAATAAGAAGACAGATATAATAATGGTCGCTTTAAAATTCCGGCATCAACAAGAAACAGAGTAATAAGTAACCTTCCGATTCTTCCATTACCATCAAGAAAAGGATGAATAGTTTCAAATTGATAATGGGCAATACCAATCCGAATTAAAAGAGGAACATCAATTGATTCATTGTGGAGAAAATTTTCAAGGTCCCCAATCAGTTCCTCAACATACTCGTAAGCAGGAGGTACAAAAACGGCATCAGCAGGACTGCTTCCACCAATCCAATTTTGACTCGTACGAAAAGAGCCAGGAAGTTTATGTTCGCCCCTCACACCTGATAATAATGTTGCATGTGCCTTTTTTAAGAGCCTTGAGGAAATGGGTAATGAAGTTAAGCTGGCAATAGCATTATTAAGCGCATTGGTATAATTATTTACTTCTTTCCAATCATTTCGCTTTTCAGGAGATAATTCTTCAACAGGGAACATCGCTTCAGTAATGTTCGTTTGCGTTCCCTCAATTCGGCTTGAAATCACCGCCTCTTTACTGACATGAAGCTGAATAAATAAATCTATATTTGGAACCAGCCTGGCATATGAATTTAATTCTCCTATTTTTATAGAAGCCTTTTCAAGAAGACTATTGAGTTGGGAATCCTCCCATTTCCATTGATAATTTATTTTTTCAGGGAGAAAATATTTATATCCTTTCCCTGGATACCAATGGCCAGCATTAAATTTTTCAAGTTGAAAGTTCATTCTATATACTAAAAGTAAACTATAAAATATCATAGTTTACTTTCAGGCATTAAAGTAAACTATAAAAAACCATAGTTTACTTTCCCCCCTTAAAATAAACTAAAAAAGACAATCAAACCAGGTGTCCGAAATTTTTTACCAATCATACCATAGCCCTTTATCAAACCTATAATCATCCCCCGCCGATTCCTCCACAGTAAACGGAGAAAAAACCATGATTTTTGATCCTGCCTCCAATGACCTAAACCCGTTAGCATAGCCTCCGGGTACATGTAAAACCTGTGGCTTTGATGCTGCCAGCTCAAATTCCTCCGTAGCAAGTTCTACCGAAGGACTTTCCCAATCATCCGGTTGCACCAGCACCACCTTAAAACTTCCCGAAATCACGTAAAACCATTTCTCCTCCTTCTTATGTCCCTGCCACGCCCTGACAGTGGAAGCGCCTGCCGGTTCTATAACATAAAATCTCTTCACCCGCGCCATATCAAATTCATTGAAAAAGACCAGCTTTCCTCTTTCGTCTGTGTGGGTTCCGCCTTGAATTATCTGTGGCATTTTGATTTCATTTTAAGCAGTCAGCTTTCAGTGATCAGCTTTCAGCGATCAGCTTGAACTTCGAACCTGAGCTGAAACTTACATATCCCTTACCATCGATCTCTAACCTTGACAACTAATCACTGAACAGCGATCAGCACTCAGCGGTCAGTGATCAGCTTGAACTACCAACTTGAGCTGAAACTTACCTATACCTTACTTTCGATCTCTAACCTTAACAACTACCACTGAAACATAATTCCAAATCGTGAGCTGACAGCCGAAAACTGACAACTGATCGCTGACAGCTGACAGCTTCCCTCTTACCCCGGCATCTGCTCCACCTCTTCCCCAAACACCTCCTTCCTGATCAACGGCAACTTCACCAGCAATTCCTTCACTCCTTCCACATCCAGCCTCCTCGTATTATGCGAATGATAATCTTCTACTTTCGACACATCCGTTTCCCCTTCCGAGAAATAAAGGTTGTAATTGAGATTACGATGATCCGCGGGCACCCGGTAAAACTCACCCATATCCTCCGCTTTGGTCATCTCTTCCCTGGTACAAAGTGTTTCATACAACTTCTCACCGTGCCTGGTCCCGATCACTTTTATTTCATTATCAGCATTACACAATTCCAATAACGCTTGTGCAAGTGTCCCAATAGTGGCGGCAGGCGCCTTATTTACAAACAAATCGCCCTGGTGACCGTGTTCAAAGGCAAATAAAACCAGTTCCACCGCATCCGTCAGCGACATCAAAAACCTTGTCATATTAGGATCTGTAACCGTCAGCGGTTCACCACTCTTGATTTGTTTCAGGAACAAAGGAATTACCGATCCGCGTGAAGCCATCACATTACCATACCTCGTAAGGCAAATGGCCGTCTTGTGTTCACTGATGTTCCTCGATGTAGCTATCGACACCTTTTCCATCATCGCTTTGGAAATGCCCATAGCATTGATGGGATAGGCAGCCTTGTCCGTACTCAGGCAAATGATCTTCTTAACATTGTTGGCAATCGCCGCCCTCAATGTATTTTCTGTGCCAAGTACATTCGTCTTTACTGCTTCCATTGGGAAGAACTCACAGGAAGGGACCTGTTTTAATGCAGCCGCATTAAACACGTAATCCACTCCATGCATTGCCCCTTCAATACTTTTATAATCGCGCACATCCCCGATATAGAATTTCAGCTTCTCATTTTTTATGTGGTTGCGCATATCATCCTGCTTCTTTTCATCGCGACTGAAAATCCGTATTTCCTTAAAATGATCCGTATGTAAAAAACGGTGTAACACGGCATGACCAAACGATCCTGTCCCACCGGTAATTAAAAGGGTTTTTTGAGTAAACATATTTTTATTTGGGTTAATCGATTTTTAATCTCTTACAGTTGCTATTTCAGAGTGTACCACAGAGTTTACACAATGTACCACAGAGTTTTATTCAGTGCAATTCGGTTCAACGTATAAATTTATCGCGGTCCTATGGGTTTTCACAACAACCCCACCTACCAAATAGAAAAAGCATCCTGAACAAAAAACAAAGTTCCAGAATCTCGAATGGAGGATTAAGCATCCAGCACCTTTTTCACACAATCCTCAACTTTTACTAAATCTTCTTCACTAAGATTACTTCCTGACGGCAAACACAACCCGTTATCAAACAACTCCTCCGCCACCTTTCCCCCATAATGAGGAAAATCCTTAAACACCGGCTGCAAATGCATCGGCTTCCATAATGGCCTCGATTCAATATTTTCTTTCTCCAGCGCCAACCGGATATCTTCCCTTGTCACACCTCCCGTTTTCTCAGGGTTTACCAGGATCGTAGTCAACCACCGATTACTGAAATAACCTTCGGGCTCAGGCAAAAAAGAAATGCCCTTAATGTCTTTAAACGCTTCTTTGTAAAATTCAAAATTTGCCCTCCGTTGCCTGATCCTTTCCGGCAACACCTGCATTTGTCCCCTGCCAATACCGGCACAAATATTACTCATCCTATAGTTGTACCCAATCTCTGAATGCTGGTAATGCGGTGCCGGATCACGCGCCTGTGTGGCGAGGTAGGTTGCCTTATCAGCCATTGACTTATCCTTTGCCACCAATGCACCGCCACCAGAAGTAGTAATGATCTTATTACCATTAAAAGAAAGTATTCCGAATTGCCCAAACGTCCCACATTTTTGACCATTAACCGTTGAACCTAAAGCTTCCGCAGCATCCTCTATCACTGGTATTTCATATTTAGCCGCAATAGCCAATATTTCCTTGATCTTTGACGGCATCCCATAAAGGTGAACAGGAATAATGGCCTTCGGCATCTTGCCCTCAGCCCTGCGCTTCTTAATAGCCTCCTCCAATACGTTCGGATCCATATTCCATGTTTCCGGCTCGCTGTCCACAAACACCGGATTTGCGTGTAGGTATCTTATTGGGTTGGCAGAAGCTGAAAAAGTCATACTCTGGCAAATTACTTCATCACCGGGCTGAACATCTAAAAGTATTAAAGCAAGATGAATGGCAGCTGTACCCGAACTGAGCGCTGCAACATGACTACCCTCGTTTAAAAAACTTTCCAAGTCCTTTTCCAGCCCATTCACATTAGGCCCCAAAGGCGCTACCCAATTGGTGTCAAAAGCTTCAGTTACAAATTCTCTTTCTGTCCCTCCCATATGGGGGGAGGAAAGCCATATTTTACTGTTCATTACTATTCAAAAGTCTTTCTAATGGTTTCCTCGAACATTGCAATTCTTTTCAATTCGCTTAAATTGATTTAAAGTTGGAACATAATAGATTTTAGAAATAATTTGCAAATCGGTTAAAATCAAAACTCTATTACTACCCCACCCCATGAATATCCCACTCCAAAACCTGCTAAAAGCACCTTGTTCCCTTTTTTTATCCTGTTAGCAATTAATGCTTCCTTTAACGCGATTGGTATTGTTGAAGAAACAGTATTGCCACAATTTTCCAAAAAGTAGAAAAACTTTTCCTCAGGGATGCCAATCTTCTTCCTCAAATGATTTAACATATACCTATTAGCCTGGTGAAAAATAAATAAATCAATATTATCCAAGTCCATGTTATTTTTTGAAAGAACATTTTTTATCAAACCTGGAACTGCGGAAGAAGTAAATGAAAAAATTTCTGGGCCATTCATATACAAACAAGAAGAAGAAGTTATGTTGCCAAAATTGTCTTTATTTATTGTTCCTTCTTGGTTTCGATATCTTAATGCCCCTTCTTTTACAATCAGATTGCCGGCACCCTTGCCATCTGTTCCAAACTCAAAATCCAGAACATTGCACATACCATCAGCTCCAATTAGAGTAGCTGCGGCTGCATCGCCAAAAATGGTCCTATTTGATTTATCTTTTTCATTAATAAATTTAGAGTAAGTCTCAGCGGTTATAAGCAAAACATTTTTGGCTAATTTACTTTCCACCAAGCCTTTTGCTAATGCTAATCCATAAACAAAACCGGAACATCCCAAATTAAAATCCAAAGCCCCAGCGGTTGTTGGAATCCCCAATCTTTCTTGAACAAGGCAAGCTGTCGTAGGCAAAAAATAATCGGGGCTCTGCGTACAGAAAAGAATAAAGTCTATATAGGAGGGATTAATAGAATATTCTTCAAAAAGTGATAAGGCTGCCTTAACTCCCATATCCGATGAATATTCGTCTTCAGCTGCAATGTGCCTGTTCTTAATACCTGTCTTTTCTGAAATTTTATCAACAGACCATTCAGGGAACATCTTCGAAAGCTGATCATTATCTAATGAGAAAGAAGGTAAATAATAAGATATCGCCTTTATCCTAGCTGCCATTTTCCATTAATTTTAAATAATTATTCTGAAAAGCATGTACCCTTTCTTCTTCAAGACTCAATACACCTTGTTGTTTGGTGTGTACAACCCCATTTTGAACTAACTCACAAATATCTTTATCTTCTTTAAAAACTTGTTTATTAAAATCCACCAAAGTTTGTTCAAACGCATCCACTATTGCTTTCCTGGCAGTATCTTTTGTTTTTCCCAAAAAAACATAACTGGTAAATTTGGTAGTATTGTTATTAATTGGGTTTATAAAAGAAAAATTAAAAGAAGTACCATAAGTGGAAGATATTAGGAGATTAGGAAAAACCAAATAGTGAATGTATCCATCAATTTGATATTCAGTATCAAAACAATCGTTGATTTTTTTAAAGGCAGGATCCTCACGTTTTAACGTTACAGGAGCTATCCAGTTCGAATGGAATCCATTAAAATTAAATCGCAAGCCAGTTGCTCCAAGCTTTCTGAATGTATTGGTATGAACAAGGCCAACATGATAGCTTTCCAATGTGTTTTCTACTATAACTTTCCAATTAGCATCAATTGTCATGCTATTTACATCGGATAACCTTCCCAGGGAGTTACAAATAATTTCTATTTCTTTATAAAACTCTCCCAAATAATCCCTTAGGGAACCACCTTCATTGTCAAGCTTAACAAAACAAAGATCTCCGCAAAATTCAACCGCAAATTCCATTAAGCTTAATCTACATAGCTCTTCATTTGAGAAATCTTTAAATAATGGTTTTTTAGGAATGCCCTTAGGAGTGCCGTTTTCATCATAACTCCAGCCGTGATAAGGACATACTAATGGCCTGCTACCTATTTCTCCCTGCTGAATAATGCTGAAACGATGTGAGCATACATTTAGAAAAGCCTTAATACTTCCATTAAAGTTTTGAACTACTATTGGTACATCAGCAATAATATTGGTTATAAAGTCATTATTATTAACCAAATCCCTTTTATTGCCAATAAATTGCCAGCAGGTTTTAAAAATATTTTGTTTTTCTTTTTCAAAAATCTCCTTCTGAAAATAATAAGCAGGTGATATATTTGATTCCATACGCTCGTTTCAGTTTGCAAATCTTTATAAATTAGTTAGACCTCCGTCTAATATTAGCTCATTACCAGTCATCCATCTGGAAGCATCAGACAATAAATAGATTGCTGCATTAGCAACATCGGCTTGAGTACCATAGCCTAAAAGGTAAGCAGCTTCTCCCTTTTCAATCGTTTCCTGCGTAACTACTATTTGGGCCTTATCTATCATAGGAGTTTTAACAATACCCGGGCAAATTGCATTAACTCTGATTCCTTGACCAGCTAACTCTGACGCTAACACTTTCACAAAAGCATTCACTGCGGCTTTTGATGCTGCATATAATGCGGTGCCGGGAACTCCGATCTTTGAGGAAATTGATGAAATATAAACAAGTGAGGAGTTCCTATTAATACGTTTATTTTTTAACAACCTCTGGGTTAAAATAACCTGGCTATCGAAATTCACATCGAATATTTTCCTTATTTTATTGAGATCTATGAATTTTACCGGCCAATATTCCACTATCCCAGAACTAAACACTACTCCATCCAGTTTTGGCAATTCATTTATTAAATTTAAAGCATCATCCTCATTGGTAAGGTCAGCTTTTATCATTAAGTGATTTTCACCCTTTAGTAAGCTTAGTGTCTCTGCCAACCTTTGCTCATTCCGTCCCGTTATGCAAATTCTTCCCCCGTATTGAGAAAGGCTGATTGCGGTTTGTTTTCCTATTCCGGAAGAACTTCCTGTGACTAAAAAAGTTTTATTTTTTAAGTTAAAATCAGTCATATTCAATTAAATCAGGTGAAATTAAATTATTTGTTTTTATATAAACGGCTCCCCATGATAATCCCACTCCGAATCCACATAAAATCATTATTAATTCCCGAGTTGTTATTTCTTCTTTTAATTGAGTGTTTATAGTAAGAGGTATAGTTGCACAACTTGTATTACCAAATTTCTCTAATGAATACGGCACTTTTTCAGGAGGGATTGAAAGCTTTTTCCGTATTTTTTCATTCATGAATAAGTTAGCCTGATGAAAAATAAAATAATCGACAGAATCTTTATTTAAATGAAATTCATTAATTAAATTGTTTACAACTTCTGGAGCTTTAGAGATTCCAAACGAGAATACATCCATTCCATTCATAACTAGTTGACAATTGTTTCTGCTAATTCCCTTTTCAATGTTTTCTAATTTTAATGAATTGGAATTAAACTGATTTCTGTAACCGCCTTCTTTGATAATAATAGACTCAAAGCCGTGACCATCCGAACACAAGTTTGCGAATATAGGAGCAGCCAAGGTATTATAACTCAAAGCAGTGGCTGTGCCAGCATCACCAAATAAAGGGAAAGTGCTTTTATCATCGGGAGAACACGTTTTACTAATCGTATCACCAACCAATAACAGTCCTTTTTTTATTGTACCTCCAGATATTAAGCCTGCAATTGTCACTAAACCATATACATATCCGGAACACCCCAAGGAAATATCTAGTGTCAAGCAGTTTGTCGATAATCCTAACTTGTATTGCAATAATGCTGAGGTTGCCGGAAGGATATAATCTGGAGTTTGGGTGACAAATATTAATACCTCGATCTCGTCTTTTTTCCACCTTAATTCCTCTATTAATTTTTCAGCCGCACGAAGACACAAATCACTGGTACAAATGTTTTCAGACGTTAACCTCCGTTCATGAATTCCGGTAGTTTTTATAAGTTTTTGTAAATCCGCGTCATCACTGCTTGAAGCATTTAAGATATTCCTTTGTTTTGGAACACAAGCGCTTATTCCTTGAATTAATACATTTGATATTGATAAAAAAGCCATTACATTTTTGCGTTAATCAAATCAAATAAATCAGAAACCTTTTTTGAATTTTTGATATCCTCACCGGATAACTTTTTGCCATACTCTTCATCAACCATTGCAATAACAGTTAAAGCAACGAGGGAACTCCATTCTCCTAACTCCTTAAACTCGGTATCCCCAGTTATTTCACTGGGATCTGTTTCATCAAATTGTTCTGAAAAATGTTTTACAAATTCTGATAAATCCATTATTTATGCTTTTATTTATTAAAAAGAAAGTTTTGTTGCTGGATTACCTACATAGGTGTTACTGTTGCCTATGTTTTTCATAAGGATACTCCCAGCCCCTACTACATTATTATCTCCAATGTCTTTTGTTTGAATTACCCCAGAGTTAAACCCAAAAGAATTGCAACTGCCAATTTTAACTTCTCCAGATATTTGAACATTTGGATTGAAAATATTATAATCTCCAATTTTTACATCATGTCCAATGCTAACTCGCGTATTAAGAAAATTGTTATTTCCAATTGTTACATCATTACTTAATAGGCATAAAAAGGAAATAATATTTCCTTCTCCAATTTTTATTGTTTCGTAATCAAAGTAAGTTATAGAAGGGTGGATAATATTGGGAAATAATATTTTAGAATTAATATTAATAGATGTGCGGATTTGTTTAATTACTGAAGGTTTGCCTATCGCGATTGCGATGTCTAATTCTTCATTAAAATTTAGAACATCATTTACTTTACCTAATATTGTACCATACTTATTTTTTGTGCCCTTGGAAATCCCATCATCGAAAAAACCGATGAAATCCCACTTAGATTTTATTTTATTAATAGCATTTATAATCAAAAAGACCTCACGGCCTAATCCTCCCGCTCCAATGATTGCGATTTTTTTCATTTTACAAAATATTAATTTTTACTAGTAAAACTACAAAATAGTTTTTAAGTATTTAAATCAATCATTGCTTCTGTTAGTACCTATAAACCTTTCCATCGTTGCAGCATTCCGGGAATTTATTCCTTCTTTTTTAAAAACTTTAATCACAGTCATCAATAATATTTTTAAATCAAGAAAGAACGTTAAATGATCCACGTACCAAACATCATATTCAAATTCCTGTATCCCACTAATAGCATTCCTGTCACAACCTGAGCCTAAGCTGCATAGCAGACTTATTATTTCCTGCCCTTCTTTTTTAAGTCTACTTATATACAATTTTCAAGAATGTGAACATGATAATTTATGATGATCTATCAATTTTTACTTAACTTAAACAACAATCCTTATTTCTAACTCGTCATCCAACAATTTGCCTAATTAAACTAAATGCTTCTACCGCCTTAATAGAAACTACTGATCCTCTATGTTTTGATAAAACATCAATGCCTTCAACTGATCTTGGGTGTGGGAAAATCTTTATTTGGGTCTTATAACATTCAAATGACTTTATTTTATATTCTATTTCATTTTCTATATTTACAAAAACATTTGGAATAAAATTATCTTCAGGAAATGGAGCTGCCCATTCTGTTTCAGACAATGTTTCATAAGCATAAATTTCATGTACAGAATAGTTACCCTGTGACCTTGAAGCTACTAATGAAGCTTCATAAACCCTTTTATGATCTAGATGAATGTCACCCCTATGTGGTATAAATAGAGTATCAATATTTAATTGTTGTAATAAAGCTGAAATATAATTTGCCATTTTGTATGTTGGATATGTATCTAATTTTGGTGCTGGAAAATCAGCAAAAAAAGTCTCTTTGACCCCCAAAATTTTGTGAGCTTGTAAAGCTTCGCGCCGGACAATTTTAATTCCTTCTTCGGAAAATAATTCCGAAGCTCCGATAAAAGCATTTGTCATTACCAGTACATAAATTTTCTTCTCTAGTGAGGTTAGCTTTTTTATAATCCCGCCACATCCTAAAACTTCATCGTCAGGATGAGGGGCAATAATTAATACATTTTTAATCTTTTGTAAGTTCATCTATTTTGTTTTTCAGAATATCAATTTCATTTCTAAGTTTATAAATCTCATATTGTTCATAATACCCAAAACGAGATCCTACTTGGATTTTGAGGTGAACCAATTTTCCACTATAATCAAAACATTCATACCTATCAATCCATAGGAGCCCATGCCCGGTTTGTACCATTAATCCATTTGCGGCATCGATCTTTAAAACTCGCCCTACAACACCTTCTATCATAGATTTATTTTCTAATTTCGAACTCCACATTGTTAATTTAAAATTACCGTAAAATGTAAATGCACCAGGATGAGGTTTAGTAGAAGCTCGAATCAATTTATCAATTTCAACAGCAGAATCATACCAATTAATCACTCCGTCTATCGGAGTCCTCTTACCATATTCAGTAGTTTTAGAACCATCCTGGGGCACCGCTAACCACACACCCTTTTTCAATTGTGGCAACCATTCATCCAATGCAGAATTTAAAGTTGAAATTATTTTACCTTCGACTGTTAAGGCATCATCGTCATTTGTAATATTAAAGGGATGCTGAACAAATATTGGCCCATCATCCGTTCCTTCTCCCATCAAAAAAAAATTAGAAGCCCCGTAAGTCTCTCTCAAAATTAACCATGCAATTGGTGCCCTACCTCTTCCTTTTGGTAATAGGGTTGGGTGAAAGCCTATGTTACCCAATTTGGCTATGGAAAGCATTTCATTGGAGATTAATTGAGATAACCCAACAGCAAAGAAAATATCGGGTTGCAACTCTCTGAGAATCCGAACGTTTTGTTTATCATTAATCT
>JBQCEG010000079.1:0-12324 GCA_051960475.1 Ginsengibacter sp.
AAGAAGGAAAGAGAGTTGAGGATTAGAAAATTCATGTGCCGGTCTGGCAGATGGGTAATATCCTCCTTCTGATTTTTATTCATAGTTTCATAACTTATGAAATCAAAAAAGCCCTCAAATACCGAAACGTTCTTTGCTTTATTATCCAGGTAAGTAACATACTTTGGAGAGCTGCTTCCTTTGAAATATTCATTGCGTAGTTCGTAACCACCGGCATTATTTTTAAAGCCTATGGCTTTATAGATTTTTTCTTTGTCGGTATTTGTGAAATGCACTTCATGACAATAACGATCAGCAATACTTTTATCGATCCTTCTTTGCCATAAATAGCGGCAAAGCGCCAGGTCCTGGATAGGCTGCTTTGCGGTTATTATCTTGATAGCAGTTTCTCTTGCATCCTTACTATCGGCTAAAGAGTTTTCAGGCAAGTGGAACTGCGGTCTGACTTGCTTATTTTTAAAATGGTTTTGCGGGTGAAAAGAAGAAAGTTTTTGTAACGCGTTGCTTACATCACAGGGATAAAATTCCATTACAAAATCGATCAGCTTTCCCCCTTTGCCAGGGCCATGATCGTACCATACATTTTTGTTTCTGTTGATCTTGAATGAAGGTTCTTTTTCATCTCTGAAAGGAGATAAATACCAGTAATCTGATCCTCTTATTTTCTGAGGTTGATACCCGAGGGAATTAAGGTAATCAACCAGGTCCATCTGGTTGGCTTGTTCACAGTTCATCACACACTTTTTTAAGATTATTTTTGTTTAGGCTTGCCTTCTTCCTGCAATGAGATCATCGATGTCTGCGCGGTTAAAATACCTGCGTGAATGGATCTTAAAACTTTTTAACTTCTCTTGTTTCAACCATTCATAAAGCGTTGGCTTGGAGATCTGGAAGATTTCGCAGACATCAGAAACTTTCAGCAAAGCTTTTTCGGGAAGGTGTAAGTTGAGCGCGGAAACTTTTTGCTGGCTTAATTTTTCAGCAATTACGTTTTCAATAATAATCTTAATTTGTTTCCAAAACTCAGATGGAGTTATTGGAAACAGCATGGGTGTTTCATTCATACTTCTACATTTTCTTGTTCACAATTGAAATTCCAAAACGAAATTAGTAAAACTTAGTTTAAAGCGAATACTTTATTCATTTTGAAAAGGTTCGGGTAAAGGATCATTAACAAATGAATATAACCACTTCAAGAATTAACTTAAACTGAAGTAAAATGACGTTAAATTCAAATAATTTCATTTAACATCCAAAAAAGAAAAATTAACAAAAACAACTTTTTGTGAAACAATCATCTCTTTCATGCAGATATTTACTCCTCTTAAGCACTCACGTTCCGCATTAACGACCCACGAAAGTGCTTTCACCACCTTATTCAAGTATAGGATGCAAGTTTTTGAGGTCTTGATAGTGAAGAATACTAGTAATTAATTTTGTATTTTTTTCTTTAAAAGTTGTGCGTTGATGGCAACAATTATCGTACTCAAACTCATAAACACAGCGCCTACTGCCGGCCCCAAAACAAACCCTGAACTGTACAAGACACCAGCTGCCAGCGGTATAGCAATGGCATTATAACCGGTAGCCCACGCCAGGTTCTGGATCATCTTCTTGTAAGTAGCTTTACCAAATAAAATCAGTTTCGCAATATCAGCAGGATTGCTGTTCACCAAAATGATATCCGCTGTTTCTGCCGCAATATCAGTCCCTGAACCAACTGCAATGCCCACATCCGCCTTTGCCAAAGCAGGTGCATCATTCACTCCGTCGCCCGTCATCGCCACAAACTCGCCTTCACTTTGAAGGTCCCTTACAATTTCTACCTTCTGATGGGGCAAAACTTCCGCAAAATATTTATCCAGCTGCAAATCATCGGCAACCGCCTTCGCCACCGTTTCATTATCGCCGCTAGCCATCATCACCTTGATTCCATTCTTTTTTAAAACCCTGATCGCTTCTTTGCTTTCCGGTCGAACCGCATCTGCAAGAGCAATATATCCAACTATCTTATCATTGATCAAAACAAATACTATGGTTTCCGCATTGCTGGAAAATGCATCTTTTGGCGCCTGCAGATTTTTGTCTTTTAAATAACCGGGACTTACCACCTTTACAGATTTGCCATCTACCTGTGCTTCAACGCCGCGACCGGTTAACGCGTTAAATTTTTCGGATTGCGGTATCGATAATTTCAACTCTTTTACTTTGTTGACAATACCTACTGCAATCGGATGTTCAGATGTTTGCTCCAGCGCACTTGCTAACCGTAACACTTCATCTTTTGGCACCTGTTCATCTATGCTTTCATAACGCGTCACACCAAAAACTCCGCTTGTGAGTGTGCCGGTTTTATCAAACAGGATACTTGTTATTTTTCGTGATTCTTCAAATGCGGTCCTGTTCCGGATAAGCAAGCCGTTTTGGGCAGATACCGCAGTGGAAATGGCCACCACGAGTGGTATAGCCAAACCGAGCGCATGAGGACAAGTAATCACCATAACGGTCACCATACGTTCCAAAGCAAAAACAAACGGATGGCCCAGTATAAGCCAAACCGCGAGCGTGCCGAAGCCCACTGCCAGGGCGATAAAAGTTAACCATTTGGCAGCCCGGTCAGAGAAATTCTGCATTCTCGATTTGGCTTCCTGCGCTTCCTGTACCAACTTAATTACTTTGTTCAGGTAGCTATCTTTACCGGTATGTTCCACCTTCATCTTAATGGAACCGTTTCCATTTATAGACCCACCGATCACCTTATTTTCTTTTTCTTTCTTAACTGGTTTGGATTCACCCGTTAACATGGATTCATTAAAATAACTGCTTCCTTCGGTAATAATCCCGTCCGCAGGAACTTTTTCGCCCGGCTTAATCATTATCACATCATCCCTTCGCCAGTTGGTCCAGTTTTACGTCTTCAACTGAGCCGTCAGTATTGATTCTGTGTGCTTCCGCTGGCATCATACTCACCAGCAATTGCAATGCTTTTGATGCGCCTAATACGGATTTCATCTCCAGCCAATGGCCCAAAAGCATAATGTCGATCAAAGTAGCCAGCTCCCAGAAAAAATCAACACCTTTCAGACCAAATACAGTTGCTGCACTGTAAAAATAGGCTACCGAAATCGCCATGGCAATCAGGGTCATCATCCCCGGCTCAGCTTTTCTTATCTCACTCCAAAAGCCCTTCAGGAAAGGCCAGCCTCCCCAAAAGTAAATGAAGGTAGAAAGCGCAAGCAAAATAAATTTGTTACCGGCAACCACGAAGGTGTAACCCAACAAATGTTGGATCATGGGAGAAAGTACGAGAACAGGAATCGTGAGAACCGTGCTGACCCAAAACCTTTTTTTAAAATCTGCAATCATCATGCTGTGATGGTCATGCCCCGTCATTTCCGGTGGTTTACCGTGGTCCATTCCTGAGTGATCAAATTTATCATGACTCATTTTTGTATGATCCATCTTAGTCTGATTCATCTTAGTATGATCCATTTTTGTGTGGTTTATTTTTTAATCTTAATAAATTTAATCGATTATTATAGGTTTTTTTAGATTTTCATTAGTTTCCTTTTCATTTTTTCTTTAGGAGACAGATTCAATATGCTACTATCATATTGCTTATCAGTTTTTAAAACATTTATCTTCCGGCAGATACAAGCCGCGTTTGCATTAGACTCAGAAGAGGAGTTACTTATCCTCATTGATTCCCATTTCATTTTTTCTTTCGGGGAGATATTTAATGAATTATAATCCCTTGAAACACTACAAGGCAAATAACTACTTGCTTCAGTGTTCATCAAACCAGTTCTTTTCATCTCTTCCCATTTCATTTTTTCTTTGAGGGAAAGATTTAAGGAACTACTGAGCTTTTCACATTTATATAAATTGTCCATCTGCATATTGGGATGCATCGGACAAGTGTATATTGTTTTTTCTGAGTTTAGTTTAACAAGTTGATTATTGGACACAACCTGTCCAAATAGTGAAGCTGATGTGAGAGTCGCAACTGCCATCATCAGCATTTTAAACTTTTTCATTTTTGTAAATTTTAATGTTCCAGATAACCGTACTTTGAAAGGGCATTTGAATGCCATTGCCTGGCAATTAATTTTGTCAGGTTTCGGAAACAGAATTCACTCTAAATGCGAAAAACGCGGTCGCGGAGAAAAATCGATACACCGTCATCAGGTGGCGGCGCATGGGTGATAGTAACTACTTCTGAAACAGAAGCAAACTGATTAAACAATGATTCGACAAAATATGAGTGGAGAGCAACGATGTTTGAGGGTGTTGGATGAAAAACTGATTCCGGAATAATCTGATCCTTATCGTTTTTTACAAATCTGTTTTCATTCCTGCAACAAGTATTGTCTTTCTTATTCAGATTTTCGTTGCTACACTTGCCACACATTTTAGATATGCACTGACTAAGATCCGTCTTACTGGCGGCACAGTGTTGTATCTGCAAAGAGAAGCCCAGAGAAGCCATCAGGTACAAAAGGGTCAATATGGCAAGTAAGCCTTTCTTCATTTTAGAATTGAATAAGATGCTTTTCTACAAATCGATTCGCCTTCATTTATCGGGTTTAATTTTTTACACAAAGAAACAAAATATAGAGCAATCATAATATGATGAAAATCATGATCCGGTACTTAGCGCCTGATCTGATAACAAAACATTATGGGAGTAACTCCAATAGTTAGTTCGCAAAAAAACTAAAAGCAAGCCACATGGTTCAATGATTATAAAAATTGTAATCCATCAAACTGAAACTCCTAATAAATAAAACTAATGCCTGCTCCCCAACCGTAATTACTGTCATAGCTGCCTGTGAGTCCGAGATTCCTTGTAATAATATATTTTAATCCAAGTTCATATTCTTTATCGGTATTCCAGGAAAAGCTAAATCTTGTTCTGCGTGTAACTGCCAAATCTTCGCGTTGTAATTGAAATCGCAAATGGCCTGTTTGGTCAATCCTCGCTTCGGCCGTTATTAATAAAGGAAGAAAGTAGGTAAGGCCCGCTGTGGCTACATTCTCATCACTGATTTCCTCCAGGCCATCTTTTATCTCATTTGTTTTCTCCCTTCGATTATCTGCGCCTAGAAATACTGCAAGAAATTGTCTTCTGTCAACAAAACGGCGCAACCTGGTTTCGCTTTCAAAAAGCTTTTTATAATTCCATTTAAATTCTTCATTCCCTTCCCATTTGGTGCCTGCGACGGTAAAATTCGTAAAGTTGCCCTGCGACTGGAAAGATGAGGCGCCCCAAAAGAAAACATGTTGCCCGTGTTCTTTCAGAAATCTTTTGTAATCCCCAGGGCTTTCCTTCTGTACTTCAGGCAAGGTGTTCTGGTAATGAAATACCCGCGCCATCCCTGAAAGCATGTGATACAGCGTGTGACAATGAAAGAACCAGTCTTTTTCTTCATCAGCTGCAAAATCGATGGTATCGGTGGCCATGGGCAACAGGTTGAAAGTGTGTTTAAGCGGTTCATTATCCAGCGAACCGGCGTTACTCAACCTGAAAAAATGCCCGTGCAGATGCAGCGGGTGTTCCATCATGGTATTGTTTTGGAAGATCACGCGGACGTGCTCTCCTTTTTTGATCAATATTTTGTCGGCATTGGTAAGAATAGTATTGTTGAATGACCAAACATAACGGAACATATTACCGGTAGCAACCAGCCTGATGATCCTGTCTAGTTGTCCTTCCGGGCGCGGAATCGCCGGGTCGTTATTAGCTGCTCGGAGCATTTTATAAGAAAGTACCACGTCGTCTTTGTTCCCGGGGGGATAATCAAACCCGTACATTTTCATGCTGGCCATCTGCATACCACTCATTTGCATTCCAGTCATATTACCCATGTTGTTCATCTCCATGTGATGGCTC
Organism: Ginsengibacter sp.; assembly: GCA_051960475.1. Taxonomy (GTDB): domain Bacteria; phylum Bacteroidota; class Bacteroidia; order Chitinophagales; family Chitinophagaceae; genus Ginsengibacter. The sequence goes on from JBQCEG010000079.1 coordinate 5,894, forward strand.
ATTGAGGTGTCGTTATCCATCGCCATCTCCTTCATTGATGTATCCTTGCTCATGTCCATTCCCTTCATAGAAGTGTCGGCGTTCATATTAATTTCAGCCATATCCATATGGTGAATATTGCCTGCGTTTGCATTTTTAACTTCCACATTGGTCATGGGGTTTTCGGTGGCGCCCATTTCCATATGCATGGAAGACATCATCTTATTCATATGATGCATGATCTTAAAATAATCAAGCTTTGGAATGGTGGGGGCAGCCACGGTTTTACCTTCCCCAAAATATGCAGAGGTATAATTGGAAATATCCTGAGCTGTGGCCCTTAATTCGAATTTGCCTGGAGAAGGAATGTGAATGATAACATCGTACGTTTCTGCCGTTGCGATCAGAAATTTATCCACATCAACTGGCTTGACGTCCTGGCCATCCGCCGACACCACTTCCATTTTTCCGCCGGCATATTGAACCCAGAAATAAGAAGAAGAAGAGGCGTTGATGATACGAAGCCTGATACTGTCTCCCGGTTGGTAACTTGTATTTTCGAAGGTTGGCTGCCCGTTAACGAGAAACCGGTTGTACCAAACATCGCTCACATCCATTGCAGGCATTCTCATCCATTCCTGTTTAATCTTATCGCCAAGGTGACCGGCAACAAGTGCGTGGCCATAACTTTGGACAGACTTTTTCTTAATGGCAAACCAATCCGATTGCCTTGTGAGCACCCGGAACACTTCCGCGGGTTTTGTGTTGGTCCAGTCGTTCAGAACAATTACCTGCTCCTTCATTCGGGGTTCATCACGCTTATGGATCACAATAGAGCCGGTAAGGCCTATTTGTTCCTGTGTCATGGTATGGGAGTGGTACCAATAGGTACCATTCTGCCGAACGGGGAAAACCACTTTAAGTGTTTTACCAGGCTGAATGGGAAACGTAGTAAGCCCGGGCACCCCGTCGTATTGGTTGGGGATCAGTATGCCATGCCAGTGAATCGAAGTGGTCACATTCATCAGGTTATGCACGCGTATCACCGCCGTATCTCCCTGGGTCAGCTCAATGGTAGGGCCGGGAATCTGGCCATTAATGGCAATTGCATGAACCTTTTTACCGGCAAAAGATACCATGGTATCATTTACATAAAGGTCATACTGAACCAATTTACCCTGCAAAAATCCGGTATTTTTTCTTGAGGTATCACTCACCACCATACTGGATTCAATCCCCTGGGAGGAATTTGCCGGAGATTTCATTCCAGCTATATTTTTCATATCATGCTGAGCTTCGGTAATGCCGAAAGTGCAAAGCATTAAAACAAGTAAACACAATTGTTTCATTTTAATCTGGTTTATTTTGATGGGTAAACATTTTCTTTTGCGAACAAAAATGGTACTAACAATTTTTAATATTTTTTCTAACCTTTTCATTACGGATTTATTTTTTCTAGGCTATCCATTTCATTTTGGGTCCAATGAATGATCACTGCCTTTTCTTCATTGGAAAGTCTTGCTTTCCTATGAATAATGGTGTAAGAGTACAAGGGCATCTCACCGTCTCTCACCTGGTCTGCTATTGCTTTTAATTTACTCTGCTGCCTTCGCTCCGGATAGGAACCAAATTCACTAAAATTCAGCTCTTTTTTACCTTCTTTTATATGATTGACCAATATCCATCCAACAGGCTGCACATAACTGTACCACGGATACCGCGTGTGGTTGCTATGACAATCATAACACGCGGTTCGCAAGAGAGTATGCACATTTTCCGGAAGAGAAACAGTCTTGGAAATATCAGAAGGCAAAACCTCGCCGCTGGTGTTTCGCGCAGGCTGCACGAGTTGAATCGCTATTAAAACAAGCAAAAGAATTATTAGCACTTTTTTTATCCTCTTCATAAAGAACTTTTTTCCAAAACCAAAATCTTAGTTGCTGATTGTTTCTTTTATGGCTCCGCATGTATCCATTTTTTTTCCCAGGTAAGGGTTTTTTATGTTTTTGAATTCACTTAGCCAGGTGCTCTTTCCATTATCATACTTCGGGCATGAATCCAGGTACAACGTTGTATTGGTGCCAACAGATTTAACCAGGTCTGTTATGTCTTTGCTCAGCATTTCAAAATGTTCACGCTGATGTGCAATATCACCTCCGTTTTCATGGATGTGTTCACTGTTTTCTTTTATATCTCCGACCAGGCCAAGAAACACTCTTTTCTGTTCGGACGTCAATTTATTTGCATTAAAGTTTGATAATGCATTCAAAATTTCCTTACCGCTTGTTGCTGCCTCATTGCCGTTATCAGCTGCCAGCGAATTCTTTAAATCCAGGTAGCTTTTCACTATTTGAGCTGCAGGGTTTGCGTTACTTGAAATTCCTTTTGCAGTATCAGCCGCCTGGCTTTGTGATGAATTGCCATTATTTATTTGCTTATTGTTATTAGCAGTACATGCAGTAAAAGCAAGAACTAAAATAGAGGCACTTAAAGCCATTATGAGTTTCATATTTTGTTTATTTAAAAATTTTAAATTCCGAGACGAATAAACACCTATATTTCTTCTTTATAGTGGCGATTGGTATTATAGAATTATGCTTTATCCCAATTAAATTTTCCGATTGGAGATAGAACCTGGAAACCACTCGTGTAAGTTCCTTTTTCTATTTGATCGGCTGTTAATACAATCCCACGCGGGAAAATAAGTCCGCTAAAAGAAAAATGGAAGACCTTTAAAATCATATTTGAAAACTCCGGATAGCAATGCGAATATCCGGTATGGGAGGACGATGACTTCGGGCAAAATACCTGATAGCTGTATTTCTTAATGAATTAAGAAGATCGATATTATAAAATGATGATGCTAACCCTGAAAGAAAAATAGAATTTATTGATGTGCTGAACGATTCTGGAACCGACTTATCCAGTTTAGATATTTTCGTTACCTTATCATGGCAGCAGTTATCCTGATCTTGTGAATGATGACGGTGATATTTAATTGATTCCTTATGGTGAATTAATGATGATTGATGCTCAGAAAGCTGGTGATGCGAAACCTCCTTATTATCATGTGTATTAAAATCCATTTTCATACCAACAGCACATGCAAGACCAATGACCGTATTTAGCGAAAATGCGATCAGAAGAAATGCTGCCTTTAATTGTATGGATTTAATTTTCTTCATTTAGATAAAACACAAAAAATCTGAAGGCAATATAATTTAAAGGTAAAGTTATTAAACCTGATTCACTCCTGTATAAAATCTGGAAATTCAATAATACAATAATTCTTCCATACATATTAACAGCAGGTGGCCCTCATTTTATGTGCCACTTAAATGCTTCTTTTGTTTCCCCCCAAGCCAATAAAGGAACAACAATGCCGCAACATGTTCTGCCCACCACTAGTGAAAAGCGTAATTTAATATAAGACCGCGCAGCACCGTCGCTGCCATATAAGCACAGCCTATTGAACATGCTGCTTCGCCCGCTAATACGCTGCTGTTTAATTTTTTTACTATTTGCTCTTTGCATTTTACCAAAATTGGCATACCGATAACTTCAAATAAGGCCATATAAGGAGGTTTCAAACGTAAAAAAATTACCCCCGGATGATTTTTTTCCCGGGCCTATTTCATTTACAAATACAATTCACGCCAGTGGAAGGTGGATGCTGCAATCCAATTTTCTTTTCGCCTGGTTTAAAATTCCCGGTAGGTTATATTTCTTCTTATCATGCTGTAGCCAACCAAAAAGTTTCACTGCGTAATTGCTGCCGCAGTTCATACGAAACCAAATCACACCGGCTGAAAAAATAGTAATAAAGCCAATGGTTAAGATAGACGCATTAATACCAAAAGCATCGGCAATGATCCCCGTAAGAACCGCACCTATTGCGTATCCAGAATCACGCCACAAACGAAAAACGCCAATACTTTTTGCCCTGTCGGTTGGATGAGTGTTATCTGCCACTGTCGCCAGGAATGTGGGATAAACCAAAGCAGTTCCAATACCGAGAACAGAAGACAAAATGATAAAATGCATAAGCGTTTGTGCAAATACCAAAACAATCAAAGCGATCCCCTGCAGCAGCATGCCGAGAAAAAGCAGATCTTTTTTGCAAAAGTGATCCGCCATTTTTCCTGTAAACAATTGGCCAATTCCCCAAACAGCAGGGTAGACTGCCGTTACAACACCTATTTCTTCAATACCAAACCCTTTGGACGCAAGCAGGATCGGTAGAATGCCCCACGCCATTCCATCGTTCAAATTATTAACCAGGCCGGCTTGTGTCACCGCACTTAAATTCTTATTGCGTAAAGTAGTATCCCAGAAAATATTTTTCAGTCGCGGTACTTTGCTGGTGGTGATCTCTGCAGCAACATGATGTTTTGTGTCTTTTACCAACAACCAACTGCCGAAAAATCCAAGCAACGAAAGCACTACGCCAATGTAAAACGGATAAGGCCGCAAACCATATTTCGAAGCGACCCAGCCCGTGAGAAAGGCAACTACAGCAACCGCCACATAACCGGAAAATTCATTCAATCCCATTGCAAATCCTCTTTGCTTTTCGCCGACCAGGTCTATTTTCATCACAACGGTGCTGCTCCATGTGAGGCCCTGGTTGATACCCAGTAAAACATTGGCGGCAACGATCCACGTCCAACTTCCCGCAAACATCAACACAAACGGAACGGGAATGCCGATGAGCCATCCAATGGTGAGCAGATTTTTTCTTCCTGCTTTGTTGGCTAATGCACCGGTAAAATAATTCGTTATTGCTTTGACAACTCCAAAAACAATGATGAAAGAGAATATCGCTGTTTTGGCGGCTATCCGGAATTCCTCTTCGGCAATGCGTGGTAAAATGCTTCTTTCCAGACCAACCATGCCGCCAACGAAGGCATTTATGATAACCAGCAAAGTGAATTGCCTCCAGTTTTCTTTCAGTCCTAATTTTACCTGCATAGGTTACCTAATTTATTTTTAAATACTCCGTTTTCATTTAAGCAATACCACCGCCAGGTGATGAAGAATACTCCTTTCAAAGGATTGGCTGTGGAGCAGGGCCTTTATAAAATTAAAGATTTTTCTGTGAATCCCCGGTCTCCAGAAGTAGACTCGTCGTAAACAAGAGAATTAATCCCTTAGTATAAACAATAAGTCGCGGGTCGATTTTTTAGAACACCTTAATACAGATAAGCCCATTATCAATTTTCATCGCCAGCGCATTACATTGAATGCAATGGTTTAAAAAAATTGGCAATTGCGCTGCGGCAATCTGGTCAATTTTACCAGCAGGTTTTTTAAAAGGCCCACTCGCCATGGTTCGCGCCTTATAAAACCGGATCTCTTGCGCAGCGCCTCCAGGCCTGTGCATAGGCGTTACTACCATTAAATTGAAAGGCTTTATCGTTCTAACCGGGAGATGTTTCTGCGCAAGGAACTTCAACGTATGCCTCGCCCCGGTTAGTGTCATCACGAAACGGAATCACAAAAAACCAAAAAAATACCGGCAGCCAGCCAGGCAAGAATACCAGCGGCCTTGCTCTGTTAAACTATACTGCACACATGAGATGAGCGGCTGCCGGTTGAATCATTCGGTCTTCAAATACAAGGATCTTTAAATCTCGAGCGTAAAATATTGCCAAATTTTACTCAGTTTCACAAAACAGCGTTGACTTGCATCAGCTAACTAATTATTGGAGGTCTGATCAAATGCTTTTTATTATAAATCTCGTATTGATCTTCCATTGTATTAAATTTCATAAATTTTATTAGTGAGTGCACTTTACCCGACCCTACGGCTGTACAAGCAGCCTCGTAATTCAACTTAAGCTATTGCATTTCCTCATTAGCACCCCTTACCTTGATGCGTAGCTTTCGAAACATCCCGATATTCCAAGGTCATAGTTCATGGGCAAACCACCACATGAGAATTGTATTAAAACTTCAACTGAAGCTTGTCAGTGAGTGCAAACATTACCCCACCCTACGGCTGTACAAGCAGCCTCATAATTTCATTTTAAGCTTATTGCATTTTCAGCATTAACATCTCAGCCAATTGGTTAATTAGCGGAACCATTCTTCCTGCATCATTCAAAGGATGCCGATTTCTAACACATTGCATTAAACTTCAAGGCTTGTTCCGAAAACAACTGCATGCGACGCATGATTGTATTAAACTTCTAAAAGTTTTCGACGAGTGTAATCAGTTACCTCACCTTACGGCTGTACAAGCAGCCTCAAAATTAAACTTCAACAAAATTTCCCAATTATTTTCAACTTAAAAATCTTCCAATTCTATCAAATCAGTTAATTGGCAAATCAACCCATTTTCATATTTCCCTAATTTTCATATTTTCTCATCCCTTACTCTACGATCACCATCACCCCGGCCTTTTCTGCCTTGTATAAGATTTTTTGCTTCAAGTCATAATAACTCCAGT
>JBQCEG010000080.1:0-62031 GCA_051960475.1 Ginsengibacter sp.
TTGAGAAAAACGGTCAAAGGATGAAAAGTAATTTTCGTTTTCAATTTTGGCAACATGAGAATCATCCAGTTTTGCTCAATACAAAAGAAATGTTTGACCAAAGGCTTGTTTACTTGCATGAAAATCCCCAAAGAGCCGGTTTTGTAAAGAATCCAATTGACTGGAAATATAGTAGCGCAATCGATTATTATACTGAAGAGGGAAAAGGTTTATTGGAATTAGTAAGATTGGATTGAGTTTTTTAGATTTTTTGTTCGATGGCTGTTTAATTAAAATGAAAGTTAAGTAACGCTCTGGCACAGGTCTGGAGACCTGCGCCAGAGAAATTTCCGGAAACGAGAAAGAAACTGGAGGATTTAGAAGGTAAATAAATAAGCTTTTCCTGCTGATTGGAAGGTGATTCCTTACTGCCTTCCTGCTACCTTCTTGCAGGGATGTTGCAGGATTTAGCAAGGTGGTAGCTATAAAACAGCAATGATTCAGCAAGAAACCAGCAAGAAACAGGGGAATTTACTCCAGTAAATAAACATAAAAACGCTTTTTTTATTTCCCGCTAACTTTCTCCTCAAACCTGTATATTTGAATAACCAATTAATTGTCACTATTTAAACCATTGCCATAAACTAAATACCACAGTAGCAGTTTATAACAAATCTAAAAGAATTCAACCATAAAGGTTTTAGACAAGCACGAGTAACGTTTCCGGGAGTGAAAGTGGTAAAAAACGTGTTGGTGAGTTAAGAAAGCAAAATAGGGCTGGATATGTTAGATAACTTAATTAAAGTATTGGACAAGATCAGAACAGAAATAGAGCTTCCTGTTTACCTCGATGAAATTTGCCATCTGATTATCGGAGGAGTGCACTCCCATGAGCAAATAGACGAAATAATAAAAGGGTACAAGATAAACCCTGGGGTTGCCAAAATTGAATTTCTGCACCTGATATTTGCTTATATAAAAATTGCCCTTGAAGACGATGTGTTAACTGATGAAGAAAAAAATGATATTAAGTTTTTAAAGGTCCTATTTAGGATTCAACCGGGAGAATTTCTTTATCACAACATATTTGACGTGGAAGAAACTATACGATATCACCTGGCTAAAATTTATAAAGATGATTTTGTTACGGAGGACGAGGCTGAATTAAAAGACGGCCTGCAGGAAATTTTTGATCTGAGCTTTGATGAAATGAATGATTATGCCAAATCAAAAGCGGCGCAAGCCATAAGGAGAGGAACCGATGTAAAAGACCTGGATGTAGTTTTTATCTACGACGAATATTTTAAACTTAGATCAGGATTATCAAGTTGGAATGTCTGAATCAGGATTTGGATGATTTTAGGATGGGCAGGATTAAAATGTCTGAATCAGGATTTTGAGGATTTGAAGATTAGCAGGATTAAATCCCGAAAATCCTTCCATCTTGAAAATCCTGATTCTGATAAGAAAAGTGATTGTGGAGGGTGGTGGTAAATAAAGAAAAACGGAGATTTTTTAATCTAGATCTCATGATACTAACTTTTAAATCTCGAAAACGGTAAATCATGAAATACAGGATAGATAAAGAAAATGCTGCTATTAAAAAAGAAATTGAAATTCGAGGTAGGTATTTAATGATGGCGTGTGATATCGAATATTGCTTATTAAATATCATTATGTTTTGCAACCCTGACCCAAATAATCATGAAAGGGCTGGACAATTTAAAGGAATGAAAATGGCGGCAAAAATAAATAACGTTATTTCAGATATAAAAAAGTATAAGCCGACTTATTACCTGGAGTTTAAAAAAGATTTTGATGGTTTAGAAGAGTTTAGGAGAATTAGAAATGACATGTCACATTGCAAAGGCGACTTTGTTAATGAACCAGACGATCTATCTGAATTTAGAGTTACTTACGTTGATAAAGATGAATCCGGAAAAGAAGGAATGAAGTTCACAATTTATTCGGAACAATTTATTGAACAATCTCTTGATAGATTAGCAACTATTAATGGGAACCTATCTGCTCTTTGGCTTCGGTTAAGCAAAGAGTATAACTCAGATAGCAATCCATTTGTTTATCGCGGGTTTGAGGCTTAGGTCTAGTAAATAAAATATATAAATGATAGATAAAATAACGCTAAAATCAGGGTCATCACAAGGCCAACCAAATCTTGAAATCGATTTAACACCTATAACGATTTTTGTGGGGCCGAATAATTCTGGCAAAAGTAGAATGTTACTTGAACTTGAAAATTATTGTAGAAGCACTAAAGCCAACATGAACAATCTAATTCTTGAGAGTGTTACTTTTTCCAATTTAACGAAAGAGGAAATTGAATCTGAAATAATAAAAATTGAACAAACACCACACCTTAATGAAAACATCGATCGCAATCATATTGTGTTAGCAAAAGTAAGTGCTCAGAATAATCAAGCTGTTAGAATTATATTTCATAAACAAGGGCTTATTAATGAAGCGCAAAACCCGAATCAAAGACAGGGGTGGTATGCTAGTTTTCTAAATCTCTACACCTTGCGGCTGGATGGTACAAACCGGCTAAATTTATTGCAAGAGCAGAATGCAGGTGATTTACAAACGACAGCCAACAACCATATTGCTCATCTATTCATTGACAATTCATTGCGAAAAGAAGTAAGTCGAGTAATTTTTGAAGCTTTTGGCAAATACTATGTCATTGATCCTACAAAAATCGGCACATTGAGAGTGAGACTTTCCGATAGAGAGCCAATTTCCGAAAGAGAAGAAAAAGGATGGGAAAAAGAAGCTATAGACTTCCATAAAGCTGCCTTGTTAATTAATGAAGCAAGTGATGGAGTAAAAGCATTTTCAGGCATTATTACAACTATTTTTGCCGGCGATCCGAAAATAATTTTGATAGACGAGCCTGAAGCTTTTTTGCATCCTGCGTTATCAAACAAGCTTGGCAAGGAAATAGGTAAATCATTAAGAAATTCTAAAAAAAGACTTTTTGTTGCAACGCATAGTTCTTCATTTTTGATGGGCTGTATTCAGTCCGGAGCTCCTTTAAATATTGTTAGACTTACGTATAAAAATGGAGTTGCAACATCTCGCATATTACCCAAGGATAAAATACTGCATTTAATGCGTCATCCATTGCTAAGATCAACAGGTGTTTTAAATGGATTATTCTTTGAATCAGTAATAGTAACAGAATCTGACTCCGACAGATCATTTTATCAAGAAATAAACGAACGATTGTTATCAGAAAATGATAGAAGAGGTATTAACAATTGTCTATTTATTAATGCTCAAAACAAACAGACAGTTTGGGAAATAGTTAAGCCTCTTCGTGAACTTGGCATTCCTACTGTAGGAATAGTTGACATTGACGTCTTAAAGGAAGGGGGACAAGTATTTACAAAACTTCTTGAAGGAGCTTTTATACCGCCACTTAACCACCAGCCACTTCAGAATCAACGGAAGAGCCTTTATGATACTTTAAATAATACTGGTCAAAATTGGAAGACAGCTGGTGGTATCGAACTTTTAAAAGGTGAAGACAAAGAAGCAAGTTCGAATTTCTTTAACCAGTTAGATGAATATGGCGTTTTTGTAATTCGAAAAGGAGAACTTGAAAGTTGGTTAAAGCAACTCAATGTCTCAGGCCACGGTTCAAATTGGCTTATTGATATTTTTTCAAAAATGGGGGAGAATCCAGACGTTGCTGGATATTTGAAACCTACTTCAGGAGATGTTTGGGAGTTTATGGGAACTGTAAGAAATTGGATTGAGAATGTAAATCGAAAGGGTATTCCATTATAAGTATCCTCTCCTCATCATCTCCTCGTTTCAAATGAAGAAGAGATGAGGGGCACGGCTTTGTTAACCATATTAGTCTTAGTTTGCAGACAGGACAAATGTTAAGTAAAAATAATAAAGCGTCAATGAAGCGGTTTCGCGGTTTTGGACTGGTCATATCGAAAACAATATGGAGATTTTTACAAAACAACCTAGAAACTTAATGAACCCAAATGCAGTCAAAACAAAAATAAATTATCAGCAATTCGTCGAAACTTGCAGAACGAATATTAATGTATCCTTTAGTGATAGCGCATTTGATTTTCCTATCGTTGTGATTAACGCTTTTACTACCCCGAATGAAATAAATTACAACTTTCAGCGCTGCTCATTTAAAAGGATAGAGTTTCTAAACACAAATTTTAAAGGCAAAATATATTTTCACGATTGTCAAATAGAAGAAGACTTCATTGTAAACAATTGTGTTTTTTCTCAGCCTTTCATGATTTACTATATATCTGCTAAATCGATACGAATATGGGATAATGATTTTTTGAAACGCATTGATGTTTACGACTTCAAAAATGTTGAAACCTTAATTTTACAATTTCGTAAAGTTATGGGGAGAGTACATGTCAAACAATGGCATGTCGATCAAGTAGAGTTGAACAGTATTCATATAACATTTGAGGAAATTGAAGCTTGTTCAATTCATTTAGAAGATTTTTTCTCTAAAAAAATTGAAATACAATTTTCAGGACAGTTACTTCAGAACCCAGTAAGGCTAAACGATTTACGAGGGAAGGAATTAAACATTTATAAATTAAAAAATAAATCAACTAATAGTGTAGACTTGGCTAGAATAGAGGCCGATGAAATTTCAATTGTTTGGCTTCACAATGATGGATGGTTAAATCTCCGAAATATTAAATGTGGCTCAGAAAAAAAGGTAGTTTATTTAATATTATGGACTCATATTTTGGAAATGCCGAACTCTATAATATAGATCTTCAAAGTTTTAAAAAGGTTCATATTTTCAATTGCCATCTACAAAATATTATTCCAGTAAATGTAAAATGGAATTTCAACATGGCAGCCTATAAAGAAGTAAAGCCTGAATATTCCAGAGAATTGTTCCGGCAATTTAAAAATGTTTGCTTTAAAAATATGGACAAAGTCAGTCAGTTGCAATTTGAACGAATGGAAATGACTTTTTATTCGACTCAGCTTCATTGGAGAAAAAATTTTCAAGATTGGTTTATCTTAAAAACAAATCAATTTTCAAATAACCACGGAATCAATTGGCTTCTCCCTTTAGGTTGGCTGCTTTTTTTTTCCTTAACTTTTTTTTCTGCGATAGTCTTATTTTCTGGTTGCTTTTTAAGCTATAATTTTGGCAATTACCTCACTTTTATTTTTCCATGGCATAATATTGAGGGCCTACTAAAAGGAGGCTGTTCAAAAACAAGTAACAGCAACTGGGTTCTATTTTTCGATTTTTTACAAAAATTGTTTTCGAGTTATTTTATTTTTCAATTCCTAAGAAGTTTTAGGAAATATGTGAACTAAATTTTCCCAGCTATTCTTAGATTATTATCCCCCTTCTATTCTTAGAATCTCAAAATTTCTTCTCCAACAACTTCTCCAACTTCTCTATAATTTCTTTTTGCTGTTGCAACATGCGTTCATACAATTCAATCATTTTCTCAAGAGGATTGAAAGTTGGAGTGTTACTTATAAAACTTGCAAACTGTGGATTAGAATGGTCATGATTATTGAAAGTATTGGCAATTACATTTATCGCAGCATCCTCATCAAAATTCTCAATCGCTTCGGCAGGTATTTTTAAAGCAGCAGATACTTGTTTCAGCAGTCCGTTGTCAATGGTTTCTTTTTGTTCGAGCAGGGAGATCTTTTGCTGGTTCCAGTCGTCGCCGAGTTCGATGGCAAGAGCTTCCTGTTTTATGCCCAGCATTTCACGGAAGCGTTTTACGTTGCGGCCCTGGTGGATTTGCTTATGCATAGCATCTGTATTAGTCATGGTTCAAAATTAATGGTTAACAGGTAATCATTGTCCTATTTTTAAATATACGTAAAATATGCCGGTAAAAAACAAAGGAAGAGATGTGTTTTACAAAATGAGCATGTAGGATACCTGTGAACGGATCAATACATTGTGATCCGGGAATGTGATGATTTTAAAAGGTTATCTCAGGATGACAGAGAGCGATTGACCACAGTCACCCTTCGAGAGCCTCAGGATGACAATGACGCTCACCCTTCGAGAGCCTCCCGCCAAAGGTCGGGCAGGCAGGATGACAGAGAGCGATTTGCGGTCAAGGGTTGCCAACCTTCCGAAGGTTGGCAACCCTGAAGGATAAAACTTTACCAAAATGAATACAACAGAAACATTTAATGAAGCTGAGTGGTTGCGGTTGTTGTTCCTTCTGAATGATACACATTGTTGGTTACAGGAAATGGAAAGAAGATTGTTGTATCAATTGCCTTTGGATAACAAAAGTAAGCTGTTGAGAAAAACGTATTATTTGTCTGTAAGTTCACTGGCACATATACTCGAAAAGCATTATTACAAAATAAGCCGGCATCCCGGTTGTGGAAAGTTTATTATTTCGATTCCTGAAATCGTTCATTTCATCCGTGAAGCTTTTCATGCTGAAACTTCACCCGCCTGCAGTTCCTCGAATTTCCAAAGAATTATGGATACGGGAAAAGTAATTGGTTATACGAGAGAGGGAGTGGAGACCACTTTCATTACGGTGATCACTGATCCGGGCGGGGGAGTGGTGACGGCGTTTCCCGGTGTTGATCAGCTAATTAGGTGATTAGCTGATTAGCTGATCTGCTAATGGCGAATGAGAAAATTTGGAAGTGGTTGAACTTATGGTAAACAATGAAAAATCAATCTTTTTATCGCTTAGTAACAGAATTAGTGAAAATAAATGCAAAACCAAATTTATAAAATAACGTTCCTTGATTTAAGTAAGCTGGCTCATATTTCTGATTTTATTGAATACGACTCAGCATTAGATAAGGTGAGGCTTTATCAAAAAGCTGATTTGAAAGGAAATTGCTTTAAACAAAATATTCAAAATTTAAGGTTCGTGGTCCGGATCACAAATAGTATACATGACAACAAAAACAGGATAGTAAAAACTTGGATGATCTACTTCATTAATATTTTTATTGACAAGCATTATAACTATATCGATGAATATAACTGGCAGGATTTAAAACCTTTGTTGCTACTAGTAAATTATTTAAAACAAGCGACCGATTTTAAATCTTTTGGTAAACTGATTTTGAATCCGCATTTGCACGAGTTGTTGTTGAAGTATTTGAAAGGATAAGCCCTTATATAACATTAAATAAGTTCCCATGGCATTTGAATCAAATACTGATGTAAAAATTGCAGAGCTTTTATCTATCGCTAATCGGTAAAAAATCCATGAGCACAACATCCCTTTTTTCTTTACGGCTTTTTGCGTTGGGGTGAAAAACCTAAGAATTTCGGTGTTTGTTTTTCTTATTATTTTTTAGACCTTTACACGTTTGAAAGAAAAAAAATAATTGACCTAAATAAGAGGTTTAAGATTTAAGATGTTATCACAAACAACGATACACGCCACCGGTATCTTTATGCTTTCGATAGTAATTTTATTCCTTTGGATGGCAGCCATTAAAGAATTTATTGACGAGAATTAAATACTGCCTGGTATTTCTTTTTTCCTTTCCCATTCATTTTTCTTTCTTTATCAATTAATCCTTTTTAGACAGAAGTTCAAATGCCGGTTAAGGCTTCAGAGAAAGAAGTATAGTGCTTTTGAAATAGCTTTGTGCTATGAAAGGAACTATTCTGGTGATAGATGACGAAGAAGGACTTCGTAAATTAATAAGCCGGATTATAAGTCTTGAAGGCTTTTTAGTAAGCGAAGCCGCATCGCTTCAATCGGGTCTTTCTATCCTTCAGAAACAACAAATTGATGTGATCCTCTGTGATGTGAAACTTCCGGATGGAAACGGCGTAGATTTTGTAAAACAGGTTAGAACTGATTATCCCCTGGTTGAGATTATCCTGCTTACCGCCTACGGAAATATAACGGGTGGCGTTCAGGCAATTAAAAACGGCGCCTTTGATTATATTACAAAGGGAAACGACAATGATCGCATCATACCCTTGCTCCACCAGGCAATGGATAAGGTTTTGCGTGGGAAAAAGCAGGCGGTTAAAATAAAAGACAGTGGTGCCTATGTGTTTGCCGATATAGTCGGAGAAAGCCCGTTGATCCGCGAGGCAGTAGGGCTTGCTAAAAAGATTGCGCCAACAGATACAAACGTATTGTTATTGGGAGAGACCGGCACGGGCAAGGAAGTTTTTGCCAACGCCATTCATTCGCATAGCAGGAGATGCCAAAGGGCATTCATTGCCATCAATTGCAGCGCTTTTACAAGAGATCTTTTGGAAGGCGAGTTGTTTGGTTACAAAGCAGGTGCTTACACAGGTGCCACAAAAGATAAGAAAGGATTAATTGAACTGGCGGATGAAGGAACTCTTTTTTTAGATGAAATCGGGGAGATGAATATCGATCTCCAGGCGAAGCTATTGAGAGTGATCGAAAATGGCGAATTCATAAAGTTGGGTGATACCAAAACTTCAAAAGTGGATGTTCGCTTTATCGCTGCTACCAACAAGGATCTTACTAAAAGCATAGAAGAAGGTGCGTTCAGGGAAGACCTTTATTACCGTCTCAATGTTTTTTCGATACAGTTGCCAGCACTGCGCGAACGTGTTGAAGATATACCTGTTTTGGCAGATCGTTTTCTTTCTTACTATGCACAAAAAGTAAATAAGGAAAAAATGCACCTCAGCGGTGAAGCATTGAAACTTTTACAACATCATTCGTGGAAGGGGAATATCCGCGAATTAAGAAACGTACTGGAAAGAGCGTCTATTCTCGCTGACGACAATGAAGTGCTACCCGAACATTTACCTTACGAAATACAAAAGCATCATCATCCGGTCTCAGGAAGTCTGTCTCTTGCAGCGGTGGAAAGAAACCATATTCAAAAGGTTTTGAAATACACCAGTGGCAACAAAACCAAAGCCGCAGAATGCCTTGGCATCGGCCTTACGACTCTCTACAGGAAGATAGAAGAATACGAAATTGTTTTGTAAAAGTTTTTCATTTTGAAAAAACCACCCTTTCATTTTGGAAGGGTTTTTTGTTTTATCTTAATCATTACTTCTTTAACCGAACTTCTGGAACCTCCAGCGGACAAAGGTTCCGGCCCAAAAAATCTTTTGGTTTCTTAAAAAGGTACCGGATTTGACCTATACTTTTTGCAACACAAATGAATAATGAAAATTGACAAAAACCTTTTAAAAGATGAAGTACCTACGCCAAAGATTATTGTGATCGTGATCCTTGTTTTTGTTGTCCTCTTATCTGTGTCGTGGTTATTTTATCACTTGTCCAGCTGACCTCGTCGGGAGAATTCGATTACGGTTAGCAGGATAAGACAATGACTAATATCAGGTACCGATTGACAGAAGTCATTGTCCCGGCAATAATCCTGATGTAAAATTTGTAAACGCGCGATCAAATTTTGACGCACAATCTCAATGAAGAATAATTGTAATGACTTTATTAATAAAAACTGACGAAACTATAACTATATAATGCTCACAATCCTTCTTTACCTGGCCGGATTTGTTGTATTCCGGCTCTTATTCAAATTCATTGATTGGTTCGAAAAAATCTAAATTAAAAACTCAACAATGCTACTCTTATTCCTTATCGCAATCGTGGTCTTTATCTACTTGTGCTATGTGTTGATAAGACCTGAGAAGTTTTAGTCACCATTGACAATTCACTATTCACAATTCACAAAAATGGCAACAGAAATTTTAGGAGTTATATTAATTTATGCAATTACCGTTGCACTTGCCATTCCTCTCGGAAGATACATCGGTAAAGTGTTTGAAGGACAGAGAACCTGGCTTGATCCTGTGTTTAATCCTCTGGATAAAATGTTCTTTAAATTGGGAGGTATCGATCCCGAAAAGCAAATGGACTGGAAGCAACATTTGAAGGCGATGTTGACTATTAATCTTATCTGGTTCATTATTTCTATGTTGGTATTAATGAACATGAGTTGGCTGCCATTAAATCCCGACGGAAATCCTTCCATGTCAGCCCATCTTGCTTTTAATACAACTGCGAGTTTTGTAACCAATACCAACCTGCAGCACTACTCCGGCGAAACAGGACTTTCTTATCTCGGGCAAATGACATTGATGTTGTGGCAATTTATCAGTGCCGGCACAGGTATCGCGCTTTGCGTGGTTGTATTTATGGCGATGAAAGAAAGAACCACGGACAAGCTGGGCAATTTTTACAAGTATCTCGTGAAGTCATGCACCAGGATATTATTACCACTCGCCATTGTAGTTGCCCTGTTACTTGTGTTTAAAGGGACGCCAATGAATTTTGAGGGAAAAGCTCAATATGTTTCATTGCAGGGCGACACAATGCATGTGAGTCGTGGACCAGCAGCAGCGATGATCGCAATAAAACAATTGGGCACCAATGGTGGAGGCTATTACGGCGCAAATTCTTCCCATCCTTTGGAAAACCCTGATTACTTGACAAACATTCTTGAGAATGTTTGCATTTTGCTCATCCCCATCGCCCTGATCTTTTCCCTCGGGTATATTATTAAAAAAAGGCGCTTCGCCTGGATGGTGTTTGGGGTGATGACGTTAGGATTTTTCCTTTTGCTTTTTAATTCCGTTTACCAGGAAATGCATGGCAATCCAATGATCGCAAAGATGGGCATATCACAGCCGATGGGAAGTATGGAAGGAAAAGAAATACGCTTCGGACCTGCTGCCTCTGCTCTTTGGGAAGTAAGTACAACGGTCACTTCCAATGGTTCGGTAAATGCCATGCACGACAGTTTTACCGCACTCGGGGGAATGAGCGCTTTGCTTGGCATGATGGTGAATTGTTTTTACGGAGGTGTGGGCGTTGGTTATCTCAACTTTTACATCTTCATCATCATTGCTGTTTTTATAAGTGGTTTAATGGTAGGACGCACACCGGAGTTTTTAGGTAAAAAGATAGAGGCGAAAGAGATGAAGATTGCTTCAATCGTTGCATTATTGCATCCTTTGTTGATACTTGCCGGCACTGCATTAGCCGCTTATTTATATGCACACAATACAACAGCGTATTCCGGCTGGTTAAATAATCCCGGTAATCACGGCTTCAGTGAAATGCTTTACGAGTTCACCTCAGCCTCTGCTAACAACGGAAGCGGCTTTGAAGGATTGGGTGATAATACGCCATTCTGGAATATTGCCTGTGGAACCGTAATGCTCCTGGCAAGATTTATCCCGATCATCGGCCCTGTAGCCATCGCGGGAATCCTTGCGAAGAAAAAATACATTCCTGCAAGTGCGGGCACATTAAAAACAGATACCACCACATTTGGCATTATGGTGTTCGCGGTGATCTTCATTGTGGCTGCCCTGTCATTCTTCCCTGCATTAACACTAGGACCGATCGCGGAGCATTTTGGAATGAGATAGGTGAATGGGCAATGGTGAATGGTCAAAGGTGAATGGGCAATGGTCAATGGAAACGTAAAACAAAACAAAATAACAAAACATAAAATGTCAATTCACAGAAGGCAAAACAAATTATTTGAACCGGAGCTGGTAACGGACGCGCTGAAACATTCTTTCACGAAACTAAATCCTGCAGTGCAGTTCCGAAACCCGGTCATGTTCACCGTTTGGATAGGAACGGCGATAATGGCAATCGTATGTGTATTAATTGCCAGCGGCGAAAGATCAGAAGGTAGCCTGGCTTACAACATCATTATTACAGCCATATTATTTCTCACATTACTCTTTGCCAATTTCGCCGAAGCCATCGCCGAAGCAAGAGGCAAGGCACAGGCTGACAGTTTGCGGAAAGCAAGAGAAGATACACCCGCAAAGAAAATTGTTGGGAACGAAATAAAAACAATTCCATCATCCCAATTGCGTAAGGGAGATATTTTCCTTTGTGAAGCAGGTGATGCAATTCCCATGGACGGTGAAATTATTGAAGGAATTGCGACAATAGATGAGTCGGCGATTACGGGCGAATCTGCGCCGGTTATTCGTGAAGCAGGTGGCGATAAATCTTCTGTGACAGGAGGCACAAAAGTGTTATCAGATCAAATTAAAGTTGTCGTAACAACAGAACCCGGTGAAACTTTTCTGGATAAAATGATCGCACTGGTTGAAGGTGCTTCAAGACAAAAAACACCGAATGAAATTGCATTAACGATTTTATTGGCTGCATTTACGCTTGTGTTCATTATAGTGTGTGTCACACTAAAACCTTTTGGAGATTATGCGGATACGCCGATTACCATTGCGGCTTTCATCTCTTTATTTGTTTGTTTGATTCCAACAACGATTGGTGGTTTATTATCGGCAATTGGAATAGCAGGAATGGACAGGGCATTGAGGGCAAACGTGATCACGAAAAGCGGTAAGGCAGTGGAAACTGCCGGAGATATTGATACTTTGTTATTAGATAAAACAGGAACAATCACGATTGGAAACCGGAAGGCAACGAGCTTTCACCTGGCCCCGGGTGTGCAAGAAGATTATTTCATTAAAGCTGCTGTTTTAAGCTCAATGGCAGATGAAACACCGGAAGGAAAATCCATCATTGAACTGGCAGGAATAAATCCTTTAAGCTATGTAGTTAAGGATGCAAAATTTGTAAAGTTTACTGCAGAAACAAGAAGCTCCGGGATTGATTATGAAAATTCATCAATAAGAAAAGGTGCATTCGATTCAATCCGGAACATGGTTGAAAAGGCCGGCAATACGATTCCTTCGGAACTGATTGAGCAGGTAAGATCGATAGCCGAAAATGGCGGGACGCCGTTAGTCGTTGCTGAAAACTGTAAAGCCATAGGTGTAATTGAACTGCAGGATATTATCAAACCCGGAATTCACGAACGTTTTGAACGGCTTCATAAAATGGGTGTGAAGACGGTAATGGTAACAGGAGACAATCCTTTGACTGCAAAATACATCGCTGAAAAAGCAGGCGTTGATGATTTTATTGCGGAAGCAAAACCGGAAGATAAAATGAATTACATCCGCAAAGAACAACAGGGAGGAAAATTAGTAGCGATGATGGGCGACGGGACCAATGATGCCCCTGCGCTTGCGCAGGCTGATGTGGGCGTGGCAATGAACAGCGGAACACAGGCTGCAAAAGAAGCAAGTAACATGGTGGACCTGGAAAATGATCCGACAAAATTGATAGAGATCGTTGAGATAGGTAAGCAATTGCTCATGACAAGAGGAACGCTCACCACTTTTTCCATTGCCAATGATGTTGCCAAATATTTTGCCATCGTTCCCGCTTTGTTTATTGCTTCCATTCCGGGTTTGCAGGCACTCAACATCATGGGTTTGCACAGTCCTGAAAGTGCGATCCTATCAGCAGTGATCTTTAATGCGATCATCATTCCAATGCTGATCCCGTTGGCATTGAAAGGTGTCGCTTACAAACCGATAGGTGCAAGTGCATTATTAAGAAGAAATTTACTGATCTATGGATTGGGTGGCGTGATCGTGCCTTTCGTTGGGATTAAACTAATTGACATGATCGTATCGCTTTGGTTTTAAAAATTTAAATCAGAAAAAATGAAACAAAATATTATTCCTGCAATTCGATTAACGCTTGTTTGCATGGTATTTTTTATGGGAATTTATTCGTTTACTATTTGGTTGCCGGCACAAGCTGCGCCGGGAAAAGGAAATGGTGAAACCGTTTCTGTCAACAACAAAATTGTTGGATGGAAATTGTTGGGACAAAAATTTACAGAGGACAAATATTTTTGGAGCCGTCCTTCTGCTGTTGATTACAACGCAGCATCTTCAGGAGGAAGCAATAAAGGCCCTACTAATCCCGAATATTTAAAACAAGTTCAGGACAGGATCGACACTTTCTTAGTTCATAATCCTGGCATCCGGAAAGCCGCTATTCCTTCTGATCTCGTGACTGCCTCCGGTTCTGGTCTTGATCCTGATATTTCAGTGCAAGGTGCATTGGTACAGGTTAAGAGAGTGGCGAATGCCAGGAATCTTCCGGTAGAAAAAGTGAAGCAATTAGTTACAAAGGAAATATCAAAACCTTTATTAGGATTGTTTGGAACAGAAAAAGTAAATGTTTTACAACTCAATATTGACCTGGACAATTTGAAATAATTCAATAAGAAAGAATTGATAGAATTAATTGTTCAAAGTATATTTAATAACAAATAAATGCAGGATTGAAAAATTGAATTATTGGTTTTCTTCAAAATGTCCTTCTCTATAAAATTTTCATTCTCAATTCGAAAAAATATTAATGCACCAGGTTGACGACGATAGGGAAAAAAGAGTTGAGCAATTTTTAAAACTTACCCGCACTGACAATCGTGGGCGGCTCAAGATATATATAGGCATGAGTGCAGGTGTAGGCAAGTCTTACAGAATGTTGCAGGAAGCAAAACAAAGATTGGCAAATGGTGAAAATATCAAAATAGGTTTTATAGAAACCCACAAAAGAAAAGAAACCGAAGCTTTGCTGGAAGGGCTTCCAATCATACCACGAAGAGAAGTTTTTTATAAAGGGAAAAAACTCGAAGACCTGGATGTACAGGCAGTTCTTTTATTGCATCCTGATGTGGTGGTTATTGATGAATTGGCGCATTCCAATATTCCCGGTAGCAAAAATGAAAAAAGATGGCAGGATGTTCTTGATATTTTGGAAGCGGGCATAGACGTAATTTCTGCGCTCAACATCCAGCATATTGAAAGTATCAATGAAGACGTGAAATCCATCACGGGTGTGGAAGTGAAAGAAAGAGTGCCAGACAGGATATTGCAGGTAGCTGACGAAGTGGTGAACATTGATCTTACAGCGGATGAATTGATTACAAGATTGAAGGAAGGAAAGATTTATGATCACACAAAAGTGCAGCAGGCGCTCACCAATTTTTTCCAACCTGAAAAAATACTTCAGTTACGTGAACTCGCGCTCAAGGAAGTAGCCGGGCAGGTAGAAAGAAAGGTTGATTATTCAATAGAATACAAAAAAAATCCTTTCCGGCATGAACATCTGCTGGCTTGCATTTCGAGCAATAATGAGATCGCTCAGCGGATCATCCGTAAAACCGCAAGGCTCGCGAGTTACTACAACAGTGCATGGTTTGTTTTGTATGTGCAAACGCCCAAAGAAGCGATGGATAAAATTCCTCTCGACAGGCAACGATACCTGATCAATAATTTTAAAAACGCTACCGAATTGGGAGCGGAAGTGATTCAAAAAAAAGAAGAAAACATTGCAGATGCAATTATAGAAACCATAAAAGAAAAAAACATTACTACCGTTTGCCTGGGCAAACCGCACCTCAAGCTCTGGCAGATCATTTTGCGAACGGGTGTATTTAACCAACTATTAAAAGCGGTATCTGCAAATAATGTTGACTTAGTCATTTTATCTTAATGGCAAAAAGCGTAAAAAATAAAATCCGATTTGGAACCATCTTCCTGTTTTTGCTAGCTGTTGCCAGTGGTGGCTTTAGTATTCTTTACCTCGTCAAATTAAAAGTTCAATCAGAAAATGTGCTTAAAGCAAATTATGAATCGATAGAATACGGTCATAAAATGCAGATTGCTCTTGACAGTATCGGTGACAACAAACCTGCATTCCTGGATTCTTTTAATCTCCAATTGCAAAAGCAGGAAGCAAATATTACTGAACCCGGAGAGACAGCAGTAACCAAAGTTTTAAGGCAAAATTTTAATTTACTGTGGGCGGGTGATACCAGTAAAACCACCTCTGCGCAGATCAGAAACCAGTTGCAGCATATCTTAATGTTGAACATGGAAGCGATAAAAACTAAAAACAATAAAGCACGCAAATCTATTGAAGATGCAATGACGCTCCTGATATTTGTGGTGGCCTTTATATTTCTTGTTGGGTTCACTTTTGCTTTCAACTTTCCTTCTATAATCACAACGCCGATCCGCAAACTAACTGAAGCCATAAAGGAAATAGGCGGTAAAAATTATACGCATCGTATTCACATTGATTCAAAGGATGAGTTTGGTCAGCTTGCCGATGCATTTAATGAAATGGCAGAAAGATTGGAGTTTTTTGAAAACAGTAACCTGAATAAAATAATTTTTGAAAAATCAAGAGCAGAAGCCGTTATCAATAGTTTGAAGGATGCAAGCATTGGCATCGACAAAAAGAATAATGTTCTTTTTGCCAATCAGCAAGCATTACAATTGTTAGGATTAAAATCGGAAGATGTAGTTGGTAAATCAACCGAAGAGCTGAAAAACAAAAATGATCTGTTCAAATTCCTGATGGTAAGTGAAGGCAAAAATCCTTTTAAAATTGTGGTTGATGGCAAAGAAAATTATTATGTAAAAGAAACGATTGATGTTTCGCAGGGAGAGGCAAGCAATAAGGTTATTGTTCTCAAAAACATCACTTCATTTAAGGAATTGGATGTAGCAAAGACAGATTTTATTGCCACCGTTTCGCACGAATTAAAAACGCCTTTGGCCTCTTCGGATTTTAGCCTCAAGCTGCTTGAAGACAACCGGATTGGTAAGGAAGAAAGAAAGGAATTGATCCAACAACTGAAAAACGACAATCAAAGAATGCTGCGCATTTTAAGTGAGTTGCTCAATATGTCGCAGGTAGAATCGGGAAAATTGCAATTGGATATTCGTTCCGTAAGTCCTTATCAAATCGTGGAGAATTCAGTAATAGCAGTTACTACCGCGGCGAGGCAAAAAGAGATCAGCATCAAAACAAAACTCGCATCTGATCTTCCTGAAATAAAAGTGGATGCCGATAAAATAAGCTGGGTCTTGAATAATTTTCTTACTAATGCCATAAAGTATGCACCCGAAAAGAGTGAAATAATAATTGAATGCAAAAAAACAAATGGCGCGATCACATTTTCTGTTACTGATAAGGGGCAAGGCATCGAGGAAACTTACCAGGAAAAAATATTTGAACGATATTTCCAGGTACCCGGGAGGTCGGATAAAAAGGGGTCAGGCATAGGACTTGCCATCTGCAAAGAATTTATTGAAGCGATGGGTGGGAAAATTTGGGTGAAAAGCAAGATTGGCGAAGGAAGCACGTTTGGATTTGATTTGATCAGGTAACCGTTTAAAGTGAAAATTTGAAAATATAGAGATGGAAGGCTATAGTAGGAGTAGTTGAGTGATTTTTTAAGTTTATTGGCTAATTGGTTAATTGGTTTATTGGTTTATTGGTTAATTGGTTTATTGGTTAATTCATTGATGATGGATTGTTGCTTTTGGCTTGAAGGTGACATGCTGATGAAATGATTCGAAAAAAAATCTTCAAAATTTCTTTGTTCACAATCCTAATAGTTTTTGCCTGGTAAAATTGAGCTGAGGCCCTCCAAACGGGTCCAGCGAAACAGGGCTAACATTTCAGTAATATAAAGCATCCACCTTCATCTTGCGCTCTGAAAGATTATAATCCAGTGCCGGCGCCGGAACTTTAAAAACATTTATCCATGAAGGATAAGTAATATTGTTATTGGCGGTAAAGGTTGGACTAATGCTGAAAAATAGTTTTCGTTCACGATCAAACGAGGGAATTTTTTGTCCATCTATTTCCTTTGGATTGGTAACGGCAGCAGTCATACCTGCAGCACCATATCCAATATCTGCGTTCACCCAGTTTGGAAATCTGCTTGTTTTAAGAAAAGATGATACGCTGAATGACAACCAATAACTCTGCCCGTTATAATCCTTAAGCATTCGTTCAGGAAGATCACTTCCTAATTCACCGGGATTATAATTTGGAAAGAGGGTAGGATGATAAGAATATTGCAAAAATATCTTTTGCTGCTGCCAGGTGTATTGTTGTACTGCAAATAAGCCTATTCCTGATGAATTTGCCAGCATATCACCGGGAGAGAATCCCCAATTGGAAGAAAAACCATCTGATATTTCTATCATCGACATAAAGGCCAATGCCGTACCTACTCCCGTCCATAGCGAGGCAACTTTTTTTACCCCGGCCCACCGCATCACATTGTACTGGATAGCACAGATATTATAAGCTGTGGTAGCATGTCCTAATTTATCCATCTGGAGCCATTCATCATTGTCATTAAAAAAATGAAAGCGGCTATGGTTGTATTTCCTGTACCAAAGGTATTGTAAACCGAAAGTCGTAAGGGCTCCAATTGCTGCCTCGCTTGCTACTGCTACTGTAAATCTTTGCCTGTTAAAATTGGAGGAAGCGTTAAGAAACCCCTGTTCATGGAGAGGTTGTGCGTTTACCGAATAAATGCAAATAATCCAAACGAACAACAGCAATGAATACTTTCGGCCGGTTTTTTTATTTGTGTTGCACATCAAAAGGTTCTTTACTCTGGTCTTCATTGGGATTATGCTTTATATCAATTTTGCGATAGGCTTTTGCGAAAAAGTGAGGAAAGATCAGTATGGAAAAAACCATGGCACACAGTATTCCGCCGATTACCACCCTTGCAAGAGGCCTCGAACTTTCAGATCCTATCCCGTGCGATATTGCCGCAGGAAGTAAGCCAATAGCGGCCATTAAAGCGGTCATCATTACCGGTCGCACCCTTTCAGCTACCCCCGTTCTTATTGCAGTATATAAGGATTGCTGATGGCCCTTCCTTCGCAATTCAAGATTGTGTTTGAATTCCGTTATCAGCAACACGCCAAACAAAATACAGATACCAAACAAGGCAATGAATCCAATCCCTGCAGAAATACTGAAATTCGTTCCCGTGATAAACAGGGCGGCGATGCCACCAACAATGGCAAAAGGAACATTTAAGAAAACCAGTCCTGCATCTTTAAAGTTGCCAAACATTGAAAACAATAAGAGAAAGATCAATAGTAAACTTACCGGAACTACCTGTTCAAGCCTCTTTTGGGCGCGCTGCTGGTTTTCAAAGTCTCCTTCCCAGCTCATCCTGTAACCGTTTTTTAATTTGATGGCCTTATTTACCTTTTGCTGCGCTTCCTTGATGGCACTGCCCATATCCCGTCCCCGGACAGAAAATTTTACCGCAGAATATCGTTGATTGGCATCCCTGAAAATAAGGCAGGGACCGGTTTTCATGGTAATATTGGCAATTTCCTTTATGGGGACTTTTGATCCGTTCTCTGAAGGCACCATGAGGTTTGCAATGTCTGCCTCCGACTTTCGGTATTCTTCCGGCACGCGGACCCTGATATCAAACTTTTCAATTCCTTCGTACAACTGCGATGCCGCCTTTCCTCCAATTGCCATTTCAATTACTGCATCAGCATCGGCAGTAGCAACCCCGTACAAAGCCATTTTTTGTTGGTCAAGATCTATATCCAATTCAGGCTGACCAAGATTTTTAATTACGCCTAAATCCTCTATCCCACGAACGGTTCTTAAAATATCATAAACCCGGTTGGCTTCATCTTCCATGTAATTAAGTGAGTCGCCAAAGATCTTTACCGAAATAGAACCTTTTACTCCTGAAACCGCTTCTTCAATATTATCGGTAATGGGTTGAGAAAAATTAAGATCAGCACCAGGAATAACAGATAATGTCCTGTTCATACTGTCAATTAACTGTTCCTTCGTTATATGTGGCTTCCATGACGTTTCCGGATAAAGAACCACATCAAATTCGTTATTGTAAAAACCGGTGACATCTGTGCCATCATCCGGCCGACCGGTTTGGGAAACTATGTACTGTACCTCCGGAAAATGTATCATTTTTTGCCGGACCAACCTTGCTACCTCCACTGATTTATCAAGTGAAACGCTGTACGGAAGTTGAACGCGCAGCCATATTGCTCCTTCATCCAGTTCGGGAAGAAACTCTGACCCTAAAAATTTAAATGAATACAATCCAAGTGCGATAACAACAATAGATACAATAAGTGATGTGTTCTTATGTTTTGTTGTAAATGAAAACCCCTTTAACATCGAACCTGTAAGAAAATCAACCACAGGATTCTTCTTTTCACGAATATTTTTTCGAAGCAATAAACTGATCAATACAGGGACCAGGGTTAAGGTGATGATCAAAGCGCCCAATAAGGCAAAGCCTAAGGTATAAGCCAGCGGTGAAAAAAGTTTTCCCTCAACTTTCTGAAAAGAAAATATGGGAAGCAGCGCTGCAATAATGATGAGTTTCGAAAAAAAGATGGCCTTGCCAAGTTCAGCACCTTTGTTTTTTATTAACCCCAGTTTGATCACCTTGTTAAAGCGCTCCATTCCCATATTTGCTGCCTTGTGATCAAGGGCCACAAATATTCCTTCAACCATGACGACTGCTCCATCGATAATGATCCCGAAGTCAACGGCTCCAAGCGACAAAAGATTAGCCGACATCCCCATTAACCGTAAACAGATAAAAGCAAATAACAATGCCAGTGGGATTACGATCGAAACGATGAGCGTTGTTCGCCAGTTGAACATGAATAATGAAACTACGAGAGTCACCAGCAAGATACCTTCTACCAGGTTGTGCAATACGGTGTGCGTCGCATAATGTATAAGATTTTCGCGGTCATAATAGGGAACAATATCCGTATCTGGAGGTAAAACATCTTCATTGAGCTGCCGGATTTTCGCTTTTAACGCCTTCATCACATTGGTGGGATTCTCACCCTTTCGCATAAGAACAATTCCTTCTACCACATCATCCTCATCAGTTATTTTTCTTTTACCTGCCGAATCTACCAAACCATCGCTTCTTCCCACATGACCCAGTCTTGGTAAATTTGAAATTTCCACATCTGCTATATCTTTTACCAAAACCGGTATTCCGTTCACATTTTCAACAATTATGTTCTTTATCTCATTGATATCATTTAACAGGCCGATGCCTCTTACCACATAAGCCTGGTTATTTACATTGATTACATCGCCGCCGATATTTATATTGCTTTTGGCTACGGCGTTATAAACATCTAATGCCGTTATTCCAAGATTGCTCATCTTCCCCGGATCCACACTTATCTGGTAGGCTTTGGTTTCACCACCAAAACTTACAATGTCCGCAACACCGGGCACCGCCCTCAGTTGGCGATCAATCACCCAGTCCTGCATGGTTTTAAGTTCTCTCACATCACGCACCTTACTTCTAAGTGTATAACGGTAAATTTCACCGGTCGGACCTGTTGGTGGTTGTATCTGTGGGGTAACGCCGGGGGGCAGGTCAGCATTATTGATCAGGTCATTCACCTGTATCCTGGCCTGTTCATTGGTAACGTTATCGTCAAAAACAAGTTTAACATACGATAACCCAAAAATGCTTGTAGACCGAAGACTTATCTTTTTCTGAACAGGGTTCATCGAAATTTCAATGGGAATAGTTATGAACTTTTCAATTTCTTCCGCACTCCTTCCCGGCCATTGGGTGATAATCGTAATTTCTGTGTTGGTCACATCGGGAAAAGCTTCAATGGGCATGTTCTCAAAGGTGATGATGCCGGCTACCAATAAGCATCCTGTGACAAAGAGTACAAAATATTTTCGCCTGATTGAGAAGGCTAATACGGAACGAAGTATTTTAAGCATGAAATAAAATTTATGGATTAATCATTCAGCGCCTGGTAAATCAATATTGAATTGGAAGCGATGACTTTATCCCCCGGCTTCACATTTCCATTTATATAGCTTCGGTTCCCATTGGAACCCAATACCATTACAGCCTCTATTCGTACATCGGAAGGAGTGTGATACACTAAAATGAAATAACGGCTTTCATCGAATATGAGGGCGGTTGAGGGAACACAAAGGGCCTTGTTACCCGAACTTGTGGTCACATGCACACTTGCAAACATTTCCGGCTTCAACAGGTAACCAGGATTCGGTAACACTACTCTCACCTTCATCACTTTGTTGGTTGGATCCAATACATTCATCACTTGGTCAACTTTTCCACGAAAGATGCGACCGGGATACGAAAGCGTGCTGACATCTGCGCTGTCTCCTTCCTTTATTTCAGAAATATTTGACTCGTACACATTCCCCATGATCCAAACATTTTTAAGATCAGAAATGGTAAACAGGTTGGCGGTATTATCGCTGCGGATGGCCATATTGTTATTCACATTCTTTTCTACTACAAATCCGCTTATCGGAGCACGTACAAAATATTCACCTGAAGTGTTGCCTCCGTTAATTGCCAAAACTTCCTTTGATCGCTGTAATTGACTCTCCGCCTGTTTATACAATTGCTGGCTTGTGATATAATCCTTTTCAGACATCAGCCCGCTTTTGTACATGTCTTTGGCAGCATCCATATTCTTTTGGGCGACGAGCAGGTTCGTTTTGGCGGTTATAAGGTCACTTCCGTATCCTGCCATTTCCATGCTTCTGATCACACCAAGCAATTGGCCCTTTTTCACATAATCGCCCAATTGCACATTTACACCGCTGAGCACTCCACTCACCATTGGGTAGATCCGGCTCACTTTATTCTCATTAAATGACACCTTTCCGGTAAGCGTAAGCGAATTAACCTGGGGACATTCGGTAACAGTGTCAATGGTGAGGGTCTTCAACAGGGAATCAGACAGGACAAATTGTGTTTTTTGAGTTACAGGTTTTGGGTTATCGCAAGCAGTAAGCATAATTACTGCAAACAACAAGTAATTAAAGTATTTAAACATTGTGATGATTTAAAGGTTTAGGATAACGCGTGTTCATTTGAAGATTAATTTCCCTGTTGAAAAATTGAGCTGCTCGAGTGCATTCATTTTATTAAACTTCAGCTCATTCAGTTGCAACACATTTTGTTTGTAGGAATCATAGAAGTCCAAAAACTGCAGAAGGGTGATATTTTTTTTCTGGTAGTTAAGTGCTACCTGGTCCATCATTTTCCGGTTATCTTCTTCGAAATTTGGATCAAAGCTTTGCAGCAGCTTTTCTGATCGCAAAGCGCTTATATAACTCGTACTTACCTCGCTTTTCACCCTGTCGATCCCGCTTTCATAATCCAATTGGCTTTGTGAGATAGCTACGCGGGCATTCCTGATATTCCCCTGGTTGCGGTTGAACAAAGGCAATGGAATTCCGATACCAATGGAATTATAATTCTTCACATAACTACCCAGCCGGTCGTAGGCTGCAGAAATAGTGATATCGGGTTTTGCAAGTGCTTGTTGAAGTGCAAGATTATTTTGATTATAAACAGTGATAGCGGACAACTCTTGCAGATCCGGACGGTTCAACAAGGCCGTATCCAGTAGTTCATTATATGTCCATCCGGAAAGCAGGTTTTTCTTTATGGAAGCGGTATCGATATTGGCTATAATGAATGTATCCGGTGGAGTTCGTACCATGAGCTTAAGTTCGCTTTCCACATTTTCGATGTTCGTTTTAAGCGCGTCGTATTCCGATTCCAGGGTATATAGCTGTGATTGAATTCGCAGTACTTCCACGGGAGCCAGGTATCCATTCTTAACCTGCTTCTGCATTGGTGCGATGATATCTTTCAATGTAGAAATTTCAAAATCATAAAGCTTTGAAGATTGTTGCAGGAAATAAATGTTATAGAAGTCGCTCCGCAGCGTATAATTCAATGTTCGCATCAAATCATAAAATTGATATTGTGCTATATCAATTCCGGACCGGGCAACGGTGATTGCTTTGTTGCGTTTGCCTGCAAGTTTCACCAATTGGGAAACCTGTATGTTCATTTCCGGTTCAAAAAAATGATGATCTTCAGTATTGTAAACCGCATTGGAATAATCCAGTTCAGGATTGTCCCAAAGCCGTGCGGTAATTACGGTTGCTTTGGCAGAGTCGATACTGTATTGCTGTGCAATCAGTGCCAGGTTCTTTACCAGGAAGGAATCTTCCGACTGCTGTAAATTCATTACAACAGTATCCGGGCGATTACCTCCCTGTCGTTGTCCATGGCACCAAAAGAAACAAATAACGAATACGACCGTTAAATGTATTTTGGTCATTTAAAAATTTTTGTGCTACAATAAATACCTGGTCATTCAATGGAGGTTGAATGACTCACATGAATGAGAGAAGAGTCTGTCAGCAGCTCTTTGGCGGTGGCGGATTAATTTCCTTTATAAACTGGTAAGCATAAGTGTTAGTGAACGTAGCATACTCGTTTTCATCAGTGGTATCAAAACCGGGAATGATTAACGGTACTATCTTTTGAAAGACCAATTCAAATTGTTTCTGTGTCTGCCATTCCTTAAACGGGCGGTTTTTGGTTTCGGGGATCGCATTCACATGTTTCAGAATTACTTCTGCAACAAATTCTACATAAGTATCTATATAATTAAAGGTGGAAGCATCGGGTGCATTAGCCGGCAATTGAGCATTCGGAGAGTCAATGCTCATGTTTAGAATTTGCAGGGCAACAATGAAGGTGAGGAGCCTGCAAAAAGTATTTTGAAAATGCTTTATCACAAAAAAGAAACAATATTATATGAATTATTGTTAACGGAATTTTAATAACCGCCAAAAGTTACCTTAGGTTCTCTTGTTAAGTGGTTTATTCGTTTATTGGGTTGTATTAAAGTACCTCCTTCTTTCCCTGAAAAATATTTTCTGTCGGATAAATTAATTTTAGCTTAGCTTTCAGGATTCTAATCTTTTCCGTCCCCCTGATAATGTCGCTACTATTTTGGATTTTCCCAAACTGTACCGCGGTTAACCTTCTCTGAATTATATTTTTTATTTGAAATGTTTTTGAAGCGGGATGCGGCTTCACCGGTTTTTGTGTACGCACTTTTTGAGAATTATTAAATAGATATGGCACATAAAAGAAATGACTTTACGACTGCAAATTTACCCTAACATGCTAACCAAAAAAGAAACAATTGATCAAAACAAAATTCCACTCAAAAGTGAGGCTGGATTTATAACACCATCTGCGCAACAATCTGAAAATTTAAAACTGCATACAGAAGAAAATGGAAGTACATCACCATCCGCACCTGGATTCCAATAGTCACGGCAGGAAAAAATTCAAAGAATATTTCCTGGAATTTATAATGATCTTCCTGGCAGTAACGTTGGGCTTTTTTGCAGAAAGCTTAAGAGAACATATTAACGATAATGAGAAAAGCGAACAATACATTCAATCCCTTGTAGAAGACCTGGAATCCGACACGGCAAGGATGAATGACATTATCGGATTTGATGCAGGCAAGATAAATGCGTTGAACGATATGTATCAATGTTACGACACAGTTACCAATAACCTAAGGGCGACAGGCTGTATGGGTGATTTGATCAAGTATTCAAAAGTCAACAGGCCCTTCCTTTCAAATGACCGCACTGTAACACAGCTTGCCAATGCCGGCGGTTTCAGGTTGCTGGCTAAAGAGGATGCAGACAGTATTCTTGCCTATGAAAACATGTACCGGGAAGTTCATGATTTTGAAAATACCGTTTACCAGCAAGCACAGGATAACGTAAGAAATACCCTGAATGAGCTGGCCGATTTTAAGGTTGTCTCCCCGCTTGAAAACGTTTCTTCATTGAATGGCACTGACACAGGCAGAAGTTCGTTGAATGGCCCCCTGCTGTTTTCAGATAACAGGGTTTTGCTCAATAAGTGGTTTAACCAGTTGCAGTTGTATTTAAGGGTTACAAAGGCGCAAAGCAGTTTGTTACATCGCCTGAAGGGAATGGCAACGAGTCTTATCACTTTCTACCAAAACAATCATCATCTTAAATAAAAATAATGAAAGCAGATCATCTACCGCGGATGCACAAACTGTCTGCCGGGCCCCCGGTAAAAAATCTAAAAGGATTAAATGCGCTTTTTCTTCTTCTGAGCATGTTGTGCCTTCATCCTTCTTTCGCACAAAGCAAGCATAACATTGATATTGCAAACATTAAATCTAACAGAGCCGTCTCGAACGATGCTATTGCTAAACATGATGTAAAAGGCATCGCACAATTTTGGCTGGACGATTTTGTGCAGGTAATCGGGCGTGGCACGTATGAAACCGGCAAAGGAAAAATTGCCGCCTCATGGCAAGCGCTTTTTAACAGCAACAGCCAGGTTGTTTATGTAAGAACTCCTGAGAACATTATTATAAGCGATAACGATACGATGGCGTGGGAAAGTGGAAAATGGACCGGCATTCATACCTACAGCAAAGGTGGTAATTATTCAGCTATGTGGATTAAACGAAATGGCAACTGGATGCTAAAGGCAGAATTATTTGTTTCGCTGGAAGCCAATAAACATCGAGAGTAAAAATTAAAAAACGCTTAAGTCTAAATAACTGGAAAACTGTAAACCACCAACTACAAACTGAATAAATGGAAGTGCATCATCATCCGCATGTTGAGAAGAAAGGATTCAAAGAATATTTTTTTGAATTTGTAATGATATTCCTTGCGGTAACACTTGGTTTTATTGCCGAGAATATTCGTGGACACCTGTCTGACAAGCGCATTGAACGGGAGTATATCATCTCATTTGTACAAGATTTAAAACAAGACACTGCCAATTTTAACCAGGTAATTCCTCTTGAAGAAAGTAATGTAAAAGGGGTAGATACTTTATTGAATTGTTTGCTTGATACACCCTATACAGACAGTAGTTTGCGGTTTATATATTACCTGAAAGAAAAATACGCTGATTGGATACTTTCAATGCCTTATACCACCAGAACGATAACCCAGTTAAAAAATGCAGGTGGTCTGCGTTTAATAACTGATAAACACAGTTCTGATAGTATTAACCTATATAATCTTGCTTTGGATGATGTGGTGGAAATATTCAAGGAGTTACAACGTGATTTTACAATACCAAGCATTCGCCTGTCAAATAAAATATATAACCCCCAATTTTTAATTCCTGATGAACGTGCACCTGATCCGGATAGCATCATACTTCATTCCCAGGGGAGAATGACGTTTCTTACAAATGATCAATCGTTAATATCCGAATATATCAATTCACTTGCCTGGGACAGGAAATTAAAATACCTCTATTTAAACAGGCTGATAGCACATCAGCAATTTGCAATGAGATTAATAACTTTTTTTTCTAAAAAATATGATATACAAAACGATCAAAGGGAATAGCCGTATTTAAACTTTATACACAATCAAAAAATAAATGGAAGTTCATCATCATCCACAAATAGAGAAGAAAGGATTCAAAGAATATTTTCTTGAATTCTTAATGATCTTTCTTGCTGTTACACTGGGGTTTTTTGCTGAGAATTTACGTGAAAAGATCAGGGACAACAAAGAAATTAATGAAGACATTCACTCTGTTTTAGCAGACCTAAATTCTGACATCGAACATTTCAATGCTATTTTAAACACTGATGAGTATAGTTATACTTCAGCAGATTCTCTACTGATTTTACTTCATGATAATATCTCCAGGACGCCACAAATTTATCTGTATGCAAGAGCAGTAACAGCAAATGTTGGTAATTTCTATGCCAATTCAAAAACCTTTGACCAAATGAAAGCGTCGGGTATGCTCAAGCTAATACATCCAAGAGAATTGCTTGACAGCCTGAGCTTATATTATGTAACCTTCCAGTTTCTATCGTCACAGGATAACCTGGTAAAGCTTAAACTCGACGATGTTCACAAAGACAATTATCTTTTGTTTGACAACTATATTTTTTCTCAAATGAAAGTTCGATTTGAAAACATCAATAAATCATATTCAAAAGTTGAATTGCCTTCAGGACATCCTGCCTTGCTTTCAACTGACTATAAAACTGTAAATAAAGTTGGCTTGAATTATTATTATCTCGCTGCAAGCGAAAGGTTTGATTGCATATTGGCTGAACGGCAAAAGGCGCTTGCATTGCGACTTATCAGTTTAATTAAAAAAGAATATCACCTGAAATAAAATTCTATGGAAGTACATCATTACCCATGCGCAGATTCCGGTAGCCTTCGAAAGAAAGGATTCAAAGAATATTTTTTGAGAATCGTAAGGATGTATCTGGTGGAAACGGTTGGCTTTTTTGCAATAAAATAAATTATCGATAAATAAATTTCACATGACAACGAAATGGAAAAGCAGGATCATTAAAATAATTATCTACGTTTTGGTTGGTTTTGCAGCCGCCTATTTCTGGCATGCGATGAAAAATAATTAAACCGGTTCAAACGCAAAACAATGGAAGTTCATCACCATCCACACGTAGAGAAGAAAGGATTTAAAGAATATTTTTTGGAGTTCTTAATGATATTTCTTGCGGTAACGATGGGATTTTTTGCAGAAAGCATAAGGGAACATATAAGCAATAATTCGAAAGAAAAAGAGTACATAGCTTCTCTTATTCAAGACATGAAGAAAGACTCCACAACCTTAGACAATTATATTAATAGGTTTATTCCTTACCACAGTAAATGGCTTGATTCCGAAATAAATTTATTACAACAGCCTTCCTTCTCAGGTAAGGATAAAGAAATTTACCAGGCATTTATATTGGGTAACTTATGGACGTATGATTTTTTTAAAACAGACAGAACAATTTCACAATTAAACGCTGAAGGATTTCGATTAATTCGAAATCAAAAAGCTGTTACTGCCATTACAGATTGGGAAACGCAATTGGACAATAATAATATCACCCTTACTAAAACAATGGACATGCAAAGCGGCATCGATGTATCTGCAAATATTTTTGCTGATAAATTTTTATCCAATAAACTAACTGGTATTGCATTGAAAGGTTTACCCAATCTTGTTACTCTTAACCTTGACGATATACCATCCACTGCCCATATTTCTAAACCGCAGCCTGCAGAACTCGAAGCATACATTAAAAAACTTAAAGTGTATAGTTATTTTCTTATTTCAAATCTTCAACAGGAATACAAATACGATTTACAAGTGTTGAGCGCATCACTACAGAAATTAGAAACTGCTTATTAAATAAATATTCTATGGAAGTACATCATCATCCACATGTAGGTTCCGATAGCCATCGGGAGAAAAAATTCAAGGAATATTTTTTGGAGTTCATCATGATATTTCTTGCGGTAACCATGGGCTTCTTTGCAGAAAGTCTTCGTGAGCATTTGAGCAATCATGCGAAAGAAAAAGAGTACATCATCGGCATAAAAAAGGACCTGGTTGCAGACACGGCCAGCATGAATGATTTTCTTCCTTCTTTAATTTCAAGAATTAATCAAACGGATACGCTTATCAAATTTTTGCAAACACCGGGCGTTACCGGGCACGGCAGTGATATGTATTATCTCGCACGGCTTACTACCAAGCTCCGTTCGTTTATCGCAAATAATACAACATTAACCGAACTGGAACACTCCGGAAACTTCGGGCTGATAACGAAAGAACCTGTGTTGACAGGGCTGGTAAAAGTTCAAAAAATAGCCGAAACCTATAAAGTAATTACCGCCCTGGATGAACAGGAAGCCGAAATGACTTATCCTTTATTGGGCAACCTATTTGACGCGTCTGTTTTCAATACAATGGAATCGGGTTCTCATTTTGTGATTGATTCAACAGCAAGTGCCTTTGCCAATATCACCAAACCTGCGGGTAATCCGCAGTTGCGCCATCATAATCCCGACGCGATTAATCAACTCATATTTGATCTGCATGAACGGAACGGAAGTTTTATCGGGGAAGTTGGCATTTTAAAAGAACTCAAAGCCGAGGAAATTGCGTTGATCCAAACCATCAACACGCAATATCATTTAAAAGACAGTAAACCAACAAAAATCTCAAAATAAAAATCGCAAAGTGTTTATGGAAGTTCATCACCACCCACACGTTGAAAAAAAAGGAGTCAAAGAATATTTTTTCGAATTCTTAATGATATTTCTTGCGGTAACACTTGGATTTTTTGCAGAAAGCTTTCGGGAATATTTAAACAATCGCTCAAAAGAAAATGAATATATGGCTTCGTTAGTTGAGGACCTGAAAAGCGATACTGCATTTTTGAATTTGAGTATTCATACGTTAATTCCTTATCATTTAAAATGGATGGATTCAACAAGAAGTTTATTGCAAATGCCTGAGCACAATGGAAAAGACAGAATGGTGTACCAGGCACTAATAATAGGTACTGCCTGGACTTATGATTTTCATTTTACCCAAAGGACCTTATCCCAGTTGCATAGTGAGGGTTTTTCTTTAATCAGGAAAGAAGAAGCGGTTGATGCCATTACTCAACTGGAAAGTAATTATGAACTTTTTTCTCCTGTTATTGATGTGATACAGAAAATGCAAAACGATATTGATATCTCTTCTTATGGCTTTCTTAATGGAACGGATGATTATAATGCAGGCAAAATTGCATTTGAAGATCCATTATTCACCAGGCTTAAATTATCGGATGTACCTGCGACAGCAATAGTAATCTGGCAAAATAAAAATGCTATCCTGTTATATTCAGATAAATTGAATAAATACAGTTTTTATTTGAGAACAGGTGTGCTCGATGATTACGAGATTTTTACAAAGGAAATAACAGAAACCATAAAGACTATACAAAAAGCCTACAAACTTCAATAACAAACAATGGAAGTTCATCACCACCCGCACATAGAAAAGAAAGGATTCAAAGAATATTTTTTAGAGTTCTTAATGATATTTCTTGCGGTAACACTTGGCTTTTTTGCCGAGAACATCAGGGAAAATATTTCAGACAGAGGAACAGAGCATGCTGATCTAAATAGCCTTGTAAAAAATCTTACCGAAGATTCTGTAAACATTGAATCAGCATTACAAAGTTACCAGGCAAACGAGATGGAAATTGATTCACTTATGGAACTGATAAAAACAGGAGAATATAAAAACAATCAGCAGACACTTTACCGAATGGCATATCAAACAAGAGGATCACGGGTATTCACCTATTCCAATACGACATTTCAACAAATGGAAAGCACGGGGAGTTTAAGGTTGATACGTAATGATGAGATCAGGAATTACATTATAAATTATAACAACACTATTAATACCGATATCAGATCATTAGAATCAAGATTACTGGAAACTGAAAAAAAACAGGCAGACCTGCAGAATAATCTTTTGAATGATACATTGTATCCATCTGCAGAAGACATTATTTACAAGCATGCACTCAAAACTAATTTCTTTAAGCCAGGTGATCGTGTTCCTGTTTTTAATCAAAGTCAAGAAGCTCAATTTTTAAAACTATATAATTTATTGTTCGAAAGAAATATAATCAACTCATACTACAAATTAGAGCTTGGAAAATTAAAAGAGAAGAACGGGGAACTTGTTGCGGCTATCAGAAAACATTACGATTTATAGACAATTAAAAGCAGTATCAAAATGGAAGTACATCATCATCCACATATAGATTCCGGTAGCCATCGGAAGAAAAATTTCAAAGAATATTTTTTAGAGTTCTTAATGATCTTTCTTGCCGTCACGATGGGATTTTTTGCTGAAAATATAAGAGAAAGTATAAAAGATAAAAAGCAACTGCACGAGTACATCGGATCGATGGTAAATGATTTGCAGAGCGATACTGCCCTTTATCATTCGGCAGTGGAGTATAATCTGTCGAGGTGCCGCATCATTGACAGCATCATCCAGGCTCTATCTAATGAGGATGAAAGCAGCAACAACAGCAGACTTTATCTGCTGGCAAGAAAGTTAACTCTGGGCACCTTCGTGATTTCTACTACGCCAAAAACATTCGATCAAATGAAAAGCAGCGGAGGGCTGAGGCTTATCGCAAAACAATCTGTTAACGACAGTATTGGTTCTTATTACCAGTGGACACAACGGTTTGAATTCTGGTCAGACTTTCAGAAGCAACGGATGAACGAAGTGATTTCAATAAGCGACAGAGTATTTGATTCGAAGGTCTTCTTTTCTATACTCAAAAAAATGGAAAATGATTCCGGACCTGTTATGCCCGAGAATAATCCTAAACTTATTTCTTATGACCCGGTTTCAATAAACGCTGTAATGATGCGCTACCAGTATTATTATGGATTTCTTAAATTAATAAATGAAAGGTCAATGTCAGCCTCAGCCCAGGCAAGCCGTTTAATTGCTTTATTAAAAAATGAGTATCACCTGAAATAATTTTTATGGAAGTACATCATCATCCGCACATTGATTCCGATAGCCATCGGAAGAAAGGATTCAAAGAATATTTCCTGGAATTTGTGATGATCTTTCTTGCCGTAACTCTTGGTTTTATCGCCGAAAATATTCGTGAGCATATTACTGAAAAAAACAGGGAGAACGAATACATAAAATCGCTAACAACAGATCTTAATGAAGATATAAACAATCTTGACAGCATAATTGCTTATGAAAAAACTGGTACGCAGCAATTAGATACCCTGATAGGTTTGTTGAACAATCCCAACATGGCCAGGGAAAAAGCAGATGAAATGTATTATGTGGCAAGACAAGGCCCGCGGGAATTTCCATTCGCCGTAACCAGTCGCACGATTGACCAGCTAAAAAGTTCAGGAGGTTTTTTACTCATAAGAAATGTGGAAGCGTCCAATCAAATTATCGACTATTACAATCATTTTTCACCTATTAAACTTCTTGAAAACAATTACGACAGGGAGTTTGGCGAATATGAACATGTTGCTGCAAAAATATTTGATCCGGAAATTTTAAGAAGGCAGGAAGGCAATGCGGGTGTCATCATGCGAAGTAATGATTCTCCTACACTCCTTACTTATGACAATAATTTACTGAAACAGTTAGCATTTTCCGTAGTCCAGATGGGTGGTTCAAGGAGATACCGGTTAGGTCTGCTGCGGGCGCAAAAGCTAGAGGCAGAAAAATTAAAATCTTACTTACAAAAAGAATATCATCTTAAAAATGAGTGAGGGAACCAAACTATTAACAATGAAGCAATAACTAACGTGGAAGTATATCTGTATTTGACCGTTGCAAGGATTGGTTATGCATTCAAACAAAGAAAAATAAATGATGCAGGAAAACCTTAAACGAACCATTGGCCCCGTGGGGTTATCAATTGCTATCGTTAATGTTACCGTTGGAACCGGCATATTTGTACTTCCGGCGCTTGCCGCTGAAAACCTGGGTGCGGCAGTTATCGTTTCCTACTTTGTTTGTGCCATCGCAATTTTCTTTATTGCGCTTTGCTTTGCTGAACTGGGCAGTAAAATAAGTGCAAGCGGCGGGAGCTACGCGTACATTGAAACGGCGTTTGGTCCCTTCGCCGGCTTTTTAGCCAATACCATCTACCTGGCTGGTTCTTTTTTTTCGGATGCCGCCACCGCAAGCGCTATCGGGAAAACATTACATTTCTTTTGGCCCGCAATTGACTCGGCCGCGATACGACCTTTTCTTTTCCTCGCGCTATTCGGAGGATTAGCCTGGATAAATATCCGCGGAGCAAAAAGTGGTATACGATTCGTCATCATCAGCACTTTGAGCAAGTTGATCCCGCTTTTTCTTTTGATTGTACTCGGCTTCGGACACGTTTCCATGCAAAACGTCACCTGGAATGGGATACCCGCCTTACAAAATATTGGAAGTTCCATGCTGGTTTTGATTTATGCTTTTATGGGAATTGAAGTAGCTGTTGTCAACGGAGGCGAATTTAAAAATCCTTCGAAAACAGTACCGCTCGGAATTCTATATGGCCTTTCTTTCGTATTACTGCTGTACGTTTTGATACAAGTTGTTACCGAAGGCGTCCTGGGAAGTCATCTGCAGGATTTCAAAGAGGCTCCGTTAGTGGCAGTAGCCGATATAATCTTACATAATGCAGGAAAAATTCTGATCGTAATTGCGACTGTCATTTCAATGGTAGGCTATTTAAGTGGCGAAATGCTTGCGAATCCCAGGGTAATATATGCGGGTGCAAGAGATGGTCTTTTTCCCAAATTGCTTTTTAAAGTGAATAGGAAATTTAGAACACCATCTTACGCTATTATTCTGTATGCGGCTATTGGCTATTTACTTGCCGTTTTTGCGGCATTCAGGCAGCTGATCATTTTAGCGAGCGCATCGGTGCTCCTGATCTATCTTGGAGTGGCATTCGCCGTAATAAAATTACGTTTCAAAAAATCCGGTGTTGTACATAAGGGATTTACAAATCCGGGGGGTATTGTGGTGCCGGTAATCGCGTCAGTGATAATTTTATGGATACTCTCTCATTTATCCGGAACGGAAATAACCGGTGTCCTCATCGCACTTGCCGTGCTGTCAATCATTTATTTCTCCGTTAAATGGGTTAAGAAAAGAAATCAGACAAATTATAAAACAGCATAGACATTATGGAAGTACATCATCACCCACACGTAGAAAAAAAAGGAGTAAAAGAATATTTTTTGGAGTTCTTAATGATATTTCTTGCAGTAACGCTTGGCTTTATTGCTGAGAATATTCGTGAAAATTACGTAGAACATAAAAGTGCGAGAGAATATGCAAGCCAGCTGATTGAAGACCTTGCAACCGATACGGTGGAATTAGACCGTGCTGAGCATGTACAGAATTTAATTATCACAGCAGGAGACAGTTTGGGAATTTTGCTAAGTAGCGATCCAAAATTAATTGTTGGAGGCAAACTTTATTATTATGAATATTTATCAAGCGCCCGCTGGAATTTCATTTCTCGTGACGCCACACTTCAGCAGTTAAAAAGTTCAGGAGCATTAAGGTATCTTGGTGATACATCACTGATTCGAAAAATCATGAACTATGAAGAGTCAGTAAAAGTTATTTATTTAGCTCAAAACCGGTTCGAACCGCAAAAAATAGAAAATTGGAGCCTGGTTCAAAAGGTCTTTGACCAGTCCTATTTCAATTCATTAGATTCTTTAGGTGATTTTGCAATCAATTTTACAGTGAATGATGAAAGAGCAATGCGGTTCATGAATAATAATTATCCTTTACTTAGCTATGATAAAGATTTGTCGCAACAGCTAAGAAACTGGGCTTACTGTTCTTCCAGAAATTATCGGGTAGAAATTCAAATTTTTAATGCTGCAAGATTACAGGCAATTATAGCAATAGCTGCTTTAAAAAAAGAATATCATCTTCTATGAGTGAAGAAAACATACCCTCAGAAAATTCTAAAAAAGAAATACTAAATTCTAAACAGGAAGAGGTAACAAAAAATATTTCACAACAGGAAACTATTGAGCATTGAAACACAACCCGAAACTCAAAACACATAACTCGAAACAGAAAACTATGGAAGTGCATCATCATCCGCATGTAGAAAAGAAGGGTTTCAAAGAATATTTTTTGGAATTTGTAATGATATTCCTTGCTGTAACCATGGGGTTTTTTGCCGAAAGCCTGAGAGAACACATTGTTGACAAAGCGCATGAAAAAGAGTATATCCATTCATTTTTTGAAGACCTCTCCAACGACGAAAGAGAATTACCCCACTTAATAAAAAGCATAGAATATCAACAATTAAAAACCGCAGATTCTTTGCAGGCAATCCTTCCGGGAATCAATTCCAAAACCCCTGCAAACACAGTATACACTTCGTTGCGCCTAATTATCCGCCAGCAAGGGATAAGAATATTTGTAACAGATAGAACAATTGAACAGATTAAAAATGCCGGCGAAATGAGATTACTGAGTAACAAACAAATTTCTGACAGCCTGGTAGATTATTATAAACAAGTTGATTTCATTGAATACCTGCAGCGGGATCTGCTCGCCTACAAGGCTGAACTGAAAGCAGATTTCCCACTTATGTTGAAAAGCCGGGATTATAATAAAGTCATTGATGCGCAGGATAACATTATTAATTCAAATGAAAACCTGTATCTCTCCGCAACAGATCCGTTTACCATAAACAAAATACTGATAGAAGTGAGCGATATAAAGGGATTAAGTCACTCAATTCAACGCATGATCGTGCAATTATCAGGCAAGGCGGAGAACATAAAAGAACTAATCACCAATAACTACAACATTCAAAATTGATTTATGGAAGTGCATCACCATCCCCACGTTGAGAAAAAAGGATTCAAAGATTATTTTCTGGAGTTTGTAATGATATTTCTTGCAGTAACGCTTGGTTTTTTTGCAGAGAGCCTTCGTGAGCATTTAGTGAACATCAAAAAAGAAAAGGAATACATCATTTCTGTAAAAGAAGATCTGTTAACAGATACTTCATCTTTAAGCCACTTGATTCCCAAGGCACAATTACAGCTTGATAAACTTGACAGCCTTTGCATTTTGTTAAACCTGGCAGCCAATAAGAAAACCTATAATATACACAGGCTTTATTATCTCAATTTCATGGGCAGTTTCGGTTTGATCCTTTTTCAACAAAATGAAAGAACTATTTCACAAATAAAAAGCACCGGGGCTTTTAACCTGATTGAAAATAAAACATGTAAAGACAGCATTACTTTTTATTACAATTTTTATGACGAGGCTATTCAACACGAAGCTGTTGACGTTGAGAACTGGATGGTTGACGCCAATAAGATGTCTCAGAAAATATTTGATTATTCCCTGATCAAAACTTTCGGCTTTCGTGGAGGTGCGGATATTTTTTTGAATGATTCACTGCCACTGAAATTAATCAGTTCGGATAGTATTGTTTTAAGAGAATACATGAATAAAGTAAGGTCACTTATGATGATGCTGGATAGCCACTTAAGTCTCGAAACCTATCAATTTGACAATGCCAGAAAATTGATCAGCCTATTGAATAAAGAATATCATCTATAATAAATAGTAAAATCATGGAAGTCCACCACCATCCGCATGTAGAAAAGAAAGGATTCAAAGGTTATTTTCTGGAGTTTGTAATGATATTTCTTGCTGTAACGCTTGGTTTTTTTGCAGAAAGTTTGAGAGAACATTTTGCTGACATAAAAATAACGCATCAGTATCTTGAAGCCTACCAAC
This sequence comes from Ginsengibacter sp., assembly GCA_051960475.1. Lineage (GTDB taxonomy): Bacteria > Bacteroidota > Bacteroidia > Chitinophagales > Chitinophagaceae > Ginsengibacter. The sequence goes on from JBQCEG010000080.1 coordinate 36,730, forward strand.
AGGAATTAGAACATAATAAAGAAACAATGCATCGCTATGACAGTTCTTACACTTCTTTGATGAAGGAAACGGACAGTATGGCCATGTTGTTTTATAATAAAAAAGAAAATGAGGACCTTAATGCAACAAGCCGGTTATTTATTAAATCAAGAGCCATCGTTCCAACAACTTTAGATGATGCTGCTTATCAGCAACTAATTAATTCGGGGGGGCTGAAATTTATTCACAACAACGCATTAAGAGATTCGATGGCCCGGTATGCGTCTGCGATGAAAGAATTTTCTGTCTACAATCAAATTAAATATGCAGACCGCACTGCCAATATTCCTGAAATTAATTCACTGGACGATATTCATGATTGGACTTCCTCAAAAAAAATCCCTGACATGGACCCTTATCCTAAACTAACCGAAAGAGAAAGAAGATTTGTCGTTTCTTTTTACAGGCAAGTTTTTATACAGCTTGCTTCCGATAAAATAGAATTGTCAAGATTGAATAGTGTGAATACGAATTTGATAAAGATGGTAAAAAATGAATTGAATAAATAAAACAAGGTATCAGAACCAGATTGAAAATTACAACTTGAAAGAATGGAAGTACATCACCACCCACACGTAGAAAAGAAAAATTTCAAAGAATATTTTTTGGAGTTCTTAATGATCTTTCTTGCCGTAACACTTGGTTTTTTTGCAGAGAATATTCGGGAAAATATTGTGAAAAGAGAAAAAGAAAAACATTATATCGAAAACATCATAGCGGATTTGATGACACGACGCGTATTATTCCACCTGGTAGTAAAATAGTGATCCAGAATAATACAATATTATTTGAGCAATTATATTCAAACATTCGCTATCAAAAAGGAGAATTGAGCAATTGTATTGAAACAGAAAAAGAATATCAGGGAAAGGTTGAACGACTACTTAAATTCCTTCAATCGCAATATAATTTGAAATGATCTACAACTACAACTAAAAGCAGTAAGATAATTATGGAAGTACATCACCATCCACACGTAGAAAAGAAAAATTTCAAAGAATATTTTTTGGAATTCTTAATGATCTTTCTTGCCGTTACATTGGGGTTTATAGCAGAGAATATCCGTGAACATATTTCTGAAAACGCACAGGCAAAGGAATTGGCAAAAAGCTTATACAAAGAAATTTATTCAGACTCCATTAATATTCATGAAAAGATTTTGGGCAGGCTTGAAAAAGAAGATTACATAAAATATTTTGCGCAATATGTCCGGGATAGTGACCTTGTAAATCTTTCTCCCAAATTCTACCCTGCTTTTACTTCAACATTCATCAGCACTTTAACCATAATATTTCAGCCAAAAGACGGAATTCTACACCAGCTTACCAATTCGGGAACACTCCGCTATTTTAAAAGCAGCAGGCTGCAGGAGGAAATCGGTAACATCAGTGTGGATATTGCCAACCTGAGAAAAGGAAATGATGAAGAAGAAAACTTCAGGGAATCAAAAATGCAACCCTTTCTTATCGCACATTATGATTACGCATGGTTTGAAGCATTGGCTGCAATGGCTCAGCGAAAACTAAATACTGCACTTATTGAGAGATGGTTTAATAAGCTGGATTTGAATTCAATAAAAAAGCCTGAAATAAAAAGCAGGGCTCAATTTAACCGGCAGGAAGCTGCTAACATTGCTTCGGAATACCTTGTTATCATCAGGGGTTACCGGTTGAATTTATACAACCAGTATGTAACATCTAACCATGAACTACTTGAAACATTGAGAAGAGAATACGCTACTAAATAACTTTAAGTAAATAAATAAATGGAAGTACATCATCATCCTAAAGTGGAAAAGAAAAATTTCAAAGAATATTTTTTGGAATTTCTAATGATATTTCTTGCCGTAACACTTGGTTTTTTTGCCGAGAATATAAGGGAGAAGGTCACCGAGCATAAAAGGGCACAAGTATATGCCGGCACGATGGTAAATGATCTGCGCACAGATACAAGTGCTTTGAAGGCTTACCTAAATTATTGGAACTATGCCTCCAATAATGTGGATACACTTTTTCAATTACTTTCGAAAGCTGAACCTTCTCAAATTCCTTCCGGAAAACTTTATTGGTATGGATTGTTTGGTGGCGCTCCCACTATTTTTATTTCGAATGATGCCACTTTCCAGGAGATGAAGAGTGCCGGCGCGCTTAGCTATTTCAATAATAAGGTGGCTCAAAAGATCTCTCAATATGACCAGCTGACCCGAAGAATGCGCGTTTATGATGACCAGGATGCGAGAATATTCAGTGAAGTAAGAAAATTGCGTTCGCAATTATTCGACGTGCAGTTTAATGAACAAGCCAATGATGTTTATCAAGCCAACAGGATTAAACCCGACAGAGCTAAAATCGATTCTTTCATTAACAGCAATCCTCCGTTGTTAAGCACTAATAAAACCATTTTTAATCAATACCTGGAGATGGTGCGATCAAGGTTTATTACTTCAAAACTGCGCAACGCTGATACGTTGCTGGTGCGTGCGACAGCGATACTGGAGGATTTGACAAACGAATATCATTTGGAAAAAAAATAAAACTATGGAAGTGCATCATCATCCGCACGTAGAAAAGAAGGGATTCAAAGAATATTTTTTTGAATTTCTAATGATATTCCTTGCGGTAACACTGGGCTTTTTTGCAGAGAACATCCGTGAGAAGATAACTAACAAAGCAATAGAAAAAGAATATATGGAAAGTCTCGTGTCTGACCTGAAGGCAGACACTTCGGCAATTTCCCAGGCGATTGATGTATGGTCGTCGGTAAATAAGGATCTCGTTGTTATTCAGCAATCGCTGAAAGCACGTCCTATGGATGTAAAAGAATTTTATAAATCCTTGTCAGAAGATTTCTGGCATTTCGACCTGTTTAAATATGATGACAAAACCGTGGAAGAATTGAAAAGTTCAGGGAATTTCCGTTTGGTGAGAGATAAGAAAATCGAAAACAAGATCATGTCATTCGATCTTGACATGAGGTACCTGTTGACACAGGAAACGGATGTAAAAGACCTGATGAATGTGTCGAAACAGGCTGAAGAAAAAATTGCTGACTATACTCAAATCCGGTTTGGAAACTTTAATAACGATTCAACCTATAGCTTGCTGAATAATGACCCGAAGCTGATCGGAGAATATTATAACAAACTGCTCGCCTTTAATAAACTGGCAGTCTACCACGAATATTTATTCAGGCAAATACAGGTAAAAGCAAAAGATCTTTTACAAATAATTCAAAAAGAATATCAGTAATGAAATCAGTTAAAATCGTTTTTGTTCTTTTGGTGCTGGCCGTCCAGTTTGCCAAAGCCCAGGACACTACTGTAGTAATATCTGCGAATCGGTTTGATAAATTTACAGATCAGTTATCATTGGCTAATAATGATGGCTGGATCTTCAGGCAGGGCAATGATTCTACCTGGGCACGTGCAAATATTGATATTGCAGGCTGGATAAAAATGAAAGAGGCTGACTTATCCAAAAAACATGCGGATAAAAATGGCAGGGTGGAAGGTTGGTTCCGAATAAAGCTAAAGTTTGACAGTTCTCTCTCCGGTAAAAAATTGTGGATTGATTTTCCATCCTGGGCAGCAATAGATTTTTATATAGACGGACGCCTGATGGCTACAAGAGGTAACATAGGCGATAACGGAAAACCATTTTCTGAGTACAATGGCGATACGGACCCGCTTGCTATTACATTTGCTACTGATACCGTTCATACTTTTGCCATTCATTTTGCAGGATACCTTTCTCCTTTTCCGCCACATGACTTAAAATATAAATCCAGTTCGAATGATTTATTAACCATTGTTGGCCCTAATCCTTATGTCAATTTTGTAAAGCTTATCACGGTTGAATATTCATTCCTCAATATCTGGCTGGCTGTTTGTGCCGTATTGACCTTGTTATTTTGGTTGTTGGCTTTTCAAAACCGCCGGGAAAAAAATCTGGTGTGGATAGCGGTATGTACAAGCATTTATTCACTATTGAATTTTGCCGAGGTAAAAGGTAGTACAATTGGCCTTCATTATGTAACTTATTCTACCTACAATGAAATAAGTATTATTTGTATCGAATTATTATTATTCATCATAATTCCTCTGTTGCTGGCCAGGATCTTCAAAAGAAAGCCCAATATTAAATTATTAATATTCCTGGTTGCTTTATTTGTTCTCTCTTTTTTGACATCCTTCTTTAATATTTCAAGGAAAATCCTTGATATAATGGATATAGTTACTTTTCTATCTACATTAGGTGTTTCATTGTATTATATATTCAGTTCCTGGAAAAAACTGTATGGTGCGCAATGGGCCATTGTAATAGGCCTTTTCTTCTCTCTTTTCTCAATTTGCGTCGGTGTCGCCTATTCAGCAATAATAGAATCTTCCCTCAATATCTATTTAACCTTTACAATTCTCTCCTGTTTCATTCTCTCCTTTCCAATCTCGCTCTTGGTATATGTCTCTATGCGGTTTAGAGAAATTATACGGGATGTAAGAGTAAATGCAGATAGGGTAGTACAGCTTTCAGAGGAAAAAAGACTGCAGGCAGAAAGCCAGCAACAAATGTTGCAGGAAGAAGTGAACAGGCAGACGGCAGAAATACGTCATACCCTTGATAATTTAAGATCTACCCAGGCACAACTCGTCCAATCGGAAAAGATGGCTTCGTTGGGAGAACTGACTGAAGGAATTGCACACGAAATACAGAATCCATTAAACTTCGTGAATAACTTTTCAGAAGTAAACAATGAACTGATTGAGGAAATGAATAATGAAAATGATATTAATGAAGTAAAAGCAATCGGAAATGACATCAGGCAGAACAATGAGAAAATCTTATTTCACGGCAAGCGCGCCGATGCCATCGTAAAGGGTATGTTGCAACATTCAGGGGTGAGCTCCGGACAAAAAGAACCAACTGATATAAATGCTTTGTGTGATGAATATTTGCGATTAAGTTATCATGGATTAAGAGCGAAAGACAAAGATTTCAATGCAACAATAAAAACTGATTTTGATGGTAGTATCGGGAAAATAAATATCATTCCGCAGGATATTGGAAGAGTGTTATTGAATCTTTTTAACAATGCCTTTTACGCAGTAAACCAACAAAAAACCAAGAATCTGAATTTGTATGAACCAACTGTAACTGTAAGCACTTCCCTGAACCCTCCTTTGGAGGGCAGGGAGGCCAGTGTAATCATCACCGTTAGAGATAACGGTGGCGGAATTCCAGATTCTATTAAAGAAAAAATCTTTCAACCATTCTTTACTACAAAGCCAACAGGAAGCGGAACAGGATTGGGGTTGAGTTTGAGTTATGATATTATCAAAGCGCATGGGGGAGAGATTAAGGTGGAGAGTAAGGAAGCCAGCCCGGAGGGGCCAGTCGGACAGGGAGAAGGGACAACATTTATTATTCAATTACCAATAAATTTTTAAGTAAAAAATTTATTAATCTATTTATGATTAAAATATGAAAAAGATATTTCCGGCGCTTTTGATTCTATGTTCTCTAAACACCTTTGCCCTAAACAGGGATAGTTTATTAAAAGTTATTCCAACTATTAAAGATGAGACAGAAAGAATACACGCTATGTATGAAATTCTCTTCGATGCTAATGGAAGTGCCAGCGAACAACTTTATTATCACGGGAAGCTAGTAGAAATAACAAAGAAAATGAATGATAAAATTGGCGAGGCAGTGGCCACTGCAGAATTGGGCTATTCTGTTTTTCAGACCGGAAATACTGCAGACGGGTTGAAGATAATTTTTGATGCGCTCACAGTTGCTGAAAAAATAAAGAGCCAGTTGGCCCTGGGAGTCATTTATGACAACCTTGCCGTTTGTTATGATGATCCGGTGAAAAATATAGAATATCTGCGTAAAGCACTGAGGGCATCAGAAGCAGCAAATGATTATTTGTATATGTGCTATGAACTTGGCAATATTTCTCAGTACTTTATTACACAAAAAGAACCTGATTCTGCACAATATTATAATCAAAAATCCCGAGAGATTGCCACTACCCGGCATTTAAAACAAGTTGTTCCCTTCACATTTGAAACGGCCGGTCTTATCCGGCAATCTTTAGGGGATAAAGTTGCAGCACTTCAATACTATAATATGGCGCTCAATGCTTCTTACAGCGTCCAGGATCAGGATACATCGATGCAAGTCGAAATATATGGTTTATTGAGTAATTTATACCAACAGGACAAAAAATCAGATTCTGCTTTTTACTATGCAGACAAAGCTTATGAATCAAGTATGAACAGTTATTACACAACGCAAATAGGTCCTTCTTATTTGTTATGGCATTTATTTGCCGCGGCTCATAAGAGTGATAGTGCACTTAAATATGCAACCCATTATTATGCGATAAGAGACAGCATGATCAGTAATGGGAAAATGATGCAAATGCAAACAATGGTAATGATGAATGACCAAAGGGCCGCAAAACAAAAAGAAGCTTACCGGCAACAACAGGCGAGATTGCGCACCCGGGTCATTATTTTAACTCTGGCAGGTGCTTTATTATTAGTTGGAGTAATAACTTTTTTCCTCTACAGAAACAATAAAAACAAACAAAAAGCCAACAATTTATTACGTCAGCAGAAACTTCAAACAGATGAACAGCGATTAAAGGCAGAGGAAGCCTTAAATGAGTTAAAATCGACCCAGGCACAGTTAATCCAATCAGAAAAGATGGCCTCGCTCGGAGAACTGACAGCAGGTATTGCGCATGAGATACAGAACCCGTTGAACTTCGTTAATAATTTTTCTGAAGTGAACCAGGAAATGATTGATGAATTAAAGAATGAATTGGCAACAGGCAATTTACAAATGGCGAATGAAATAGCAGATGATATAAAAAGTAATGAAGAAAAAATAAGTCATCACGGCAAACGTGCCGATGCGATTGTGAAAAGCATGCTGGAACATTCAAGACAATCTTCCGGTAAAAAAGAGCCAACTGATATTAATGCATTATGTGATGAATACTTAAGGTTAAGTTATCATGGATTAAGAGCCAAAGACAAGAGCTTTAATGCAGAAATAAAGACCGATTTTGATCCATCAATTGGAAAAATAAATATCGTTTCGCAAGACATAGCAAGATTGTTGCTGAATCTTTTTAATAATGCTTTTTATGCCTGTGCTGAGCGAAGTCGAAGTGCTGTAGGCAAAAGGCAAGAGGCAGAAGGCAAAAAGTATGAACCAAGTGTATCGGTAACTACAAAGAGATCCGAAAGGAGTGTGTTCATTACCGTTAGTGATAATGGTGACGGCATTCCTGATTCTATTAAAGACAAAATATTCCAACCATTCTTTACTACCAAACCAACGGGTAGTGGGACAGGTTTAGGATTGAGTTTGAGCTATGATATTGTGAAGGCTCATGGTGGAGAGATAAAGGTGGAGACGAAAGAAGGCGAAGGAACAGAGTTTATTATTAAATTACCAAATTAATGCCAATAAATGATAAAGACATTCACATTAACCCTTCTTCTTGCATTTACCTGTAGTATTGGTTTTACCCAGACAAAAGAAGCAGTTGATAGCTTACAACATCAATTGGCTATCGCCAAAGATGATACCAGCAGGATTAATGCTCAAATAGCCTTATGCCTGTTGTATCGTTTGGGAAATACAGATTCTTCAATTATATACGGTGAACAGGCTTATCAATCGGCTCAACAAATTCATTACCTGCCGGGGCAAATACTAGCATTATCATTTATGTGCATTGTAACGGAACAACAGGGAAATTTGCCAAAATCGCTGGAATTAGGATTTAAGGCATTGCAACTTGCAGAGGAAAATCATTTAGAAAGCCTAGCCGGAGGGGCTCTCGATGGTATTGGAGAAGCTTATATCATACTGAAAGATTATCCAAAAGCTTTAAGTTATTTGCGAACTTATGTTTCTATCGTGGAGCCAACAAATAATGAAGGATTGGCTTATGCATATTTCGATATGGGAGTAGCATTCGATGGAATGAATCAATTTGATTCGGCCAGTCTTTATGAAGAAAAGGCTATTGAAACTTTTCAAAAGTATAACCACGAAGAACCTTTAGTTTATCTGACACTTGGAGATGTAGCAGCGAAAACGGCGAAATCTGGCGAGGCATTGAATTTCTACCAAAAAAGCCTTCAGATTGCGCTTAAAAATAATGAACGCAGGGCCTCAGCAACTGCATATAATAAAATAGCAGCATTTTATAAAAATCAAAATCAACCGGATTCTGCAATTGATTATGCAGGTAAAGGTCTTGAAGAATCCAAATTGATTTCCCAAAAGAAAACAATTCTGGAAGCAGCCGCTCTGTTGTCAGAATTATATGAACAAAAAGATACTAAGGAATCACTTCATTACCTAAAAATAGCCGATGCTTACAAAGACACTTTGTTTGGTGCAGGAAATATAGAAGCCATTCAAACATTAGTTTCACAGGAAGAAGAACATCAAAAGGAAATAGCGGTTGCCAAAATTAATTATCAAAACAAAATGAAACAATATGCTTTAATTGCCGGCCTGGGAATACTTTTTCTAATTGCTATTATTCTTTACCGCAATAACCGGCAAAAACAAAAAGCCAATATTTTTCTGCAACGACAAAAAGAAGAAATCGATATTCAAAAAAGCAGGGCTGAAAAAACATTGGAAGAACTTAAGTCAACCCAATCTCAACTCATCCAATCAGAAAAGATGGCTTCCCTCGGAGAACTTACAGCCGGAATTGCGCATGAAATTCAAAACCCGTTAAACTTCGTGAATAATTTTTCAGAAGTGAATAAAGAGTTAATGGAAGAATTAAAAGATGAAGCAGATAAAGGAAATATTGATGAAGTAAAATCAATTGCTAATGATGTAATAGGAAATTCAGAAAAAATAAGTCATCATGGGAAACGAGCAGATGCTATTGTGAAAAGCATGCTGGAACATTCAAGACAATCTTCCGGTAAAAAAGAGCCAACTGATATTAATGCATTATGTGATGAATACCTAAGGTTAAGCTATCATGGATTAAGGTCAAAAGATAAGGGCTTTAATGCAGAAATAAAGACAGACTTTGATCCATCAATTGGAAAAATAGATGTGGTTTCGCAAGATATTGGCCGCGTGTTACTCAATTTATACAACAATGCTTTTTATGCAGTGAATGAAAGGCTTCGACAGGCTCAGCCTGACAGCCACTACGAACCAACCGTTTCAGTTAGTACAAAAAGAGAAGGTGATAGTGTAACCATAACCGTTAAAGACAACGGAGGCGGCATTCCCGAAAAGATCAGAGAGAAAATATTCCAACCTTTCTTTACTACCAAACCAACAGGAAGCGGAACAGGGCTGGGATTGAGTTTGAGCTATGATATTATCAAAGCGCATGGTGGAGAGATAAAGGTGGAGAGTAAGGAGAACAAAGGATCAACGTTCCTGATCCACTTGCCCTTAAATATGGATTAATTATATTTATAGAGCCGTTAAGGAGGTTAATCAACTTATGCAGCCCTTACATTTTACCCCACCGGATGCCCTCATGCCCTATATTGCTTTTTATGGGATTTGGGACGTCGGAGAAGGCTTTCGTGAGCCTTATGTTTCCCCTCCGCTTGGCTATTGTGGTTTTATTATTTGCCTGGATGAACCGATCAATGCGCGCTTGAATGGTAATTTATTTATGAAGGACAAGTATTGTGCTACCGGCCAAGTGACTGTTCCAATGGTTGGTGATGTAATGGGTAAAAACAAAATACTAATGGCCTTCATCCATCCTACTGGGTTATACCAGTTGTTTGGTATTGATATGTCACACCTAACGAATACATCTATGCCATTATCACAATTGTTGGGTAAAGAGGAGTGCGATAAATTAGTCAGCGAATTGAAGAAAGCTCCCGGTAACGACGAAATGATCCAGGTGATGAATGAACTTTTTTTATCTCAGTTGCCGCCATTTGAAATTGCCCCAAAAGTAGCGCAGGCCCTTGAATATATCCATGAAAATAAAGGGAATGTTTCAGTGAAGAATATTGAAAATTACTGTTACATAACATCCCGGAGTCTTGAAAGGCATTTTAAAGTTTATGTGGGATTGAGTCCTAAAGATTATGCAAAAATATTCCGGTTTAAATGTTTGGTTAATTTCATCAGGCAAAATCCCGGCGTTACATGGAATACGCTTTGTGAAGAAAACGGATTTTATGATCAGTCTCACCTTACAAGATATTTCACCCGTTACCTCAAAGTAAAGCCAACAGCTATGGTGAAACTGGATATGGATTTCATTAATTTCCTTTTGCAGGAAACCTAACTGCAGTTACTATTTTGTCGCGTTTGTACAGGCATAATTCCGGATAATCATTTTATCTTAGACTTATCCAATATTAGCCGTTTCGCAGTAGAAACAAACAACCGCTTTCCATGAAATTTTTAATGAAGTAACAAGACCCGCTTACAAAAAGCCGGCCGCATACCATGATTTGTTCCTGGCGTGAAAAGCAAATCGGGAAGGGCTGATCGTGCAAATTTCTCTTTGATTTTTTAGTGTATAAGAAAAATAAAAATTGCTAATCGTGAGAGACTATCAAAATGGGCCTGTCTCACAGATGCATTTTCTGTGGGGGTATTTCTTAATTCCTGGGATATTAAGAATCGTTTCTATAAAAATTTAAAACGAAATACAATGACAAAGTATCTGATCAAAGCCTCCTATACGGCTGAAGGCACGCAGGGGCTATTAAAAAAAGGTGGCACAAACAGGAAAAAAGCCATTGACGAGATGGTTAAGGCTGTTGGAGGCAAACTCGATTTTTTTTACTATGCCTGTGGAGCTTACGATGTATACGCAGTATGCAGTTTGCCGGATGTGGCTACCGCTTCAGCAATCATGTTATCTATTAATGCTTCGGGATTAGTCAACGTTTGCTCGGAACTATTAATTGATCCGGAAGAAATAGATAAAGCGAAAAACATGGTGGTCAAGTATCGCACTCCTGGTAATTAAATGTTTTTATAAAAATTTCTACAGGTGCTGATGGCCTGTAAAGTCTGTTCTCCTTAAAAAGTGAAGCCAGCGATCACTATAAAAAACGGGCTTGTCCTGCACGGGCATTTTTTGCAGGGGCGTTTCTGAAAAGCCAGACGAGTAAGACAACGAAAAAACTAAAAATCATGAAAAAAATTATGTTCACTGCAGCGCTATTCCTCATGGGATTTACCGCTTTTTGCCAGGAAGAAGAAAATGGAACTATCTACATTAAGCATCCTTACATAGATGTAATAAACCAGGCAGGAAAAGGTTACGAAACACAAGACTGGGCCGCTCTTCAAAATTTGTATTCAGATACCGCAAAGTGGTGGGCCTCAGGAATGCAGGATTTTATTCCTATTTCTGATGCAATGCAAAACTGGAAGAAGGATTTTGAATTTTTTGACAACGTACAACAAGTACCCCAGGGTTACCCTGATTATTTGCATTATAAGAAAGGAGATGTGCAAGTTGTACAATCATGGTGGACCTGGACGGGGAAATCAAAGAAGACCGGAGAAGTCGTAAAAGTTCCTATGGTAATATTTGATGAATTTAATGCTGATGGGAAAATAAGTCGTGAATATATTTATGGTGACTTCTCAAAATTAACTCAGGAGGAAGGGATGTAGGAATTAAGAATTAAGAATTAAGAATTGGGAGTTGCCATTTTTGAAGGATGGCAACTCCTTTAAAAAACCGGGTTTAGTTGCGGTAAGTAATAAGGATTCCGGATGTCCTTTTTCATCCGTTCATGATCAGGTAAATGATGAGCAGAATTCCGCATACCATTATAATTCCGGTGAACCAGTTGATGAACTTTGAGGAATGGGCGAAGTTTTCTTCTTCAATATTTTTCTTTGTTCGGCGATACCTGATCAACGCAAACAATGCAGTGAGCAAACCCAGGCAAACCAATAATATTCCCAGCATTCCGCTGTAGCCTTTCACCGGCGCGGAAAAGACTCTGTCATTGCCCATCAGGAGGGCAAGGCGGCGCACAAACAAAGTGAATTTTGCCACAACAAATCCAAAGGCCATAATGGCTATTGCAGTTCTTACCCAAGCCAAAAAAGTACGTTCATTGGCCAGGTGATCACTGATATGTTTATTTTCATTCTGCATTTTTCATTTTCGTTTAGCCATACGCTTAAAAATACAGTAAACGCAGAAATTGAAATGAATTTTATTTTACAGCGATCATTATACTCACATCTTTTAACGCATTTTCTTTTGGCCAGGATCGCGTTGATCATGCAGATATTCATTTGAACGTGAAAGAAAGCCTGCAACGATTTCGTTGCTTTCTGACCACGATATTTTAATCAACCGTTCAATGCATAACTACCAAAACAGATAGCGCTATCATAAAAGATTTTATCCTGACCGTGCTTCAATCAGGCAATCGATCATTTCTTAAACATAATTGCAGAAGCGTCTTTGCCACCATCAAACAAGACTCCATCGGCGGCGCGGCTTTGAAGTTTTTTTACCATTGATTCCACATCATCCTCAATAGAGTTATTAACGAGACCCGCGGTAAACAATGATTTCCATTTAATACCTCCGCCTCTGGAATCGATAACTGAATAATTTGTCAAAGGTTCGTTCATGACAAAAACAGGGTAACCATTTACTTTTGAAACTCTTCCAATTCCTTTGGTTTGGGGTGTTGCCTGATCTGTAAACTGCACTCCAACGATCCTTCTTCCGGCACTGTAAATTACGGCATCAACCCTTGCATTTTGCTTGGTGATTTTCCTGATAAATTGCTCAACACGATCGGAGATACTTTTATTTACGATTCCTCCGGTTAAAAGCGATTCTGCTTTTAAGCCGGTTCCCGCATCAACAAGGGTAATATAATCTCTTACGGGTTCGCAGAGAATGTAAGCTTCTACTCCATCAATCTTTCTTACACGGGCAAGAAGCTGATCTGAATTTTGACCAAAGATATTTACCGCGATGAGCACGGCAATTGTAGTCAGGTACAATGTTCTCATTTTATATGATTTTTGTGAGTGTTTATTTGAAAGAAAAAGGGTGATTTGAATGCTACCGGAAAAGCGCATGATTGACCAAATACTGAAATTACTGGATTTTCAGGTAGAAATCCCCATTTGTGATGCTCTGTATTTTCGCCTGGTGAATATCTGTGTCGTATTCATAAAAGTCGCCACTAAAAGTACCTTTCATGGTTCCTTTGTCTATTGAAGTAATAGTGATAGTAAGATGATGGCTTAGTTGTACTCCCTGTTGAATACCGTCAGTATATACGCCATCGCCCGCCATATACAGGTCGGTACCTGGTCCGTAAGTTTCATCCGGATAAGGAATAAAATCTGCGTATACGGCATAATTGTCATTGCTGGATGAATCGACGTACGTGCCTGTTGTAATCGGATCGCTGCTTACAACAGCTAACTCAATGATAGATGCATGGGCCATAGCATAAAGGCTGTTATGTCCGCGAATAGAAAGGTCGTGCATCGCAGGTGAACTGGAATTGTCCGTTGTAAGTTGACAGGTATCTGCCTGGTCAAACCTTTGAGTGACTCCGTTCATGGTAAAATTTATGTGATAGCCATTGTCTATCTGAGCCATTTGTTTTTTTGTACATGAGTTGCAAAGAAAAATTAGTGCAATAAAAGAAATACTAAGTGAAGCAATAGTCAGTTTGTTTTTAATTTTCATTGTATTTTATTTAATTAGTTGCTATTTATTTTTAAGTAACCTGGTATTTATTTTCTGAAATTTAATTGGTGTACTCGTTGGCATGGTGCTGTTAAATGTTAGATATCATTGCCATTTCATGGGGGAGGATGCAGCCACTTTTTAATTATTGTTTGAGAATTTTGCAGTCCCTTTTCCGGGAAAACAAAGCCAAAGTTTGATGAGTATAGATTCATTAGGTTAGAGCAAGAGAATTTGTAATTTCAATTTGGGTTGGTTTAAGATTGATTAAGGTATCATAAGAGCTAATTGTGCTTTCTTTCCACATCGCTGTTTTCTGAGCCGGAAACAATTTTCAAGGCCCAGTTTCCGAACTCGTCTTTATAAAAAATATATTCCTGTGAGATGTCATGAATATCATAGCTAATGGGCAAATTTGGCCCTTCCTGTATCCGATCCGTTGAAGTAAATTTTACAAGAACGGGATATACAATTGTAGTATCAGGGAAATACCAAACCTTTTGCTGACCTGCTGTTCGTGGTTTTGCAATTTGCACATTATGAAAATCCAGTTTGGTTTTCACCACAGGAGTGTCAGATGGCGGATACAGCACACGTTGGATTGTTTCTTTGACTATTTGCTGCGTCAGCTCCAGGTGCTGTTTTTCCTGCGGGGCATTACAAGAAGCCATTATCAAGCAGAGTGAGCTAAAGAAAATCAAAATGAATAGCTGGTTCCTGCCAGCAGCCAATGCTGGATCTTGCATAATTTGTTTTGTTTTTATTTTTGTGGCATTGCGCATATTGTTTTATGGAAATGAGTAAAAAATAGTTTCAACGACTTTATGTTTATAGTTTGGTAATATGATGCAAGTATTTATACAAACATTATTTTGAAAATGTCTTATTTTTCCACTTCAATGCAGGACAAAATTCGCTTTGCTGCTTAGCAGATGCAATACATCATTTGCATGATTTTTACTTTGAGATTAACGCGTCATATTGCAACATGAAAAACACTTTGGATCGTACTCAAAAGCGATTGCTTGTTGTTATTGCTGTTCTATGTGCTCACTTTTCATTGCAGGCACAGCCACTTAAACAATTCAGCAGTCGTGGTTTCACTGTAAATGAAGGCCTTTTGGCTAACAGGGTAGTGGATATTGCAGAAGATAATGCCGGATTTGTCTGGTTAAGCTATGGAGCCGGCTTGCAGCGATATAATGGAAATGAATTTGAAGTTGTTCGTCCCCGGGAGGGCTTACCAGAAACCAATCATCCGCATTTTTTCAAGCTGCAGGATGGAAGCTTGTGGCTGAGTTACAATAGTGGCATAAGCGCTTACAACAGTTTCACCAACAAGTTTCACATTGTTTTTCGAACGCCCGAAAGCGAGTTGGAAAAGATCCACCAACCCGAGCCTTACAAGGTATCGCCGGTGATGCCGGTTTTTGAGTCGGGAAATGAAGTCTGGTGCTGGTGGGGAGGGAAACATAAATTTATTGCCATTAATAAATTAACGCACAAGGTTCAAGATGCTTTTAATATTGAAGGACGGCTACCGGGCACAAAGTATTTTAAAAAAGGCAGCAACGGTACATTACTTGTTAGCTTCGACGACGGTATAGCAGAAATAGATTTTAGAAAAAAGAAAATACAACGTTTATGTCACGTTCCCGGTATCAAAAATTTACTTTATGATTATTTACCGCTTGATGAGGATACAGTGCTGCTTGCAACAAATAAGGGGATTTTTAAAGCCGATCTTAAGAGCGGTTCCACAGAATTATTGAGCACGTTTCCGGTAAATGTCGAAACGGACAACATTGCATGCATCACCATGCGTACCTTATTTAATGATCGCATTGTTGTTGCCGTGAACAACCAGCTTTATATTTTTAATGCCCATACCAGCAGGTTTCTGTACAGAATGGTGAACCGGAAAAATCAGGATTTCTTTAATCTCGGTTATATCACTTCGTGTATGCCTGACCGTTTTCATAACCTGTGGTTATTATCTTTTTCAGGTTTAAGAAAAATAAGTTTCGGAACATTTAATATTAAATATTTTGGTGTTGCTGATATGCGCAAGAATTTCTCGAGGTGTATTTTCCCTGATAAAAGTGCTAACCTTGTTATCACCGGTTCGCTCCTTAATCAATTGTCTGTTTTTGACACTTCAGGACATCTTCTGAAGCAATTCACTATTTCACCCGACATTCCATCCAAAGAGGTAAGCTGTATTCTGAAAGCCGGAATAAATAAGTACCTGATTTTTGCCGACGGCAAGTATTCCGTTTACCTCTTAAACACTGCCACAATGCAGCTTGCGCCAATTAAGAGGAGCATGGCATCGGCTTTTTACCCGCTTAAAATAATGGGCGATACCGCGGCAATATTAGCAGAGCCAAGGGGTGTTGTGAGGGCTGTTTATTCCCCTAAAAAAATCCGGTTTAAGCCTTTGGTAAAGACTAAATTTTTATGTGCACTGCTGGATAATAAAGGACGGTTATGGATAGGCGGAGCCGGTAAATATTCTGTTTTATCCGGTCTAAATTTTACTGAAAAATCTGTTTTTTATCTCAAAGAAAATGTAATAACAAAATGCATTTTCCAGGATAGTGAAAAAAATATCTGGCTGGGAACAGAGGAAGGATTATATAAAATAAATCCACTTGATGGCGCTGTGCTCCGCATTTATGGAATCAGGGATGGTCTTGCTGATGAAAATGTTTACAGTGTACAGGAAGATGATGATAAGAATATCTGGTGCAGTACCAATAAAGGTTTATCGTGCATTTATAGGGATGGTCATATTGTCAACCTGTACGCTTCAGATGGTTTGCAAGGCAATGAATTTAATACAAACGTTAGTGCTAAAGCAAAAAACGGCGAATTATTTTTTGGAGGAACAAATGGCGTAAACAGTTTTTATCCAGCGGAAATAAAAGTTGCGCATGACAATCCACTCGTGGTGATGCAGCACATCAATGTGATGGACGAAAAATGGAAGACTGATACTGCTGCCTGGTGCATCTACCGCATCAGACTTCCTTACTCAAAAAATGTTATCTCGTTTGATTTTATTGCACTTGGCAGATATGAGCCCGATGTATATGAATATCGATATAAGATGAAGGGTATGGATCATAACTGGGTTAATACCGGAAGCACAGGTCATGCCCGCTATGCACTACCACCCGGAAATTACACTTTTGAATATGCTGCAGGGTTGACCGGCGAAAGTTCGGATACTATCAAGTATATTACTGTAATTATTACGCCACTCTTTTGGCAAACTGCCTGGTTTAAGATCATTGTCGTTTTAGTGGCTGCGATTATGCTGTGGGCAATAATGTATTTATATAACAAAAGAAGATATGAAAAGAAACTTCAGCAATTAAAAATGCAGCAAAGTATCCAGAGGGAAAGGCAGCGTATTTCAAGAGATTTGCATGACAATGTAGGCGCCTACACAACTGCTTTGGCTGCGGGAACCGAAGAACTAAACGGCAAGGCAATAAGCGAGGATGTAAAGCAAACGGCGCAAAACATTTCGGCTAACGCAAAGAATATTATCGCTTCATTGCAGGAGACCATCTGGGTTTTGAACAACGACACAATTAAGCTTACGGATTTTTCTGACCGTCTTAAAATGTATTCGAAGAAAATAATGCACCACAATATCATGGTTCATATCCGGTTTCATGAAAGCATTGATAACGATCCGGAACTGTCGCCAGGAGAAGCGCTCAATATTTTCCGCGTGATGCAGGAAGCATTGCACAATGCGCTCAGGCATAGTCGTGCGTCGCTGATAAGCATTGATATCATGAGTGGCGGAGGAAGTGTATTGATTTGCTTAAAGGATAATGGAAATGGTTTTGATGTTACCAGGGAAAGTTTGGGAAACGGATTAGATAATATGCGTTACCGTTGTATGGAAGCAGGATATGATTTAAACATTCATTCCGGCCTAGAGGGCACAAGTATAACGTTGAAAAAAAATCATTCATTTGCAGTATAGCAAATTGGGGAAGCTTGCTGCAATTTTATAATAAAATTTTATGGCCGTTCAATTAGCGATAGTAGACGATAAAGCGCTTGTGAGGAGAGCGATCAAAAACAAATTGCAAACTTCACCCGGAGTAAACATCGTAATGGAAGCGGCCAACGGCAATGACTTCTTAAAAAAAATGAACAGCACTACTGAACGGCAGGCACCTGAAATTGTTTTAATGGATATTGAAATGCCGGAAATGGACGGGATTCAAACGATTGCGATAGCTTCGACGCTTTATCCGGAAATAAAATTTATTGTACTGACTGTTTTTGACAACAGTGAAAAGATATTTGAGGCGATCAAAGCAGGAGCCAGCGGCTATTTGCTAAAAGATGATGAAGCAGTTAATCTTATTGATGCTGTAATGCAGGTAGCCAATTATAATGCCGTTCCTATGTCACCGGCCATTGCGAGAAAAACCTTAGGGTTGCTGAAAACAGGACCTTCAGAAACAGGCCAGGATAAAGTTGAACCTGGTTTGCTAAGTCGCCGCGAACATGATGTGCTTGTCTCACTTGTTGAGGGTCTTGAATACAAGGAGATAGCAGAAAAATTATTTATCAGTCCCGCAACTGCAAGAACGCATATCGCCAATATCTACCAGAAGTTGCATGTAAAATCAAAAGCCCAGGCAATAAAAATTGCCTATAAAAACAGGTGGGTATAATTGGCTGATTTGCTAACGTGCTTTAAAGAAATGATTTGAAATGATTCCCAGATTTTCATATATGCAAAATTGCCACAATGCTTTGAGACAAGTACCAATACTTTTGTTGCATTTTTATTTTCTCCTGCCCTTTAATTTTCTAAAAGTGAGAGCGAATTTAAAGGAGCATCGGGTTTATTTCTTTACCTTCTTCAGCCAGAAATAATAAGATAAAATACCGGGTAGGATCCAAAATAGCATGGTTAGAATTAATGGGTCGAACTTTGGTGATGCGGCAATTCCGGAATAAACAGCACCGGCAAGATCAAAGAACAGACCTGCATAAGCCCAATCTTTTATTCTTCCTGATCCGGGTACCAGGATGATGATGACGCCCAAAATTTTTGCAACACTAATGAGTTGAATAAAATAAACGGGATAACCAAGACCGTCATGTATTATTTGAATATTCTGTTGGTTGGGTTTAATTCCGCCTACGGCCACGAATACCATCAGTGCGGCGAAAATAATAGTGGATGTCCAATAAACGATGTTAGTGGTTTTTGTTGTCATACTGTTGATAGTAATGGTTAAAAATTATTGATAAAAATAATACGTAAATAAACACTTTTTTTTGAAACAGGAAAGGAAAAGCCGTTCTGTTTTCAAGGTGTGGTCTTTTATCCCTCAGTAAAAAATGAAATAGTTCTTTAATATCAATAACTATATATTAAATTTAGTAGTCGGTTTTCTTTATCCCTGTTATAACATATCAATGACTACAATTAAGGTTTTGCAAAAGCAAAACAACCAGCTTAAAGAGAAATTAGCTGCGAAAGCAAAAGAAGTAAAGATTGAAACTTCTTTGGAAAAAGTTCGTGCCATTGCTTTACGGATGAAAGAGCCTTCTGATATGCTGAAAATATGCAGGACCATTTGTCTTCAGTTGGAGAAGTTGGGCGTGGAAGAAATACGTAATGTGCAGACGGCTATATTTTATCCCAGCAAGGGCAGCTACATGAATTACGAATTTTACGCCCGGCATGATAAAACATTAATTACCGATACCGTCTACACCAATCACAAAATTGCAAAAGCCTTTGCCAAAAAGATTATGGAGGGAAAGGGCAATTTTTATATCACGAACATCAAAGGAGCGAAAGTACAAGAATGGCTAACTTATCAAAAAACAACCAATGTTTTTATTGACAAATATTTGAAAAAGGCTTCTTCACTTAACTATTATTGGTATTCTCTTGGGCCAGTGGCATTGGGTATTTCAACTTATGCGCCACTCAGCAAGGAAAACCAGGACCTGTTCAAGCGCTTTCTTCGTGTGTTTGAATTGGCTTACCGGAGATATCTTGATATTGAAAAAGCACAGGCACAGGCAAGGGAAGCCCGGGTAGAAGCTGCTTTGGAAAAAGTGCGTAGCCGCAGTATGGCCATGCACAAGAGTGATGAACTAAAGGAAGTGATACGCCTCGTGCTGGAGCAATTTATCCATCTCAATATTAAAGCAGAGCATGCCGGTTTTTATATTGATTACAAAGCGCATGATGATATGCACATCTGGCTGGCCGATCCAAACCTTGAACCATTCTATGCAGTCATTCCTTATTTTGACACGCCAACATGGAACAGTTTTCTGGAAGCCAAAGCAAAAGGAATAATTCTTCACACCGACCTGCTTGATTTTAAAACGAAAAATAAATTCTATAACTCCCTTTTCCAATTATTTACAGTACCCGGGGAAGTGAAGAAATTTTATTTGGGATGCAAGGGACTGGCCGTTTCCACAGTTTTGCTGGAGAATGTAGGCTTATATATCGAAAATTTTTCTGCTATTCCTTACAGCGAGGAGGAAAATAATATTTTGATACGGTTCGGAAAGGTGTTTCAGCAGACCTATACGCGTTTTCTCGATCTTCAAAAAGCAGAAGCACAGGCAAGAGAAGCTGAAATAGGACTGGCATTGGAGCGTGTTCGCGCGAGAACAATGGCCATGCAGAAGAGTGAAGAATTACAAGAGTTGGTTCATACGGTGCTCGAAAGGTTGAAAGATCTGAATGTAGAGTTTTATACAGCCATCATCATTCTTTTTAAGGAAGATTCGAAGGATATTACCTGGTGGCTTGAAAATAAAGAGAAGCAGCAGTATGCAAGAGTTTTGGTTCCTTTCACGAATATAACCTACCTGAGAGATTTGTTTGTTACAAGGAAAAACGGTAGAGATCATTTTTCAAAAGTTTATTCCTTCCAAGAGAAAAATGAATTATTTCAACATCTTTTTAGCGCTACTGATTTTAAACATGTACCTGAGAAACAAAGAAAGTTTCTATTAGAAAGTGAAGCAGCCAGCATGTCTGTAGCGCTGGCAAAAAACACGGGTATTCATCTCACGCGATATACAGATAAAGCTTTTTCAGAGGCTGATAATGAAATACTAAAAAGGTTTGCAAAAGTATTTGAACAAGCTTATACCCGATTTCTTGATCTTCAAAAAGCAGAAGACCAGGCCAGAGAAGCGCAAGTTCAACTTGCGTTGGAAAGAGTACGTGCAAGAACTATGGCTATGCAGAAGAGTGATGAGCTTTCTGAAGCTGTGTATGTGCTGTTTCAGCAGTTCAGAGAATTGGGCGAAAACCCTGACCAGGCCACCATTGGCATAATCAATGAAAAGGAAAAGGTAATCGAATATTGGGTTACGATGTATGGTGAGCCTATTAATAAGGTGTTCAAATTTTCTATTGAGGAACCAAATGTCACAAAGAAAATATTTAAAGCATGGAAGCAGGGTAAAAGGTATTTGGTAATAGACCTGAAGGGAAAGGCATTAAAGGAGTTCATGCTGTATCGGGCAGGCAAAGGCGGCGCAGCTGTAAAACCTGGAGAAAAGAGGAGAATTATTCATGTCGCTTTTTTTTCAAAAGGGTTGTTGATTGTCCAGTCAACGATAGAATGTTCAGCGGAAAGTACCGGGTTACTTGAAAGGTTCGCCTCGGTTTTCGAACAAACCTATACGCGTTTTCTCGACTTAAAAAGAGCAGAAGCGCAGGCGAGAGAAGCGCAGATTGAAGAAGCACTCGAACGGGTTCGCGCAAGGGCAATGGCCATGCATGCCTCACAGGAATTAAAGGAAATAGCACTTGAATTAAGGAAACAAATGGGCTTGCTCGGACAGAAAGAGCTTGAGACTTGTGCGATCCATCTCTATGCTGAATCGCCCGATTATTTCCAATCATGGGCGGCTCTGGGGCCGCCCAACAAAGAAGGGGAAATAGTCCAAAGGGAATCGCGTTTTCCCAAGCGGGGCGTGAAGATCATCGAGGAAATGATGGAGTGTTATCAATCCAACAAACAGGATTATGTTTTGATAAACGATGGGGCAAAGGCGCAGGAATTTTTCGAAATGGTGAAGCAACATTCAGGAAAAGTGTTTGAAGTTTTATCAGAAAGTTTTAAAGGACTGGCGCAGGAAGATATAAAAGCTTACTGGTCGGTAGCAGATTTCAAGGGAGGTTCGTTGGTAATGACAACAATGGTGGAGCCGGAAGAAATGACAAGGGCGCTACTGAGAAGGTTTGCAAATGTGTTTGGCCTTGCCTATAGAAGGTTCATGGACTTGAAACAAGCGGAAGCACAGGCAAGGGAAGCAACAATCGAAGCCGCATTGGAAAAAGTACGTGGTAAAGCAATGGCGATGCACAACAGTAATGACGTTGCCATAACAGCCAGCATGGTATTTACAGAATTAAGAAAATTAGGTATCAGGCCTATCCGTTGCGGAGTGGGTTTGTTGAGTAACGAATCAAGGAAAGCCGGGTTATATTCTGCGACATCTTCCACAAATGAAGATAGTCTTTCTTTGATCGGCTGGGTTCAGTTGGAAAAACACCCCGTGTTGGAAAAAATATATGAATCGTGGCTTCGGCAGGGAGATTATTTTCCCGAACTGGAAGGTGAACAATTGATATCTTACTATAAATTATTGTTGGCAGGATTAGCTGTTCCTGTTCCTGATTTCTCCAATGAGCAAAAGCAATTTGGACATTTTATTTCTTTCTCTATCGGTTGTCTTTATGCCTGGTCAGAAACACCCTATAAACCAGAGCAAATAAATATCTTAAAAAGATTTGCGGGTATCATTGACCTTACCTTCAGGAGATATCTTGAGTTGCAGCAATCAGAAGCGAATGCAAAGGAAGCAGTAAGACAGGCAGTATTGGATCGTATCCGTGCAGATATTGCATCGATGAGAACAACGGCAGATCTTAACCGCATCATTCCCTTAGTCTGGAACGAACTTACCATTTTAGGCCTTCCATTCATCCGTTGCGGTGTATTCATTATGGACAATGAACACCAACTCATTCACACTTTTCTTTCTACCCCGGAAGGAAGAGCAATTGCTGCTTTTAAAATCCCCTATGACACTCCCGGGAAAATTAAGATGATCCCTATAAACTGGAAAAACAACACCGCTTATGTTGATCACTGGAATGATTCTGATTTTACTGATTTTGCCAATACGTTGTTGCAACAGGAAGTGATTGATTCTGCCGGTGAATATCTCGCAGGTGTTCCTCATGGGGGATTTTATTTGCACTTCCTTCCCTTCCTGCAGGGGATGATGTATGTTGGAAATACAACTGAGCTTAATGATGAGGAACTCAGCCTCGTTCAATCTGTTGCTGATGCCTTCTCTACAGCTTATGCACGTTACGAGGATTTCAATAAACTGGAAGAAGCAAAAAAGCAGGTGGATAAAACACTGGTGGAATTAAAACAAACGCAACAGCAATTAGTGCAGTCAGAAAAAATGGCTTCGCTTGGTGAGCTTACGGCAGGCATCGCACATGAAATTCAAAACCCGTTGAATTTCGTGAATAATTTTTCGGAAGTGAGTAATGAAATGGTGGATGAAATGAAAGAAGAATTAACCAGTGGCAACGCACAATTGGCAATGGATATTGCAGATGATATAAAACAGAATCTCGAAAAAATACTTCATCATGGCAAGCGTGCTGATGCAATAGTAAAAGGAATGTTACAACATTCAAGGAAAAGTACAGGACAAAAAGAACCTACAGACATCAATGCTTTGTGCGATGAATATTTGCGATTGAGTTTTCATGGTTCAAGAGCGAAAGACAAGTCTCTTAATTCAACCATTGAAACAGCCTATGATGAATCTATAGGAAAAATAAATATCGTTCCACAAGATATAGGAAGAGTGTTGCTCAATCTTTTTAATAATGCATTTTATGCAGTTGACGAAAAACAAAAAGTTATAGTAAACAAAGAAAATGCAGGAAAAAATATTTCATATGAGCCAACAGTTTGCGTTAATACACATAAGGAAAAAGATCGTGTAACCATAACCGTTAAAGACAATGGCAGTGGTATTCCCGAAAATATACGAGAAAAGATTTTTCAGCCTTTTTTTACCACAAAGCCGACAGGAAGTGGAACAGGATTAGGATTGAGTTTGAGTTATGATATTGTAAAGGCGCATGGAGGAGAAATAAAAGTGAAAAGCAAGGAAGGTGAGGGAACAGAATTCATCATTGATTTGCCCATATAGCTTCAATAGATTCAATCAGATAAAGCTTTAAGATTACCATTTTTCCAACCCCAACAATTTTTTGCCCAATTCATTTAATTCAGCTCTTTTGTATTTTGTTTGTTCCCAATTTCTTGGGTCGCCTGGAAAAGCATAACCTTCAGGAGCAATCCTGTCTTTCCATGAGTTGATGCGCCATTGGCGCAAAGGTTCATTGTCTTCTTCTGCAGGCATCATGGAAATATATTGAGCGATGCGCACTTTGTTGCCACTTAAATTAGGCCGAATACCGTGCGGTTGCAGACTATTGAAAATTAAAAGATCGCCTGCTTCCATTTTTACTTTTACAATTTCAAATCCTGTTGTGTCCGGTTTGAAATGATCCCGGTCTTCCGGCTGAGTTAATTTCCATGTGTCGTAAGTACGAAACAATTCAGGAATGCATTGAAAGCCGCCCATATTTTCATCGGTTTGATCAGCCAGGGCCAGGACACCCTGTACATTCACCGGTTTTGTTTCGGGATCATAATCCCAATGAATAAAACCCTTGTATTCATAACCGGGTCTTATTGGAAAATTGAGGTTCGCCCTGTCGATGGTTACCCACAATTTATCCGTTCCCCAAATGTCCCTGAAGGCGTCATAAACTCTTTGTGCCATGCGATTGTTCCATAAATACTGATTGTTATAAACTTCAACCATTCCGGTGTTGGTCAGTTCTTTCATTTTCATTTCTGCCCGGGGAGGCGCATACCATGTTTCTGGATCGTTCGGATCTTTTTCTTCGAATTCCCACAAAAACCTGGCAGTAGCCAAGGCCTGCTCTCGTGGTACTGCGTTTTTAATTACCACATATCCATTGTTTATCCAAAAGTTCCAATCACTTTCGCTCAGCACGTGAAGTGATTTACCATTGCTCCGGTCGTTCAATTTAGTCGCACTGCTTTTTGCTGTTGAGGGATTACCTGGAATATCTTTATGAGCATTATTGGGCTGCATAGTGGGCGCCATCGAAGGGACCATATTTTGTTGTTCCATATTGCAATATTTAATGTTTTAAAAAAATCATTTAATAAGAACAAACCATTTTCTTAAGAGAAAAAGAAACGATAACAAATTACGATAAGTATTTGAGATTATATTGTAGTAAGAACCAGTGGAAAATAAGGTAGAATGCTAAAAAGGTGACAACAATTTTTGTTCTCAGCATTTGAAAATTTTGATAATAAAAACCCTGAAACAATCACTGGTTCAGGGTTTGAAGGTTTTGGTGCCCAG
>JBQCEG010000081.1:0-13408 GCA_051960475.1 Ginsengibacter sp.
CATAAATAGCAGTGTTGTCCGCTCTCCCGCCTTGCTTTAACTTTTGATTCCCGTGACATCGCTCTCTTTAAGTGCTTAAGGTCAAGGCTTGAAAGAATAAATTTCAAGTCCAGCATAAAAGAGGTGAAATTTTTCGTTTTCCGTTCGGGGAAAAGTAGTAAAGCACATCCTTTAAGGTCTTCCGAGTAATATATTTCTCCAAAATGATAACAGAGATCAAAAGAGTAGTTCATCAGCCCTTTGATTCGTGAAGACTTTTTTTTATCCTGTTTAATTATATAATTCACGCTGGCATTATCATAAAAAGAATCCACAAGAATATCAACAATAAAGGCCTTATCAGAAGGGGTAGCTTTCACCATAGGTTAATCGTTAATGATTTCAAATAAAATAAAAAAGAGAAACAATTAGTTTATCGATCGGGAATTTTTTTCATTGCGACTCTAACTAAACTATAAATTCCTGCTCTATTTGATCAAGAAATGATTGCTGTTTGATCAGCTTCTTTGTAAAATTATCCGAGGTAGCAGAAAAGAATTTAGAAATCCGCTCCTTTGTTATTTAAATATAAGGTTTAAAAATAAAACAAAAAGAACAACCAAAACATTCTTAAACTGGTAAAATCCGCAACACATAAATCCTTCAGAATTTTTCTAAATATATTTTCTGACAGTTTCCCGTAATGTGTGAATATCGAATGGTTTTTCAATTATGGCTGTCGCCTTGGTCCTTTTAGCTATCCGTTCAATATCAGTTACAGCCGAAAAAAGTATTACAGGAATATTTTTTGTTTTTCGCTTGCATGAAGCAAGAGTAATGATTCTTCACCATGAAGACCGGGTATCCTGATATCCAATAAGATCAAATCTGGTCTTATCCGCTCAATATCTTCAATTAGGTGTTCAAACAAGACATCTGAATCCTAAATTGAGTTTTATAATCCTTGAAATTCAGGTAAGAATAATTATACCTCACAATCCTTTTTACATTTTAATGTACTTCGAAAGTAAATTT
This sequence comes from Ginsengibacter sp., assembly GCA_051960475.1. GTDB lineage: Bacteria > Bacteroidota > Bacteroidia > Chitinophagales > Chitinophagaceae > Ginsengibacter. The sequence continues at coordinate 1,015 of JBQCEG010000081.1, forward strand.
CATAAACTTTCAAGTAATACAACGGTAATGCTTGTACGAAAAAGTGTGATCTTTTATTTATTACAAATTTCCAGAAGCATTTTGTTTAAACAATTGAAACCTTGCAAAGGAACACCGTTAAAACACCTTCCTTTTTTCCGTAACAAAACGCTTTTCAGTTGCAATAGCCTATATTATCTTTGAAACTGCCTTTTGGTAGAGTGCCACAACTTAAGACATCTAAGAAATGAATTGCTAGAATTATGAATTGCTGATTTTAATGACGAGGCTTCACACAAAGAAAACAGGCTATAAATAAACAGGCAACTACTCTCTTACCCCCGGTTCTATCAAGAACAATGCTTGCTTCACACTTTTAAACAATTTAAAATATAATATTATGTCATGGAGTAAATTCAGAAAAATGGCAACCATTGCGGATTTTGGTAACGACATCCGGGTAACGGGTGCCGGTAAAGAATTCACACAGGATGGGCCCTCTAAAATTGAAAATCCTGACCTTTCCCAATTATTGGAAAGCCGGGCAGGAGCCCCCACCAAGAAGGCACTACCGGAAATGCAAGAATTTTCCAAAAAGCAACAAACGGCTTTGAATATTTACCAGATTGATCCAAAATTCTGGCTTCCCCAATGGGTGAGAGATTTTGCCGAAAAAAAGAAAAGTCCCGAAAGCCTTGTCAAAGAGGTGATTGCCAAAGTTGAAAAGGAACCGCACCTTACAAATTTACTTGAAGCTCAAATGATTTTAAACGAACTAGGGAGGGATCCGGCAAATACAGATGCTATTCGCAGAAATCTTACCCGAAAATTTCTTACAACAATTACACAGGGCCGCACTTCATCAAAATAAAATTTTTCATCCAAAAACATTTGTCATGTCACTTGATATTTCAGGATTACTTTTTTCGGCAGATAACAGAATGGGATCTGTCTTTTTAGTCGGTGTCGGGCATAATCACCGTTACAGTCACGTAAGCGCAGACCTTTTGAGAACAATTGGCCTTTACGCACATATTGAGTCCGTTGAGCTTTTTACTTCTGCAAAATCTGATGCCAATTTGATCTTATTAAAGAATGACGATTATTCGGGTGCGTTTGCACAGGTTAAAGATGCCCGTTCCGGAGGAGATGTATGGTGGGACGTTTTTGGTCATATCGCAAGTTTGATACTAGTCTCCGGTAATAAACAAGGAACCAGCGAAACGAGACTTAGCTTTAGTTCCATATTTCAGGGTCAATGGAACACTTTTTTGGACAACAAGTTAAGTGGTACCCAAGCAAGTCGCGTTGGCAACCCCACGCTCACCTGGGAAATGTTTCCTGAAAATGTGACTTATCTTAACAGTTCTCTGGCCTACCTCAAGATATACCAGCCGCTCCATATAAGTATCGACTGGTGGCCCGATTATTCGGCTTCAATGACCTATCATGTATATCTGTATGCGGATAGTAATCATCATCTCCGTGCTTATGGTGCACGTTGGGCCTGGTGGGTTGAAGGAGGAGCCAAATCAGGTAAAATCGGAGACCAACTTGGACCAAAGGTAAGTGAAGGTTTGGGAGAGCTTCAAACCCAGCTAAACACCCAGTTAAAAGGTTTTGATGAAGTTCTTGGGCATGTCACAGATGTTTATTATTTACCTGGCACTCAAACCACTCCAACTTCCACGGGTAGTCTTATAGGTAATACATCTTCCGATGTTACTATTGTTATTGAACATTAGTGTTAATAATAATTAACCATAATACTAAATTGTTCATTTAACTTAGGAAAGCACCCATTTCTATAGGTGCACTTAACCAACCACGGATCCAAGGACAGGGGGTGAAAAAACGGTTGAAAAAAGGTGAAATATTACAGTCATATATATAAAAATCTTTCTCATCTTTATTGGGCTAAAAATATTTATTATGGGAAAATACATGACTTTTATGTTCGACGCAGCAGCATTGAAGCGTCTTATGGACCAAAACCCTGATTACGTGCTTGTAAACGTAGGATATCGGCTCATCCCTGATCCTGAGAATCCTGAAAAGCAGGTAGCACAGTTAACTGTAGATGCGGAAGGGTGTACAGAAGGAAAAGGAATGGATGCTGTTATTGACACTGTAGGTGGATGCCCGGTTCCTCCATGTGTGCCTTTATAAAACATTCGGGTAACCAATTCATTAATAACGAAACGTGTGCTGTCGATAATAACCAATTTATTGGAACCGGTTGGCTATTTCATTTTCTTGCTGGCCTTTCTCATTCACTTCATTAAAACAGGCAAGAGATTTTCGCTGGCTGCAATCGTGTTTTATCTTTTTTCTTCGTTGATCATGTGGCGTTCCGCAATGCTTGCCCTAGATGGTAAACAAAATTATTTCCTCTATAACTGTTTTTTATTGCCTGCAGCTATTCTCTTTTTTGGTTCTTATTTTGAAATGATCATGGAAAACATCGGACGCAAAAGGGTTGTCGCGATCATATTTATTATCAATGCAGCACTTTTCGCCTTCCGTGCAATATTTCTGCCACCACCTCATTTTTTTGATAGTATCGGATTTGCAACACTCAGTGTAAGTATAGTAATACTAAGTTTAATTTTTTTCCAGCAACGGTTAAGCCAGGTGTCAGAAATGTCAATTTTTACTAATTTTAATTTTTGGGTAGTTTGCAGTTATTTCATTTTATTTTCTGCAAGTTTTGTTGTTTTCCTGACTTATTATTATCTGACTCAAAAAATATCTGCTAATTATGTTTACAAAAATCGTTACATGCTTACGTTATTGTGGGGAATTCCTAATTTACTTCTTTTTGTCAGCAGCTTGCTAACGTTAACAGGATCGCTATGGACCAGTTATCCCAGGAAGTCGTAATCGTTGCCTTTCTATCACTTTTTATTCTGGTAGTTACCGTTGCAATTATTAATATGGTTTTGCTTTACCAAAAAAGGCAAATGAAATTTATAAAGGAAAAGGAACAGATGACCGCTTTACATTCCAATCAGTTACTGCAGACCCAGCTCGAGATCCAGGAACAAACGTTCAAAAATATATCAGAAGAAATCCACGATAATATTGGTCAGGTTCTGAGCCTCGTAAAACTGAATATCAATACAATGACCTTAGCCGATCCTGAAACGTTACAGGAGAAAATTGATGATAGCAGGCAACTTGTGACCAAGGCAATACAGGATCTGCGTGGACTTTCGAAGAGCATGAACAGTGATTATCTGATTGAAACAGACCTACATGAAGCGATATCCAACGAAGTGGAGATGCTTAAAAGAACAAAAAACCTGGATGTAGCTTTTATAAATAAAGGAACACCTTACCGGCTTGAAGACAAGCAGCAACTGATCCTCATCCGTATAATACAAGAAGCGCTGCACAACATTATCAAACATGCAGCGGCTTCAAAAATTGAAATCACAATGGATTTCAGCAAAGATTCATTTTCATTGAAGATAAGGGATGACGGCCGGGGCTTTGATGTAAACAACCCCGTTAAAGCCTCAGCAGCCGGTTCGGGAATGGGCATTAGGAACATGAAAAGCCGGGCGCGTTTAATTGAAGCAGAACTCACTCTGGACAGTATACCTGGAAAAGGATCAACAATCTCTGTATTCCTGCCATCTTCTCAAATTAAAACTTAGTTAATGGAAAAAATTGCACTAGTCGATGATCATATTTTACTACGCAAGGGCTTGGCCAACCTTATTGAAAGCTTTGGAGAATATGCCGTATTGTTCCAGGCCGATAACGGTCAGCATTTTATTTCACAAGTAGATCCATCCAATCCCCCGGATATTGTATTGATGGATATCAATATGCCTGTAAAAGACGGTTATGAAACTTCTTTATGGCTGAAAGAAAATTACCCCACGGTTAAGGTACTGGCGTTGTCCATGTATGACAATGAAAATGCAGTTATTAAAATGTTCAAAGCTGGCGTCAAAGGATATATCTTAAAAGATTGTGATCCGCTTGAATTAAAGCAAGCCCTTTATTCACTGGTTTCCAAGGGGTTTTATTATTCGGAAATGGTGACCGGTAAGTTCCTTCACTCCCTTAAAGAACAGGATAAAAACAGCGAGGGTAGAAAATCATTTCTTACTGAACGCGAAATTACCTTCCTCAAACTCGCCTGCACGGAACTCACTTATAAGGAAATTGCACAGCAAATGTCTGTAAGCCCGAGGACAGTAGATGGATACAGAGATGATCTGTTTGAAAAACTACAAGCAAAAAGTCGGATCGGCCTGGTAATGTTTGCAATCAGGAATGGAATCATATCAGCGGAATGACGGCAGCACTATTGTAAAGAAAATGACCGCAAGGTTTCGATTTTACTCATCAGCTCCGTATTAATTGCATATTGTAAATTCAAAACTTCAAATTCGAAAACGTTGGACATCAAAATAATAATTGTTCAATCAACACCTATAAAGACATCTATTCACCTTTCCCTGTCTTAAAGTCTAAAATATATTTTAGAGTTGCAATTAAGAACAAAAGTAATTTCGCAGCGATTTCCACAGCAAATCCTGCCATTTCACCACGTTTGATTACAATTTCATTTTATTCCAGATCTATAAAAGGTGATTTCACGGTAGCTAAGCAAGTATAAATACGGGTTGCTAATAACAAGGCCTTTTGCATCTTTGCACAACGAATAATCAAGTTATGGTGATCCGTAGTCTGAAACAAACTAGTGTATGGGTTTTTCAACAGGCCAGGAGAGCCGTTATTGCGGCTCTCTCTCTTTATAAGAACGGACTAAAATTACCGGATATTTACCCCTCCGTCGCTGTCATCTCACTGAACAACTTCCTGCGTTTGTACTTAAGTGCGTTCGGCTTATAAAAAGAAGGCACCCACTGCTCTGGCTTTGTCCACAAGTGGTTGGGGTTGTGACCTGTGGTAGTATTATTGGCAGTCAGTTTCTTGATATCGCTGCGCGATGAATAGTGATTGAAGATCCTGGAAAATTCTGTAAAGTAAAGGTCGGCCACTTCTTTGTTCCCTTTGATCACCAAAGTATTTTCGTCATTATGAAGGATCGAATTATCCGAAAAATTTGCTGAACCGGAGATTACGACAGGATCATCACTTAACGGGTCAATAAGAATCACCTTATTGTGAATGTAATTAGTTCCATTTTTGAATAATTTACCTGCCTCCGTCTCATCCAACCAGGCATAGATCGGGGAATCAAGAACACCCCCATATATGATTACATTGTCCACGTCATTGGACTCAAGCGTGGTATTGGTTGTTTTCCGGTCAATGATGATATACTTGAGATGATCCGTATTGTTGGCAATGGCATCTTTTATTTTTTTATTGAAAGAAAAGGGGAACATGCCGCAAACAAGCTGGCCTGAGTCCTTGATCAGGTTGCTGTAAACCTCCAAAAGTTTGGTCTTTGACCGGGGACTGAAAAAAACACCTAGCAGATCGGTTATTTTTTCGACATCTGGTTGTATACCTAGGCTTCCTGCCCTGGAATCGGCCGCATCCGGGTCTTTTTGAAGGATTTGCCAATAGGCGAAATATTTGGCTGCGATATTTGTATCATGAATAATGTGCCCCGTGTTACACTGGCCGAAAATTCCCTTGTCGGTAATATTGGTGGAGCCTGTCCAAACTGACCGCGGTTTTCCATCTTTCAGGAACACCATGAACTTATTATGCTGAATATAGTTCGGGTTGCTGCTTCTTTTAATGAGGATATCTACCGGAAGTGCCGACGCTTTTATGGCTTTGAGATTTTCATCCGCCTGCCCCCTCGCATCATAGATGATCTTCACATCAGCACCAGTTGCAGCCGCATTTTTCAATGCTTCAAGCACCTCAAGGTATTTAAATTCATAAAAACAGCACCTGAGCTGGCAGTTTTCATCTTTTGCCTGTTTGATGAAATTTAAAAGCGCTTCTTCTAAGCCTTTTGACAACCATTTGAGAGCCTTTTTACGAAGTGCGGTGCTCATTTGATCAGGCCGCTGGTTATGGAACTCTCTTGCATAAGCCTGGCTCCCCGCTACCCCCCTGTTGAAATACACTTCATGGATGGCATTCCTGGATGATGGTATGTCGACGCGGAGAGTTACCTTCTCTCCGTATACCAGAGCAGAAGGTCTCCCGTGAACCGCAGTGAAGCTGTATTCATAACTGCTCTTTAACTCAATATAAAAATCCTCCCACAGAAAAGATTGCCAGGGTTGTTCCCTGGTACTGTATTGTGCTCCTTTTTGAGGGTTGGAAACAGTCTCCTGGAAATATCTTATCGATTCGATGTCATACTCACTCCCTTTTGTGAGATTCTTTTTATGGATATAAAATCCCATCAGATCTTTGGTAGTATTTTTATCCATATCGATAGAGAAAAGCACCGCGGACGTACCAGCAACTACATTTACGGTCATTCCATTTTTTTTGACTCTTAAACGCATATAACAATTTTTATATAATAAAATTACCGCTTTCGACGGAATTGTCACCCCCGTATTTTAACGGTTTATTACTAAAATTTTCACGCCTTCTGGGAACTATTGGTTCAGGCTCGAGGAGTAAGGAGGAAGTAAAAAAATCGCGTGACTTTCAGCCAGGGTTTGGTTCTTTGCATTAATTGATTGCTTTTATTTGAATATCATACGAATCTCCTAAATCGACAGTCAAACCGACTAAAAAGAGTATATGGTAGTTCATAATCTTATTGCACTAATTATAAGCCATAACGATTCAAATTGCTTTGTCAAATTTCACGATAGAAACACCTTATCGGCTGCTTTGGGGGTGAGACAGATTACAGTTTCTACAAGGCATTTAAAGGATTTTTGTTCAATAGTTTCCCTTAATGTTGCCCTGCGTTGGCCCATTCGATTATGTCTTATTTGTAGATCGAAAACACGTGAAGTTATCGAACCAATATCAAGGAGTAATTCCTCTTGAAAAAGTACGGTTTATAGTCGCTATAGCCATTTCATGATTTAAACTTTCAAAGATCAAGTTGGTCATGAATATGAAATTGAACAGGAAATCACCTCCTTAAATGCCGTGTAAAAACGGGTACGCTGAGGATAATTATTGCTGATATTTACTTTGAAATCAGCTGAAGTACTCCCAACCATGAAACCCTCGAATTTCCTCAGATAGTTTATACCGGTTAGCCGAAAACGGTATCCAGAGTAGGCAAAAAATTTAAAAACAATGGAAACAAAATTCAATCCAAATGCGATGACCTTTGAGCAAGGCGAAGAAAAGGTCAGGCAGGCTTCCAAAGAAGCCCATTTGAAGATCGGTGACAAAATAATCACCAGCAGGGACGCTCATGCCATCACCGCTGTCAATCTCCTTTCGGTCGACAATATTCCCGGGGGATTTAAAAAATGGCAACTGCCTTTTGTGATGGAAAGATCACAATTATTTATTTCTGTCGGAAGCCCTGACAGTAAAGTTCCTGAACACTCTCATGACGAGGGCGATGGAATTCGGTTTATCATGAGCGGTTCCATTCACTACAACGGAATGGAATTGACAGGCGGGGACTGGATGTACATTCCCAAAGGGGTAAAGTACTCTTTCCGTGTAGGACCACTGGGAGTGGCGATGTGTTATTGTTATTGCTGCTGTTGTGCCGGAACTCTGAACTTAAACCATGGAGACTTGGTGATAAACCCCATCCCAATGAAATGATCCAATTGGCGGAAATATTGCGACCGGCGGGAAGATATGTTTTAGAGAAAAAGGAAGCTTCCTGTATTTAATTAGTTCGAATACCAATTCTCGTTATCCTTCCGTCCGGTGCACGCCCTATATATCACCAGAACATGGAAGTAACGGTTTCAATTTTCTAAATGGTCACGAGTATTAATAATTAACTCAGAATAATTAACATGAACAAGATCGCTCGAATCTCCTAAAATTTCATCCACTAATCCATACGATTTTGCTTCTTCCGCATTGAGATAGCGGTCCCGTAAGAAATAGTTTTCGAGCTCTTTCCATGAATGTCCGGAGTGCCTGCCCATTAAATGAAATAACTGGGCTTGTAAACGTTCTTGTTCACGGGTCGCTATACGCACATCTTCTGTATAGCCTTGTGTTCCGCCACCTGTGGGGTGCATGTGAATGGTTGCATGTGGTAATGCATAACGATATCCATTTTCACCTGTACAAAGTAAGGCCGTACCCATGCTGGCAGTAAAACCGATCGCATAGGTATAAACAGGTGCTTCGATCATTTGCATGGTGTCATGAATTGCAAGACCTGCATACACATGACCACCGGGGCTATTAATATAAAGATGAATTGGCTGTTTCTTATCCACGCTGTTCAGGTAAAGTAATTGCGCAACAATGACATTTGCCATTTGAGCTTCAATCTGTGTTCCTAAGAATACAATTCGTTCTTTTAACAGCAAACTATATATATCATAGGCCCGCTCTCCACGGCCGTCTCTGTCATCAATCACCATGGGAATGATACTTGAATTAATCATAATTTTTAAAAAGCTGTTGTATTCGTTGCTGAAATATCAGATGTTCGGGGCTTTGAAAGAGTTTGTGATGTATTTTTTCAATCTGAGCCTTCATCTTCTTACGTCCGTAAAGTTTAATGAGAGAATGGATTCGTTTTAGTATTCCCACATTTAATTTTAAATGTCGATCAAGGACAAGGTGTGCCTCAAACAGTATATTTTCTTCTTCAGAAAGCTCATTATTCAGATAGCGTTCGATATGCAAGGTATCATTCGATGAGGTCTTCATAGCTTAATGATTTTTGTTCTACAATAACTTTAATTTTCTCAATACACTTGTATTTCTGTACAGATGCAGAGTGAGCGTTTGAAAATCCATGTATCTGTGATACTTTATTCATGGATAATTTATCGTAATAAATAGAGCGAAGCAATTCTATACACTTCTTTCCTGCAACTTCCAGTAAATGAAGTAACCTGTTTGTTTTCGTTGTTTCTACGTCAAAGTAATCTTCAGGAAGTCTTATCTTTTTTTCAAACGAGTCAAGAGATAACAATTTATCCTTAGATTTCCACTTTTTATTCCACAGATGTTTGGCAATCCCTACGATGTATCCTTCTTCTGAAAGTTTTACATTTAATTCTCTACTTACTTTTTTTTCATAAAATATTATTAATGCATCCTGAAAAATGTCTTTCGCATCTTGAAATGAACCTCCTTTTCTGCTGATAATATCAGCGACCACGGGAAAAACTTCCTCGTATAAGTGTTCAAATTTTTCTTCATGCTGCTTCCGGTCTTTCAGATCAAATTCGATTTCTTCAAGGATCATAAGCTTTGCATTTAATAGTATGTGGCTTTTATTTCACAAATATCACCATGAATTGTCAAATTTATTTTTAAAGCTCGAAGTTGTTCTCTGTAGCATCTTCCTTTTTAGCACCTTTGGAAGAAATTTCTTGCCATTTCCCTCCTATCGTCCTGCCAGGCTTTCCGCAGTACAAGGTACTTGCTTCAATCCCTAACGGGATGATAGTAGGTGCCGAAAAATATCTTCATTTGAAAAATCCTGTTTGCCATTTCCATCATTTATTGCTACCATGCAACAAGATCACTCCAAAGATTTTAATAAATTTTTAAAACAAAATGATGAATAAACCATCCGAAACAAATCCAGAACAACTTGAAATCTTAAAACGATTTATACTGCAGTTTTTACCTTCAAAAAAAGATAAAAGAAGGTCATCTGGAAATGAGATTGAATACGTCATATCTGCGCTGAAAAGGATATTTAATAAATTTTACCAAATTAATCTGAATGATGATGATATCCTGGGTATCTTTAAAAAATCAAATTATTTCTTTCAAATAAGAATGAATAAGGTGGATTATGACAAGAAACAGATTGTTCCGGGAAGCTGTGTTTCTGAAGCCAACCTTGAGATGGCATTAAGAAATAAACACAGTTATTTCATTTACATCAATGTCAGTTCCACCTCTGTTAAACAATTACGGTTGGTTACTTCTGGTTTATCCAATAATGCTTCCAGGGAAAAGATAGAGGAGAAAAAGGAGTTGGTTGAAATGTTAAATGAATTTGCAAGAATCAATCGCATTAAAGTATAACGATTCGATGAAACAATTTTTGCATCCGGCGCGGTTATAGCAATAGGATTTGGATTTTATTTGACAGCAAAAGAGAGCCCTTAAGCATTGTCGCCCATCGGACAACTGCCCCTCGTAAAGTCCCTTTATCGCATATCGCAATATGAGATTACGCTGTCCATCTCAGCCCCTCTATTACACTTGGAACAACTTTCAATTAAACCTGCTTGCTGATGATTTGCGATCTGCACGGTAGAGCTCAAAAAATAATAAATACTATAAATGACCGTTATTTCGGTCAAAAAAACCAACTTTTGAATTAAATATCGGTCAATACATGAGATCAAAAAAATTATACTTCTACGCTTTGCCGAAAAAGTATTAAAAGAAAGGTAAAAAAGATAGCCATATTCTTACCCGAAAAAACCTTGCAGTTAAATTGGAACTTGATGTAAAGGAGTTTCTTTGAACAGTTTGCGGAGTGAGTAGTGTATTAACTTCTTCCCCGCAAAAATTTACCTCGCGCACTAGAACGCGGGACGATTACTGCCCCCTCCCACAACTATTTCTCTGCCTCACCCGTATGGTTATCCAGGCTCATTTGCATTGCGTTGTTTATCTTTTCCTGGATTTCAAACCTGTCTTTTATAGGATATCTTTTTTCACCGCAGTTGCGAACTTCATCATAATCTATCAGTCGGGGTTCATTATGGATCATTTCCATTAACGCTTCATTCTTTGAAGCGAGTTCCTTGGAAACGCCGTAATCACTCAACGTTATCCGGAGAAAATTATCCACCTGTTCAGGAGAAAGATGGCGGGGATCTGTTTTATCAATGATTGAATCCAAAACGTACAATTTGTTTGACAGAACATTGATCGTGTCAACTGTCAATTGAACTTCGGTAGGTAGCTTTGGCTGGCATGATGAAATGAAAACAAGAATTCCGAAGGGTAAAATAATTCGTCTCATAATGTTTTGGTTAACTTTAAAGTTAGAGCAATTAAATTTTCTGATTCGACAAGATAGTAAAAAAAATGAAGATGTTATCGATTAAATATTTTAGTCCGCAACCAACGGGGTTAAGTGAAACTGCGGTTTTAAAAAATAAATAGTCTTTTACATAAATTACCAGGAATAAAAAAAAACTTAGGGCGTTCCCCTCCTACTGTCGGGTCGGGCTTTCCGCTGTATCTCTTTTTCAAAGAGGATGTCGATGCAATCCCTAACGCGGGCGCCAAAAAAGAATAGACGGTAACCTCTTCTATCTCCTATAAAAAATATAATCGCTCACTAAAGGCTCCAGCCCATGGACCCTGAATGAAGCAGCAATCTGTCCCCTGTGATAAGTCGAATGGTTGATGATATGAAACAGAATATCCCGGACACTATTGTCGAACGCCTCTCCTTTGGTGTAATGGATCATGTCCTCAAGATCGAAGTCTTCCAATATAAGTAATGACTGTTCGAAGTTCGATTGGTCCATATCCTTTAAGTCATATAACAGATGAAGATCCCACGGGCTGAAGGCAGGGTCTTTAGATTCGATCCTGTTGTTCCAGATGTGGTGGGCATTCAGAATATGATTAAACAAACGAAGCGGTTTTACTGAAATTTGGTGCTCTTTGAACTGATCGTACAACTTTTGATTGTATTGATGATTGTATTCGAATAATTCTTTAAAAAAGGATTTCATACGATGGGGAAATTAGATGGTGAAGATAAAAAGAATGAGGGAAGGAAACGATTTTCATAAAGGCGCTTGCTTCAACAAATACAGCCGGCGGTTTCAGTCAGACTTGGGTTTAAGAAATACTATAACCCAAAAATAAAACTTTGAAAGAGTCATTGAAGTTGTCCTCACTAAATTTGAAGTTATGCATGCAGTTAGACGTTTCCCTCGTTCCGTCGGGCCAGGCTTTCCGCTGTATCTCTTTTTCAAAGAAGATGTCACTGCAATCCCAACGCACGTGTCCCGGAAAAGACATTTTTATAACCATTTTAGAAGAACAAAAACGCTCATTGGTTATTTGAGGAACATCTTTATTTTGATTGGCAAGAAGCGTTATTACCTAAAGAGGATAGAACATTTTATATGTCTTTTTACCTTTTATATTCTGCTGGAAAAATCAACCCAGTGTTTACCGATTTGAACATTGAAACTTCAGTCTACTAACCTGCAGACGACACAAATTAGAACCTAAATTTCGAATGAAATCATTAGATAAAAGGTTCATTGTACACCGCTTGTTGCTGGTAACCCCATACGTATCTCTTCAAATTCCTCACAAGTTTTTGACAACTAATTATTTTAGTATT
>JBQCEG010000082.1:0-72414 GCA_051960475.1 Ginsengibacter sp.
TAGATTTATAATCAGGTTGTTTGCCAAGAAATGCAGCGAGCTCATGAATCTTATCCGTTCCTATTATATCAGCGCCAAGCTTCATTTGCGTCACCCATGAATTTTCATTATCCGGTGCAGCCCAAAATCTGATCTTCTTTCTTGCAGCGTGTACACTGTCAATCACGTGGGTAAGCACCTTTCTGTCACTATCAGGAAGATTGCCTTCTCCATTCCAATGAGAATAGCGCTGAAATGAAAGGCTTACCAACCTGACTCTTTTCCATTCATCCGGCGTATGGAAAACCCGGAGATCATCATCAAAGAAAATGTAATGAGGGTAATTTTTATATTCAGCGGGAGGTGGCCTTTCACCACTGATGAGAATAGTTACGGGCTTATTCAAATCATCATCAGAAACTAAATATTTTTTTAAAGGTTTTAATTCCTCGATAAGAAAATGTAAGCTTTCTTTATAGTTTTCTTTTATGTCGATCAGTAAACTTACTTTTCTTTTATCATTTTTTTTCAATTGCTCTAAAAGTGGCTTTAAATATAAACGATTCAGAGTTCGCTCACTACTCAATACTTTTTTAGTGTGAGATACGAGTAATACGCCATCGACAGGATAAACATCTGCTTCAATTGATCCAAAACCTGCATTCCACGCTATGTAAAACGGTACCGGGTGCATATAATCATTGTGAGCATGAGCATCGGCAACCGTATAATGTTTTTCCTGGCTGAAACAAGTCAGAAAAAGAAACAGGGAAAGTGAAAGAAAAAAGAACCGTTTTTTATTCTGATTAAATAGTGAGAACATAAATAGATTGATTTTTTATTTTATAAAATTATACCCTCCCCATGAAAGGATCGGTAAAGCTTTCTTGCCCCGTTTCAACATGTCCTGCATAACGCCTTTTAAAACGATCAAATCCTTTTACAGAAACTGTAAAGTCATACCATCCGAAATTTCTATTTAAATTCAAAATTATCGTGTGTGCCTCCTCGTTACCTATGGACTGCGGCTTTAATGCTTTTCTTACAATTTTATTTTTGTAAGCATTATCCCCGATCTCTATTTCATACGGATCACGGTTATGGATTTTCAGTTCAATATTGCCAGTGGCTTTGTTAATTAACTTTCCTGGTCTTTCATATTCACAAATGATAAAGAGACTAGGATCACCTGCATCGCCTGAAAGATACCTGTAAAAACCATTTGGTCCATTTACCTCAAGTTGGTAAATCCCATCTTCAAATGCCCTTAAAGGAAAAGTTTCTGAAACATGGTTTCCGGCTGCCACTGCATAAGAGCGGGTTCCAACGTTTTCAAAAGATCTCTTATTGGCAGCATACTTTCCGGGAAATAAAATATTAAATGGGCAACCTGAGGATTTCTTTCCAAAAAATTCATTTTTAGCAGAAAGAGTCAAAATAAGATCGCCTTTGTCACTGCTTAATTTTCCATCTGCATAAATTTGATACGGCAAAGCACAAGCACTTTTTATCCCCTGTTCCTGCGTGGGAAGAATTGAAGATGAAGTTGGATTTTTGTTTGTGTTATCTATTTCTTCTTGCGATAACTTTTTAAAATCTAATGCATCCTTTTTGAATTTTGCATTGTATATCTTTTCAAGGAACGGTTTTTTATCAAGGAAATTAATTTCAGGAGCACCATCTCCACGATATGGTTTAAACACTGAAGTAAGATCTCCGGTAATGGTACGACGCCAGTTGCTGATATTCTTTTCACTTACCTCCTTGCCCAATTTCCCTTTTAGATAAACTTCCAGGAATTGCAAAACTGAAGTGTGGTCAAATACCTCTGAACAAACTCTTCCTCCTCTACTCCAGGGGGAAGCAATGAGCATCGGAACGCGAAAACCAAGGCCAATTGGACCTCCACGTGCCTCTCTTTCGGGAATGCCGTCTCTTAATTCGTTTTCAAGGCGTACATATTCCAGTCCCGGATTTATGCCAGGTGAGCATCTGCCGGTTTCTACATTTAAAGGATCAGGCGCTACGAATGGAAGAACATGATCAAAATAACCGTCATTTTCATCAAAATTTACAATAAAGATCGTCTTCTTCCATACCTCTGGATTTTTAGTAAGTATGCTTAAAATTTCTGACGCATATAAAGAACCATACCACGGAGCGCTCGGATGATCGGAAAGATTCTGTGCAGCAGCTATCCAGGAAACGGTAGGCAATTGGCCGGATTCCACGTCTTTTCTAAATTGAAATAGGACATCACCTTTTGGTATGGCGAGTTGGCGTTCTACACCATTATCATTATAAGTTAGATCAGTGAGATTATGAAAATCCGGATCTTTCGAATTATCGGTAAACGCCCTCAGGAATAAATTTTTTTCTTTGGAGGATAATTGGTCAAATTCATCAGATGTATAAGCTAACAAATCCTTTCTTGCATTCTCAAGTGCCTCTTTCTTTTTTGCAACAGCTGCCTGTGCTTTTGAAAGCGCTTTTCCTTTTAAAGCCTGGGATTGAATTTTGTCATCCAACTCTTTTATCTGATCAGGAAGCGATATTACCTGGTTTTGCAGGCTCTTAATATACCTGGGAGAAAACTTCACATTATAGCTGGCAAACCATTCCAAAGGATTACAACCAAAGTTGGAAAGCCACGCACGTTCATCGCCAGTGAACCCGCCTCCACAATCAATATCATTCTGATAGAATTTCCACGAGATTCCATTTTCTTCAAGCCGTTCAGGGAAGGTATCAAAATGTAATACACCCCACCGGTTATTACTTAAATTGCGCATGATCGCCCTGGCATCGCTGGTTTGTTCTTCTTTAACCGTTCCTGCCCACGAAAATAAGCGGTTGGGATTGGTACTCGTCATTGCGGAACAAAAGTTTTGGTCGCAAACTGTGAAAGCATCTGCCATTGCATAATAGAAAGGAATGTCCTCCCGGGTGTAATAACCCATGGTCAATGGAATATCAGCATACCTTTTATCTCTGACACGTTTGGAAGAAAGCCAGTTATCATATTTTCCTGCATTCCACGCATCCACCTGGCTTGAGCGCGAATGTGGTGTTGAGCCCATCCACGTTGCCTTTGTATTTCGAATATCAAACCTGAAAGGAGAATAGATTTCTCCTTTCTCGTTCGATTGCATCCATACTAGATTTTTGTTGGGCATCCTCATCGCTCTTGGATCATTAAACCCACGTACACCTTTGAGTGTTCCGAAACAATGATCAAAGGAACGGTTTTCCTGCATCAGGATCACGATATGTTCAGCATCAAGATAAGTGCTACCCTTTTCAGGGTTTATGGCCATGGCCTTCTGTATCGATTCCGGGATCATATATGATAAGCCGGTTGCACCCGAGAGCAGGATGGCTTTCTTAAGAAAATCTCTTCTTGTATCCACTACTTTGCAATTAGATTAAAATTTTAAAAACAATTTTTATTGAAGTCTTAATACTGCTAAAACAGGAAAATGATCAGAAGGATATTTACCATGATAAGTATCAGTGAGTATGCCCCATTTTTCAACCTTGAATTGAGGGCTGATAAAAATATGATCAATTATTTCATTGCTGTTTACGGTTTTTCCAAAGCCGTTAAATGATCCATTGTTGGCATAAGGATCTTTGGCCTCGGTATAGCTGTCTTTTAAAAATCCTGAATTCGCAACGATCTTATACCAGTTGGACTCATTGCCTCCATTCAGGTCGCCCATAAATATTACCGGCTGCGAACCGGCAATTCTTTTTATTTCCTTTAGAATCAATTTGCTGCTTTCATTTCTGGCAAGATCTTTTTGATAATCATAGTGCGCATTAAAAACGTAAAACTTCTTTTTTGATTTTTTATCCTGCAATAAGACCCACGAACAAATCCTGTTGCAGCAGGTGGCATCCCATCCAAGCGAAGGTTTATCCGGCGTTTCTGATAACCAGAAATCTCCATGAGCGAGTTGTTTAAATCTGTCTTTCTTATAAAAAATTTCGGAGTGTTCTCCGGCATTTTTTCCATCGTCTCTGCCTATTCCATAATACTCATATTGAGGCAGTTCCTTGCTTATATCCAAAATTTGGTGATAAAGGCATTCTTGCGTTCCAAAGATGTCAAAATCATGAAATTTTATTAAGGCCGATATGACCGGGTAGCGTTGTTTCCAGCCATTTCCATGAGTGGAATCCTGGCTGTTATTATCGTTGCGCATGTTGTAGGTCGTCACATTGATCATTTGTGCCCGGGTACTTAAGATTGAAAACAATAGTAAAGCAATAAATAATCCTCTTTTTATTTTCATCAGAAATCTGTTTAATGTTCAGAAATAGGGCTCCTGGATAAGGAGCCCTTTTATTTTACCATCCCGGGTTCTGTCCGAGCTTTGGATTCTTCAATAATGCCGATTCGGGGATTGGATAATAATATTTATTATCTGTCCATTCCCTGGGAGCATCCTTTAACCATGTAAGTTCGCCGTACGTTCCATTCGTCAATTGCTCAGGATTAACCTTTCCATTTATGGTAGGAGCCACATTTACATACTGGACTCCCTGAACAGGGTTTGCCGGTGCTTGCTGTACAAAGGCAACATCAGGGGTTCCATTATTGTCAAGATCCATTAAGGTATTTAATGAAGGAACATAAAAGCCGGTCCATTCCTGCTCGAGTAAATCTCCCTTTTTCCATCTCATTAAATCGTCAAAGCGAAAGCCTTCCAACGCTAATTCAATTCCTCTTTCTCTTCTTATTTCTAAAAGGGTAGGATCAGAAATACCAGGAAAATAATGTTGCTGAAGATAAGGATCAGCAACTGTGGGTTTTGAAGTAAGCCCACCTGTAATTCCTGCCCTGGCCCTCAACGCGCCAATAGTGTTGCTCCAATCCTCATCGGTAAGAGTGCCCAGTTCTTCTTTGGCCTCAGCATAATTGAGCAGAACTTCCGCATAGCGGATCACAGGGACTGAGTTAGTACTCACAGTACCCTGGTCATATTTTGTATCGTCAAGTGTATATTTTATCGGCTGGTAACCTGTATAAGTATAAGAAAAATCAGGAGGTGCAGGAATTACACTTCCGCCATTAATCCTGGTGTATCCAGGTGTACGGATTGTCTGTTCAAGGCGAAGATCACGTCCTTGTGTTTCATTAGGAAAAGTCATGGTGTCGTGCCCGGGAATTGAAGTGAAAGGTGTGCCATCGATATTAAGATAAGTGTTCACAAAAGTCCTGTCGAAACTGAGACGATTTCCATATGTGGAACTAGTCCAATACCAATTGGCATCACTGAACACTGCAAGGTTCGGATCCGTTACATCTATCAGTATGTCTTCGCTGGTTATTGGCTGTGTATTAATAAATAACTGCCGATAGGATTTTCCGGGACCGCCTGCCTGGTTGAGACTAAACTTGCCCGATGAAATCACTTGTTGTGCAGCATCGGCAGCTTCTGTAAGCCAATCATCCACAGTTGACTGAAGATTCAATTCTGTATGGTATTTTCTGAAGGTGCCTTCATAAAGACAGATTCTTGATTTAAGCGCATAAGCAACCCACTTGGTTATAAGACTCCGGCTTTGATCATCAGTCACCGTGATATTATCACAGGCATAATTAAGATCTGCTAATACAGAATCCATTACCAATTGGCGCGGATCACGCGGTTTGTAAAGTTCAACGGAATCATCAACAGCAAGAGGTTGACTATACCAGGGAACATCCCCGAATCTTTTTACCATCTGGAAATACCACCATGCTCTGAAAAAGCGTGCAATTCCATTGTAATTATTTCTCACAGCATCCGCAACGGCTGGATTATTATTGTTAGCCAGGAAATAGTTGATATTTCTAAGGTCTCCCCAGCTCCACCCTGAACTTAATGTAGCATTGTAAACATTTGGCCTCAGGTAATCAGGAACTTCAGTCCGAACTGCATAATCGCTCATAGCGTCTCCACGCATGATACTTCCTGCACTTGGTATGATGGTATAAAATGAATTGGTATAGAGTTGCAGACCTGCTTCATTACTGAATACCGCATCTTTGGTTGCGGTTGCTTTAGGCTCCTGGTCTAACACCTTTTTGCAGGCATTCAAGAGCATTGCGCCCGCCAAAAGGAAATAAAGCATTTTGAATTTATTATTCATAATATTTTTTTTAATAAAAGTTTAAAAAGTGATGTTCAATCCTAAGGAGTAACTTTTTAGAATCGGGTAATTTTGTCCATCTCCATTTCCGCCTCCGGTTAACACACGGTCAGACCCATGAATACTTTCGGGATCTATATTGTGATCAGTAATTTTAAACATTGGAGAGGTTACCCATAAATTTTCTCCGGAAACATATATCCGTGCGTTGGTCATCTTTAATTTTCCAACAAGACTTTGTGGAAGGTTAAAACCCAACTGGATATTTTTCAACCTGAGATAGGCTGCGTTTTGAAGGTATTTTGTTTGCAAAACACTCAATTCTCTTTGGCCTGATAAGGCAACGTATCCACGGTATCTTGGGAAATAAGCATTTGGATTATCTTCTGTCCAGATTTTTCCGATTTGCGATTGCAGCGCTGCATTATACGGCCTGTTATATTGACCCCAGAAGGCATCAGCGTCACTGCTGGGATACCAGTCCTGTCTTCCGGTGCCTTGCAAAAAGGCAGAGAAAAAGAAACTATTCCAATCAGCATTTATTCCTATACCGTAAGTGTAACGGGGTGTGGTGTTTCCGATCCGTACCAAATCACCTGGATTATCAACAGTTGCATTTCCCCTGCTTATGACGCCATCTTTATTCAAATCTTTAAATTTAACGTCGCCGGGAAGCCAAACTGAAGAGTTATTACTGATGTTTTTATTCATCGCCTGGGCTTGGTCTACGTCTTCAGCTGTCCAGTATCCATCTGTAACATATCCCCACAGCTCACCTAATTTTTCACCTACATAATAATCACTTAGGTTTTTGTTAGGATTATTGAATTTTGTAATTACCGCTTCGTAATGTGCCAGGTTAACATTGATTCCATAATGGAATGCTTTGGAACCTCCTTTAAACTTATCTTGCCATGAAGCCGTGATTTCCCAACCAGTAGTTTTTAGATCAGCATAGTTTCCTTTTGGAACAGCAGCACCGAATACATCCGGCAAAGTAGGCCCAACTGTAAACATGTTGGTTGTTTTCCTTACATACGCATCTCCTGTAAAAGAAAGCCGGTAATTAAGGAAGCTGGCGTCTAATCCCAAATCCTTGGTAGTGGAAGTTTCCCAGGTCAACCCGTTTGGAATTACACCTGGCCTGCTTGTAATTTGTGGCCGTTGCCCGTTAAGTACTCTTGATGATTCTGAAATGTTTAATTGCTCAAGGAATTGATAAGAATTTATATTCCCATTTCCTAGTGAACCATACGATGCCCTGATCTTGATATCGGAAATGGCTTTGTCAGATACATGCCAAAAAGGTTCTTTGGTTAACCGCCATCCTGCAGATACTGATGGAAAGAACCCGAATTGTTGATTAGTGGGAAACTTCGATGATCCATCATACCTGCCATTAATTTCAAGCAGGTAACGGTTTTTAAAATCATAATTAAACCTGAAAAAGCCACCTAAGATATCCCATTGCTCCCATCCGCCAGTTGTGTTAACCGACTGGCCCAAAGCAAGACCGATGTCTTGCGCATCAGGAAAAATAAGGCCATTCCTCTGTTCCTGGATTCTCTTAAAAATTGATTGTTCAAAGTTGTAACCTAATAAAGCTTTGAAATGATGAACGTTATTAAAAATGTTCTCATATTGGGCGTATAAATTTGCAGCTATATAACTGGTTTTATCATACCGTTCCTGCAGATCATTAGTATTTAATCCCACATAATTAATGATACCGGGCTTAGAACTATAAGGGACCGGAACTCTTTTTTGTTGCTGGTTATAATTTGTATTTTGATAAGTAAAATCACCATTTATTTGAAATTTATCATTGAAAAATTTGGCAATAAAACCGGTAGTGTTTCGGACTACGTTGGTAGCCATGTCAATTCCATTCTTTCCATAATACAAATCACCAACCGTATATGCGGCTGAATAAGTAAGCGTACCATCAGGATTTAACAAAGGCGCCGAAGTATGTGCTTCATCTGACATATTACGCCAAATTCCACCTCCTTCACCTACGTTCAAAGGGTTATGGTATTTTACATTTGAATAGGAAGTATTATTATTTATTTCAAGGAATTTAAATACTTGTATTGAACCTTTTGCCCTGAAATTATAAGTGTTATAATCATCAGAATTATAACGGAAGATTCCTGTTTGATTAAACAATCTTCCTGTAACATAAAAACTTGCTTTGTCGCTGCTTCCTGAAATGGAAAGATTCTGATCTGTGGCGAAATTATGATCTTTATAAAGGAGCTTGTACCAATCCGTATTGGCATAATAAACATATTCACCCTGGTCATTTACTTCTGTTTTAGGTAAAGACGGATCTGCATCATGCTTTGCAAAATCATCCAGGTATTGCTGTGAAAATTTTTGCGTCTTATTGATGTTCTTTGGAAGTTGGGTATAATTCGATCCTGCGGAGTATGCTTCACTAAACATCTTCGCATATTCATAACCGTTATTCACCTGGTGCGGTATTGCGGTAGGGCTTTTTAGTGAATAACTGGATGAATAAGATATAGACGTCTTACCTTTCTTTGCGCTTTTTGTAGTAATAAGAACCACCCCAAATGCACCCCTTGCACCATATATTGCTGCTGATGCCGCATCCTTAAGGACAGTTACGCTGGCAACGTCATTCGGGTTTATCAGGCTTGGATCTCCTTCAACACCATCTATTAAAACCAATGCGCTTCCGCCTTGCCCAATTGAAGTAGTGCCCCTTACATTATAAGAAGGTGATTGAATCGGCTTTCCATCCAACATGGTAATATTTAAGTTGGGAATTTCACCTTGCAAACCCTGGGTAAGATTGGGAAGAGAACGGTTTTCAAGGACCTCACTGCTAACCTGGCTGACAGCACCCGTAAGATTGGCCTTCTTTTGTGTACCATAACCCACAACTACCACTTCATTCAAACCCGAGGCAGCAACTTTCAATTGTATGTTTAAGTTGCTTTGATCGCCGACGGCAACTTCCTGAGTTTGATATCCAATAAATGAAATGATTAATGTGGCACTTTCGGGTACTGATAAAGAAAAGCCACCTGTTGCGCTCGTAATCACACCTCTGTTTGTTCCTTTAACCTGCACCGAAACACCTTGTAATGGCTTGCCACTTTCATCACTAACGACTCCATTTACTGTGTGGTCTTTAAGTAACCCGCCACCCTCAATTTTTCCGTCAACAGTAAATGAACGATGAAGAAGAGAAGCATTTGGCTGATTAAAGGCCAACTCTCTTTTGTCATTGTATCCTTGTTTATGATACTGTTGCCCTTGTAAGTGTGCATGAGCCGGAAGGCTTATTGCAAGTCCAAGCAAACTTGCAAAAAATAAGCGGCTTTTCGCTCTAAAAAGGCTGAAATATAAAAGCCTGCATGGTAATTTTCTTTTCATAATATAGTATTTGAGGTTTGAAGATAAAAGACCATTTACATGTGTTTGTATTCAGGTTTCGCTGAATCAATCATCGCAAAATCATTATTTGAAATGCAACATTAGAATTACATTATTACCTGATTCTTACCTTATTATTAAGAAATGGTAAAGAACCTTTAATTCCGCACGTGCAAAACTTAATAAGTTGGTCATGCTAAACCAAAATGATAATGTATCTCCTCTTTAATAAAACTCTTGTACTTGTGATTTATGGTTCGTCTGTTGGGGTTACCTTTTTTAAAAAACTATTAATATCAATCTGCGCAATCGTTATTGCTAAATTCTATTTTTTTTCATGAAAGATTACACAATTGATTATTTTTATTTACGAAACCGTTTTCGCAAAAAATTCCCTGAAATCATAAGCCGTAAATTAAAATGCGGGTTATTTGTCGGGTCATTAATGGTTGTACTTTAAGAACACTTTATGTCCTTCCATATTTAATAATTTTCAAGGGGTGTAATTTCAATTGTAAAACGAATAGATAGCCTATGAAGAGAATAAGTATGAGAGAATTGGCAAACGAATTACAATTTTCGGTTGCTACAGTTTCAAAAGCGCTGAATGATAGTCATGAAATCAGTGAAGAAACAAAAAGAAAAGTGAGGGAAGCAGCTTGCCGACTTAATTACATCCTGAATCCATATGCGAGCAGCTTGAGAAATAAGAGAAGTAAAACGATCGCATTGGTCCTTCCTGAAGTAGCAGATAATTTTTTCTCTTTAGCCATAAACGGAATACAATCAGTAGCGGAGAAAAAAGGCTATCATGTACTCATCTATCTTTCGCACGAAAAGCTCGCCAATGAAAAATTGATCTTGTCCCAATGTTGTAGTGGCCGCGTAGATGGAGTGCTCATGTCTGTTAGCAGCGAGACAACTGATCCTTCTCATATTTTAAAACTTCAACAACAAGGTATTCCAATTGTTTTTTTCGATCGCGAATTTGAAGGACTACATATTGCAAAAGTGGTTACCAATGATTTCGAATCGGGTTATCTCTGCGCAAACCATTTGATCAGGAATGGTTGCAGGAATCCTGTTTTTCTTTCTCTCTCTTCAAATCTTTCTATTTGCAATAACAGGGCAAAAGGATTTAAAGCGGCATTAGATGATAATAAAATTGCGGAAGCTGACAAAGCAATTGTTGAATGCAAGGGAACAACTGAAGAAGGATATGAGAAATTAAAAAGACTGCTTTGCGGTAATAACAAACCGGATGGTATTGTTGCTTCTGTTGAAAGGCTGGCTTTATCAGTATACCTTGTTTGTCAGCAATTGAATGTCTCAATCCCATCAGAATTAAAAGTGGTTGTTTTTTCGACGTTAAGAACTGCACCAATTCTTAATCCGCCATTGACTACTATTGTACAACCGGCGTTTGAAACCGGCAAAACAGCAGCAGAGCTGCTTTTCAAAGGAATTGAAAAGAAGAGGTTCAATTTGCAGGATGAGACAGTAACCTTGCCATCGACCCTTGTTGAGAGAGTTTCCTCACAACGATAATTTCTGTAACTTTTTAAATATTCCCCGATTCATTTTTCAAAACTCTTGAAAAGTTTTTGAGTGAAATGAATATGAAATTATATATTGTGTCGACTTTATTGCTTCATCAACCAACAATGATATGTCACTTCACATCGCGGATTACCTCATAATTATTGTTTATTTTCTTTTTGTTTTAGGCGTTGGATTTATCATAAAAAGAAGAATTAAATCGAGCAATGATTTCTTAACGAGCGGAAGAAATATTCCTCTTTGGATCACCAGCCTTGCCTTTATTTCTGCCAATCTTGGCGCCCAGGAAGTGTTGGGTATGGTGGCATCAGGAGCAAAGTATGGAATCATGACGGTTCACTTTTATTGGGTGGGCGCCATCTTCGCGATGGTTTTCCTGGGCGTTTTTATGATGCCATTTTATTATGGCAGCAAGGCACGAAGTGTTCCTGAATTTTTAAAACTTCGGTTCGATGAAAAGACGCGCGGGTTGAACGCAATTTCGTTTGCAACCATGACGGTTTTTTCTTCCGGCATTTCATTGTACGCATTAGCCAAATTGCTCGAAGTTATTTTGCACTGGGATTTTGATCTGTCAATTGCAATGGCTGCGGGGATTGTAATGATCTATACTTTTTTGGGGGGATTAACGAGCGCTGTTTACAATGAAGTGCTGCAGTTCTTCCTGATAGTACTTGGGCTTTCTCCGCTTGTGATCGTCGCTTTGCATGATGCTGGTGGTTGGGCTAATATTAAAACCTTATTGGAACCACAATACACTCATGCCTGGAAATACATGGGGCATGCAGATTCGAACCCGATGGGGATCAATTTTATGTCATTGATATTTGGGTTGGGCTTTGTGATGTCATTTGGATATTGGTGTACTGATTTTTTGGTAGTGCAAAGAGCAATGATGGCAAAAAATATGAGCGCCGCACAACGGACGCCAATCATTGCTGCCATTCCCAAAATGTTTATGCCATTGATCGTTGTGTTGCCGGGTGTGATTGCACTGGCCTTATTGCAACCGGCTTTGGCCTCAAAAGGATTTACTATGCCTGCAGATGCCAATGGTGGTATTGATTATACAATGGCTTTGCCTTCGCTGATTGCTCATTATTATCCAACCGGATTGCTGGGTGTAGGAATTACTGCGCTTATCGCGTCATTCATGAGTGGCATGGCGGGTAATGTGACAGCTTTTAATTCAGTGTTTACCTATGATATTTACCAGTCTTATTTTGTAAAACACAAGTCCGACAGACATTATTTAATTGTTGGAAAAATGGTGACTGTGGCAGGCATACTTTTATCAATCGCCACAGCCTACATCGCTAAGAGCTTCAACAACATTAATGATTTCCTGCAACTGGTTTTTAGTTTTGTGAACGGCCCTTTGTTCGCTACTTTTTTGCTCGGCATGTTTTGGAAAAGAACGACAGGTCATGGCGCTTTCGCCGGACTTCTTGCAGGGACGATTGCCGCAGCACTTACGCATGGATTAACACTCGCAGAAGGTAAAGGAGGTTGGATCTATCCTTTGTATGAAATTCATAGCGGAATGGGACAGGCATTTATCGTCGCTTCTGTTTCGTGGATCGTAAATTTCGTGACGACAATTATTGTTAGTTTACTTACAAAGCCAAAGCCCGAAAATGAACTGGTGGGATTGGTATATTCTTTAACAGTCAAGCCATCTTACAAACAGGAAAGATGGTATCTTAGGGCAGCGCCGTTAGGATTGATTTTAATAATTGTAACAATCATCCTGAACCTTATCTTCTTTTAAAACCAAAAGTGATGTATAAAAGATTAAATAACCTGGGATTTGTAATAGGAACTTTCTTCATCATTGTTTCCCTTATTCTTTTGATAGGAGGATTGTTCTCAGAAGCTTTGGATAATACGCTCGATTATTATACTGGTTTTTCATTTTTGATCTTTGGTTTTTGCATGGCTTTTTTCAACCGGAAAAATGAAGAGCAGTAAACAAACTTATAATCAAAATTATATTCTTACAATGCCGAAAGAAGTTGGCCATTCACAATTCTCCACTTACTACCGCTAACCAGTAAACGAAGTTCTGATTCAATTTTTTTTCTACCTATACCTGGCTATCATTTAATAATCTCCCTTCCAACAATAAAACAATCCAACAATAAAACATTCAATAATCCTTAGTTTTACTTCACTAATATGGACACAAGAAGAGAATTTCTGAAAAAAGCAATGTTGTTATCCGGCGCAGCCGGAATGGCCACTTTACCTCCTTCTATTTTAAAGGCATTGGCCATTGACCCGGATGCAGGCAGTACCTTCATGGATGCAGAACACATTGTACTGCTGATGCAGGAAAACCGTTCCTTTGACCATGCATTCGGAACGCTTCGGGGTGTGCGGGGTTACAACGATCCCCGCGCGATCACACTGCCCGACAATAATAAAGTCTTGCTCCAAAAAAATGCGGCAGGCGAAACCTTTCCTCCTTTCCGGCTTGATATAAAAGATACAAAAATCACCTGGATGGGATCCTTGCCTCATAGTCGGGAAAGCCAGACAGGGGCAAGAAATAACGGGAGGTATGATAACTGGATCGAGGCAAAGAAATCCGGCGATCCCGAATACCAGGATATGCCGCTGACGATGGGCTATTACACGCGTGAAGATATTCCTTTCTATTATGCCCTTGCAGATGCTTTTACTGTTTGTGATATGAATTTTTGTTCTTCGCTTACGCCAACTGATCCCAACAGGGTTCATTTCTGGAGCGGAACAGTGCGTACAGACAAAGATTCATCGCTAAAAGCATTTGTAGATAATGGTGCTATCGAGCGGGGTATTGCGTGGAGGACGTTTCCGGAGTTGTTGGAGCAAAACGGCATCTCATGGAAGGTTTACCAGAATGAAATAACCGCTGATGGCGGCTTTACACCAGAAGAAGAAGCATGGCTGGCAAACTTTGGCGATAACGCATTGGAATATTTTAACCAATACAACGTAAAACTTTCAAAGCGATACATCGATTACCTGCCTGTAAAAATTAAAAAGTTGCAGAACGAAATACATGAATTGCATCAATCACTTTCAGCACTGCCAGAAGGAAGTGATGAGCGCAGGAAAACTGAAAAGAAGTTGCACACTGCGCAAAATGAACTTGCTTTTACACAGGCCGAAAAGGAAAAATGGACAAGAGAAAAATTTGAAAACCTTCCGTCATCACAAAAGAACATTCATGAGAAAGCGTTCGTCGTTAATTCCGGGGATCCGCATCAGCATGAATTGGTGGCCTTGAATTATAGTGATGACGGAGTTCCCCGCGAGATCAATATTCCAAAAGGAGATATTTTACATCAGTTCAGGAAAGATGTGGAGAATGGAAAACTGCCCACTGTATCGTGGTTGGTGGCGCCTGAAACTTTTTCCGATCACCCGAGTGCACCTTGGTTTGGTTCATGGTATTTATCAGAAGTGATGGATATCCTAACTAAAAACCCGGAAGTGTGGAAGAAAACAATTTTTATTTTGACCTATGATGAAAACGACGGTTACTTTGATCATGTGCCGCCATTCACGGCGCCCGACAGCCGCGATACCACAACCGGAAAGGTTTCCAAAGGAATTGATACAAGTGTCGATTGGGTAAATCGTGAAGAAGATGTGCCAGGTTCCATTGGTCTCGGTTTTCGTGTACCCATGGTCGTTGCATCACCGTGGAGCCGCGGTGGTTGGGTCAACTCGCAGGTTTTTGATCATACTTCCTCGATACAATTCCTGGAAACGTTCTTAAACAAAAAGTTTAAAAAGAATATCAGGGAAACCAACATCACTGATTGGCGTCGTACCGTCTGTGGCGATCTTACGTCTGTGTTCAGGAAGTATGATGGCGAAAAGATAAAAGGTCTTCCGTTTATTGAAAAAGATCCGTTCATTGAATCGATTCATAAAGCGAAATTTAAAAATGTTCCTTCCAATTACAAGGCACTCACGGCTGATGAAATTGCCACATTCAATTCAGCGCCGGCCAAATCACCTTACATGCCGCAGCAGGAAAAAGGTACAAGGGATGCCTGTGCGCTTCCTTATGAATTGATGGCTGATGGCAACTTTAATCCCGTGAAAAACAGTTTTGAAATTGTACTTGGCGCGGGTAATAAGATTTTTGGGGAAAAGTCGGTTGGGGCACCATTTATTATTTATGAACGCAATTTTCAGCGGTATGATTTTGGAGAACGGAATTATGCGGTGTTTGCCGGCGACCAGTTGCAGGATGAATGGCCCGTTCGTGATTTTGAAAACAACAAATACCATCTTGAAGTGTACGGCCCTAATGGGTTTTCAAGAACATTCAAAGGAACCGAAAACGATCCTCAATTGAAGGTGACCTTGAAACACCTGGCAAAAGGTAATGCAGAAATAAATTTGGAAAATAATAGCGCACAGGAATATCTTGTTGCTATTTCTGATAATGCTTATGGCAATTCTGCCGTAAACAAAAAGGTTAACGGTAAGTCCACTGTTGTTATAGCACCTGATCTCCGCAAAAGTTTCGGTTGGTATGATTTCACAATCACAGTGAATGGGAACAGGAATTTTGAAAAAAGATATACCGGCAGGGTAGAATCAGGTAAGCCAACGAAGAGTGATCCCGCTATGGGATAATGATAAGTAGTTCACAATTTGGTATTCAGTTCACTTACAGTCACTGGTAAGCGAACAAATATTCCCATTTTTTTTCAAACTAAAAACCGAACGCATTCCCAATAATTAAATAATTCAACCCCTGACAATAAAACAATAAAAGAATATAACAATCTCAAACAATTTTCCCCCAATAATTTATTTCACCCTTATTTATCGAGCAGTCCTCTTTCTACCCAATAGTCCCTGGTTTGCACATATTTTCCGGTGGTAGTATCCTCGGTAAGCCAATCCAGGTAGTCGTCTTCAATTTTGTTGAGGTCTAATGAATTATAGGAAGGCAACATGCGACAAACTGCTTCTATGTTATAAGTGATTGAGTTCATTCTGCCGAGCATCGAGCGACTGTTTGTTTTGCCTGTCACATATCCTTCCATTACCAGAGACATTTCATGTTCAATAAATTCATGCTTAAAGTGATTACGCTCCAATAACCGTGGAAGGCGTTTATGAAAATGAGGAAGAGTCGTGTTAATGCTTTTTCCGGGTGCCAGCACCAGCAACAAAGAAGGCTCATGAACAAACATCACAAGTTGCTTTCCTGCAAATCCTGTTGATAATAATTTTACATACCATGAATGCATGTACTGGTTTTCTGATGGCTGAGAAACATACATCACCGGTTGCAATCGTGACGTATTTAAAAGCTTTTGTACCGCATGAAGAATGATCATCCCACAAAAATAAGCCCTTGCAAAGATATTAAATGCCCCGACCCGATGCCCCATCGTTCAGGCCAGTAAACGCTTGGACCGTGATGTCAGGGTCGGCAGACTTGGAGCCAGCTGAACTATATTTCGGTAGATTTAAATTTGCATGTCCTATATTCACATTATCGGTCCTCCATTCCTTCATCGTTCAGGCCGCTTGAAGCGTCCCGACCGGAAAGCAATCAATAATTTATTAATCCAATAATCCAATAAATTCAATAATTCAACAACGACAATCACCTCCCAAAACAATACTTCTCCCCTAAATTCGTTCAAATTGTTGCAGAACCTATTTTTTAAATCCAATCAGAACCAATCATTTTACGAGCCAATTAAACCAGGACTATCTTTTGAGCACACCATTTATAAAAAAATTATTCCTCTTTTTTGTTGTTTTGCTGACTGTCGCCTTTTCAACTAAGGCACAACTGAAAGCATCTTTTTCGACTGACATAACCGGGATATGTTCACCATTAACGGTCCATTTCACCAACACGACCAATGCTTCCTCCGCAGCAGTTTATCATTGGGATTTTGGCAATGGTAATACATCGGCATTAAAAAACCCGGCAGCTGTATTTCTTGGTCCCAATAATTACACCGTTACATTAACAGTAACAGATGGAAGTCAGACATCATCAGCCTCGAAAACAATTACGGTTTATAAAAAACCCGTAGTGGATTTTTCATCCTCACTAAAAAAGGTATGTACCCCTGATCCCACAACTTTCATTGCCAATGCAACTGCCGAAAATGGAAGCATAACCACCTACACCTGGGATTTTGGCGATGGATCCACCCAAACAACTTACAGTGCACAGGTGCAGCATATCTACACCACTGCACAGAAACCGCCGGTGCGACTCTCCGTTACCGATAGCCACGGTTGTAGCGCCAGCAAAACGATCAGCAATATTATAACCGTTTATAATGGCATTTCCGCCGCTTTTGGATCCGACAAAACTTTTATTTGTTTCCAGCCTGACCCGGTACGGATGATCAACCAGAGCCAGGGCGAAGGCCCGCTGTCTTATACCTGGGATTTTGGTGACGGGAAACCTTCCACTCAAAAAGATCCCTCCCATGTTTTCAGTAAGCCCGGCGCTTATACCGTCAGCCTTGCTGTTGAAAATCCTAATGGTTGCACCGACACTTTGGTAAAAACATCGTATCTCAATGTAGGGAACTTTAAATCGCAAATGAACGTTCCCGATATTACCTGCCTCAATTCAACTGTACCATTGCAGAATACCAGCGTTCCGACTCCCACTGATTATTCGTGGTTGATAGACGGAGTGACCTATCCCTATTATTATAATGGCTATTATGCTTATGCTGCAGGAGAACATACGATTCAACTCATTAATAGATTCGGAACCTGTGAAGATACCATCACGAAAAAAATTAAGGTAAATCCTCTTCCCCACCCGGGCTTTGTTACTCAAATTCCCAAATATTGTTTTCCCCCGGTTACGGTAAATTTTCAAGATACCACAACAGCAGCAGTTAAGTCGGAATGGAATTTTTACCCTTACGCTCCTTCCACTATCCAGGCAACAGGAAAAACAGCCTCCTACACTTTTACCTATGCAAATAACTTCGGCATCACGCTTTATGTTACAGATTCAAATGGCTGCAGAAATAGTATAACACAGGACGTCAATATTACACAACCTTCTGTATCGATACAGGCAACAGACTTTAATGGCATTACCTGTGAGTCGCTCACAAGAAAATTTAAAATGTATTCGAATACACCGCTTGCTTCCTTTACCTGGAATTTTGGTGATGGCACCACTTCGTCAGAAGCAGAACCCGAACATACTTTCAAAACGGGAAGTTATGTTGTAACCTTGAAATATATTACCAAGGATGGATGCAGCGGCCAGCAAGAAAATTCTATTGATTTCACCGTTTATCCAAAACCGAAAGCAGATTTCAAGTCTGCCCAGGGGACGACGGTTTGTGGCAATACTAGTGCCACATTTATAAAAACTACAACAAGTTCAGAATGGGACAAATGGTTGGTTAACCAGGAACCTGCAGGCTTCAGCTCAGCTATTGATCACACTTTTTCCGATACCGGAAAATATACGATTACGCTTATTTCAGCGAACCCGGGTTGTGCCGATACGATGACCAAAACTGACTACATTACTGTATTACCTTCCTTTCCCCAAATTACGCAGGCAACAAACACCTGTGACGGCGACAGGGGAACCGTAACTTTTGGCCAGGCTTCGCGTTATGCACAAAAGTGGACCTGGGATTTTGGGGATGGCACCACAGCATCTTATACCGATAATCTACCACAGATAACTCATCATTACACTACTTCAGGCCAATACAATGTGATATTAACTACCTCGAGCGGACAATGCGCCAATAAAACCAGCACACCGGTTACCGTGGATGTAAGAACGCGGCCTGTATTGGCAACTGATAATTCCAATATTTGTAGCGATGAGGCATTGAATTTTACTATTTCAAACCTGGACCAATCGCTGAACAGTTATTATTACCACTACCTGGAGTTTGCCAATTATAACGACGGCACATCTGTTCCTATTTATAATTTTATGTATCCACCGGTGTATAACGGAACTCTTCATAACGTTCCCGAAGGCAAAGATTCAATCAGAATGATCATCCGTACGCCATACAATTGTATTGATACCACCAATTTTATACCTGTAAAGATCAGGGGAGCTGTTGCCGGGTTTGAAACAATAACTGATAATGTTTGTTTTCATTCGCCTCTTACTTTTAAAGACACCTCCAATGCAAAAAATACAAGCATTACAAGCCGCACGTGGAATTTTGGTGACGGACAAACCTTAACCACCACTTCCGGTGGGATGATTTCTCACACTTACTCAACGCCGGGAAGTTATTTTGTGAGTTTAAGCGTGTCGGATGCAGGTGGCTGTAGTTCGAGTACTATGAACGTTTCACATTATGTTACAGTAAACGGACCAAAAGCCGGGTTTTCTACTTATGGAACCACTTTCCACATGGATGTTCCTGTGCAGTTTTACAACCAAACCAACAATTATAGTAGCTATAATACAACCTATCAATGGAATTTTGGCGATGGCTCGACGTCAACAGACTATTATCCTTCCCATATCTATACGAAACCTGGAAATTATACCGTGACTCTTACTGTACAAAACCCCGATACCGGCTGTGGTGACACAGTTTCTCACACGATAACGATCGTTTATTTTAATGCCAATTTCTCATTTACTCCATCTTTTATTAGTTCATCTGAATGTTCGCAGGTTGTGGTGCAGTTTGTAAATACTTCACACGACTACGCATCGGTTGCATGGGATTTTGGCGATGGCTTTACCTGTGGAAATGTAAATACACCTTCCCATGTTTATGACAAAACCGGCAAATACATGGTGCAATTGTTTGTTACCGGCAACAACGGTCTTAAAAAAACCTATACCGATACCGTAGTGATAAAAGAGAACCAGGTTCAGATGAGCGCCAGCATGAACCACACCTGTACGGCCCAATCGGTTACCGTTCATGCATTGTCAGGCGACGCATCTTCCTACCTATGGGATTTTGGCGACGGTACCGTCGTGCAGGCTACAGACAGTTTCTCTGTACACTATTATAAAACACCCGGTGACTATATTCCTCAGTTGGTTACGAAAGATGTAAACGGATGCGGCGCTACAGCTATATTGACCGATAAAATTTCTATCGATTCTTTGAACGTTTCCTTAGCCGACATGCCTCAGATTTGTACGCCTAAAGAAGTTCAGTTTCAACCCGCG
Source organism: Ginsengibacter sp. (assembly GCA_051960475.1). Taxonomy (GTDB): domain Bacteria; phylum Bacteroidota; class Bacteroidia; order Chitinophagales; family Chitinophagaceae; genus Ginsengibacter. The sequence continues at coordinate 20,273 of JBQCEG010000082.1, forward strand.
ATCACCAACATTGGTTCAGATGGCGGTCAACAACCGCTCATTTATCATTGGGATTTTGGCACTTCAGATAACGCAGACACTGCCAACATACAATCGCCTTCTTTCATGTACCAGCAACCCGGCAACTACACAGCCAGCCTCCAGGTCCTGTCGGCAGATGGTTGTACAAAAAAAGCGCAGGTTAATATCGTTGCGAAGCAAGGGCTGGGTGGACAAATAAATGGCCCTTCTGAAATTTGTGTTCAATCTGCCGCTCAATTTACCGGGAGCACCCTGCTGCCAGGGCAGCCTCAATGGCAATGGATCTTTGATGACGGAACAAAGGTGAACCAACAAAACCCTCCGTCAAAAGAATACGATAGCGCAGGAACTTTTGTGGTAAAATTGGTAGTGGATAATGATGGCTGTTTGGATACTGTGAGCAGTTCACTTGCTGTTCATCCCGTTCCCTCGGTCACTCTTTCCACAAATGCATTTACCCTTTGCCAGGGAAGCTCATTTTCCATTGCTGCTGGAGGAGGCGCAAAGTATTCCTGGTCGCCTTCCACCGGCCTCAGCGATGCAAATAAGGCAACTGTAACTGCTTCGCCTGTCACCAACACCAACTATGTTGTAAAAGTTTCAAACACCTACGGATGTAGTAATACAGATTCTGTTGCCATAAATGTCATCCATCCCTTCACACTTCAACTGGCCAATGCTGTGCAGGTTTGTAGTGGAAATAGTATCAGCCTGCAGGCTTCAGGAGGCAAAACGTATGAGTGGATAGGCAATACCGCGGACCTCAATAACACAACAATTGCGAACCCTGTTGCTTCACCAACTGCTTCGACCAATTATACCGTAGTAGCTTTTGGGGAGAACCGGTGTTTCACGGATACGGCCAATGTACAGGTTACCGTAAAACAAACCCCTGTCGTAAACCTGGGCAATGATACGACCATTTGTGAAGGACAAACCGTCTTGCTCAATGCATTTACCACAAATGCCACTTATGAATGGCAAGACGGTAGTGCAGCAGCGAAATATGAAGTAACCAAGGCGGGAACCTACACGGTCGTGGTTAACCTTGACAATTGTACCGCATCCGGCAAGGTTAACATTCAACAGACGGCTAAACCGTATTTTACTTTAGGTAAGGATTCCTCGATTTGCACCGGCGAAACGTATCTGATCAAACCATCGCTCAATACCACAGCCACATTCCTCTGGCAGGACGGTAGCACAGCGCCTTCGTTGGCGGTGAACCATGAGGGAATTTATTTCCTTACGGCCACCAATGAATGCGGAAGTCATACTGATTCCATTACCATAACCAAAGGCCTGTGCGATATTCTTATGCCTACAGGCTTCACGCCTAATGGGGATGGACTGAATGATGTTTTCAGGGTTAAATACCCATTTGCGGTAACCCATTTTCATTTTATCGTTACCGACAGGTGGGGAGAAGCCGTTTTTGAAACCACCGACATCCACCGCGGTTGGGACGGCACCTTTAAAGGCGAGCCCGCCGTGGCAGGAATTTACGTTTGGGTGATCAGCTTTACCGACATCGATGGACACGATCAGCAGCTAAAAGGAACGATTGATTTGATAAGATAACCTTTCACTCGGGTGCGTTTAAACTAAGCCCACAATTTTTCCGGCCTCACAACATCTTTGGTTTTTTTGTGCGACTTTGTGTTAGCTTGGTAGATGCGGATACCCGGATAAACGGAATAAACCTTGAAGAGCTGTGATGGCGATCAATAAGCAGTAAAGCAGTAATAAAGGAATTCTTAACCGGCTCCTGTAAAAAGATGTGCGGTATCAGGCGGCATAGCATTTGCAAGTATATCTTTTTAAAGATTTTAATTTTTTGTTCTTAAAAAGCCTGTGATAAACCATTTAAATCTTATCTGAAAAATGACTCAAAACACTAATTAATGAAAGACAGCAATAACGGCACCTTGCTGGCGGGTGTTGGCGCGTCTGCTACTGGTATTAACGCACTTAAAAAATTTCTCGCCTCTATGCCGGCTGCCGGAGCTAAGGGTTTTGTGGCCATAGCCCCTCTGTCTGAAACCGGCAACGATCAACTTGCCACGATGGTGCAAAAAGAAACTGGCGTGGCAGTTGAAAACATTACCGGCACAACGGAGGTGGAGCAGGACAAACTTTATGCGATTCCGCCGGCCCATCAACAGGAAATTGTGGAGGATTTACTCGCATTTATAGGCATCACAGACAACAAAACAAATGAGAAGGCTCTGATAGAATCACGGGAAAAATATCTGAGGCTGTTTAATTCTATAGACGAGGGTTTTTGCATTATTGAGATGTTGTTTGACGGCGACCGGCAACCGTATGACTACCGTTTCCTGGAAGTGAATAAAGCATTTGAAAAGCAAACTGATTTAAAAAATGCTGTGGGGAAAACCATCAAAGAAATGGCGCCACAACATGAACAATATTGGTTTGACATTTATGGCAAAGTAGCAAAATCAGGCAAACCGGTGCGGTTTGAGAACGCAGCAAAAGCGATAGGGCATTATTATGAAGTGTATGCTTTCAGAGTGGGAAATCCCTCCGAAAACCATGTCGGTATCCTTTTCAAGGATATCAGTGAGCGAAAAAATCTTGAAGAGCAGCAGGCGTTCCTTCTTAAGCTCAGCGATGCCCTCCGGACCCTGAAAGATTCGGATGAAATTGAGGAAACGGTTACAAGACAAACCATGAATTATTTTGATGCCGACCGGTGTTTTTATTGCCAGGTGAAAGAAGGGAATGCCATTATTCATCGGGATGCTTTTCGCCGGGACCTGCCTTCGGTTTCCGGAACATATGCGCTCCAAACATTTCCCGTTTTTGCTGCCATGTTGAACGCAGGGCAACCTCTCGTAGTACATGATGTGCACACTTCTGAGGTCGTTGATGAAACATTGAGAGCACTTTGCATCGGGTTGGAGCTTATTTCATTTATCGACATTCCCGTGATCAAAAAGGGACAAACCGTAGGTATATTCTGCCTTGTCCAGACAACGCCAAGGAACTGGACCGATATTGAAGTGAATCTTGCGCAGGAAAGTGCAGACCGCATCTAGTCTGCGGTTGAACGCTCACGGGCAGAAGATGAAGTTCGAAGATCAGAAGAAAATTATCGTGCCATCATTAACCAGACCATTGCCGGAGTAATCAAAACTGACCTGGATGGCAACATTCTGTTTGCCAATAACCAGTTTGCCAACGTCCTGGGCTATACCCATGAAGAATTGTTAGAGCTGACCATGTCTGATATCATTTACGAAAAAGACAGGATCCGCAATGATGAAATGTATGATCATCTGAAACATGAAGGTCGTGCCTTCCAGATTGAAAAGAGGCTTTTGCGCAAGGATGGTTCTTATATTTGGGTGAACAACCAGGTTTCTCCTGTGTTTGATGACAAAGGCAAACCTTATGAAGCGGTAATCGTTTCAGTGGACATCAGTCAGCAAAAAGCCATAGAAAAGATTAAAGACGAATTTATAAGCGTAGCAAGCCACGAGCTTAGAACGCCTTTAACAAGCATCAGAGCCTATACCGATTTCTTGATGGAATCGTTCGATGAAAATAAAGACGTTTACCACGGAGAATTGGTGTGTAAGCTTAAGCGGCAGGTAGACCGGATGATAAAACTTGTTTCCCGGCTGCTTGATACCAGCCGGATCTCCTCCTCAAAGCTTGCTCTAACCTACGGAATCTTTGATTTGAACCAACTTCTTAAGGAGTGCATAACAGAAGCGCAGCCGGCCGCCGCTCATCACAAGCTCATTTTTGAGCCCGGCGATATAGCCAACGTGCATGGAGACCGTGAGCGCATAAGCCAGGTAATTACCAACCTGCTCTCAAACGCTGTAAAATATTCGCGGGGAGAAGATAAGGTAATTATTACATCCCGGGGCATGAATGATAAAGTAAAAGTAAGCATCCGGGATTATGGTATCGGCATTAAAGAAGAATCAAGACATGGTATATTCCGGCGTTTTAACCGGGGCACCGCACCAAGTGATATCAGCGGGCTGGGGCTGGGCCTTTATATTTCTATGGAGATCATCAAAATGCACGGAGGTACAATGGGTGTTGAAACACCTCCAGCTGAAAAGAATGGAGAAGCTGGCAAAGGTTCATTATTTTATTTTGTACTGCCTTACGATCAGCACAAAACTGCAGCAAATGGGAAAACTGTTTAAAGATGAAATCAGTACTCAATAATCGTCTTACTCGTGGTAAGATCAAACCTTAAAAATTATCTTTACTATAGGAGAAGCATAACAATGAGCACTTGCAATGAACTTAAAGAGCACATAAACAGGTTTGTAAATATCAGTAACGAAGACTTTGAACAAATACTCAGTTATGTATACCCTGTTAGTGCCCCGAAAAAACAGCATCTTCACGAAGCGGGAAAAGTCTGCAAATCTAATTTCTTTGTTCGTAAAGGCTGTTTGCGCATGTTTTTTATAAAGGATAATGGGACTGAACAAACGATACAGTTTGCATTGGAAAATTGGTGGCTTTCAGACTATACCTCATTTTCATCTCAGCAAACATCGGTATTTTACATCCAGGCCGTTGAAAAATCAGAAGTTGTTGCGATCGATTTTTCCGCCCAGGAAAAAATGTTAGAGCAATTTCCCCAAATGGAAAGGTATTTCAGGCTCATTCATCAACGGGCGCATGCCGCCTCACAAAAAAGGCTCAACGATTTGTTTACTCAATCCAGAGAAGAAATTTACCATGAGTTTTGTGAACAATATCCTGGTTTCGTGCAGCGCATTCCCCAATATCTTTTGGCTTCGTTTCTTGGATTCACGCCTGAATATTTAAGTGAAATAAGGCGAAAAAGGATTTCTTAAACCGGTTTAAGCAGTTGGACCAATAAGCCGTTCTACCTTTGTTACATCAAATAATTATTGAGATGGAACAAAGAACAAATATCGCAGAAATGCTTCCTTCATCCTACAAAGCGATGTATGATTTATCCATTACTGTTAACAAATCTTCGTTAACACCGGTACAAAAAGAGCTAATTAAGATCAGGGCTTCACAGGTAAACGGTTGTGGTTATTGCCTGGATATGCACACATCAGTCGCTTTGAACTCCGGAGAAAAAAAAGAGCGCATTTTCCTTTTGGATGCCTGGAAAGAAAGTGATTTGTTTTCAGAGAAAGAAAAAGCCATGCTTTCCATTGTGGAAGAAGTAACCTTGATCCATGAAAAAGGAGTGTCAGATGCTACCTACCGGCGGGTACAAAACTTTTTCAATGAAGAGGAAATTGCAGAAATTATTATGACTACGGTTGTCATTAACGCGTGGAACAGGATTGCCATCAGCACAAATCTTCCATTTTAGAATGCAGCAAAATAAAAAGTATGGATAATAAAAACGCAAACAGCAAAACGATGAAGGCAGTCGTGGCAACCGATCAGGCTGGAGGTTTAGGCGGAATGAAACTGGCAGACCGGCCCATGCCGAAACCTGCGATCAACGACGTCATCGTACGTATACACGCCTCCGGATTTGTCCCCACTGAGCTGGAGTGGCCGTCGACCTGGGTGAATCGTACCGGTCAGAGTAGAACGCCTTCAATTCCGGGTCATGAATTGGCGGGTGTGGTTACTGCACTTGGATATGGAACGACCGGGTTGTCGGTCGGACAGCGGGTGCTTGGCCTGGCGGACTGGTATCGTGATGGCACACTGGCTGAATATGTGGCAATTGAAGCACGCAACCTCGCGCCACTGCCCGGCGACGTCGACTTTACAGTGGGCGCATCCCTGCCCATCTCTGGTCTCACCGCCTGGCAGGGACTCTTTCAGCATGGCCGGCTCCGGGCGGGGCAAAGCGTACTGGTGCACGGTGCGGCTGGTGCAGTCGGATCGATGGTAACGCAGCTTGCACGTGAAGCCGGTGCCTACGTTATAGGCACGGGGCGTGCCGCCGACCGCGGGAAGGCGCTCAGCTTCGGCGCACATGAGTTCGTCGACCTTGAGAACGACGTGCTGGAAGACGCCGGTGAAGTAGACCTTGTGTTCGATGTGATAGGTGGCGATGTCCAGGAGCGATCTTCAGGCATGGTAAGGGCAGGGGGAACGCTGGTGTCTGTTGTGGGTCCGGTAGTAGTGCCACCTGCCAATGGCCTTGCGGTTGATTTTGTTGTAGAGGCAGATCGCGACCAGCTGAATGAGATCGTGCAACGCGTTCGCGACGGACGGCTACAGACAAACATCGGCATCACCGCGTCCCTTGACGACGCGCTTACCGCGCTCAATCCGGCAACTCGGCGCAAGGGAAAGACGATCATCGGCATTCGCGCATAAGAACCGTTTATTCCTTAACAAATTGCTTCGTGTTTTTGAATTTGCCTGAATGAAAAGAAATGTAATAGATTCCCGGCTGCAAGGAGGCAGTATTCAAGTACACCTCAGTTGTTCCCGCATCCAGCTTCATATGATTAATAACCGCGCCCTTTGCATCCGCAATAATTATTTCAGTTTCTCCGGCGTCTGCAGGCATCCTGATATATAGTTTATCTTTTACGGGGTTTGGAAAGAAGACAATCTTTCCAACTGTTGGCGCTGTTATTGACACGATTTTACTGTAGCTATAGCTGCTATCCCCTTTCACCATTTTTAGCCGGTAATAGTCGGTCTCTTTTAAAGAAGTGCTGTCTGTATATTGGTAATCTGTATTGCCCTGGGCAGTACCGCTTGCTGCGACATTTGTGAGAGCTGTAAATGATATCTGGTCAAAGCTTTTTTCAATCACAAAGTAGGCTGCATTAACCTGGTTTTCCAGAGTCCAGTTAAGGATAATTGATTTATTAAGATAGTGCCCCGAGAAATTAATAAGAGAATCGGCAGGAACTTGTACCTGCACCGTGTCGGTACTGCCGGTAGAGGTCGTATCTGTGTTCCCGCTTGTGGTGGTGCCAGGTTCTCCGGTAGTAATATCTCTGTGGTAAGCAATAGTTCCTCCATAAGGATTACTAAGGCCCGCACAGCTGGTATCCGCCGAGGCATTATGATCAACCAGGGTTCCTTTAATGGCCATGTTAGCCACCGCTCCCGCAGCATCTCTTTGCAAGAACAAGCCGCCGCCCTGCGCGATATCCACGTTGCCTGCACAAACAAATTTGAAGGGATGATTGTCGTTAGGCAAAAGAGACAACTGCCCGCCTTTTATGCTTGTTTCGCCGGAAACGTACAAGGCGCTGTCGAAGCTAACTTTTGCGCAACCGGTTTTATTAACGATCAATGTATCAATGGGAAAACCTCCATTCCACCGGATATTGCTATTGGTATTTCCGAAAAATTCGAGGCTGAAGGGACAAAAGCCATTTGGGCAATTATTGACGAAAGGGCGGCTTCCAAAATTTTCGACACCACCCACGTGAAAAACGTCCTGGGAATCTACCAGTACTGCGATTGGGTAATTGACAACGTCGTCGGCAAAGCCTGACAGATCTCCTGAAATTTTAAGGTTGCCGGTTATCCTGATTCCACCTGTAAGTTCAGCGGTAGAAATACTGCCGTTGATAATATTAGGCAGGGGGTGTGCGGGATCTTCCTGTAAAAACTCAACTACACCAGGTCCCTGGCCGGCATCTTTAACATCTCCGTTGAACTGCAAACCTGAAGTAGTTAACCCTAAATAAGAATAGGTAAAAATGGTATCATTGGCAGAGACAAAATTTGAATTTTTCCCAATAAAGAATTTCAGCCAATTATTGTTACCGTTATCCGTAACCATACTGTTGATAAGCGTAGCCGTGGAGTTGTCACCTATTGTGAATTCATTTGTTTCGATATGGCTGCTGTCAATAAAAATATTGGCGCCTTCCTTTCCACCGAAAGACCAACCACCCAATTGACTCCCGACAAACTTTAACCTGGCTCCTGTATCCCATTCGATACCCGTCCAGTTGGCATGGGAGAATAACACGCCGTAAGTACTGTGCAGGATCTGCAGGTCGGTAACAGCCGGGTTGCCGCCGTGTAATGCAAAATGGCCCCAAATCATATTAGAGCCGGAATCAATTATTACAAAGCCGCCATTTGATGTATATACATTCAGCGTGGGCGCTGCATCAATAAGTGATAAATTGTAAATTGAAATTTGTGTATTGCTGATATGCATACTTCTGCACCGCGCCGGGCTGCCCGGTCCGTCTCCACCGATATTGAAGCCGGTGTCCGGCAGGGTGTCGCCAGTCGAAAATTCAACAGAAGCAATGCCCGACATTGAATGACTGATAACCACATCGTCTTCAGCCGTTGGCACCCTTTGGATCGGCGTTTGCCCCGAGGGCGTGTTGATCTGCAGCCAGCTACGGGGATTATACCAGCCCGAATCATTCTTGTACAACAAGGTTATTCCCTGCGAATGAGCAGACGCAAATCCACATACGCACACAAGCGCGATAACTATCCTTTTCATAAAGGAGCATTTTAGTAATGGACAACTATAAGGCAACGAGCAAGGATATCAAATAGTGATTGCGGTAGCAGAGGTATTATTTACTAAATATACAAAATAATTGAAATAACAAAGAATTTACATGAAACTATTTGGATGTAGGCAGGGTAGGCAACAAAATCTATTAAAAATCCTTGCTGCAATATAAAACACCAATCAGTTACGCAGGAACCTTGTGAATGGTTTCACCGGCTCAAACAGCAGTAAACAAACAAAATATCCTGTTTTTTCTTTGGTAACTTTAACCCATGAAGCAAACCTTTTATTGCATTTTTATTGCGATTTAAACTTTCACATTCATTATTCCTTGTTCGATATTCGATATTAATAACCAGGTTGCAATATCCCTTGGTTCTTAAAGTATAACATGAAAAGTCAAAAAATCAGTCCTTGTTCGTGTTTCTTTCTCCCTTCCTGTCTTTATCGTTCCCCAATTTTCACATTTTCGAACTTTCACATTTTCAAATTCAAATTTCCTTCTCTATTTTGTTATAAATATTCCTGTTGTGTATATCGGATTATAATCGAAACGGTATGTAGTCAGAACATGTGCAATACCATTCTTCCAGTACATTGGTTTATAGTTTGCGTTACCACAAACATAAACATCCTTCCCCGACAGTGCAATGCCGGTTACGCCTGCATCATCTCCGGGCTCCGATGCAAATATTTCGTTAGCAACTCCGTTTTTCCAATATTTCAAAATATGATTTGAGTAATCGTATTGGCCACCTATATACACATCACTCCCATTTCCTGTAATAAAAGAAGCAAACCCTCTTCCCGGAGGATCAGAAAGAGCGACAGGCGTTCCGTTTTTCCAGTATTTCGCTGTATTTCCTTCGTAACCTGACACGTACACATCGTCACCTGAAACGTAAATGGATGACGCCGCAGACCACTGCGAGCCATCCGTCAGGTACACGATCTTTCCGTTCTTCCAATACACCGCTGCTCCTGAATAGTTGATCCCATTCTTTTCATAGGTTGCTGAACCTGCAACATATACATCACTTCCTGATACAAAAATTGAACTTGCCCCCGCTGATCCATCCCTGGTAATAAGTGTTACAGGATTCCCGTTTTTCCAATATTTCACGGTATAAAGCCTGTAATTCGGCAGACTGTCATAATACTCCTGTTCAAGTACATAAACATCGTTGCCCGAAACCGTAACGGCAGTTGCCTCGCCGCTCTTGCAACTATCCACAAGCCTTATAGCTATTCCGTTCTTCCAGTATTCAGCTGTGTCATGTTCGGGCGTGCCGGTGTCCAAAATCTTTTGGAACCCCGAAACATAAACATCTCCCCCTGAAACGGAAATTGAAGTTGGAACATAATAGTGTAGACTATCGCCAACAAGAAAAGACATTCCATTGTTCCAGTATTTAATACAACTAAGATTGTAGGCGTACGATTCCATTCCCACGATGTACACATTTCCTGGTGGAACAATGCTATCTTTTGCTATTACTGTTGTATCCGTTTTAACTGTTGTGGTATCAGTGGGCGGATTGTCGCCAGGCGCAGCAGGTTTATTGCACGAGACAAAAACGCAAATACAAAAAGCAGCAATAATTTTGGCTGATAACTTCATTAACGGGTTGAAATTTTTTCTAAAATTAATTTTTCGTATTTATAATTCAAAATCATTGAAGTTGAGCCCTTTCTTCGTCCAATTAGAACTTCGTCTGTTGGGCCCCGGGATTCATCCAATAGGCAATTTTAACCCGTCACTGCCTGTTCTTGTTCAAAAAAACAGTTCTTGTTAATGAAGTAGTGATTGTAATAATTTCAAAAAAATATTTATTTTCAGTGTAGGTTTATTGCTTTTCGTTAATCGTAGACAATATAATAACGCTGCTATTCCTTTCGTTGTATTATTTTTACCATCTCAAAGAAATCACCCGGCAGTAAGATATGAACTGTACCAAAAGCATTATGAGCAACAATTTTTTTACCTCGCGTTTCAGCAAACACTTTTTTACCTTAAGAGGCTTAATGGTAACAGCCCTTGTCATCAACCATTTAAGTGCCTCTGCCCAATGGCAATGGCTCAACCCAAAACCTACAGGTTATAATAATATAAAAATCACCTTTACCGGCACATCTACCGGTTATCTGTTGAATACCAACGGAGATCTTTTTCAAACAACCGATGCCGGCACTAACTGGACACTTAAGTCAAATTTTGCCAATCCTTTGTGCATGGATATCAGGGATTCTACCGGGGTTATAGGTTGTTATTCCGGAATATTATACTTGAGTGATGACAATGGGGCCAGTTGGAAGATGATCAACACCGGGATAAGCACCCCTTATCAAACGGTCAATATTGTCAGCAGGGATACTTTCTTTCTTTCCTCCGGAACAGATGTTTCGAATGGTTATGGCAATATTTATGAAACCACCGACAGGGGTAATACCTGGACTCACCTGCATTGCGACGTCTCCATAAAATCGATTTCATTCACCGATTCAAAAACAGCTTATGTGGGAAGTTTAGGGGGAAAAATCCTGAAAACAGAAGACGGAGGCATTAGCTGGCAACAGAAGAGATCCGAAAGTTACATTCCTTCAGGCATTAAAGCAATACAATTCCCTGATAAAGAGAATGGGTTTGCGTATGAAGAGTACGATAAGCTACTCATTACGCATGATGGCGGAAATACCTGGAATGCTACCACGTCTAATATGGCATCAGACATATATTGCATGTATTTTATCAATCCCTCTGATGGATACCTGGCAGGCCTGGATGGTGGGGTGTACGCAACCCATGACGGAGGGAAGACTGTCGAATGGATAGGATTTGACGGCCTACGCGACGGTAATAGCATCTATTCTCTTTATTTTGCTTCAAAGGACACCGGTTTTGCCGTGGGCCAATTGGGAAGGATCATGAAAACTACCGATGCCGGTAAGACCTGGCAGGGGTACAGCCCTCTTTACCTGCCGGTTACTGCATTATCATTCGCAGACAGTACTACCGGGTATGCCACCAGCTGGAATAATGTGTACAAAACAACTGATAAAGGTAATAGCTGGACGCCACTGGGAATTACCGCCGCAGGCCAAAGCAGGTTTGAGCAGGCTCATTTCGTGAGCCGGGATACCGGCTTTATCACTTCTTCCTATCCTCCGGTAATACACCATACTTTCGACGGCGGTATCACCTGGGATTCCATCCCGGTTTCCAGGTCAATATATTCTGACATGATCTCCGAATCACAGTTTCTTAATCCGAAAACCGGTTACCTGGCTATGAAGTCTACCTCCGGTGGAAGCAGGGGTTATATTGCGAAAACGACTGATGGTGGCATCACATGGAACCCGGTTTATGTACCGCCTTATAACGGAATACCGTTTTATCATATTTACTTCATAAATGAAGATACCGGCTATGCCGCCAGCTATGCGCAATTATATAAAACCACAGATGGTGCTATAACATGGAACCCCGTTTATTCAAATACATACAACTACGAGATTACCGCTATAAGTTTTATAGACAGCATAAGGGGCTTTTTTACAGACGACAACAACGACATCATATCAACACACGACGCCGGAAAGACCTGGACAACGGTGCGCGTCTCTGATTTTACTCCCGTCACCAATGGTGAAATCAAAACAATACAATTTTTTGATCCCCGTGTTGGCTTCCTCGCCACAGTAAACGGAGCAGGTCCTGTAAACGCCGGCGATATATACGAGACAACTGACAGTGGTTACAGCTGGAAAAAGATAAAGAATGTGGGCGCCAATTCCCTATTGTTTACGACCGATACCTCGGTGATAGCTTTTGGCTACGGCGGGGATATACTTAGAAAAAAAATAAAAGAAGCTGATGTGGATTCGATACAGTTATCTGGCACCTGCAGAGATAGTTTATCGGCTTTGGTAACTGCCTTGTTCAGCCGTGTGGACAGCATCTCTTTTGAAATAACCGATTCAGCCGGTGATACCGTTTACAAAGCGGCTTCACCATTTGCCGTTGACAACGCACGGCTGGCGTGCAAAGCGCCTTTAAGCGGCCTCTCACCCACAACAATCTATAAGGTGAGGGTTAAATATTTTTATGAGGACAGCTCTCACATTTCCCGGGAAGCGTACATATCCACAGGCTCCGTTCCCAATATTACCCGGTCGGGAAATGTGCTTACTTCCAGCTATCAAACCGGCAATCAGTGGTTCAGGAACGACACTTTAATAACAGGCGCCACACAGGCAAGCTATGCGCTTCCGGATATTACGTACGATCAGTGTTATAAGGTGCAAAGCAGCATATCACGGGGTTGTAAGGCTTTTTCAGATACGATTTGTTTCGATCCGGCTGTTACCCTGCCGTCCTTACAGATACAGTCTTCATACAACAATGGCCAGGTACTGCTGTTCTGGAGCACAGGTACGGAGACGAATACCGGTCATTTCGAGATAGAAAGAAGCAGTGATGGTATCAGCTATGAAACGATCGGCAGTATGGCAGCGGCAGGTAACAGCGCTACTGAGCAACATTACGCTTATAACGATAATATTGCAGGCCAAAACCAGGAACTAAAATACTACTATAGGGTAAAGCTAATATACTTAGACAGTGAATATGTTTATTCAAATGTGATTAGCCTGATTATTCCTGAAAAGAAAGCGCGTATTACTATCGCACCCAATCCAGCCAGGAATAATATTGTTATCTATTTCCCGGAACCTCTTTTATCGGCAACGGTACTTGTTTTTGACAGGTATGGAAGACAGGTGTTGTCTGACAAATTTTCAAACGGTGTGCATGATAATTGTCCACTCAATGTATCTTCTTTTGAAACCGGTATTTACACGATAAAGATCATTTCAAATATTGGTATTTTCCAGGCAAACATGGTGATCGTTAAATAACCTCTGTTGTTACCTTCTATACTCCCAGGCAAGAAAGATTTACGTGCAACTTTCTGTCCTTCACGTCTTTAGGTGATAAGAATTTTGCTAAAGCAAAATAACCACTTTCGCCAAATTTCTGCCAACGCTCTCATATGCAGATTCATACTTTCACATTCATTATTCCTTGTTCGATATTCGATATTAAATAACCAGCTTGCAATATCCCTTGGTTCTTAAAGTATAACATGAAAAGTCAAAAAATCAGTCCTTCTTCGTGTTTCTTTCTGCCTTCGCGTCTTTGTGGTTCCCCATTTTCAAATCCGATAGCTATCAGATTTCACATTTTCAAATTAACTACCGTCTGTCGGGATCTTGTACCGTAACCGGCTGTATACGTATCGACTTCACCTTTTTGCCATTGCGCTCGGCAGGTGTCCATTTAGGGCCCGAATCTATGGCATTAAAAGCAATTTTGGCCAGCGTGGAATATTTCATTGTAAGAGGCCTTAGCTCCGAAATGTTACCTGAAGTATCCACAACAAACCGCAACAGTACCGTACCATAATCCGCGTCGGACAATTCATCAATATGTTGAGTGATGGCCTGTGATACATAACGCGACCATTCATGGAGTCCACGCGGAAAAGAACATTCTTTATCGGTATTGAAATACACATCCGTATAATCTTCCGGTATATCTTCTTTTGAGATCACTGTCCCGTGCTTATCCAACGTTGTCACATGGAATAGATTATTGGCTACATCATCGATGGTTTGCAGCATTTCATCATGCTGTGGTAAATAATAAAAACGTTTTGCTATTACGGCCCTTCCGTTCTTAAATTGAATAGAGTCACTGGTCTTTCCATCCTCAAAATAATAGGTCCACAAACCGTCTTTTTCACCATTACGGTAATTGCCCTCTCCGGAGGTGGTACCATTTTCATAATAACTTTGAAACACTCCTGCATGAACCTTTTGGGTAGAATCGGTAAAACGTTCCACGCAGGCAAGCTTCCGCTTTTTTTTCATGTAATAGCAGGTAAGCTTATACAGCCCGCTGTCTGTTTTACCGGTTCCGAAAATTACCGCCTCTTTTTTTGACGCCGGATGCATGTCTGCATCAAAATAAAATTTTTCGGTTGACTGGCTAAAGCCGCTGGTAAACAGGATAAGTAATAACGAGCTTAGAATGATCTTCATAAACAGGAGGTTTTAATCGTCCAAATATAAAAATCCTTTTTGATTAACGAAAGCGGCAGTGAACAAACAATTGGAGCTGTTTTTACTTTTCATTTTCGCCACAAAGCCACAAAGCCATGAAGGAGCACAAAGAAAGAAGGTGGCTGACTTATCAAATTAGAACTTCTGGAAAGTTTGGAAAATGATGAGGATTGTGAAGTGTGCAATGATCTTTCCAAAAGTTCCTTTTCGCTGGTTTCATTCTTGACAATTTATTATTGCCGGAAATTCGGTAATTTGACAAATATTTCTAAAAACCAAAACATGCAAAAAGAAAAATGGATAAACACCTTGTTGTTTGAAACCGCGTTATTCGATTTTACTCACTTATCAAATGAGGAGAATTTTATCTTAAGAAGGTATTTACAGGACAAAAAAACGCCTGAACAAATAGCCAAAATGGAGTCACGCTCGGTTGAGGAGGTAAAAAAAATGATCCGTTCGGGGATTAAAAAAGTTTTGAGCAAATCAAAAGAAGTCCTCGCGGCAAAAATTTGGTTCCAAGAATTGATGAATGAAAACAAGTATCTAAAGGATGAACTGGCCACACTCAGAGACCGGTTCAAAAATGAACTCTCCGATAAAGAACTTTCGGCAAGCTACCACAGGTTGAACGTACCGGTGACTAATTTTCCATTCTCTTCAAGGGCACAAAAAGCTTTTGCTTACTCAAAGATTAAAACACTAAATGATCTTGCTTCCCTCACATTTGCTGATCTTAAAAGATTAAGAAATATTGGCTCATTGACAGCTAAAGAAATAGGAACAAAAGCACTTGAACTTGGAATAAGGATAGAGTAAGTTTTGGACAATTGAATTTTACGAAGCGAGCTCATAGGCAGCTTTAAAAAACTACGTTAACTTCGCGCATCATTTTTTGGTTGCTTTTTCTTTCAGCAGAAAAAGTAACAAGCAAATGAAAAGAAAGAAAGATCAGAGGTTTCCAGATTATTGAATTTTTGAATTTTCAAATGGACACCCGTCCTCTTAATTCCCATTCAAAACTTCTTAGTGTTTCTTTCTGACTTTGATCTTTCTGCTTCCCAATATACTTCCCATCCACAATAATTATCCACTAATTAAATAACCACCACCCAACAATAAAACAAGTGAACAATATATCAATTTCATAATAAAACAATTCCCTTCAAATTAAATAACCCCGGCAAACCAAAGGCCTCCAAACTCCGGCACTTCAACCCCGCTTTTTCCTTATAATTTCTTTTGAATCATTTCAGGGTGGGCTAATCAAGCAAAAATTCCTTCACTTCTTTCTCATCAATCCCCGTAAACGAACAAAACTCCTTCACAGTTACAAATGCATCCTTTGGCTTCTGGTTTTGTTCACGGATACGGTGCAGCAACTTCCTCGCTGCTCGTGATTTTCTGCCTGTAATATTTTCCACATCCTTTGCATAGATCACGATGCGCTTCGGCATCTTTTTCGGCAAATTCTGCATAAATACTAAGGGCCTTCAGGGGCCTTTTGTGCCCTTATCGGCACGTACGTCACTCCCGGCTTGCGGAAATGATATTGCAAAATTAACCTTGCAGGGCAATTGCGCAAACATCATGATGTAAAAGGCCAAAAAGGTGAGCCTCAGAAAACACCTCCTCTTTAACCCCAAAAAAAGAAAACAATGGCAAAACAAAAAGGAATCATGCCCGTAAAAGGTACCATTGGAAACCTGACTTTTTATAAGTCGCAGGATGGTTACCTCATCCGGGAAAAAGGTGGCATAGACGCCCAGCGTATAGCTACCGACCCGGCCTTCCAGCGCACCCGTGAAAATGGCGCTGAATTCGGAAGAGCCGGAAAAGCAGGTAAAGTCTTCAGAAATTCAGTCCGAGCCCTTGCCAAAAATGCTTCAGACAGCAGGATAGTGAGCAGGGTTACAAAAATTATGCACGACGTGCTCAGGGAAGACACCACCAATCCACGTGGATTGAGAACAGTTGCTGATGGTAAAATCGAACTGCTGGATGGCTTCGAGTTTAATAAGAACGGTGAACTTACAACTACTCTGTATGCGCCCTTTACCGCAACCATCGACAGGGTAACCGGTACGTTATCGGTAAACATCCCGGCATTTATACCTGCCAACATGATTGCAGCGCCAGGTGGTGCAACTCATTACAGGATCAATGCGGCAGGAACGGAAGTGGATTTTGTGGAAAATAAATTCACTGTTGATATTCAAAGTACCGGGCAATTGCCAATGGAAGAACCGGTGGACGAAGCAATTGATTTGCAAACCGTGGTTACACCCAACAGTTCATTGCCGCTCTTCGTGCTGATCAGTATTGAATTTTTCCAGGAAGTAAATGGTGAATTGAAACCGTTGTTCAACAAAGCTTTTAACGTACTGGCAGTAGTGAAAGTTTCAACACCGTAAACGCTATTAAGTAACCCTCAAAAGAAAACAAAATGAAACTGGAGCTTATCAGAAAGTATTACTCCAAAGGCACCAACGGGACATTGCTCCTCAACGGAGTACCTCTCTGTGCAACTATTGAATTGCCCTGGCGAAATAACCAACCCCGCATATCGTGTATCCCTGAAGGAGAGTACAGGCTGGCGAAAAGATACAGCCCTAAATTCCAATGGCATTTCCTTTTATTGGATGTGCCCGGTCGCCAATATATCCTGGTCCATCCTGCCAACGATGCATTGGCCGAATTGGAAGGCTGTATCGCTCCGGTTTCTTTTATTCATGGTGAAGGGAGAGGCAGCCTTTCGCGGCAAGCCCTTTCCGGACTGAAAGATCTTTTGTTCCCTGCTTTGGAAAAAGGGGAGCATATTTTCCTGAACATTAAATCAAATCGAAATGAAACAAGTGATCAACCGGATGCAAAAACCAACCCCGGTATTCTTTAAGAAGATTCGAAATTTAGGTCTCGCACTCGCAGCAGTCAGTGCCTCCATCCTTGCAGCGCCCATGGCTTTACCGGCTGTATTGGTACACGTTGCGGGCTACCTCGCTGTTGCAGGTGGTGTAATGACAACTATCAGCCAGACGGCTGTTAAATGGGAAAGAAAGTAGTAAGATGACGGAACAGCAATTTACTGGCCACGCAATCTATGGTACCCTTGGAGGGATCATCACAATATTCCTGGTCAACATTACCGCCGGAGACCTTCTCAAAACAGCCCTGCTGTCAGCCGTTGGCGCTGTCGTAAGTATCTCGGTCTCCCTCGCTGTAAAATACGCACTCAGGAAGTGGCAAAAATAATTACCTCCCCGGCTGTCGCAGAAAATGAAAACCTGTGGCAGCCTTTTTTATTGTCTGCACCGTCTCGGTCCGACAGGACCCAAGGAAATCCACTGTTCCTGACTGCACCGCCCCTGTCCGCCAGCAAACCAGCCTCACCTTTCCCTTCCAATCATCCAATTTTCCCAATCAAACCACTTCCACTTCACAATTCACAATTACCTATTGCTTAATGCCAATTGGCCATTCACCATTCACTTTAATAATTAATTATTAACTCCAACTGCCCAATAATGTAATAATCCAATAATTTAATAATTCAACGTTCCAGTATCCAGTATCCAGCATCCAGCATCCAGCATCCAGTATCCAGCATCCAGTATCCAGCATCCAGTATCCAGCATCCAGTATCCAGCATCCAGCCCCCAGTATCCAGCCCCCAGTATCCAGCCCCCAGTATCCAGTCCCCATCCCACTCACCCAATCTCGATCAACTTGTTCTTTTCCGGTGCAAACAAAGTTTCCATATCCTCAAATCTTGTATTTAAATGCAACCTCATAGCTGTACGGAATGCGTCTGTAGTTCCTTTTTGCAAGATGCCTACCAATGCTGCATGGGAAATGATCTGCCTGCTTCTCCAGTTTTTACTTCTTGAATAGGTGGTAAAGAGCGTGTTTAATAAATTCTGGAAAGTGCCAAGCGACTTGTTGCCCGACATTTTATATAAGGTAGTATGAAACTGAATATCGAGGCGGGCAAGCGTTTCAAGATCATTCACATCCGTCGCATCTTCATTGGCCACAATGTCTTCCAGTTGTTTGATGGACTCTTGCGTCTTTCTCATAAAAATAAAATCCGCCATTCCTATTTCCAACATGATCCTCACCTCATACAGGTCCTTAAGAGATTCAAGGTCTAGCTTCCCAGAATTAACTATGGTTTTTACACCGTAAAACATGTCTGGCGACTTCAATACGGTTCCCCGCTTTCTCTTTGTTTCAATAAACCCCATCATCCTCAGCCTGCTCAATGCCTCGCGGATTACTACCCGGCTCACACCCAATATTTCCGCAAATTCACTTTCCTTGGGAAAGGTATCTCCGATCTTATAACCTTTCTGGGTAACATATTGCAGTATTTGCTGTTCGGCTTGTTCAGTCAGTGTTGGATCACGCTTCATATTAAGTCATATTTATTTAATAAAGTTAAAGGTAATTTTTTAATTTTTCGCTTAAAAAATCAGAAATCCTGCAAAACAAGAAATTTATTTTTTTATTAAGTAGTACAAAATAAATAAAAATACCCTATCTTGCACCCAATGAGAGGATATGAGATGAGATATGTATTATAAAATGTCTGCTTGGTACTATTTATTATGTATTAATTGTTAATCGGTTTCATAATTTTTTATCTAAAAATGTTTGGTATGAAAAATCATTTCTTGCAACATCTTGCAATACTGTTTATTGCATTCGTTGGATTCTTTTTCCTGGATCCCCCGGGATCAAGAGCCGGTATAGGAGGTTGGCAATCCTCTTCCATTATTGTGAAGGGAAACGTCACAGACGCCACAGGCGAACCACTTGCAGGCGTATCCATCATTGAAAAAGGAACTAATAACGGGACTACAACAGATGCTAAGGGAAATTATTCAATCTCCGTTCAGGCTGATGCCACACTTGTATTTACAAGCCTCGGTATGGCAAGCCAGGAAATTAAAGTAAACGGACGAAGCAGGATTAATGTTGAAATGACCAATACAGAGGTCCAGTTGAATGAAGTAGTCGTTGGCTACAGCGTCCAAAAAACGAGAAACGTTACAGCTTCAGTTTCCAAATTGAATCCACGCGAAATGAATAATGTTTCCAACCCAAATCCGATCCAGGCCGTACAGGGTAAAATAGCAGGATTGTCCGTACCCGTCGTTTCAGGTCAACCCGGGATCGGCGCATCCAATATCATCATTCGTGGGGGAACCAAATTGAATGTATATGGATCTTCCAACGGTAACAGTGGCGGTGTTCCTACAGGTGGCGTAAATGCGTCAAGTCCCCTCGTTGTGATAGATGGAGTATTCCGGTCACTCGACGACATTAATCCTGAAGATATTCAATCATTTGAGGTAATGAAGGACGCCGCATCTACCGCTATATATGGCGCACGTGGCGCCAATGGGGTTATTGTGATAACCACAAAAAGTGGAAAATTCAACAGTAAACCGGTCTTCACCGCCAATTACCGGCATACTTGGGAAACACCTTCAAGAAGTTATCATTATCTCAATGCCAAAGATTATCTCACGCTGGCAAGAACAACCGTTCAAAACACTGCAGATCTTCTTCCCAAAGATAATCTCTTGAATCATGGAGGATTTTCCGCAGGAACTACAGTTTACACCGAACCGGGCCAATACGGAAATGCGATCAACCTTACCGCTCTTTATGATAATATTGTTGACGTTGAAGGGCAGGATTACGTAAACAACCTGTTGACAAAGGGATGGCAGGTAATGGATGATCCTATTAATCCGGGAACCAAATTACTTTTTAAAGATAATCACTACCAGGACCTTTTATGGAATACCGGGAATACGGATAATTATAATGTGGGAGTTAACGGTGGCGGTGAACACGCCAATTACAATGTATCACTCGGATACGTCGACCAGGCAGGAACCTTTGTCGGTACCCACTATAAGAGATACAATGCCCTTGGTAATTTTGGTTTCAAGGTTTCTGATAACTTTAAGCTAACGGCAATGGTAAATTATGACAACGAATTGCCCAACTATGTCGAACAATATCAGAACGAACTTACCCGGGGTACAAGACTTACCCCTTTGATCAGGATCTTTAAAGACAACGGCGATCCTACAACAGGAGAGGTGTTGTCCGCAAGGAACCGCTTCCATACCTTAAAATATGATCATACTACTGTTTCAACGGAAAGACTGGTATCACGACTCGCAGGTGATCTGACGATTACAAGAGGGTTACACTGGCGGCCTGATGTCTCTTACCTGATTTCTGATTATTCCCACATGTTTCATCGGGATGCCTTCCCCGATCCGATCCAGTTCTCAACGCAAAGAGAAAAAAGGGAAAATACTGATACCTACAGGCAGCTTATGGTCGATCAGATCCTTCAGTACGATTTTACACTTAAGGAAGATCACCATTTCTCTGTACTCGGAGGATTTAACTACACAAGGGAATTGCATAACTACATAAATATTGGTTCCCAAAGGGCAACCAATGATTACATCACTTCAATTGACGAGCCATCCGTAACTACTATTAATGGGCAGACTGTTACCAATGTCGTTGCTTTTGGTACCAGCATCGATGAAACCCGGTCGGCAAGTTATTTTGGCCAGCTTAACTATAACTTCAAAGGAAAGTACCTTTTTAGCGGCGCATTGAGGGATGATGGATTTTCTAACTTCGCTCCGCAAAATAAATACGCCCTGTTTCCGTCCGTTTCTGCTGGTTGGAACGTAAATGATGAGAACTTCTGGAAGGTTAAACTGATCAACTCACTAAAAGTTCGTGCGAGTTGGGGAACCGCAGGATCAAATGATCTGAGCGTTACCGATACCTATGGAAATTACCGTGCTACCGCCTATGCTCAAAATCCGGGCATCCTTCGTACGAACCTTTCCAACCCCGCCTTAAAATGGGAGGCAACGGAAACTACCGATGCCGGTTTTGACGCGGGCTTTTTGAACAGCAGGATTACCCTTACTGTAGATTGGTATAATAAATTGACAAAAAACAGGATCGCATCCAAGCCGTTGCCATCAGAAGCACCATTCTCTTCAATCACCTATAACAACGGTGTACTTCAAAATAAGGGGATTGAAATTGCACTCGGTGGCAACCCCATTGAAACAAAGAATTTCACTTGGAACGCCAATTTCACTTTTGCCTACAACCATCAGATGATAGTTAGCCTTCCCGATAATGGCCGTGACAAAAATCGTCAGGGAGGAACTGTTGTATACGATCCCGCCACAAAAAGCGAACATGAAGTGGGCGGATATGCAGAAGGTGAAAGACCCTTTGGTATATGGGGCTACAAAGTGGTGAAAGTATTTTCAACAGATGAAGAAGCGGCTGCCTGGAATGCAAAGGTTAAAGACCAGCTGGCATCACCTTTGGGAATTCAGGTGGGAAAACATGCCGGCGATTTTGAATTTGCCGACCTTAACGGCGATGGCGTAATTGATACAAAGGACGAGGTTTTCTTCGGCTATCGCTCTCCCGATATTATCGGTGGAATGCAAAACACATTCACTTATAAGAATTTTTCCCTAAGGTTCAATGTCGATTATGCTACCGGCTTTGTTATCGAAAACGGAGCGCTCGCCCGCTCACTGGGCCAGGGCCGGGCTTTTAACGAAGGCGCCCCTTCAGAGGCATTGGGCAACGATATATGGCAAAAGCCGGGAGACGTTGGTAAAAAATACGCCCGCTTTTCTTTTGCCGACTACGATTATGGACAGCGAAATTATTTGAGAAAATCTCCAATTGGAACTAACAACGGTTACGGTTCTGATGTGTCTGCAATGGTTACAAAAGGAAATTTCCTGGCCATCAGGGAAATCTACCTTTCCTATGACCTTTCTAAAAACTGGCTTAGAAAAATTCATGCAAACGGCCTGAATATCTACGCCAGTGTTTACAACGTAGGTTATATCACTGCATATAAAGGTTTGAATCCCGAAACTTATACCGGTTTTGATGACGGCGGTTATCCAAGGCCGCGTCAATTTACACTCGGGGCAAACCTGAAATTCTAAAATTCTTTGAACTCTTATACTCAATAATTATGAAACAAGGCAATGAAAATTTAATCATGGTATTTCCATTTGCCTTGCTTTGTAAATAAAAAAAATAAAGATGAAAAAAATAATTCTCTTTTTCAGCGTCGTAGCCTCCCTGCTGGCTGTCTCTGGTTGTGAAAAGTTGCTGGACGTAAAACCGCAATCACAAATTACTGAACAGGTTTATTTCAAAAATGAGGGTGATTTTGAACCATACGTAACAGGTATTTATACCTATATGAGAACTTTAGCCAATAATGTTACCTATGGGGAAGAAAGAAGCGAAGAACTGGTAGCTGCTTCAAATGCCCGTTTTTCAACTGCCTGGAGCCAGATACTTAGTCCCTCAGTTGGCGCAATTAATTACAGTTACTGGTACCAGGCAATTGGTCAATGTAACCCGCTGCTCGAAAAGATCAAACCCTTTGCCTTTACCTCGGATCCCGATACTAAAAACAGGATAGTAGCGGAGACCCACGCATTGAGGGCCTACTTTTATTTCCACCTGATGCGCATCATCGGCGACTGTCCTTTAATGACCCAGGCAATTACAAGTGCTGATGTTCCCTTATTGAGCAGGGCGCCGGCAACAGAAGTAATGAAACAGGTATTGGGCGATCTTGATACAGCAATTAATACTTTCCCTGAAAAAGGGTTTAAAAGTAAATACAGGTTTTCATATCCTGCTGCCGAAGCGCTTAAGGCAGAAGCAAGCCTTTGGAATGCGAAAGTACTTGGCGCCGGGGAAACAGCTTTTAACGATGCAGTTCAGGCAGCCGCAGAAGTTGAAAAGGCGGATGTTGCATTGTTACCGGATTTCAGGGATGTGACAACAGTCCGCCAAAATAAAGAAGTGATCCTTGCTGCCTATTATCAGCGCGACGAAACTGGAAATAATTACGCGGTGAATGCACTCCCGTTCCTCAGTATTGTAAAATCAGCAAGCAACCTGGACAGTATTCCCTGGTGCCAGACTTCTTCCCACGGGCAAGGCGCTTACCAGATCAGCCCATTATCCAAATCTCTTTTTACCGATCCAAATGACAAACGTATTCCTTCAACATGGATTGTCGAGAGAGATGGCAATACGAATACCTTTTCATGGATAACGAAATATCCTGGGAACGTCTACTCGGATGACAGGGTACCTGATAATGACCTAATAATTTTTCGCTTGGCTGATGTGTACCTGATGTCTGCCGAAGCTTTTGCAGGTTTGGGTAATACAGACAGTGCACTGATTTATGTAAATAAGGTCAGGGAAAGAGCAGGAATAGGCGATTATTCCGGTCCTGCAGATAAGAATTCCGTGGAACGCGAAATACTGGACGAAAGAGGAAGGGAATTGTTTTTTGAAAACAAACGCTGGTATGACCTCGTTAGGTTTTACAAAGGGGGAACAATTGATATTTACAATTATATCCCTAACCTTATAGGTAAATCCACACCTGTATACTGGCCTCTGAACTCAAGTGTATTGGCGAATAATCCAAATATTACCCAGACAGAAGGCTATTAAAATGAAATTCAAAAATTGTGATCAATTCGATGAGGTTAGGAAGGCTTATTGGATAGTCTTCAATAAACAAATATTTTCAAATGATTCCGGCCTCACGTTTAAACCTCTAAAAAACAAGAAATATATTAAGGATTAACTAATGAAGATTAAAAAGATTGAAGGACTCGTTGCAGCTGCTTTTACCCCCTTTCATGCTGACGGTTCTCTGAATATGGAAATGATACCGGGCATTGTCAACAAATTGGTGGATGATGGGGTGAAAGGTGTGTTTGTTTGTGGAAGTAATGGCGAAGGACCCAATATGACTTCCAATGAAAGAATGGAGGTAGCTGAGTCATTTGTAAAGGCTTCCAACGGCCGTCTTACAACTATAATTCACGTTGGCCACAGCTCAATTGCCGAAGCAAGGATTCTTGCAGCCCATGCGGCAGAAATCGGTGCAGACGCCATTTCCTCAGTAGCTGCATTTTATTTTAAACCTACTTCTGTTAATAACCTGGCAACTTCGATGGCCCAAATTGCATCGGCCGCTCCTCAATTGCCCTTCTATTATTATCACATTCCTCATCTTACCGGCGTCAAAATGGATATGGTGGAATTTTTAGATATTGCCGGCCCAATCATTCCAAACCTTGCCGGCATTAAATACACTGCACCTACAATCGACGAGTTCCAAAATTGCCTGGCATTCGATGAAGGCCGGTACGACATACTCTTTGGATTGGATGAATTATTATTGCCTGCACTGGTAGCAGGAGCAAAAGGCGCTATTGGCAGTACCTATACATTTGCAGCTCCTGTCTATCTCAAAACGATCGCTTTGTTCAGGCAAGGGAATTTGGAAGCGGCCCGTAAAAACCATGGGCAAATGACTGAATTAATAAGGATACTACTCAAATACCCACCTATACCTGGTCAGAAATCGATCATGAAAATGCTTGGATGGAACGTCGGCCCCTGCAGGCAACCATTGGAATCATTGGATGCAAACAACTATGAAAACTTCAAAAAGCAATTGGAAAAACTACCGGTATTCAGTTTATTACCCTCTCTTAAAATGTAAGAAATGAAGCTTCAATACCTGTCATTCCTGATTGTATTACTAACTATGAAAACTTTAGGTCAAAATAAAGAATCCCGACATCTTTTTAACTGGTCGCAGGCAAAACAACTTCCGGATCCTGAAGGTTTTGCGGGTTTGTATGCCGGAACATCAAATGGCGTCCTGTTAATCGCCGGCGGGGCCAATTTTCCCGGTGGCAAAAGACCCTGGGATAATGCAGAAAAAAAATGGTATAATAGTATTTATGTTCTTGAAAAACCAGGTGGGACCTGGAGAGAGGCCGGAAAATTGCCCCGGGCAATGGGGTATGGAGTAGCCCTTACTTATAAAGATGAAGTTTTGTGTATTGGAGGTGGTGATAGCAGGCAAAACTACAACGACGCCTTTATCCTCAAATGGACTCACGCAAAAACCTCAATTAACTATCTTCCCCGGTTACCTGCTCCAATTAGCAATGCATGTGGTGTAATAGCTGATGGAATAGTATATATTATGGGAGGTATTGAGAGTCCCGCCGGGGAAACTATGAATAACTTCTGGTGTCTTGATCTTACTGCGCCAGCACATTCTCAAAAGTGGAAGGTCCTTCCAAACCTTCCCGGTAAATCCCGCATGCTTGCAACGGCAGGAGCTTGCGACGGTAAAGTGTTTCTTTTTGGGGGAGTACATCTTTTCAATTCCGGCGATGGATTGAAAAGGGAATACCTAAAGGACTGCTATGTCTTTACTCGTGGTAAAGGATGGAACAGGATCAATGATCTGCCGTGGTCATTGGCGGCAACACCTTCACCCGCTTTTCCTCAATCCGGAAAATTATTGCTTTTCGGAGGCGACGACGGAGCTTTGGCTTCACAGGTTTTTACTTTAAAAGACAATCACCCGGGATTTAGAAATGATATTCTTGCCTATAGCTTAAGCTCCGGCAAGTGGTCTGAGTATGACAAGATTCCGGTCGATAAAAAGGCGGACAGTACCACCAATCCGCACAACAGCACATATGCACCGGTAACTACTCCTCTGGTGATTTGGCACCATAAGGTTGTTATTGCAGGGGGCGAAGCCCGCCCGGGGGTTAGGAGTAACAGGGTCTTGATTGCCGAACCGCTGAAGGAAACCGACTGAGAGATGTCGTTGCAGAAATAGGAAGCCTTAATATTTAACGAGTTTGTTATGAAAAAATATGAAAAGTATTTCAATTACCAGCCACTTAATAAGGAACAGTTTCAAAGATTTGAAAATGAGGGCTATTTGATATTACCCCGACTATTGACACCGGCAGGAATTGCCCAGATGACAACAGAAGCGATGGCAGCATGGGAGCAGGAAAAGAAGGCTTTCGATCCTGGCAAGACCTGGCTTCAAAATTCTCTTCTTGTCAATATTCACCATAAAGCGCCTTTGGTAAGGGCCTATTATTTTGAGGGGCCTTTGGTAAATATTGCAGGCCAACTAATAGGGGCAAATATAAAAGGAGCCACCTCCCAGCTTACATTTAAAATGCGTGGCAACACCAAACCTTTTGGTTGGCACCA
The DNA here is from genome assembly GCA_051960475.1 of Ginsengibacter sp. Classification (GTDB taxonomy): domain Bacteria; phylum Bacteroidota; class Bacteroidia; order Chitinophagales; family Chitinophagaceae; genus Ginsengibacter. The sequence goes on from JBQCEG010000082.1 coordinate 47,043, forward strand.
GGATAATGGATATGGCGAACTCGATCCATATAATGCACTTACAACCCTTACGGCATTAGACGATACCGACCGGGGAAACGGGTGTTTGTGGCTGATACCCGGCAGTCATAAAGGCGGCCAGCTGCGCGTAAGACAAACCGAAGCGCAAAAGAAGAGCAATTCAGAAATTATTGTAGAGGCTGATGACTCACAAGCGATACCAATGGAAATGCATGCCGGAGATGCACTTATTTTTAATTGTTGGATGCTCCACAAATCCGATGGTAATTTTTCAAAAGACAGGGACAGGAGAATCCTTTTTCTTCGCTATGCAGACGCAGATGCTGTGGAAGTTTACAATGAAAGGAAACCAAGATTGGGTCGCGTAGTAAAGGGAAAAAGCCGCTTCCCTGAAGTAAATGCTTTTGAAGCTGATTTATTAATAAACAGGAATCATTTAAATACGTAGGCATGAAAAAAATTTATAGGCTATTCATTTGTTTTTTGGCGCTTGCAACTACAAATGTGGCTCAATCACAGGATCTTAACTTCATCTACAGGAAAGGAGAGGATGGGTATAGTTGTTTCAGGATTCCGGCAATGGTAACCACAATAAAAGGAACAGTCCTTGCCTTTGCAGAAGGAAGAAAAAACAATTGTGGCGACGCCGGTGATATAGACCTGGTGGTCAAACGTTCATTTGACGGAGGAAATACCTGGGGCCCATTGGAGGTAGTGTGGAACGACAGTACCAATACATGCGGTAATCCGGCACCTGTGGTTGACCGGAGCAATGGCAATATAATCCTGCTCTCTACCTGGAACCTCGGGACAGACCATGAGAAAGCAATTACCGGTGGTACAAGTAAAGATACAAGAAGGGTGTATGTCCTTTCTTCCTCTGATGATGGAAAAACGTGGACAAAGCCGGTAGAGATCACTAAAGAAGTGAAACAGCCTGGCTGGACATGGTATGCAACCGGCCCGGGAGCAGGAACCCAGGTAACTAAAGGGAAATATAAGGGGCGGCTCGTTATCGCCTGTGATCACGTGACCGCGGATACAAAGATCAGTTATTCTCATGCCATCTATTCAGACGATCATGGCAAAACATGGATATTGGGTGGTACTGCGCCAAAGGATAGAGTGAACGAGTCAGCCGTCGCTCAATTGCCTAATGGCAATTTGATGCTGAATATGCGTAATTCTGGTAAAAGCCGCAACCGCCAGGTAGCAATCAGTAAAGACGGTGCCCGCACCTGGAAACACATGCATGCAGACCCCGCATTACCCGAACCCGTCTGTGAAGGAAGCCTTCAGTTGTATGATTATCCAAAAAGTAAAAAAGCGCTTGTCTTCTTAAATCCCGCAAGCCAGGTTTCAAGGAGTAACATGACCGTGAGGGTAAGTTACAATAAAGGTAAAACCTGGCCATTATACAAAACACTTTATACCGGCCCGTCAGCCTATTCCGACCTTTCCATCCTTCCCGATGGGGCTATCGGATGCCTGTTTGAAGCAGGTACAAAAATTCCTTATGAAGGTATTGTATTTCAAAAAGTGTTTTTAAAGGATTTGAAAAAGCTTAAATAGTATTGCTTAATTCAAGAAACCTCTTTGGCAATTGGGGCAGTGTATTACTGCCTGTTAACCCTGATCAAACAATTGATTTTATCAGGCTCCGGGAGGAAATAGATTATCTTATTACGGCAGGTCTTGACGGTATCTATTCAAATGGAACGGCAGCGGAAATGCACAACCAGGCAGAGGAAGAATTCAACGAAATTCAATTTCTGCTTGCCGAAAAGTGTACGAAGGCCAATGTCCCCTTTCAAATCGGTGCAAGTCATCCCGTGCCTGTAGTAACGTTCGAAAGAATAAAACGGTTAAGAAGGCTGAATCCCGGCGCTTTCCAGGTTATTTTTCCTGATTGGATACCGCTAAACGCCGAAGAACAGGTTTCATACCTGCAGAGATTGGCGGCTGTCGCCGGTGGGATCCCCCTTGTACTCTATAATCCTCCTCATTCAAAGAAAGTATTATCCCCTGCAGAGCTTCAATGGCTTGCACAAAAGGTGCCTGAATTGATCGGGATAAAGGTCGGCTCAGGTGATAACTCATGGTTTGAAGAAATGCGAACGATTAGTACCCAAATCGCGGTCTTTATCCCCGGCCATTTCCTCGCCACGGGCGTTCAACAAAAAGTTGCAGCAGGAGCTTACTCAAATGTTGCCTGCCTGAGCCCCAAAGGAGCACAAAAATGGTGGCAGCTTATGCAGGAGGATCTTACGGAAGCGCTATTAATCGAAGCGCGGATACTCGGGTTTTTCCGGGAGGTCATTGCTCCCTTTCAAAAGGAGGCTTATTCTAATCCTGCCCTTGATAAATTTCTTGTCGCTATAGGAAATTGGTGCCCGCTCGGTACCCGCTTGCGGTGGCCCTACCGGTGGATAAGCGAAAGTGAGGTAGAACCGGCCCGCAAAAAGGCAAAAGAAATGCTGCCCGCTTTCTTGCTTGAAACCTGAAGAGACTATTGAAAAGCGCTCTTATTTACCAAAAAAATCAGGTTACCTTACGGCTTTTCCTGCACCAATCACCTACTGGGCATTCAACAGGCCATTCGCCTCCATCCAGTGAAAACACCGGTTGATCCATTTGTCTTTTGTTGTCTTGTTGTGAAGCCCGAATCCATGGCCTCCGTACTCATATATGTGCATCTCTGCCGGAACACCATGATCGTGTAGCGCAAGGTAATACCGGATTGTATTAGCGACTGGTACTATCTTATCATCCGTGCAAGCTACGAGAAAAGCAGGAGGCGTATCCGCGGTTACCTGCAACTCATTTGAATATTCTTTTACGAGGCTTGAATCAGCATCTGCCCCTATCAACGCCTTCTTGCTTCCTTTATGCAATATTCCCGGCTGAAAGCTGATAACCGGGTAAAGTAAAATTGAAAAATCAGGTCGCAAACTTATGTGCCTCCGGTTGTCAATGTAAGACTTCTTGTAGTGGGTAGAAAGGGTAGAGGCTAAATGTCCCCCTGCTGAAAAACCCATAATACCGACTTTGGAAGTGTCTATCTTCCACTCTGCTGCATGTTCCCTTACCATCTTTATTGCCTGCTGGGCATCCTGGAGTGGACCTATCGACTTGTCTTTCATGATCCTGTCATCCGGTAAACGGTACTTCAGCACAAAAGCAGCAATTCCCTTCTTGTTCAGTTCCCTTGCTACATTATAGCCCTCATCATTGATCACAAGGTAGGAATATCCTCCACCGGGGCATATGATTACTGCTGTCCCATTGGCAACAGATGCATTCGGCAGAAAAACGGCAAGGGTAGGATCTGTCACGTGACTGATCTTGCCCCTTTTTGAAGTCGAATCATTTTTCTCTCTTACTACTTTAGAAGCGATAGAATTAGGAATTTCCTTATAAAGGGGTATTATGGTCTGGCCCTCGGATTCCTCCGCAGAGAATAGCGTAATTATTCCGATAGCCATGGCAAGCAATTTTCTCATTATATTTTTTCGGTAAAAATAGGGTAAAAAAGAAAATTTATGTATTATTTATTTTAAATTTATTTCAATAAATTTCCCGATTGTAGATAAATATTAACTACCAGTACGATAATAATGTACTACATAAATTGCTTTTACCTATATTTGCTTCGCATAAATACTATTAGGGCCGGTTGCCATTCTTTAACGTTAATCTTCAGTATGTTCTCAAAAAAGGTATTCTCTAAAACGTATCCATGGATGGTGGTAGCTCTTCTTTGGGTCGTCGCATTTCTTAATTACTTCGACCGCATCCTGATCACTTCTATGAGAGATCCGATCGTAAATGCCTTTACTATTAACGATGCAGAGTTCGGTTTGCTGACTTCTGTATTCCTTTGGTCTTATGGGATTCTTAGCCCCATAGGAGGATATTTCGCTGATAAGTATGGAAGAAAACCTGTAATTGTTTTTAGTGTAGCAGTGTGGTCCGTGGTAACCCTATGGACAGGTTTTGCGCATTCGTTTCACGAAATGGTAGCCGCAAGACTTTGCATGGGCATTAGCGAAGCTTGTTACATTCCGGCTGCATTGGCACTAATCACTGATTATCATAAAGGCGCTACCCGCTCACTCGCAACAGGAATTCATATGAGCGGACTTTATGCAGGATTGGCATTAGGGGGACTTGGTGGATACATCTCCGAATTATGGGGATGGAGATCCGGCTTCCAGGTTTTTGGATTATTTGGTGTCCTGTATGCTGTCGTTCTTTTGCTTTTTCTGCGCAGGCCGCAACCAACGGCCGGCCACCAGCAGGAAATTAAAGAAACTGCTCCAACGCCTGTAAATCTCCGGAAATCATTTAAGTTATTTTCATTACTGTCTTTCAGGATCCTCTTGTTTTACTTTTGCGCCTATGGCATCGTCAACTGGCTTATTTATGGGTGGCTGCCGGTTTTCCTGAAAAGTCATTTCAAACTGGGACTGGGGCAGGCAGGTATTTCGGCCACCGGGTATGTTCAAATAGGCTCCTTTGCAGGGGTCATTATCGGCGGTTTTCTCGCCGACCGGTGGTTTCAGGTCAACAAAAAAGGAAGATTGTATATCATCATTCTTGGATTTACTATTGGAGCACCTTTCCTGTTTCTAATGTCATACACTTATAATTTCGGGATAGCAATAGCGGGGATGGTGGTGTATGGATTGGCCAGGGGGTTTAATGATGCCAACCTGATGCCACTGCTTTGCCAGGTAATTGATGAAAAATACATTGCCACCGGATACGGATTCCTGAATTTTCTGAGTACGATTGTTGGAGGAATTATGGTATTTGCCGGGGGCGTATTGAGGGATGCGAACATCGGCTTATCCCTCATTTATGGTGGTTCGGCCATACTGTTACTAATCGCCGCCTGGTCACTATTACTCGTAAAAATCAAAAAATAATTGCAAGCTTCACGGCTATAACTATTTTTTCTCATAATCAAGTAAGAGGGAGGTGTTTCCACATCTCCCAATTTTTTCTGCACCCTCCCTGTCTGGCAGGACCGGAGGAAATCCACCGTCCCTGTCCAACAGAAAACCAGCCCGCCTTTCCTTTCCGATCAATCCCCAATCCTACCAGTTCCCTTAAACAATTCACACTATTGATCATTTGTATATTGACCCCTTGACCCTTGACCATTCACCATTGACCATTGACCATTGACGATTCACCATTCACCCATCCAGCCCCCAGCCCCCAGCATCCAGCATCGCTCCCCAATAATGTAATAATCTAATGATTTAATTCAACGTTCCAGCATCCAGCCCCCAGCATCCAGCCCCCAGCATCCAGCACCCAGTATCAAGAATCCAGCATCCAAAAAAAAGGGTATTTTCCCCCTGTTTTTTCTCATTCCTATTCCCCACCTTTCCGGTTTATTCACACTCAAAACCATTTTTTATGAGCAATTCTAACACACCATTGCCAACAAACTCCCATTTCATTACCCTCAGCCAGGCTGTAGAAATGACCTCCACTTACAGGAACAACCGTGAGAATATCCTCGCGCAGGATTACAAGGGAAAGGACATTTTACCTCTTAGCGAAACCTTTAACCGCGCCGCCTTCGATAAACTGCTGGCAACTCCCGGTTGTGAAGGCCTGAGGTTATACTATGGAATGGATCAAAACCTTCAGCTGCATGCAGTGGTTGTAGCAGTAAATGCCGATAACCAGGATTTGCTGCCTTCCTCATCTTCCGCCTCCTCTGCTGAAGGTTCCGGTGATGATGTGATCGTGGAAGAAGGCCAGCGTTGTCCGCCCATCTGTCCTGATCCTTCTCCTTTAAACAGCTAAGCGCAGAAATATGAATTATCTCCTGTTTGTAAGCTTCAGTTTCAGTATTCTGATAGCAGCAGTGATTGGGTTGGTAAATTTTAAAAAGATCGATACGGCTTTTCACCCTTTTATCTATTGCATCTGGCTGGCTTCAGTAAATGAAATAGTGAGTTTCCTGCTCACAAAACAGCATATCAATACTGCGCCCGGCAACAACATTTATGTACTGGCTGAAGCCTTACTTATAGGATGGCAATTTAAAAAATGGAAAATGATGTCATTTTATAAACATGCCTTCCAAATTTATATGGCTTTCATGATCATGGTATGGCTGGCTGAAAATCTCCCGCTTTCCGAACTCAGCAAAATAAAGGTGGGCTTCAGGATCACAAGTTCAGCGATAATCGTTTTAATGAGCATGAACCTCATCAGCAAGGTGATTTTTGAATCCGGTCGCAGCCTCGTGTTGAACGCGAAATTTATTTTTGGAACTGCATTCATCATCTATTTTTTATACCGCATCTTTATTGAATCCTTTTTGTATTTCGGTTTTAAAATCGATGCGGATCTATATTCAGATATTTTTATTATCTTATCGGTCATTAACCTGCTTTGTAACCTGCTTTATGCCTGTGCTTTATTATGTATTCCCCGCAAGATATATTTTATAGAACCATACTGATCTTCACTTTGTTGGTGGCCGTGGCGCTTATCGGTATAATATACTTTTGCCTCAGTTACCAGCGGCAGTTTCTTAGATCCAATTTGCGGAGGGTCATTTTTGAAACGGAGGCCCTCGAAAACGAACGGTTGCGACTGGCTGCTGACCTCCATGATGAAATAGGCCCGCTCATTTCCTTCTGCAAAATAAAAGCTGAAAAACTAAACGCCTCATCCGTGAATATTGAAAGGGATGTGGACGAATTGTCTGTTTTGTTGAATGATATACTCTCCAGGATCAGGTGGATGTCCAACATGATGATGCCCGAAGCACTTCTTGAGAAGGGAGTGGTTTTTGCCATCAATGAATTGAAAGGCAAGGTTATAAAGGATACCGGCCTCACTATAACCTTTCAATCAGTGAGGGTGCCTGAGATACCAATCTCAACAGGTATTCATATTTTCCGCATCATCCAGGAGATTATTCACAACACGGTAAAACATGCAAAGGCTAAGTCGCTTAAGATCCATTTGTCTGTCAGCGGGAATGAATTGCTGATCCGGACTGCCGATGATGGTATTGGTTTTGACCCGGTCAGGGTTGCTAAGCATGGCAGTGGTCTTGGCATGCGCATTTTGAATAACAGGACCACTATCCTCGGTGGGGATCTTAACCTTCAGTCAATTCCCGGTAGCGGAACTTCTTACCATATTACTATTCCCAATCTTAACCAACTCAATTAGCTATGAAGGAACCAATCCAGGTACTTGTTGCCGACGATCATGAATTGATCCGAATTGGTGTTAGTGTAATGCTCGAAGACGTTGAAGATATTGAAATTGTTGCCGAAGCATCCAACGGACTGGAAATGATCGAAAAGGCAGAAAAGTTCATTCCTGATGTGATACTCGCAGACATCAAAATGCCTGTCATGGATGGTGTCGAAGCTACACGTATCATTACAAAGAAATTACCGGGTATCATTGTCATTGCCTACTCCATGTACACCAATGGTTTCAAATTAGAACAAATGATCGGTGCAGGAGCAAGGGGATATCTGCTGAAGGGCGCTCATTCCAGTGAAATTGTTAAAGGCATCAGGGCCGTCTACGATAATCATTCCTATTATTGCAGCGGCAGTGCAGAGATTATGAAGGAACTGGTGGACTGCCCTGATCCCGGGATAGCTCAAAAATTAGAATTAAACGACAGGGAAAAAGAAATAATTCCCTTCCTGTGTAAAGGGATGTCATCCAAAGAGATCGCGAAAAAAATACATCGGGCTCCTAAAACCGTGGAAAATTACCGCAGCAGTCTTCTCGAAAAAACCGGCTGTAAAAACACGGCAAGCCTTGTTTACTTTGTCACTTCGCACGACATCTTTCCGGGTGATTCTGTCGAATAAATGTTCTTTACGATAGCACAGTTTTGAACTTACTGTCCTGGCCCTGAATCTACTTTCCTCGCTTCATCAGCCGTTCAATATCCTCGTAACGATAATAAAGAATGCCGCCAATTTTTAAAAAACAAACCGTGTTATTGCGCCTGAGGTTTTGCAACGTTCCTTCCGATACACGCAGGAGCCGGCACACTTCCCTGGTCTTTAATAATTTCTTCGGTTCCCTGCTTTCATATAATTTGAGCATGTTATTCAATTCAGCGATCAGTTCATTCTTAAACTGCTGCAGGTCTTTAATGGTAAGTAATTCTAAAGGCATAGTTCTGGGGTTTTGGGTTTAACAATAGATTATTACCAAAAATAGAGAACGGATTTTCTTATTAATAGGGGGAGATTACCCTTTTTTTGCAAAAAACCGGTTCACCCAAAAAAACAACCGGATTAATCTTTCCTTCAATCTTAATTTTTGCTGTCCCCTTTGTCCCTCATGCCCTTTTTGAAATTATTTCTGTTGTGATAAGGAAGTAGGTCTGAATGTGTTAAATGGGAAAGCTGATTTGAAGCCTAGTAATAATCAGTGGGATTGGCTGGGTGCCGGGATTTATTTTTGGGAACAAAATCCTGAAAGGGCTTTACAATATGCGATTGAAACTTCTCAGAATTTACAATTTAACAGGAAGCAAATAAAAACACCTTTCGTTATTGGAGCTATAATAGAACTTGGCAACTGTTTAAACCTGGTAGAACTGGAATCTCTTTTGATATTGAAAAAAGCTTATGAGGATATTGAACGGATCTATGCCCAGGCAGGTACACCGTTGCCTGTTAATGATGGCAATAACCGAAAATTAGATGCCGCAGTATTTAAGCATTTACATAAATCAAGAGAAAACAATCCCAACCTTAAATACGATACCATAAGATGCGCTTTTGTCGAAGGGGAGCCTATATATCCTACTGCAAATTTTTCCTCACGGTTGCATATCCAGATTTGCGTCTTAAATGAAGATCTAATCCGTGGTATTATCTTCCACGGCCAATAAAAAAATATAATCCAAATATTATTTGACCAGTTCTGTAACTACTGGTATTGCTTTCTATTCAGAAGTTTCAAGCACTCCTGATATGCACTCCTTTCCCATCTTCTTCGTGTTTCTTTCTGTCTTCCCGTCTTTGTGGTTCCCCATTTTCAAATTTTCAAATTTTCCAATTAACTACCGCCACGTAACTTTATAAAGGAAGTTTACTTCTTCAACTTAAAATTGTTTATTATATTTACATAACGTTTGATTAGCCGCCTTTTGAAAACTGCATGAGAACCGTTGAAATTCAATTGTAGTCGATTATCCTGCATTTATAAAAACCGTTTACTTTTACGGCAAAACTTTTGCGGGAATTGCTTAGAAGTTAGAAAATAAATTGAATTATCCTCTTTCAAACATAAACTATGAGTGCATTAAAAATTCTTTCAGACTACACTTCAAAAATCTTTTACTTGCTTTTTTCGCCGGATTCAAACCAGCTCAACAATGAATTTGAAGATATCATGAGCAATGAAACTGATAAAAAGAAGTATATGGAGGCAATAAAAAATGTGAAGAAAACTAATAAGGAACAAAGAGTAAAACTCTCTTCGGGCGAAACATTGGTTGTAGCGCCATAAAACAAAAACACCAAACTGCTGCTTTATAATGGACTTTCAGGTAAGTATTATCGGTATAGTATTGGTCCTGGCATTTTACCTGCCGGGATATTTCTTCAGGAGACTTTATTTCTCGGGTTTTTCTACAAAGCAATTTGGTTTAGGGGAGTGGTACGACCGTTTCTTTTTAAGCATTTTTTTAGGAATGATCATCCAATACCTTACCGTCAAAATACTAAGGGACAGCTTTCATTTTAATTTCAATAGCATTAGCCAGCCGGTTGCCCAGTTTTACAACCAGGTAATTGATAAAAAACTTCCTGATCTTGATTACATTAATTTGAGAAACGGAATATTTTATTTATTTCTTTCGATGGTTTTTGGATGCTTTTTCGGTTTTATTGCCCGTAAGGTAGTTTGGCTGGCAAAATTAGATATAACCTATTCTACCTTACGGTTCGCCAATATCTGGCATTATTATTTTAAGGGTGAAATCGTTAAAACAAAAGATTTTAAGAACGCTATTCCCAAAAAGGGTAAATGGGTTTCCACACGCGCTGATTTGCTGGCTGACTTTGAAAAGGATGGAAAAAACATGTTGTATACCGGTATCATTTCTCAATACGATTTATCCCACAAATCCGATAAGTTGGAACGAATTTACCTCACAAACGCAATGCGGTATAGCGTAAATGACAAAGCTTTTAAAGACATCCCGGGTGATGTTTTCATATTGGATTGTAACAGGGTTTTGAATATGAATTTGTCCTATGACTTTATTGATAATTATAAGGGGAAGAAACAGAAACTCATAGGGATATTCTCATTTATCTTTTTATTACTGTTCACTTTTTCTCCTGTTGTCTTGATCCCTTACTTTTTATTCGACAAGATCGGTTTAATCAGAACACTTTTGGGAATCGTAGAATCCTTTTGCCTTTTAATAATAATTTATGGTGCAATTGATATAGCTGTCGACAATTCAAAGGAATTCAAAAAAAAGTATAATAATACAAATAAGACAAATTCCATTGTTGCTGCTTTAACTGCAGTTTTATTAATATTGTTGCTGCTTAAGATTACTATTTTTCCGCATCTGGCAATATTTGCTTTTTATTAATCACTCATTCTAAAATATTTAAAAATCGTTATAGGCGATCTTTTGTTTCGCTTTCGGCGGATTTTGTATAAAGACAAAAGAAAGGTAACCAATCGAAATTGCTTCAACAAGAAAGAATGATTCTGGCGGCGCCTCATTTCCTCATTTTCAAAATTCCAAATTTTCACATTCACGCTCGCTCCACTGTGCCCAAAGAATGAACCGGGCAAAAGAAAAAGCAGAAATTTATAAGAGTCTGAGATTTTTTAAAGGATTTACAACAAAGCATGCAAATAATTTGCTGTGTCTTTAAGGCCGGCATTTTTCAGAAGATTTAAGACCTCAAATTCATCCTGTTTAGGATTCTTTTTATTCAAAACCATTTCTTTAAATGCTGCCACCGCTTGTTCCTGGTTTAGGTCTATAATATCTGTCAGGAAGTCGTCAGCAGTCTTTGCACTCAAACTAAACGACTGCAAATATTCTTCCGGAAAATCTTTGATATTGTTCGTTACTATCAAATTCGCGTTGGTTTTTATTGCTGCCGCCAGCACATGGCAATCGTCTTTATCTGGTAATTCTAAAAAGTCTATTAAGCGTTTATAATTTTGTACTAAAGCGTCCGGGAAGGCGGAATTTGCCTTTGCTATTCTTTTATTTGCCTCTTCCTCCGCAACCCCTTTTTCTTTCATCACTCTTTTCCATTCATCAAATATATGTTCGCTCCATTTAGGAGTATAAAGGTCATAATAGGCAAACCAAAACAAAATATCTCTCACAATAACAGGATAGACAACATTGGTATCTAAGACAGCGGTAAATCGAACACTATGAATCATACAAACCGGTTTCTTCGTCTAAATTCATTATATCCGTGATATTTTGTTTCTGATGCGCTTTCATTTGTTTTCTATACCTCGTAATATCCTCAATTTTGATTCTGCGATGTTTTCCAACTTTGGTAAAAGCAATCTTTCCATCTTCAAGTAGCTTGACCAAATGAGGCCTTGAGCACCCAAGTAATTCAGCTGCTGCCTGGGTAGTTACCTCAGAAGCTATAGGCACAAGAGAGATTAATTTACCTTGTCCCATAGCTTTTAAAATATCCCCTAAAAGCCTTAGGGCACTTAAGGGAATTTTGATTTTTTCGCTCGTTTCTTCAATTTCTATTTCTGGTTGTTCAGAATTCAGTTGCTCTATTACCGAAGTTAAAGCGTCGTAAGATTCGCTTGCAATCTTTTGGTCAAGCTTTGAGGGTTTTCTTATTGGCTCTGATACTCTCATCGTTATAATTTTTTTAGAATACTGCAAATTAATCGAAATAAACGAAATAATCAAAATAAAAGAAAATCGGGGAGGGTGACTGTCTACAAGGGTGAAACATCAATTGGTCGGAGGAAATAACCATCAAGACGCCTGAATACAAAACAATTTTCTACCTATATTCGTTATTCCTTATAAACAAACAGCACTACTGCTTATGCTGCTTAACACTAAAATCCAGCATGGAAATTTTGAACCCGGCGAGTTCGTCGATATTAAGCTTAGAACTTACGAAGAAACTATCGGGTGTATCAACAACTTTCCCTGGTCAACTGAAAGGGAACATCTTCGGGTCAGCCTTACCAACCCCTCGGTGACAATAGAAAAGCCGATCGATACTTTTTTAAAATTCTGCTCTTTTTTACAACGGAAAATTCGTGTTGCATTTCTTTAATGACCAGCACGAGCTCTTTACAAAAAGCTTTTATCAAAAGGAAGACGCTTTTTCTTACATAAATAACTATTTTGAAAGTGAAGTGTTTGACCTTAGCGACTTCAAAAAAGAAAATACAATCCTGCAACATAATCTTATTCATTTTGTAACACAGGATTTTCATTACACCATTACTGGCAAAAGGGTGAAAGATTACCTGGTGAATACAACGGGAATATTATTTGCCATCTTCCTTATTTTGCCATGTGTAATGATCTTTGGTCCCAGGGGTGGTCTTTCACCAGTGGGACTTGCGGCTTTATTATTATTTTACTTTTCTTTTTTTGGTGGCGGCCTGAACCTGCTTGTGTTTTGGAATTACTACCGATATGCGAAAAATAAGATTCTCATTATGTCCAGGGGTAATGACAGTTTTTATTTTGGAGACCTGCAGCATCCGAAGATTTATGACAAAAAAGATATTTCCCGGGTGCTCTTTTACAGGCCGGGAAGCTACCGGAATCCTTTAAGTAGTTTTGTGGTGGTGAAAATTGAAATGAAGAATGGCCAGGTTATCAAAATACCCAACCTGCTTGTAAGCGAATACGCGCTGCAGGATAAATTGTACGAATGCCCACAGGTGCAAAAAGGCGGTTTAAGATTGATAAGAAATAAAGGGTAAAGTGCTGCTTCAGTTAGGCGTTTAAACCAACTATCTGGAAGAATTCAATTGCAAACGATAGGACGGACAAAGCAGCTTATCGGGAATTACTTTGTTATAAAGATTCCCATAGCCCTCAAAAGATTTTCATCTCTTGGATAGGTAGTTAGAGTGTAAGCTACGCCATTCTTCCAGTAAATCGCCTTCCTGTCTCCATATCCCGAAACATAAACATCAGTACCTGAAAGAGCCATACCTGTTGTCGCGACATTATCAGTGCCATCCTTAAAAAGCTCCTGCATATTCCCGTTTAACCACTGCTTTGCAATATACTCAGTACCATCACCCAACGACGCGGCAACATATACATTATCTCCGTTTATGGCGATTGGCACTACCCAATCGGTGCTATAGCCACTGCTTTGGCTTTCGGGAAGATTAACTGCTACTCCGTTTTTCCAGTACTTTGCTTTATAGTCTTCATGGCCTGCAACATATACATCGTTACCCGACAAGACAATTGATGAGGCCTCTGATGTTTTACTCCCGTCCGTCAGGTATACTATCTTCCCGTTTTTCCAATAAACGGCCGCAGTGGAATAGTTGATCCCGTTCCTTTCAAACATTACTGAGCCTGCCACGTAAACATCATTTCCTGACACAAAAATCGACCTTGCTCCAGCCTCTCCATCTCTCGTAATAAGCGTTACAGGATTCCCGTTTTTCCAGTACTTCACCGTATACAACCTGTAATTCGGGAGACTGTCATAATACTCTTGTTCAAGTACATAAACATCATTACTTGAAACCGTAACCGCAGTAGCCTCGCCACTCTTGCAATTGTCCACAAGCCGGTGGGCCACACCGTTTTTCCAGTATTCAGCCATGTTATATCCGGGTGAACTGGCTGTGTCCAAAATCTTTTGGTAACCTGAAACATACACATCGCCTCCTGAAACGGATATGGAAGTGGGAACGTAATAGTGAAGTGTGTCGGTAACAAGAAAAGATTGTCCATTGTTCCAGTATTTGATACCACTAATATTGTAGGCGTACGATTCCACTCCCACAATGTACACGTTGCCCGGTGGAACAATGCTGTCTTTTGCTATTACTGTCGTATCTGTGTTAACTGTTGTGGTATCGGTGGCCGGACTATCGGCAGGTGCAGCAGGTTTATTGCAGGCTACAAAAACACAAATACAAAAAGCAGCAATAATTTTGGCGGGCATCTTCATTAGTGGATTGAAATTTTTTCTAAAATTAATTTTTCATTTTTATAAATCGAAATTATTTGAGTTGAAATCTTTGGATAAACTACCAAATTGAACATTCCATGTTTCTAACTTCGGTAAGTATATAAAATGGCCGATGTTCACACAAAAGAAACCCGCAATTTTAACATGAGCCACATCAAGGCAAAAACACAAAGCATGAAATGGTGGTGCGAAAATTCCTTGATGCAAAGGGCTGTCATCAAACTGTACCTTTTGTATTTGCACAGTTTTATCCGGCAAGTAATTACCTTGATTTGTGCATTTGCGATGCCGGAAAGGGTATCTATCAATCCTTCCTCGACAATCCTAAATTTAATCCGGTAAATGAAATTGAAGCAATTCAACTGGCATTATCAGGCAATTCAACAAAAGATCGGGCGGAAGCAAGAGGGTTTGGTATTTCGACCACCAGGAACATGTTGGTCAATGGCCTGAAAGGAAAATTGTTTTTATGGTCGGGCAACACCACCTTTTACCAGGCAGTTAATGAAGAGATGATTGTAAGTGTCGAAAAAAATATTTACTTTCAGGGTACGTTTATTGCTTTACGTTTTCCGACTGTTATACCCAGTGAATTTAATTTTTACGATTTTGTTGAATAATGAACCCCTTTAATTAATTTACATTTGCATTTCCCTTTATGAATTGTACAACTACCATATCAGTTTCAGAATCCATTGGCACAATGGTTCATACAAGAGAGGCTTCCTCTATATTGATGAAGTTGATTGAGAAAGAATCATGTAATTATATCGAGCTGGATTTTTCAAATGTGGATTATATCAGTAGGTCGTTTGCCGATCAGTTTTACATTGACAAAGTAAATTATGCTCAGCAATTGAAAAAAAACCTGGTAGTGTCTAATGCAAATGATGAAGTCATGCACATGCTTCATGCTGTTGCAAGAACTCAACACAAAAAAATGAATACAGTTATAAGTATCCCTGTTTATAAGTATTCTTCACAAAGCCAGCTGGACGATCTTTTATTAAGCATTTAACCGGAGTCACAATTCATCTTCAGCACTTTGCCTTAACAATAATATCGGTCATACCGATCCTATTTTTAAATTAGTACATTAATTCCTTCCTTTTTGTAGTTCTCCCATTTTCAAATTGACTCTCTGTTAATTCAGGCAAAAACACAACTCATAGATACTGGTACCAGGCCTTCTGCATCAAATGGCAACACTTTAATCTACAAATTATCAATTGGCTTTTGCCGCGCGCGAGCCTGAAAAAATCCCTATAGTTATCGGGAGAGCGATCAATTTTCCTTGTACGGTTGCTATCGGTTTTTGTTTCTTTTGCATCAAGGCAAAAGAAAAGGCCTAATTAACTTTGCTCCATGGCAGGTTTGCACTCCCCTGCAAATACCCATCTATAACATGAGCATGATCAAAGGCAAAAACACAAAGCCTAAAAGACTGGTAAGAAAATTCCTTCATACCCACTGATACCGATATAAGCTCCACAATTAATGACTACCTGGCAAACCTTATGTATTAAAAACCTTCCAAATAATAACTGGTCCTGATAAAGGCTTTTGCCGCGCGCGAGCAAGGAAAAACGCGCGGAGCGATCGGGTTTTCCTAGAACTTAGCGAAGCGATCTCATAAGCACCTTTAAAAACAACAACAAAAACGCTTATATTTTTTGTTTTCCTGTCCGACCTTTGGTGGATTTTGTATCAAGACAAAAGAAAGGAAACCAAAAGAAATAACTCAAAAAAGAAAGAAAGATCCAGCGGCACCCATTTTCACATTTTCACATTTTCAAATTTTCACATTAACGAGAAATATCTCATCGCCTCTCTCCCTACCCATTCCCCCATCGGCACGGGCACTGCATTGCCAATTAATTTGTAGGAACTTCTTTTATTTTCAAATTGAAAATCCTCCGGGAAGCCCTGTAGCCTTGCATATTCCCTGACCGTAAAAGGTCTTACGCCATATTTTGATTTCGAATCTCTTACCAACCTCGTTCCCAGGTCTTTTGCATAATGCGCCACGCAGGTTGGCGCAAGCGCGTTAGGAATATCCGGGTCAGTAACAATGGGCCGATCCCTGTACTTCCCCTTGATCCTGCTGATCACATATTCCGGCATCTCAACAACAGGATACTTTTCCAATAGATCTTTTAACCGCGGCCGGTTATTCTTTTGCCGGGGTTCAGAAATAAAAAATGGTCTCTTTGAGCCGACCAGGATCAATCTTTTCCGTAGTTGGGGAAGCCAGTTGGAAGCATTAACCGGGCAAAAGACATTCACATAATATTGCGGCAACTTCATCATTGCCTCCATCACTACTATAAATTTTTTCATGCCCGGAACATTCTCAACAATATACATTTCAGGTTGTTCGATGGCAATGTGACGAAAGAAATGAAGAAACAAGTCATCACCGGTCGGGGTTCCATAAATGTTGGCAATAGCAGAGTATTTTGTGCAGTGATAAGTGCCAACTATGATATCCGAAGGAGGTTGTATCACAGTAAAGAAATAAAAATGGAGAAATTTTATTTTGGTTTGGTACCATTATCCTGGGATCATAATATTTTTTCATTTTGCAACCCCTGCACTTTTAACCTTAAACTCTCAACTCTTATCTACCTTTGAAAAATGTCTGATGTCCACTCTCCGGAAATACGCAGTTACAACATGAGCATGATTAAGGGCAAAAACACAAAACCCGAAATGCTGGTGCGGAAATTCCTTCATACCAACGGCTACCGCTATAAACTGCACGACAAAACTCTTCCAGGCAAACCGGACATTGTTTTACCAAAATACAAAACAGTAATTTTTGTGCATGGCTGCTTTTGGCACGGCCATAAAAACTGCAAATACTTTGTAGTTCCCAAAACAAGAACAGAATGGTGGTTGAATAAGATAAACGGAAATATTGCCAATGATGAAAAGACAACCAAAGCCTTAAAGAAAGGCGGTTGGAAAGTGATTACCATTTGGGAATGCAATCTTAAACCATCAAAACTTCAAAAAACACTGGCCTTACTTTTAAAACGAGTTAAGTAACCAAACTAATTTCCGGTAAACTTTTTCTCCCTCTTTTACCGTTTCCCTCTCTGCAATTATTTATTCACTAATTCACATTGTGTTCTAAAGCATA
Source organism: Ginsengibacter sp. (assembly GCA_051960475.1). Lineage (GTDB taxonomy): Bacteria > Bacteroidota > Bacteroidia > Chitinophagales > Chitinophagaceae > Ginsengibacter. The sequence continues at coordinate 64,413 of JBQCEG010000082.1, forward strand.
CCGCTTTTGGGCACACGTAAAAATACATTTACAAGATGGATATGAAAGTTGCCATTGGCGAAAGAATTGCCCAACTGCGCAAGGCCAAAAAGCTATCTCAACAGAAATTTTCATACGACGCAGAAATAGAAAGAAGTTATCTCACCCACGTAGAGAAGGGAAGGAAGAACATATCCATTGACACTTTGGTTAAGATCACAAATGCATTGGGAATTTCTTTGAAGGAATTCTTCAATGCTGATGTATTCAATGGGAAAAAGAAAAAGTAAATGATTGCAGAAAAGAAGGCGGAATTAATAAGCAGCAGGATATATAATGTATCAGATAAATTATGGAAGGTTGCCTTATTTGGTCCTGATAATTACAAGGCGGCTCTTATTACTCATTATTTAAGAAGTGGTAAAAAGAAATTAAGAAAACCCGCAATTGAATTTACGACAGATTTATTGGATGGCTATCTTGACCAAGTTATTACTTCAAAGGTTGCTGAAGAAGCACTTCAATATCTTTTAAGGTTTGAAGACACAATCCCGTTTCCGAAACCAGCTATACCGCGATTTACCTTTATTGATTTGTTTGCAGGAATTGGCGGTTTTAGGATAGCGATGCAATCCAATCAGGGAGAATGTGTTTTTTCATCAGAATGGGATAAATATGCTCAAAGAACCTACTATGCAAATTTTGGTGAAATCCCTTTCGGCGATATAACGAAAGAAGAAACTAAAAAATGGATACCGGATAAGTTTGACGTTTTGTGTGGCGGTTTTCCCTGCCAGCCGTTCTCAATTGCCGGAGTGTCCAAGAAAAACAGTTTAGGGAGAAAGCACGGATTTGAAGATGAAAAGCAGGGCAATCTGTTTTTTCACATTGCAGAAATAATCGAAAGTAAAAGACCGAAAGCATTCTTTCTTGAAAACGTAAAAAACCTTGTGAATCATGACAAGGGAAACACTTTCAGGGTAATTAAAGAAACTCTTGAGGGGCTCGGTTATTCTTTCCACCATAAAGTAATCAACGGGAAGCATTTTGTGCCGCAAAACCGCGAAAGAACATTCATGGTAGGATTTGACTCTGAAATTTTTAATTATAAAGAGAAGTTTGAATTCCCTGAATTGCCAAAACCTACAAAAAAGATAAAAGACATTCTTGAAAAAAGGCCTGACCCGAAATATACATTGACTGATCACTTATGGAAGTATTTGCAGGATTACTCCGTAAAGCACAAAGAAAAAGGAAACGGTTTTGGATTCGGACTCGTCGATTTAAATGGGATAAGCAGAACAATGAGTGCCCGATATTATAAAGACGGATCAGAAATACTAATTCCACAAAAAGATAAAAATCCTCGTCGGCTTACTATTCGTGAATCTGCAAGATTACAGGGCTATCCGGAACATTTTATTGTGGATGCAGTTTCAATGAATCAGGGATACAGGCAATTTGGGAACTCTGTTGTGATGCCATTGATTGAAGCTATCGGTGAAAAAATAGTTGAAGTACTTGAAACAAAAAGAAAGTAATGTCAAAACCTATTTCAAGTTATTTTTCAGGAATTGCTGCCAAACGACTGACAGAGGTGGAAATTACGGAAACATCGAATCAACATGAGTTTAATGGAATTGCACAACTAAAAGAAATTTTTGGATCAGACAAAATCAGGTTCGATGGAAAGTTCATTCTGTTTAATGATGAAGAAGATAAGATGGTTCAAGCTGAAGGCGCGTTGACCTGGTATGATGCACGGGGAAACCATGCTACAAGGACAGAATACAGACTTTACTATACAGAGAACACTGTAATTGAAAATGCCGCAGTTGGTGATTTAGTTATAATAGGAAGGACTGGCAAAAGTTCACTGGCGATAATAGTTGCTCCGGCTAACACTACCTCAGAAAAACAGCTTTTATGGCTATTCGGCCTAGCTGAGGTTGAAAACAGATTTATTGTTAAAGATTTGACTAAGGAAAAAACGGAGTTGGGATTCGCCGGAAACTATATCATCTCGGCATTAGGTTTTGACACAGAACAAACTGAAGAGGATTTTCTTGATATGGTATTGGATAAATTCGGAAACACTTTTCCTTCTACTGCCGCTTTTTCAAATTTTACCAGATCCACGTTTAAAGATATTTCTCCAACTGACGATCCTGACAGAGCTATTCTTGCTTATATGCAGAGGGAACTGGAATTATTTAAAGCGTTGGAAAAACATATTGTAGAAGAAAAATTAAAACAAGGGTTCGGAAACAATGGAACCGATGTTGATGATTTTATTCAGTTTTCTCTCAGCGTTCAAAACCGAAGAAAGTCAAGGGCAGGGTTTGCTTTTGAAAACCATCTCGCTTTTATTTTTAATAGCTACCGACTCTCATTTTCAACACAAAATAAAACGGAACGAAATAACAAGCCTGATTTCCTCTTTCCGGGAATTATCGAATACAGAGATCCAAATTTTCAAAATTCATTATTGACAATGCTTGGAGTAAAGACCACTGCCAAGGACAGATGGCGGCAGGTTCTTTCAGAAGCGGACAGGATATGGCCAAAACACCTCATAACTCTTGAACCTGCAATAAGCACAAATCAAACCGATGAAATGTTAACTCAAAGGATACAGTTGGTTTTGCCAAAAGAATTAATTTCTACATATACAAAGGAACAGCAAGAAAACATACTTAACTTAAATGACTTTATAAGTATTGTTATAAGGAAAGAAAATCTTAGAAATTAAGCTATTCAACTTAATTTTCGTTGTGTCTCAAAATATACCGGTTTTTTAAATATATCAAAATAGCTTAGCTGGCTTGAAAAAAAATGCCAAAAAAATTTAGGCATTCAAAACTAGGTGTCCAAATATGAACCTTGATATTAAAGCCAGAAAACAATTGCAAAATAGTAACGCCTTTAAAATTTCTTCCAAATTCTTTAAAAATATTCAACTTTTATTATTGTCCAGTGCCGAAGTCCTCGAAATCGAAATTTACTAAAAATGGCACAATTAGAACAACTAATGGCTGTGGATTTCTTCTGTGGTGGTGGGGGTATGAGTTATGGAATGCAACAGGCGGGGGTCAGGGTGCTTGCAGGAATAGATAATGAAATAAAATGCAAAGAAACATATGAGAAGAATATTAAAGATGCTGAATTTATAAAAGCAAACGTTTTTGATTTGAAAGAAAAGTACTTGCAAAAAAAATTAGGTCTGTCAATAAAAGATGATAATTTAATTCTTATAGGCTGTAGTCCGTGTCAATTCTGGAGCATAATAAATACAGATAAAACGAAATCCGAGAAATCAAAAAATCTATTAGTTGAATTTAGACGGTTCGTTGAATACTTTAAGCCTGGATATGTTGTAGTTGAAAATGTACCCGGTGTGCTAAGGAAAAAAGAACAAAGTGGCTTAGCTTCATTTATTGATTGGTTAAAGGAAAAAAGGAACGGATATACCGTACATTTTGATGTTCATAATGTGTATGACTTTGGTGTACCCCAAAACCGCCGGCGTTTTACCTTAATTGCTAATAGAGTAACCCGGAAAGAGATAATCCCTCAAAAGAAAGAAGGGGCGAGATTAAATGTAACGGATGTTCTTGGGCCAAAAAATGGATTTGCCAAAATTAAAGCCGGTAATAAGGATGAAACAGATTTCCTTCATACTACAGCATCACTTAGTTCAAAAAACATTGAGAGGTTAAAGTATGTTAAAAAGGATGGTGGTAATCGTCACGGATTTTCAGATATCCCGAACCTGCAATTAAAATGCTTTGTTGGCAAAGACGATTCATTTAAAGATACTTTTGGAAGATTATGGTGGAACAAACCTTCACCCACAATTACCACAAAGTTTATAAGTGTTTCGAACGGCCGTTTTGCGCATCCGGAGGAAAACCGTGGTTTATCATTAAGAGAAGGAGCTGTCTTGCAGTCTTTTCCTAAAGAATATATTTTTCGGGGAAACAGTATTGGCTCAATCGCGAGAATTATTGGCAATGCGGTTCCACCACGTTACGCCCAATCTATTGCAGAAGCTATTATCAATTCCAAAACATAATGAGTGAAGAAGTACTAAAAATGAGCTTTGAACCTCAAACCATTGAGCACTTAGGTGTAAAAATGTATTCTACGTTACCTCCTGCCTTGGCGGAAATGATTGCTAATTCTTATGATGCTTGTTCAACGATTGTCAATATAAAGCTTTACGATAGCGATCCTGATTTTAAAAGATTAATCATAGAAGATGATGGAGTAGGAATGTCTTTCCATGAGGTGAATGAGTTTTTTCTTAGAATAGGAAGAAACAGGAGAAAGGAAGGATTTATGAAAACTAATTGTCAGAGAGTTGCCACAGGTAAAAAAGGATTGGGAAAGCTTGCATTATTTGGAATTGGGGACAGAATTATAATTGAAACTGTTCAAGACTTTCAGTTAGTAAAATTTATACTTGACTGGAATGAAATTCTCAAATCAGATCACTCTTATGAACCAAAATTCCAAAAAGAGATCAGTAAAATAAAAAGCGGAACAACAATTACGCTGGAATCATTAAAGCGTAAAACGCCATATTCATTAGAAAATTTGGCTGTCAGCCTCGCAATGATGTTTAACTTTTCCGCTAAAGATTTTAAAGTTAACCTGTCTTTAAATGATGATAAGGAAATACTCGTTAATAACAAGCTTAAATACGAAAATATCGAAGCTGAATTTGAATGGATATTTGAAAAAGTAGTGCCAGAGTTAAACCATGACTATCGGTACGCAAATGAAATTAACGGATTAATTCTTACTACCGAAAAACCATTAAAACCACATTTACGCGGAATAACTTTATTTTCCAATGGCAGGATGATTAACAGTCCTGAATTCTTTGGTCAGTCTGAATCAAGTCATTTTTTCTCATATACTACTGGCTGGCTTAATGTTGACTTTGTTGATAACTGGGATGAAGACGTTATTTCCACAAACAGACAATCGATCGACTGGGAAAATGAAAAATCAACTGAGTTACGGGATTTTTTGAGAGATAGCATAAATTATATAGAACGTAATTGGAGGGAACAAAGAAGAGAAAAGAGACGCGAGAATATAAAAAAGAAAACTAAAGTTGATGTCAATAAATGGTATAATACGTTGCCGCAAGGGATTCAGGAAAAAGTGGAACAACTCATAAATACTATTGATTCATCTGAATTGCCCGAACAAAATCAATCTGCTGCGGTTCAATTCATACATGACTTAGTTCCTGAATATCCCAATCTTCATTGGAGACATATCCATCCTGAACTTAGAAAAGTTTCAGAAAAATATTATGTAAATGAGGACTATTACAGCGCTTTCATTGAAGCTCTAAAAAGGTATATAGCAGAAGTGAAGAAAAGATCGGGGAAATCAAATATTGATGAGAGAGCATTAATGCAAGCCGTATTCAACAAACGTTTACTAAGCGTTACCAAAAAATTCAGAAAAACTGATGGATCTGAATTTGATGCCAGAACGATTGATAATATAGAAGCAGGACAGCAGATGTTATCCGAAGGTGTCGTTGCCGGAGGTAGAAATCCGATCCAGCATGAGGAAATTATTGAGTTAAATACAACTGGTCTTTTCTCAGAAAGAGATTGTTTAGATTATTTAAGTATTCTATCCCATTTATTTAAAAGACTTGATGATTCAGAAGCTCCATAAAAAATGAAAATCACATGTCTAACCAACAAAAATTAAAGGATCTTATTGCTAATATTAAACAAGCAGTAAATAATGGAATATTTGATACCAATATTTTGTATATGCGATTTCCTAGCTATAAAAATATTGCTGAAAATACTAAAATTGACTTCGATTTCCCTTTAACTGTATTTATTGGACCAAATGGATCTGGTAAAAGCTCGACTTTACATGCACTATATGGAGCACCAGAGGGATATAGCACTGGAAATTACTGGTTTTCCACAAATGTGGATCCAATCGAGGAAGGAGAAGGCAATCCTAATTGCTTTATTTATGGGTACAAGAAAGATGATGAAGTAGTAGAAGTTTTAAAGACAAGAGTTAAAAGGGAAAACCCAGATAATTGGGAGCCTTCGCGACCTTTGAAGAAGTATGATATGACAATAATGGAGGGAAAAAGAAATCCTGCAATCAAGAAAGATGTAGTTTATCTCGACTTTAGATCAGAATTAAGCGCATTTGATAAATATTTCTATTTTTCACCTTTTCGCAGCACCTTAAGATTAAAAACTAAGCAAGACGTGATCAGGAAATATTCAAAGTCGTTAAAAGTCGCGATTGATGAAGATAAAGTTGTATTGTACGGCAGAAGAAAAAATTTTAAACCTGAAATTTTAAGCCCTTCTTCAATTGAATATATTTCTAGAATTCTTTCTAAGGACTATTCATATTGTGCCCTTATAGTTCATAACTTTTTTGTTAATGAGGGATTATCAGTCTATTTTAAAACCAAAGGAATGAATTATTCTGAGGCGTTTGCCGGCCGGGGAGAATTTGCGGTTGTAAAAATTGTAACAGAAATATTAAAAGCAAAAGGACAATCCCTTATTATTTTGGATGAACCAGAGGTTTCTTTACATCCCGGAGCACAGGAGGAACTAAAAATATTTCTTCTCGAACAAATTTTAAAAAAGAAGTTACAAATTATTATTTCTACCCATTCTTCTAAATTCGCCGAATTTTTACCCGATTCCGCAATTAAGCTTTTTTATGAAAATAACAAAGGAAAATTTGATGTAAAAAATCGCTGCAATCCAGTCGAAGCTTTTCATGCAATCGGTATTGATATTTATGAAAAGGGAAAACAGGTAATCATTGTTGAAGACAACACGGCTAAAATTTTAATTGAAGCAATAATGAAAGAAATGGGGAAAGAATTTTTATTAATTTTCAATGTAAACTTTTATCCTGGCGGTGCCACAGAAATTTTTAAAAAGGCTGCTTCTTATTCGGAAGAAAATGAGGTACATAAGTTCTTGTTATTAGATGGCGATAAACAAAAACCAATTCCTGATCCTTCTCAATTTACTCAGGAGCAGTCTGAAGACCTTGATTTTATTAAGCGGATGATATTCCAAATTACTAATACAGAATTTAAAAACATTGGCTTTAGGCTTAACAGTAACAGTAATAAGGAACACAAATTACAGTCCGCCTTAAGGTATTTAAAGTTTCTAGCGACAAATCTCAATTTTTTTCCTAAAAATTATCCTGAAGAGTTAATATGGAATGAAGAATTTGCTGCAGCGTCTTTGAAGTTAATTAATAAGGACATCGAGTTTACATCACATGCAAAACAAAATTTTATAATATTTACAGAACAATATTTTGGCGATAAGGAAGCAACTTCATATTTATCTTCCTTAAAACTTTTTATAAATGAATTTATAAGAAAAAAAGAGGAAGAATACGTTAGAATTGAAAAAATCATACGCCAATTCAAACGACATGCAGAAGAAATCCAGTAAACTATAAGAGGCTATGGGATTCAATACCATCTCTCATACCAATTTGACGTTTCAATTCCTCGACCACCCTTGCCCGCATTACAAGAATCACAAAGCAACTGGATGTTGGCGATATCATTTAATCCGCCCTGAGCAAGCGGAACTACATGGTCATAGTGTTTCTTATTATTAATTGAAAGGGAACCGGACAAATCTTTATTGCAAATACAACAATGTCCCCGATCTCTAAAGAAAACCGCTTTTTTACACCACTCCGGAATACGTACACGTTTCAACGTTCCTGCCTTCGTAAAATGCTTTCGGATGTCACTATCTTCATTATCTGTAAAATCGATGTCGTGCATATGTTGGGCTATTACAATATTAAACTCAAGTAAGGAGTAGCGGTTATTAAACATTATTGTAAATTCCGGTGATGTTGACCCACCATTCCGCTCATGTTGACCCACCTGGGAAGCAGGCAATAAATGAAAGAGCTAAATGATGATTAAAAATACAAATCGTTATTTATAATCGGTTACTTTTTT
>JBQCEG010000083.1:0-156677 GCA_051960475.1 Ginsengibacter sp.
AAAAAGAGAAATTTCAAGTTGAACAAGACGCATTTGAAAAGGCAGAATTATTGCGTTTGAAGGAAGGACTAAAAAGATCTTATAAGGAAAGATTTCTTATGGCCACCCGGTTGTATAAAATTCAAAAGACGATGGAAAAAGCAGTAATTACTCATAAACCATTTCTTCTCAAGTAATTCTTGTGGAGATATTTGATTCTCAAAAAAACTCTAAATTCAAGCAACAAAAAAAGGGAGACAAAATCTCCCTTTTATAATTCTGATTCAATATCTTATTCAAACTGTTTTGAAATACCTCTCGCCAGTTCAACCATCTTCTTAACGCCATCTTCAGGCAGGTTTCCTTTCTTGAATTCAGCAAGTACTTCAGGCAATTTGTTTTCCATTTCCAAAAGAAACTGTTCTTCAAAATCCTGAACTTTTGAAACGGCTACGTTGCTGATCAAACCATTTGTTCCGAGGTAAATAATTGCAACCTGCTTTTCAACCGGGTAAGGAGTAAACTGTGGTTGTTTTAATATTTCCACGTTTCTTGCTCCTTTATCCAGAACTGATTTGGTAGCAGCATCAAGGTCGCCACCAAATTTAGAGAACGCTTCCATCTCGCGATACAACGCCTGGTCGAGTTTCAGGGTTCCGGCAACTTTTTTCATTGATTTGATCTGCGCATTACCACCCACACGGCTCACAGAAATACCCACATTAATGGCCGGACGAATACCTGCATTGAACAAGTTACCTTCAAGGAAGATCTGTCCGTCGGTAATTGAAATTACGTTGGTTGGAATATAAGCAGAAACGTCGCCAGCTTGTGTTTCAATGATAGGCAAAGCCGTTAATGAACCACCACCTTTTACCAAATGTTTGATATTTTCAGGAAGATCGTTCATCTTTTGAGCGATCTCGTCTTTCGAAACGATTTTCGCAGCTCTTTCCAGCAAACGGCTGTGGAGATAGAACACATCACCTGGGTAAGCTTCACGTCCTGGAGGTCTTCTCAACAAAAGAGAAACCTCACGATAAGCAACCGCTTGTTTACTCAAATCATCATAAATGATCAAAGCGCTACGGCCGGTATCGCGGAAAAATTCTCCAATAGCAGCACCTGCAAAAGGAGCATAGAACTGAAGCGGAGCAGGCTCGGAAGCAGAAGCGGCAACGATGGTCGTGTATTCCATTGCTCCATTGTCTTCCAACACTTTCATCACGTTGGCAATAGTAGAAGCTTTCTGACCAATAGCTACATATATACAATATACCGGTTTGCCGGCATTGAAAAATTCTTTTTGGTTGATTATGGTGTCAATACAAATTGCACTCTTACCAGTCTGGCGGTCACCAATAACCAATTCACGCTGGCCACGACCAATTGGGATCATCGCGTCGATCGCTTTGATACCTGTTTGTAAAGGCTGCTTTACTGGTTCACGAAAAATCACACCCGGCGCTTTACGCTCCAATGGCATTTCGTACAATTCGCCGGTGATAGGACCTTTACCATCAATTGGTTCACCAAGTGTGTTGATCACACGGCCTGCAAGTCCGTCACCCACTTTAATGGAAGCGATCTTACCGGTACGTTTAGCTTTGTCGCCCTCTTTGATTTCGCCGCTTTCTCCCATCAAAACCACACCTACATTGTCTTCTTCAAGGTTAAGCGCGATAGCTTTTACACCATTGTCAAACTCAACCAATTCACCTGAACTAACGTTGCTTAATCCATAAATACGTGCGATACCGTCGCCCACCTGCAACACGGTTCCCACTTCTTCCAGGTTGGCTTCAACGTCCAGATTACTTAACTGGCTTTTGAGAATCGCCGAAATTTCATCGGGTTTTATATCCACCATAATGTTATCATTTTTTGAGGGTGCAAAGGTATGTAAAGCAAAATCAATTTCAAAAGTAAAAAACAGTGAAAATTGATAAAATTCAAGGCTTTGAGGGAGGAGAAAGCAGGTAAGTTTTTAAGCGCCCATTTTCAATAAATCGAATTGTCAATCTTCGATAAATTCTTTAAGCGCAACCGCCTGGTTATGAGCCTCATCTTTAGCAGAATATAAAAGAGTAACTTTTCCTTCACGCATGTGTTTTTTCAAAATTGATACGGCTTCATCGTTTGCCTTAAGTTCCTTATTATATTTTTTTTGAAATTCTTTCCATTTTGCCGGATCATGATTGAACCACTCGCGCAATTCAGTGGATGGCGCAATTTCTTTCAACCAAAGATCAATACCTGCTTTTTCTTTTGAAACGCCTCGCGGCCAAAGGCGATCAACCAATATCCGAAAACCATCTTGTTTTTCGGCTGCTTCGTATATTCTCTTGACTGTTACACTCATAACTATTCCTTGAAAAAGTTATAGATAGTAAACAAACTTTAATCGCAGATTTATTTTCAGATCTCTTTTATCTGCCTGATCATTTGGTTGGTAAATCCCCATTCATTGTCATACCACGCCATCACTTTACACAAATCACCATCAACAACCCGGGTCATTTCAGCATCAACAACAGAAGCATAAGCGCTTTGGATAATATCAGAAGAAACGAGTGGTTCATCTGAAACCAAAACCACTTCTTTGTACCGGTCTGTTTGCGCTTCTTCCTTCAAAATATTATTGATCTCTTCCGGTGTAGTCGGTCTGTCGGATAAAAATGTAATATCAGAAATAGAACCTACGACAACAGGCGTTCTAACCGAAACCCCGTCAAATTTCCCCTGGTATTGCGGCAAGGCTTTGGCTGTTGCAATCGCAGCTCCAGTAGTGGCAGGAACTAAGTTCATCGCACCGGCGCGACCCATTCTCAATTTTTTCTTCGAAGGTCCATCTACGATTGATTGCGAAGCAGTGTAAGCGTGCGTTGTATTTAGAATTGCTTTTTTGATGCCGATTCTTCTTCCAAGGATTTCGATGATCGGGCTAATATTATTGGTAGTACAACTGGCGCAGGAAAAAATGGCCACTTTGCCTTCCTCTGTATTTACTCCGTGAACAATTGTTGGTGTATCCACACTTTTTGTTGGACCTGAGATCACAACATGTTTAGCACCAGCATGCAAATGCTTTTCTGCATCTTCACGATTGGTAAAAAGTCCTGTACTCTCAATCACCACATCCACCTGGTTATCTTTCCACGGCAGCTGCGCCGGATCTTTAATTGATAAATAAAGAATGGATTTGTCACCGACTTTTAATTTTCCTTCTTCATAAGAAACATCCTTGGGATAAGTGCGGTAAACCGTATCATGTTTCAAAAGATAAGCGGCGTTTTCAATCGTCATCAAATCATTCAGTGCTACTACTTCCAGGTCCGGGGTTTCCATTATCACTTTTAAAGCGGCCCGACCGATGCGGCCAAAACCGTTAATTGCAATTCTTTTCATTTATTCTGAACTTCTTTTTTTCGTTAAGAAAATCGACTTTATGCCATTTGTTTTTTTCTTTTTGATTCAATCGCTTTTATCAGTGAATCATAAGATTTATTGAATTTTTCGACGCCTTCCTCTTCCAGATTTTGCGTCACTTCATCTATGTCGATATCATTTTGCTTTAACTGATCCAGCACATTGCGCGCATGAATAAGATTGTTTTCCAAATGATCTTCAACTTTACCGTGATCACGGAATGCATCAATTGTTTCCATTGGCAACGTGTTGATCGTCTCCGGACCAATCAGCGCTTCCACATATTTCACATCGCTGAATGAAGGATCTTTTGTGCTTGTGCTCGCCCACAAAACTTTCTGCTTTTTGGCACCTTGTGCTTCCAGTTTTCTGAACCGATCGCCAAAAAATACTTCCTTAAAATTTTCATAAGCCACTTTTGCCGAAGCAATTGCCACTTCGCCGACAAGGTTGTCCAGTTTTTTTTCTTTCAAAACCGGGTCAAGCATTACATCTATGCGGCTGAGGAAAAAACTGGCGACAGAAGCGATATGATCTATCGGCTGATTATTTTTCAAACGATCTTCAAGACCGGAAATATAAGCGTCGGTAACATCAAGGTAGCGTGGAATGCCAAAGAGTAAAGTAACATTTATATTGATCCCTTCACTGATGCATTTTCGAATGGCAGGAAGTCCTTCTTTCGTTCCGGGAATCTTGATCATTACATTTTTCCTGTCAACTGTTTTCCATAATTCTCTTGCCTGATTGATCGTTCCGTCGGTGTCATTAGCCAAATGGGGCGATACTTCAAGACTAACGAATCCATCAGTTCCTTTGGCGTCATCATAAACCGGTTTTAGAATATCTGCGGCTCTTTGAATATCGCTTGTCGCAAATCCAAAAAATATTTCTTCGTTGCTTTTATCCTGGCCGGATAATTTTTTGATATCCTTGTCGTAATCAGAACTGCTTTCAACTGCTTTTTGAAAAATAGAAGGATTGCTGGTAATGCCGGCGAGTCCATCTTCGTCGATCAACTTTTGAAGTTGGCCGCTGTCCATTAATTGGCGATCAAAAAAGTCGAGCCAGATGCTCTGGCCGTGATCATGAATTTCTTTTAACTTGTTCATCTTTAATATTTTTAAAATTTCAGGGATGCATTTAAAGCCTCAAACGATATGCCATGCTTGGGCTAAATTTACGAAATAAAAAACAGAGTGATTTGTTCGTTTACCGGCATATTTCACCTTCCTTCTACTGCTTTTAAGACCTGTTTACCTTCTTCTTTTTCTGCTTTTACAAAACGAAAAGATGCGAAAAATTCTTTTGAAACAGGCCAAACCATGAGCAATGACAAAAAAGCAGACGACAAACAAAGTGTACACCATGAATGCAGAATAAAAGCCTGCATGATCAATAAAAACAAACTGACCAACGCCATTAAAGCCACGACAAAAGAATAAAGAAAAACGATCCATGGTTTTGATCGCCAGCGGCTTTGATTTCCTGCTGATACCAAAATAATATCACATAAATATCCAAACGCACCTAAAAGTCCATCGGGAACAGGAAGAGATCGGGAAAAAGAAGAATGCAAAATTTTGTTGGTTCCATTTCCGAAAAAAGGTTCCCAAACATTCTTAAAAAAATGAAGTTCGTATAAGCCTAAATATAAAGCGATAATAAACCCGGCAATAGCCATAAATAACAATGGTTTTCTTTTTTCCCATGAAGAAGGATTTTCATTAATGCTGTGATGAATTGTTTCTTTAGAATTCATCCTTCCTCCTTTTTTGCAAGCGGTACTTTATAATTTTTATTTTCCCAATGATTCGCTTCCTTCCAGAAAAAAGTAAAATAAATTTCTTCGGCATTTTCATTTTGCAGATCAATGTCGGCATAATGAATTCCAAGATCTGTATCCTTTGTTTCAGTATTGTTTGTTGTGTGCCATTTATCCGTTGACCAATGAATGTCTGCTGCTGCTTCCACCTCAATCCTTAGATTTTTTCCGTGAGGAATTTTTTTACAAGGCCACGTAAACCGCCAAACAACAAATTTGCACTTCGTGTTGTTTTTGATATATCGCTCCGTTGTATGCGGGGACATATCAAATATTTTCTTTTCTTTTATAGAATTGCACAATTTGATGTATTCAGCATGTGCCCATACCAAAGGCATTGCAGAGCCTGAGTGCTGGCCAAAATATAAACCCTTTTCAGGAATGTCATCCGTATCCCAAATTTGTTCAGGAATCAGTCCGTTATTTGAAAACCCGTCTATGGATTTTAATATTTCTTTTGCTCCTTCAATATTTCCTGCGGCAATTTCATAATGTGCCCTTTCGCCAGCAAGCAATGGCCATGCTCTTCCAATTCCATAACCACCTTGCGGAAATGGATTTCCATTTTTAGCCTCGCCATAACCGTCGTTTGGGTAGCGATGCCAGCAAGGCCCGTTTGGTGTATTTACTTTTAATTTCGCATCAATAACTTTAACCGTATTCACAATTTTCGGGTCATCCGCAGAGCGCAAACCAAATCGTACAAGCGCGAGTGCATCAACACAAATCAGTTCGTACAAATGCATTTTACCATTTTCTTCATTACGGTTTTGAAGGCAAATAATATTATCCTTCACTGTATCCGCATCTTCAAGTGTTGGATTGATTCGCATATAATATCCATCTACACCTACTTCTTTTGATAAAGGGGTATCAACAACGTAAGTCCATTTTTCAATTTGTTCATTCCAATAATCGGCAGTTTCACGGCAATATTGAGCCATCTCTTTTCGATTGTCCAAATCAGCAAGATGCGCAGCACTTAGCAAGGCTGTAACTTCCGATGCTAAAGTAAAAGCGGTCAATCCGGCTTCTTCTTCCCAGCGATCCTGCCCGGTTCGTGGACCATGAAGAACGATAAACGAAAGCGCTTTTTTTATTCCGGGCCAATATCTTTTCAGCCTGTCAGCACTTAATTGTTTATTCTGGTGACATTTATCAACCAAAATAATGGGCAACGCAATTTCATCCATCTGCAAACCTGTCCAGTGAGGAATTCCTTCGAGCCACATGTTTTGGCTCCATCTTCCATCGTCTTCCTGCGTCGTCATTAAATAGTTGAGAATCTGAATTACTTCGTCCTTTGAATTTAGCGCCAAAAACCCGCCGGAACTTTCCACTAAATCGCGTGGCCAAACGAGATGATAACCGCCAACATCCTTATCGCCTTTCGTTTGTCCCCAGGGGATAGAAAGGCTGGCAACAACACCTCCGGGAAATTTTTTTGATTTATGCAAATTCAAAACCGTAGCGCTTATGCGAAAATTTTTACCGATTGTATTCCGGTCTGATTTTACATTCATTAATTTTTTCTGAAATTGCTTCCATTCACTGATATAATTTCTGCGTGCCGTTTCATAACCATCAAGCAAGCTTCCCCACGCATGGTGGCCGGCATCTTCTGCTTTTGTGCCGAAACTAATTGCAATAACAAATTCAGTAGTTTTTTCCACATCTATTTCTGCAGATAAGGCAATATTCCCATCAGGCGCATGATTATATTCCCATTCCATTTGCTTGTGCTCCTTCAAATCTGTAAATCCATCAGAAGAGCCAACGTATCCTACGGACCTTTTTATGAAATTTGAATAGAAGCAGGCAACCGCCATCGAAATTCCTTCCCGGTAACCAAACAGCATTGGAATCCCTTTGTACTCACCAACCCATCCCGTGTTTGCCTGACCTTTATCGTTCAAATGAGGCCAAATAACCAGGTAGAGCTTTAATTTATCCGATTTCTTTTTGGGTTTAAATTTTACTTTTTGAAGAATGGTGTTTCGGCAAGGATCAGTAATAATTTCTTTTTCAATACTATACCTGTCTTGTTTGCAAATATTGGTAATCTTAAACGCAGGAATCCCATCACTTATCCATTTTATAGAATGATTGGAATCTTCTTTTTCTGTCGAAAAGAAATCCTTCCCATCGGTAACTATGAATTGGATGTCCTTTGTGCACGCGTTGTCCTCCCTCGGATAATATATCTCATCAATAATACCATTACTTAAAGTGAAAATCACTTTTGAAGATTCCGTAAAAGCTTTTCCAACGCCGGATTTGGCGCTTGAAGTCCACGTGGGAGAGACACCAGGTTTTCCGGGAGCCGTAGAATTTACATCCATAAATTTTATATTTTGATCAAAGGAATTCCTGACTCTTTATCTATTTCCCTTTTCAAATACAAAGGAGATTCATTAAGGATTATTTCGAGAGTTGGATGGACAATTCCTTTAATTAAATGTCCGCCATGAGCGGTTCCATCTTCCCGCGCCAGTGTGATGTGGCCATGCACTTTGTATTCGCCATTGAAAAGAGAAATATCTCCCGCAAGTGCCAAAACTTCCATTTGCTCATTGAATTCTGTTTTCTTATAATCTTTAATGGAGAAATCAAAAAAGCCGACAGTAGTTTGGCTAAAAGCGCCAATTGCAGTGAATTGCGAAGCTGATAATTTCAATTGTTTTGCAAAAGCAAGCAATTGCTCCTTTGCTTCCTCACCACTTTCCAGGATAACTGCATAAGTCTTTTGTTTATCGTCGTTGAGCAATTTATATTTCATCTTATTTGTTCGTTTACTGTATCCTTTTCTTTAAAATTTTATATTGATCTTTCCGGTTCTTTAATTCGAATCGTTTTTATTTCCCGACAGAAGCACGGATGTAAAAACGCCAGCGGCAATTGCACCGATAATTCCATAAGTCAATTTTTTATGTGTTGCCATCCATGTTTCAGGACTTATGTTGGTTGCTTCCTCATCGAACGTTCCATGAGCACCATGATCGCCCGGCAGAGGATGCCACAAGTTATTTTGCCTATCAGGAGATTCGGGTTCATCCGTTTGTTGACCGCTGTAACCTGTTTTTGCCAAATAATCATCCAAAAAGCCCGGTGCAACTTTGTTTCCCCAAATTGTTTTTACTGTGGGATAACCAACATAAAGTTCTCTTTCAGGATGCTGGGCAATACTTACAACAGCTTTGGCCGCCACCTCCGGTTCAAATATTTTTCCCATTGGTTTTGGCTTGTTTTTCAGGTAACTTTTTACCCAGCCAAATTGTGGTGTATTCATAGCTGGCAATTGAACCATACTCAACTTTATGTTGCTTTCTTCTTTAATAAGCTCACTTCTCAATGATTCAAAAAATCCGTGAATTGCATGCTTGGCGCCACAATAAGCCGATTGCAATGGAATGCCGCGATAAGCCAAAGCAGAGCCAATTAAAATAATTGTTCCTTTATTTCTCGGCAACATTCTTTTCAATGCCGCGGAAGTGCCATACACCTGGCCGAGATAAGTGACATCTGTAACGTGTTCGAAATCCTTTGCTTCAATTTTTTTGAAAGGACCAAAAACACTGATCATTGCATTGTTGATCCAAACATCAATGGATCCAAAAAATTCCTCTATTTTTTGCGCAGCATTTTCTACGGCTTCCGCATCAGATACGTCACATTGTGCTATGTAAGGATGGCCACCCAATTCTTCCACTTCGTCATTGGCGGCCTGGAGGCCGTCCATTCCTCTTGCTATCAATCCAATATTCGCACCGTGCTTCGCAAATTCCCGCGCCATTGCTCTTCCCAATCCTGCAGAAGCGCCGGTGATCACAACTGTCTTTCCTATAAAATCTTTTTTCATTTTTTTGCTTTTTAATAATTCAAATTGCTTAATCTTCATTCATTATTGCATCAAAAACCAAACCCGTGCCAACCGCATAAATACCATGAAACATTGCGTCTTTGGCAATTGCTTTTGGCGCTTCTTTCGTAAGCGGCGGTGCCACTCTTAATAAAGGAAGCATTACCAATTCCGTTGCCCAAACCAAGGCAAAATGAAGAGTGGTCGCTTCCATTCCATTCAATCCAAACAGGTTCATGAGTCCGCGCATTAAGCCAAGACTTGTACCATAAACCCAATGAACACGGGTAGAAAGTTCTTTTGTCTTGCTTTCAGAAACAGGTTTAATATCCAGTGCTTCACGCACAGCAGTTGCAGGTGTATCACTTCCTTTTCTCCCTGTGACCTCCATATCAATTCTTTGACAAACGGTCATCGCGATTGTTCCTGCCAATCCTGCCAGTAATCCTACACCGATTGCTGTACCCAACTGCGCCATTGCATTTTGATTATTTTTATTGTTCATTTGCCTTCCTTTTGTTTTTCAGTAATAATATTCCGACTGCCAGCAGCGAAGTCACAGTTAAAAAGCCAACCACTCTTTTTACAGTTAAAGCAGTTGAATGTAACTTCATTCCATCCACATATTTTTTTTCGGGAAAATTTGTTTGTTCACTATCACCTTCAGCAGATCCATTTTCACGCAAAGCCATTTGTATGACCTGCGCAGGATGCATTCCTTTCCGGTTGGAAAGCTGTTCAATTTGTTCGCGACAACTGTACCCGTCAGCCACGATAATCGTACTGTCTTCTGCTCCTTCAACAGCAGGCAAAAGTGCGCGTTGTGCTGCCTTAATTGATATCTCGTAATGATCGCCGGTTTCGTAACCAAAATAACCAGCGAGTCCGCAACAGCCATCATCGAGAAACTCGTAATCGAGCTTCATTTTCCCAAACATTTTTTCTTCCTCATCCATCCCAACGATCGCTTTGTGGTGACAATGACCATGAACGATTGCCTTTCTTTTCAACTCAGGAATTTTGAAATCTTTGGCTTTCTTTTCTAAAAATTCCGGAAGGGTAAAAGTTTGCCATTTTAATCTTCGTGCATCTTCATTTGACAAAAGCAGATCGCACATTTCATCGCGGAAAACAGAAACACAACTTGGTTCCAAACCAACAACAGGAGTGCCTGAGCGAATTTCTTCGCGCAATTCAGAAAGAATTTGTAGCAACATTTTCCTGGCTGTATCCAGCATTCCAAAATCGTATAAAGGCCGGCCGCAACAAAGAATCTGTTTGGGAATGATCACCTGGAAACCCGCAGCTTCGAGCACTTCTTTTCCGGCTACCAAAGTTTCAGGTTTAAAGAAATTATTGAATGTATCAACCCACAATATCACTTTTGGTCTGCCCACGTTCTTTTTTTCCTGTTTGCCAAACCAGTTTCTGAATGTTTGCTGTGCAAATTTTGGAATCGTTCTTTTTTGGGTAACGCCTGCGGCATATTTGGCGACCGATCTCAACACAGGCACATGCGTGAGAAAATTAACCAGTCCCGGCATTACTGAAGCAAGACGAGACCACCAATAGATCCAACCAAAAGCAAACGCAGAGCGTGGGCGAATCTTCCCTTCATAATAGTGCGATAAGAATTCTGATTTTAAAGTGGCGATATCAACATGAACAGGACAATCACCTTTGCAGCCTTTGCATGCAAGGCACAGGTCGAGCGATTCTTTCACATATTCATCCTTCCAACCGTCTTTGATCACATCGCCCTGCAACATTTCAAAAAGAAGATGTGCACGTCCGCGCGTAGTATCTTTTTCTTCACGAGTAACCATATAACTCGGACACATCGTTCCTCCTTCATGTCGGCGGCATTTACCAACACCAACGCAACGTAAAGTAGCACGTGCAAAACTTCCTTTGTCATCCTGGTGCAAAAAATTAAAATGAGTGCGCGGAGCAGGCGGGTTGTAAGTAGTGCCCAATCTCAGGTCAGAAAGTTGCCCGTAACTTTCAATTACTTTTCCAGGATTCATCATCCAATCAGGATCCCAAATCGATTTGAATTCGTGAAAAGCCTGCATAATATCCTTGTCGTACATGATCGGCAATAGACTTCCTCTCGCTTGTCCATCACCATGTTCACCCGATAAGGAACCTCCATAGCTCACAACCAACCGCGCTGCTTCCTCTGTAAAATTTTTGTATTTCTGCAAACCGTCTTCAGTTGTCATTCCAAAAGAAACGCGACAATGCACACAACCCTGGCCGAAATGACCATACAGGGAAGGATAGTAATCGTATTTATTAAAAAGATCGCGAAGATCTTTCAGGTAATCCCCAATCTTTTCAGGAGGAACTGCAGAATCTTCCCAACCTGGAAATGTATCCGGTTTATCAGGAACAAATGCGGTTGCACCAAGGCCTGATTCTCTTATTTCCCATAACTTAAGTTCCTGCTCAGGATCATCAAAAAGGCTCATGTTTGGAGGGTTGTCGCCTTTTTTTAATTCCTCCATTAACGCCTTGCATTTGTTATCCGCTTCCTCTTTATCTTTCCCGCCAAACTCAACTAAAAGCCATCCTTGTCCTTTAGGCAAAAGAGGAATATCATTAATATTCAGCCCTTTATTTTTCATGTAATCGATCAGGAGATGATCAATTCCTTCAAGTCCTATGGGCTTGTGTTTCATGATCTGTGGGCATGCTCGTCCGGCAGTATAAACATCAGGATAGCCCAGTACCAATAATGAACGAGCTTCCGGTTCGGGCAATAATTTCATTTCTGCTTCAAGGATCACCACACATGTTCCTTCAGAACCTACAATAGCTTTCGCAAGATTAAATCCGTTTTCAGGAAGAAGCGCGGGCAGATCAAAACCTGAAACACGCCGCGGAATTTTTGGAAATTGTTTCCTTATGCCATCGGCATATTGATCTCTTAATTCTTTCAACCTGCTATAGATCTCTCCTTCACGGCCACCTTTTTTTATTTTATTTTCAAGTTCTTCATCCGTTGTAGGACCCACTTTCATTTTTAGTCCATCATACGTGAGTATGGTTAATGATTCTGTATTATCTGCAGTTCGTGCACCGTAACCATAAAACTGCGCCATCACAGAATGAACGCCGCACGAATTGTTGCCCAACATGCCTCCAATCGCGCAATGGCTGTGAGTAGCGGGGTCAGGACCGAAGGTGAGACCGGCTTCCTTTTTCGTCGCATTTCTTAGTTCGTCCAAGACAATTCCCGGTTGAACGGTGGCCGTTTTTTTTGTTTTATCAATCTTTAAAACCTTATTGTAATATTTGGTCATGTCCATCACCACAGCCACATTACAACAAGAGCCCGTAAGACTGGTGCCTCCACCACGTGATAAAACCGGCGCTTTGTATTTTCTACAAAGTGCAACTGTCTTGATGATGTCCTCTTCTGTCTTTGGAAGAACAACGCCAATCGGTATTTGCCGGTAATTGGAACCATCAGTTGCATACAACGCTTTCGTTCCATTATCAAAGCGCACTTCGCCTTCAATAACCGATTTCAATTCTTTTTCCAACGCCTTTGCATTAACCCCTTTTGAATATTTTGTTTCGTAGCTCAATGAGCTTCTTTCTTCTATTTCAGTGATTGATTCAGCTTGTTTTACCATAATGTCGAGTTTAAAAATTCCAACTGAATTGTTTTGTCTTTTATTCAGACCTTATATTTTTCCGCTTCCTTGTATTTAAATTCAATACCAAGTCCGGGTCTGCTCATATCAGGAAATAATTTTCCATCTACAGGTTTTGGAACACCATCAAACAGCATATTTTCGATTCTTACATGATCATAAAAATATTCGCCCGTATAAAATACTTTGAGCGACATGGCAGCTTGCATATGAAGAGCAGGCGCACAATGGGATGAAAAAGGCAATTGGTGTGCTTCGCAATTATGACCCGTTTTTAAAAAACTTGAAATTCCGCCACAACGTGTCGCATCCGCTTGCAAAACATCCACAGCAGCGCTGTTCATCATTTCCTGGAAATAAGGAAGATTATATCCATATTCGCCTGCAGCAATTTGCATGGCCGGCGGCGCTTCTTTTCTTATAAATTTTAATCCTTCAAGATTATCCGCGGCAACCGGTTCTTCAAACCAGGTAACATCATAATTCGCGAATTCCCAGGCTAATTTTAAAGCTTGTCTTGCTGTATAAGCTCCATTCGCATCTACAAATAATTCAGTGTCTTTGCCAATTGCTTCCCGCGCTTGTTTTACCCGTTCAACATCTTTGTCCGGTTCACGGCCAATTTTCATTTTCACTTGTTTAATCCCTTGCTCTGCCCAGCCGCCCAATTGCTTTTGCAACCTTTCGATTGAATAAGAAGTGAAACCTCCGCTTCCATAAATTTGAAAGCCATCGTGAAATTTTCCAAGTAGCGAAACAAGCGGAAGATTGAAAAGTTTTGCTTTTAAATCCCACAAGGCATTATCCACTGCAGAAATAGCCATTGCGATGATCCCGGAATTTCCGTTGTTGCGAACGCTGTGAACCATGGCTTCAGAAATGGAAGGAATATCAAAAGCGTTTTTACCTTCTACAATTTGTTTCAGGTTTTTTGAAATAAAATAAGCCGAAGCTTCATCGGCATAAGTGTAGCCAATTCCCTTTTCATTGCCTGCAAAAACTTCAACAAGAATTAGCGTTGTACTGTCCCATTTGATGGTTCCATCAGATTCGGGACTATCAGTCGAGATGGTATATGCAGCTACATTCAGCTGTTTAATATTTACAACGTCGGATTTCATTTTTTAATGAAATACACTTTCTTTTACATTGTTCCATGTCTGCCTGATAATGCCGCCTTCATCCGGATCGCCTTTTAATAGACTCTTACTGTATCTCACCATCATGTCGAAAGAAATATGTGGCGGAATAGTTGGAACATCCGGATCCGTTATCACTTCAAGTACTGCCGGCCTGTCTGCACTCAGCACCACATCCCAGGCAGCAGAAAGATCGTCAGGATTATCTACACGAACACCTTTCAATCCAAGCAATTCAGCATATTGTGCATAAGGAAAATCAGGAACGTCCTGCGTGCCGGGGAATTTTGGATCCCCCGCCAACACTCTTTGCTCCCAGCTTACCTGGTTCAAATCATTGTTGTGCAAAACCATTATTACAAGGCGCGGATCTTTCCATCTTTTCCAATATTTGGATATGGTGATCAAACCATTGTTGCCCATCATTTGCATAGCACCGTCACCAACCAAAGCGATTGAAACCCTTTCCGGGTAAGCAAATTTTGCTGCAATTGCATAAGGAACGCCCGGGCACATTGTAGCAAGATTACCCGATAGAGAAGCCATCATTCCTTCTTTGATTATTAAATTTCTTGCAAACCAGTTGGCTGAGGAACCTGAGTCAGAGGAAAGAATGCAGTTTGGAGGAAGTTTGGGCGATAATTCCCAGAAAACTCTTTGAGGATTTACAGGATCTGCTCCATCCATTGCACGCGCTTCAATCACTTCCCACCAATCTTTTATATCATCCTCGATTTTGTTGCGCCATGAGCGATCCTTTTTGTATTCAAGAAATGGAATAAGTGCTCTTAAAGTTTCTTTACTGTCGCCCAACAAATTTATTTCCATTGGGTAACGCAAACTCAGCATTCTTCCGTCAATATCAATCTGAACACCTCGCGCCTGGCCAACTTCAGGCAAAAATTCTGAATAAGGAAAGCTGCTTCCGACCATTAGTAACGTATCGCAATCGGTCATCATTTCCCAACTTGGCTTGGTTCCTAAAAGACCAATTGCACCGGTAACATAGGGAAGATCATCAGAAACAACTGCTCTTCCCAACAATGCTTTTGCAACGCCGGCGCCAAGCAATTCAGCCACTTCCTTCACTTCCTCAGCGGCATTCAATGCGCCTGCACCGACCAGCATTGCCACTTTTTGTCCTTCATTCAACAAATCTGCAGTCCTTTTCAATTCTGATTCTGAAGGAACGATGTGCTCCCTCGGAAAACCAATTCCGGTATGAATTGCATTGTGTTTACGCGGCGGTGTTTTTGCATCCAATTCCTGCACATCATTTGGAACAATAATACAGGTAACAGTTCTTCTTGCCTTTGCAATTCTAACGGCGCGGTCAACCAGTTGCTGCGCTTGTTCCGGCGTAGTCAAAGTATGCACATAATCTTTTGCCACATCTTTGTACAAACTCATCAGGTCAACCTCCTGTTGATAATCACCTCCGAGCGCCATCCTTGATGATTGGCCAACAATCGCAACTACAGATTGATGATCCATTTTTGCATCATACAATCCATTCAAAAGATGAATCGCCCCGGGGCCAGAAGTGGCCATACAAACGCCAACTTCACCGGTAAATTTTGAATGAGCACAAGCCATAAATGATGCATCTTCTTCATGTCGAACCTGAACAAAATCTATTTTATCTTTTGCCCGGTCAAGCGCTCCAATGAGTCCGCCAATTCCGTCTCCGGGAAAACCAAAAATGCGGGTAATGCCCCATTCATGCAATCGGTCTAATAAAAAATCACTAACTAATTTGGCCATAAGAATAAATTTGAAGAGTAGAAAAACTGGAAAGGAACTGTTGGATCAGAGAATAACTTTGAAGAAGTCGCAATTCCTTTTTCGCCAAGGCAGCAACAAACACTATGCCTGTAAAAAAGATCTAATCCTTTAAAACATAGGCTAAACAAGCATTCTATAAAGGGATAGCGAGAAATTGAAGAAGTTTTCAGGAGGAATCCTTTAGCAAAGTTTTAGAGGTAAAGTTTCCTCATCAACCTTTTGAAGTGTAAAATATTCAGCAAATATTAAACATGATCTGCTCCGTCCAATGAGCTGTTTTGGTTCATTCAACTTTTAATATGTGAATGGTTTGCCTGTCACTATTTGTGATAGCAATAAATGCTTTTAAAAGAAGCGTTGCTACAAGAAAAATTTACAGTAAACAAACAATTGAAGGCAATTTTTAATTCATAAATGCAGCTTCTGCATTTACTAAGGCATAGTCTTTGAGAAGTGCTTTCACAATTGGCTTCCTGAATTTTTAATTTTAAGTGAAAAGGCGGAAAGTTTAATTGCAAATTTTCCCGCCTTCCTTCCCGTTTTGCCGAAAGGCAAAAAGCATAAATTTTTTAAACACGACCGGATCAATGTTGAAATCAACTTACTATTTCAAGCATCTCTTTTTATTACAATCGGTCGAAAACCCTGCCTCTCAACAAGCAGATAAGATCAACAGGCTTTTTAATTATTTTAATGTGGCTGCCGCAGGAATGCTGTTGCTGGTAGGATTTCTAATTGCGTATATCTGTATCCGTTACAGGCAAAAAAAAGGAGAAAGTTCGGAGCCTGTTGAAACCAAACCGAACAAATGGCTGGAAGTACTGATGATTGGGGGACCATTTTTGTTGCTGGTTTTTTTCTTTTCTCAAACGCTCTCCGTCATGCATTCTGTTACTCCTTCTGAAAAGGTAATGGCAAGAAAACCCGACGTAATCATCACCGGTCATCAATGGTGGTGGCAGGTGGAATATCCAAATGCCAACGTGTTAACAGCGAATGAAGTTCATCTTCCTGTCAAAACACCGTTGCTTTTGGAAATGCGTTCAGCAGATGTGATCCACGATTGGTGGGTTCCTGAGCTCGGCAACAAAATAGATCTTATTCCATCCAAAAAAAATTACTTGTCATTAAACATAAATAAACCCGGAATCTACACAGGGGCATGCAGTGAATTCTGTGGTGCGCAACACGCATGGATGCGGATAAAGGTAATTGCGCAAACCCCTTCAGATTTTAAAAAGTGGCTTGCAGAAAATGAAAAAGATGCGGACCAGCCAACAGATACTTTAGCAAAAACAGGTGCGCGTTTATTTCAAACAAAAACATGCGCCAATTGTCATCGCATCCAGGGAACAGCAGCAACAGCAACGGCGGGACCGGACTTAACCCATCTTGCCGAACGGGACGAACTATTAACAGGTTTGCTTTCAAACAATAAAGAAAATTTGTTCAAATGGGTAGACAATCCGCAGCAAATAAAACCCGGTGCGCACATGCCTGATTTTAAATTTAAAAAAGACACTGTTGATGCCATTGTGCATTACCTGCTCCAATTAAAATAATGAGAGAATCAATAGAAATACCGGAACCATCAACGCACTTTCCAGGGCTGGGTGTAAGTACTGACCAGGGTTTGCTTCAATGGATCTCTACTGTCGATCATAAAATGATTGGCATAATGTATTTGTTGATGGCTTCTTTATTTTTTTTAATTGGCGGCGTAGAAGCATTGCTGATGAGAATACAATTGGCACTGCCCGAAAATCATTTTTTAGGTCCCGAAACCTACAATCAATTTTTCACGATGCACGGCACAACAATGATCTTTTTGGTGGGAATGCCGGCAGTTTTGGGTTTTTCTGTTTACTTCAGTCCGTTGATGATCGGCGCCAATGAAATGGCTTTTCCAAGAATGAACTCATTCAGCTTATGGATCAGTTTTTTCGGAGGATGTCTTTTGTATTTTAGTTTTTTATCGGGCGGTGCGCCGGATGTTGGCTGGTTTAATTATGCCCCACTCAACGAAAAGAATTTTTCGATCAGCCAGGGAATCGATTATTATTGCCTGGGTTTATTGCTTTCAGGAATTGGAAGTGTAAGTACCGCAATCAATCTTATTGTAACAATTTTAAATTACCGCGTAAAAGGACTTGCATTAAACAGATTACCACTTTTTGTATGGATGGTTTTGGTAAATTCTTTTTTGATGATAGCGGCATTTCCTTCATTGAATGCGGCGCTTGCAATGTTGCTGCTCGACCGGCAGTTTCATGCTCATTTTTTCAACACAATAAATGGAGGTTCGGCACTTTTGTGGCAGCATTTATTTTGGATATTCGGACATCCCGAAGTTTATATTTTGATCCTTCCTTCGTTCGGAATTTTATCTGAAGTGTTCCAGGTTTTTTCTCGCAAACCAATATTCGGTTATTCATTTGTGGCCGCTTCAACAGTTGCTATTGCTTTACTTGCATTTGGCGTGTGGGCGCACCACATGTTTGCAGTCGGCATGGGAAATACTGTTGACGCTTTCTTTTCTGCCAGTAGCATGTTGATTGGTATTCCGACGGGTGTAAAAATTTTTAACTGGCTCGCGACAATGTACGGCGGCAAAATCCAGTTCACAACCTCGATGCTTTTTGCGGTAGCATTTCTGTTTGAATTTACGATTGGAGGCCTGACAGGAATTGCCTTTTCAATTGTGCCGATCGACTGGCAATTGACGGACACTTATTTTGTTGTAGCACATCTTCATTATGTTTTTATCGGCGGCACTTTCTTCGGTCTTTTTGCAGGACTGTTTTATTGGTTTCCAAAAATGACCGGCAAAAAGTTAGATGAAAAATTGGGACGGTGGTTTTTCTGGTTGTTTGTAATTGGCTTCAACGGGACATTTTTCGTGCAACATATTTTAGGAATGATCGGAATGCCACGAAGAGTTTATACTTATCCCAATCTTCCATGGTATGGCATCTTGAATTTTATCTCAACAGTTGGTGCTTTCATGATGGGCGCTTCGATATTGCTTCTATATTATATGATTTATAAAAGCAGGAAAAGCGGAAAAGAAGCAGGCAGCGATCCATGGGACAGCTTTACGTTTGAGTGGCAAACTACGTCTCCGCCGCCTTTAAAAAATTTTGATGAAGTTCCGGTTGTCAACAGTCCGCGACCGTTGTGGGAAATCAAATATGGCGATCAATTTTCAAAAAACAAAAGCAATGGAAAAGGATAATAAAACAATGATGAAACTGGTGGTGGCGACAGAAGCGCTTTTTTTCATGTCGCTGATTATGGCTTTTGTTTATATGGCTTACAATTCAGGATTCGAGCCTTATGAAGTGAAAGCGCTCGATATAAAAACATCCGGAATCTTTACTGTTTTTCTGTTGGGCAGCAGCTTTACATTCTGGCTGGCAGAGAAAAATTATGAGCGCGGAAAAATAGGAAATTTAAAATTGTGGCTTATTGCAACAATCGTTTTGGGAACCGTTTTTTTGTTCGGCCAGGGAAAAGAATATTGGCGATTGATCCGGGAAAATATCACTTTGCACGGCAGTGTTTTCGGAACAAGCTTTTATACGCTCACAGGCTTTCATGGCTTTCACGTTTTTGTTGGCCTTATCATCCTGATGATCATTTTGATCATGGCATTTTTGGGGGATTTTAATAAAAAAGATTCAAACATTGTGAGCACCGTGGGCATTTACTGGCACTTTGTAGATGTGGTCTGGATCTTCGTTTTCACGGTTGTATATGTGCTTCCAAAATTTACAAAAATTTAAACCGATCATCATGAACGCACTTTTTTCATACTGGCATTTTGATCCGGGCATTATCTTCTTCACAATAGGAATTTGCCTTTTTTATTTGTTTACTGTTCGCTTTAATTTACCATCGAAAGCCTATTATTTTTTAGGTGCGCTCCTGTTGATTATTCTTTGTGAAGCTTCGCCTTTGCATTTTTTGGGTGAAAATTATTTATTCAGTGCGCACATGCTTTCGCACATACTCATTATTCTTCTTGCTGGTCCGCTTATCGTTGCTTCTTTGCCTGTAGAAAACAGGTTTCAAAAACAACTCGTTTTCTTTTCATATAAAATTGCAAAAGCTCCGATTCTTACATGGCTTTGCGGCGTTGCCATTATGTGGTTTTGGCATATTCCATCGATCTTCAATGGCATGTTCATGATGAATGGATCAGCTTCAGGGCTGATGTTCCTGCATTTTTTAAGTTTGATAATAGCAGGAATGCTTTTTAGTTGGCCAATTATTAATCCTTACAAAAGTTCACGACTAAAGCCTCTGGCATCTGTCATTTATCTTTCAACCGCTTGTGTTTTTTGTTCGTTGCTTGGATTGATCATTACATTTTCTCACATTGGCACTTATACTCCTTATCTCAACATTACCGATCGTTTTGGATTTCTTCCTTTGATAAGAAACAAATGGAACATTTCTGTTTCTGCCGATCAACAAATGGCCGGATTAATCATGTGGGTGCCGGGATGTTTTATTTATCTCTCTGCATCGATGGTTTTGTTGATCAAGTGGTTTAGTGGAAAAGAAGAATCGGCGACGATTGAAGGATTAGTTAAGGTTTAGAGAAAAAATTTAGAGGGTTTAGTGGGTTTAGAAGTTTAGGGTTTAGAAAGTTTAGAAATTATGAATACAAAAAAAATTGAAACAGTAAAAGCAAAACCGGAAAGATTGCCGAAGCCAACTTATTGGCCGTTTTTCCTTGCGCTTGGGTTAACCTTCATGGGTTGGGGATTATTGACGACATGGTATTTTTCTGTAGCAGGATTAATCGTATTTGTTGTTTCACTTATTGGATGGATAAATATTTTACGCCATGAATGAAGAATCAGAAAAAGAAATAAGCAGGCGAAAATTTTTTGTAAAATTAAGCCTCAGCCTTGCCGGAATCAGCGCTGCGGTTGCTGCCATTCCCGTTTTGAGTGCGCTGCTCGCACCGCTCCTGGAGAAGGTTCCGCGCGAATGGCGAACAGTTGGCAATGTAAATGATTTTGAAATCGGATCTACGAAACTGGTTCAGTTTGTAAATGCTGATCCTAAACCTTATGCGGGCGTTACCGCAAAATCAGCGGCATGGGTTCGTCGGAATGACAAAAATCAATTCATTGCTTTTGCCATCAATTGCACGCATTTAGGTTGCCCGGTAAGATGGGAAAAAAATGCGCAACTTTTTATGTGTCCTTGTCACGGAGGAGTTTATTATTCTGATGGAACTGTTGCTGCCGGGCCGCCACCGCGACCCTTAACTAAATATGAAGTGAGAATTTCAAATGATAAAGTGCAAATAAAAACAGCGCCGATCCCCTTGACGACTATCGGCGCAAAGCAGGCAACATGAGCAAATTTTTAAAAAAAATATGGAACTGGTTTGAAGACAGAACAGGCGTGGCCAAAAATATTTTGCCCATATTGAGGCATCCTGTTCCGCCGGGAGCCAAATGGAGTTATGTTTTTGGAAGCGCCACTCTTTTTTGTTTTATGCTGCAGGTAATAACAGGTGTTGCTCTGGCATTGCTTTATCAACCATCATCCAACAGCGCTTATCAATCGCTTGAATTCATTACCAACAAGGCAAAATTTGGAAATATCCTTCGTGGCATTCATTATTTTGGCGCCTCAGGAATGATCATTCTTGTCGGCATTCACATGATAAGGACTTACATCACCGCATCGTATAAATTTCCACGAGAGATGAACTGGATCAGTGGTGTTTTTCTTTTATTGTTTACCATTTTCATGGGATTCACCGGCCAGTTATTGCGCTGGGATGCAAGTGGCGTTTGGTCTTCTGTTGTGGCTGCTGAGCAGTTAGGACGTACACCACTCGTTGGCAAATATCTGGCGCGATTACTAATCGGTGGTGATACGGTCGGCGGACAAAGCCTTAACCGTTTTTTCGATTACCATGTCTTTATTTTCCCTGCGCTCATTTTCATTTTTGTTGGATTTCATTTGTACCTCGTAATTCAAAACGGCATTTCCGAACCGCCAAAACAAGGAAGGTTGATCGATCCAAAAACTTATCGAAAATGGTACAATAACATGCTCAAAGAAAAAGGAGTTCCTTTCTGGCCAAATGCAGCATGGCGTGATACCATTTTCGGCACTTTTGTAATTTTTGCGATTATTGGCTTAGCGGTATTTTTCGGGCCGCCAGCCCTCACGAATCAACCTGATCCATCTATCGTTCATACTTCGCCAACACCGGATTGGTACATGATCCCGTTCTTTGCGCTGTTTGCTTTGATGCCACATAAAATGGAATCTATTGCCATGGTTATCGGTCCGATATTGACGATCGCTTTATTATTTTCAATTCCGTTTATTTCCAACCGGGGAGAACGAAGTCCATTGAAACGGCCGTGGGCAATGTTTGGGGTAATTTGCGTTGTTGTTTTTGTGCTCAGTTTGCTTCACATCGGGTTTAATGCGCCTTGGTCGCCGCATTTTAATACCAAACAATTACCATTGAATGCCATTAAAGATTCCTCGCCCGATTCAACTATTATACAGGGCGTGCAATTGTTTTATAACAAAGGATGTGAATATTGCCACACCATCAATCATTATGGCGGAAAGGCCGGACCCAATCTTACGACAATAGGCAACCGCTTGTCCCAGGATGCTTTGAAGATTCGAATCGTGAACGGAGGAACAAATATGCCTTCTTACGGAGGCATTCTTTCAAAAGATGAATTGAATAAATTGGTTTCATTTCTTTCTACACAGAAGTGAATGTGGTAAACCAAGTTTTATCGCTTCTTTTTATTTCCCCTGACAAGGGCACAACTTTTGTGTTGAATAGGGTCAAAGGGAATCCCCAGGTAATTTTTCAATTACTCCTTCCCTATATCACATCAACCTGATTTTCGAATCAATCTTTTAAAAAAATAATTTTCTTATGCCGGAATCCAATTCAGATCCAGACAATAAACATTTGACCTTTTCAAAAAAAGTGTGGATTGTTGGAGGCATAATTTCGCTTATTGTAATTGTCCTGCTACTTTTCAAAGCGATCTTCAGCGTTTTGTTGTTGACGCTTGCCGGCATTTTGATTGCAGTTTATTTTAGAGGCTGTGCAGATATTTTGCACCGCAATTTTCACTGGTCACTTAAGCTCTGCACTTTTCTTTCACTTTTCATAAATATTCTGTTGTTGATCGGATTCTTTTGGTTTGCCGGAGCGCGCCTTCAGCAACAATTGAATGAATTGTCGGATACATTACCCAAAACAATTCAACATGTAAAGGATCAATTAAATACTTCCGGTCTTGGAAAAAAGGTAGTTGATTTTATAAATAATTCCTCAGGATCAACAAAAACAAGAGCGATGGCTAAGAAATTTTTTTCTGGTAGCCTTGGCGTTGTAAGTGATTTGTATGTCGTATTGCTGCTGGCTATTTTTTTTACTGTAGATCCTAATCTATACAGGAAGGGAATTGTGAGATTGCTTCCGCCAAAGGCGAAAGAAAAAGGCGACAAACTATTATATGACCTCTCAATAGGTTTAAAGAAATGGCTCAAGGGCCAGATCATCAATTTCTTTTTCGTGGCACTTTTTACCGGTATTGGTTTGTGGATCGTTGGAATGCCATTGATATTTACGCTTGCGCTGATCGCTGGCATCTTGAATTTTGTGCCCAATTTCGGTCCATTTATCGCGCTCATTCCCGGTGTTTTAATTGCACTGATGAAAGATCCATCAACGGCTTTAATTGTCGTATTCATATACCTCGGAGTTCAGATCATTCAAAGTGCAGTTTTGCAGCCCATCGTACAGCAAAAGATGGTAAACATTCCGCCTGCGCTCACCATTTTTGCCCAGGTTGCTTTTGGCATTCTCGGTGGAGTTTGGGGTGTGGTAATGGCAACGCCGATTGTCGCACTTTTGATAAAGAGTGTTGATAGCTTATATGTTCAAAAACAACCAACGCACAAGTACGATTTAAAGTAATGGCACAATTTCATTTCGAATGATGGAATAACTATTGCTTTCTTTTAACCCATAACAGAATTTATTCATGGCAAAATCAAGAACTTCAATATATGCGGCATTGATCTCCAATACCGCCATCGGCATTATTAAATTTGTGGCTGCGTATTTCAGTGGCAGCTCGGCAATGCTTTCAGAAGGAATTCACAGCATAGTTGACAGTTGCAATGAACTACTGCTCCTTTTTGGTATCAAAAGAAGCAAACGCCCTGCTGACCAACAACATCCATTTGGCTATGGCCAGGATTTGTATTTCTGGTCGCTGATTGTCTCCATCCTCGTTTTTGGACTGGGGGGCGGCATGTCGGTTTATGAAGGGATCAATCATATTTTAAATCCGCTTCCTATGGAAGATGTGCTGTGGAATTACATTGTTTTGGGCAGCGCCTTTGTGTTTGAAGCAATTTCTTTTTACATCGCTGCAAGAGATTTTAGAAAGGAGCCAGGAACGAAGGGCCATTTCTGGAAAAAATTGCGAATGAGTAAAGATCCGGGATTTTTTATCGTTATCTATGAAAGTGTGGGAGACCTTGCGGGATTGATCATTGCATTCGGAGGCGTTGTTTTGTCAAAATATTTTAATAACCCTGCAATTGACGGTGTCGCATCTGTGATGATCGGGCTTGTTCTTACTGTCATTGCTATTTTAATGATCATTGAAAGCCGGAATTTATTGATTGGAGAAAGTGCTGATTTACAGATGGTACAACAAACCGCTGAAATGATTCGAAGTGACCCTGAAGTATTTGAAGTTCAGCGGCCTTTGACGGTCCAGCTGTCCCCGGACGAAGTTTTTCTTGCTCTAAACCTGCAGTTCAGGAATGACCTTAGTGGTTCGCAAATTGTGGAAAGCATCAACCGGCTTGAAAAGGCAATCCGCAAAAAATTCCCCCAGATCAAACAAATTTACCTCGAAGCGCAGAACCTTTCTAAAAAGAAAAGGGATTGAAACATAAAAATTAATATATAATTATCGTTATAGAAGAAATTTTTTGTAGAATTTTACTGAAAGGAGCAACTAATGGTGTGATCTTTTCATTCGAAGTTCTTTTTGCGATAACCCATTATTAGTAATTTTAAAAAATCCATTTTATGAAACGCAGTATCAAAAGTCTTGAAGATTTTTCTTTAAAAGCCACGGACGGCGAAATTGGTGAAGTGGCAGAATTCTATTTCGATGATCTTACCTGGACGATTCGCTACCTGGTAGTGAGCACCGGCAGCTGGCTTTCAGAACGAAAAGTGCTTATTTCGCCCAAAGCCTTATTAAAACCTGATTGGGACAATGAAACTTTCCCGGTAAACCTTACAAAAGACCAGATCAAAAACAGCCCGGACATAGATACCGACAAACCTGTTTCGCGCCAACACGAAGAAGAGTTAAATAGCTATTATTCGTGGGATCCTTACTGGGGCGGCGATCCGCATGGTGCCGGCATCTTTGGTGCAATGCCAAGTGAATTATATGAAAGCGAGATCGGTGAACCAGAAAACGTTGATTATGGTGCGGCAGAAAGTGCGGAAAATAATGATCCACACCTCCAAAGCACAGATGCCGTAAAAGGTTATGCGATCCATGCAACTGATGGTGAAATAGGCGAAGTAGTAGATTATATTGTTGAAGATAATGGCTGGAAAATTGATTATCTCATAGTTGATACAGGCGATTGGCTCAACAGCAAAAAAGTACTTTTGCCCACCAACTGGATCAGCCAGGTAAAATGGGAGAACCAAATTGTAATCGTAAATGTAACAACCGAACAAGTTGAAAATGGGCCTGAATATAATTCTTCAGCACCGGTAAATGAGGTTGAAGAGAAAAAAATCTATGATTATTACGGAAGGCGCAAGTAATTTCCAGGGAATTTTTAAGATAAAAAGAGTTTAAAATGAAGGCGTTGATCATTGTTGACGTGCAGAATGATTTTTTACCTGGTGGTGCTTTGGCGGTGGACAAAGGTGACCAGGTAATTCCTCCAATCAATCAATTACAGGATAAATTTGAACTGGTGGTTGCTACCCAGGATTGGCACCCGGCAGAACACAAAAGTTTTGCTTCTCAACATGAAGGCCGCTCGGTCTTTGAAGAGATAAATCTGAACGGATTGCCTCAAGTGCTTTGGCCGGACCATTGCGTTCAGGAAACAAAAGGCGCAGCATTTTCATCAGACCTTGATCAAAAAAGAATAGAAGCCATTTCAAGAAAAGGAATGGAAATAAATATTGACAGCTACAGCGGTTTTTTTGACAATGGCAAAAAGAAGGCAACGGGGTTGGGCGCTTACCTGAAAGGACGTGGAGTTACATCTGTTTATGTTGCGGGACTTGCTGCTGATTATTGTGTTTATTTCACCGCACTTGATGCACTCGACCTTGGTTTTGAATCTTCCATTATTACAGATGCCACAAAAGCAATTGATGAAAAGGAACTGGTTAAAAAGCTGCAGCATTTTTCTTCAAAAGGAGGAAAAGAAATAACAAGCATCAAATTATTGCAAAATAAAAATAAGCTATAAAGTTTTGTTTACTGTGGTTTTCCAAAACAAAATTTTTTCTTAAAACTTCGTTTACTGATTCACGTTACACGCTGGATTTTTATGATTTTACTCATAAATGCTTAGAACCGGTGTGTGTAATTTTGCCGTTCAAAATTTAAAAATTGAATTCCGTAAAAAACGATATACAATCTATTGATGATATTAAAATATTGGTAGATACTTTTTATGACAGGGTGAGAGAAGATAAGCTGATCGGGCCAATATTTGATAAAAAAATAGGCGACAGATGGCCTCAGCATCTTGCAAAAATGTACACTTTCTGGCAAACGGTTTTGCTTGAAGAACATACTTACTTTGGAAGCCCTTTTCCGCCACACGCAAATCTTCCTGTTGATAAAGAACATTTTGAAAGATGGCTTTCACTTTTTTCAGAAACTATTTATGATTTATATGAAGGACCTGTGGCCAAAGAGGCAATGTGGCGCGCCAATAAAATGGCAGAAATGTTTCAAATCAAGATTAACCATTTCAGGAATAATTCTTCAAAAAGCTTGATCTGATCATTTCTCAATTTCTGCAAAAGCTGCAAGATATTTATCGATGTAAGTCTGCTTGGATTTCAATTTATATTGCATAATAAACCGCGGATGTTCCAGGGCAATTATCTTTTTAAAAAATCCATATTCCTCATTCACTTTCCTGAAAAATTTTTCGTTTTTTCCGGTTCCAAATAAGAAGCAAACATTGGTTTCAATGCCAAAACTTATTTGCTTTTTTATATTGGCAATGATAAAATCATAAACACTCTCTGTCAATTCTTTGCTGTCGTAATAATTGTAATTCACTTCTTTTCCTTTACTATTCAAAATTGTAAAGCCAAGCGGGCAAAGTGATTGAATGTAAAAATCGTAGTAAAATTTTTTTACTCCTCCATAAGAATGAATTAGATCATATACAAAAGTTGCTGATGGTTCATGGGTAGATTTTCCCGGAAAGGATAAACCGCACTCACTTTCGAGGCGCTTGGTATCGGTAAAGGGAATGCCTGTTACGCCCGCGCCAAATCTGCCGGGATTGATTCCAAAAATGATGTGCCGTTTGTGATGGTCGTCGTAAAATTTTTTATAAAAAGCAGAAGAAATTTTAAATGCTTCTTTGTTTTCTTTAAAAGGATTCATAATCCTGATCTTGTCAGGCAGCGATCCTTTGAAAGTGACATTTTTATTGAAAGTGATTATTTTTTCTGCGAAAGTTCTCATGCTTTTTTTCAACCCGAACTTGGTGCTGCTATTTTGAAATTGCCTTCACCCATTTTATTAATTCGCTCACCGGTGTGTATTCTTTGTAAGAAATCATCAACTTTCCATTTTTGTTGAAAAGAGCCGTGAATGGTGTGTGTTCCAGTTTGTAATAATTCTTTAAAAAGAAAACCGGCTCTTCAATTCCCACTTTGATATTCGGATATTTATTGGTTTGAAAATGATCGATAAACCAGCGCACGTCATCGGGTGATTCAAAAGTGGCCATCAGGATCTGCACATTTTTGAATGCATTCATCTGTGGTAAAAGTTCATTCATTAATGCGCGGCAATGTTCACAATCCGGTGCAAAATAGATCAGCAAAACTGGTTCTTTGTGCGAAAGTTGGGAAGTAGAAATAGTACTTCCGTCCATTAGTTTTAATTTGAAATTCGGCAAAGTCTGACCAAAAACTTTATTACCCGCAAACGATAAAAGCAGGACAAGTAAAGACAGTAAAAAAACTATTGAAATTCTTCTTTTCATAGGAACGATTTTGCAGCAAACGGACAAAAAAGAACTTAATTTAATTTATAGTTTTTTGATCTTGATATTCCTAAACCAGACGTCGCCACCATGATCCTGCAAAGCAATTTTACCTTCTTTAAAAGTTGCAAATGCAGGCATGCTTTTGAATTTACTGATCGCGACCATTTCTTTCCAGTGTTGATCCCAAAGAGTTGTTGAAAGTGTATGTTGCCCGTTCATGTAAAAATCGAGTTTGCCGTCCTTGCATTTGATCTCTACATTATTCCATTGGCCAAGTGGATTAGCCACTTCTTTCGATGCCATCAAATCATATAAATCACCGGCGCGATGTGTGTAATATTTGCCATCGGGGTGACCAAGACGGGTAGGAGAGCCGTTGTCGAGAATTTGCATTTCAATCCCCGTCACATATGTTTCATTATATTTTGCCGGATCTTCATGCACATAAAAAATAATTCCGCTGTTTCCTTTTTCTGAAATCTTCCAATCCAACTTCAGGTCAAAATTTTTATACTCATCGTTTGTAACCAAATCACCACTTTGTTTGTTGGCTGTTGATTGATCAAGGTGGAGCACACCATTTTCAACTTTCCAAACATTACCAGCAGTTTTCATTCCGTAGGTGTGCCAACCGTTAGTCGTTTTACCGTCAAACAAAGTGATCCAACCATCACCCGTTTTTTTTGTTATATGATCCTGCATCGAATGATGTTTAAAAGAAGTAAAGCCAATAAAAATGGCAGTTGCGGTTAACAGGGAAACTAATTTGTACATTGATATTTTTTAGAAATGAAAAAAA
Source organism: Ginsengibacter sp. (assembly GCA_051960475.1). Classification (GTDB taxonomy): domain Bacteria; phylum Bacteroidota; class Bacteroidia; order Chitinophagales; family Chitinophagaceae; genus Ginsengibacter. The sequence goes on from JBQCEG010000083.1 coordinate 28,799, forward strand.
TTATTGTAAGCCTAAAACTTTCTTGTTTAGCTCTTTGTTTGGAGCAGTTCCTGCAAAATCATCAAATGCTTTTTCGGTAACATGGATGATGTGATTTTTAATAAATTCTGCGCCTTCCCGGGCTCCGTCTTCTGAATTTTTTAGGGCACATTCCCATTCCAAAACAGCCCATCCGGAATAATCGTAAGCGGCAAGTTTACTGAAGATGGCTTTAAAATCTACCTGCCCATCCCCCGTAGAACGAAAACGTCCTGCGCGGTTGATCCAGCTTTGATAACCGCCATAAACGCCTTGTTTACCTGTTGGGTTAAACTCTGCATCTTTCACATGAAAAGCACGAATTCTATCATGATAAAAATCGATGTATTGCAAATAATTCAATGCCTGCAAAACAAAATGAGATGGATCGTAAAGAAGACAAGCACGTTTATGGAAATTTACATGTTCCAAAAACATTTCATAAGAAGCGCCATCATGAAGATCTTCGCCGGGATGAATTTCATAACAAACATCCACACCACAAGCATCAAATTCATTCAGGATCGGCAGCCAGCGTTTGGCCAATTCATTAAACCCATCTTCTACCAAACCTTCAGGACGCTGCGGCCATGGATAAACATTAGGCCACAACAGCGCTCCGCTGAATGTAGCATGAGCGGTCAATCCTAAATTTTGTGAAGCTTTGGCAGCATATTTCAGTTGCTGGACTGCCCACTCCTGCCTTGCTTTTGGATTGTTGCGAAATTGCTCAGGGGCAAACGCATCGAACAATGCATCATAAGCAGGATTTACGGCAACCAATTGTCCCTGGAGATGTGTAGAAAGTTCTGTAATATCCAAACCAAAACTGTTTACCTTTCCTTTCAGTTCATCAGCGTAGGTTTTACTTTCAGCAGCTTTTTTTACATCAATAAATCTCTCATCATTTGTAGGAAGTTGCACTCCTACAAAACCTTTATCTTTTGCCCATTGGCAAATTGATTCCAAACTGTTGAAAGGCGCTTGATCGCCGATAAACTGTGCGATAAAAATTCCAGGACCTTTGATTGTTTTCATTGTTATTGTTCTATTTTTTTGATTCTGATTTTAATTTTATTTCCTGTTCTTTGTCCAATTATTAATGTCCTCATTTCGATCAATTCCTGATTTTTTAAAATACTTTTTAAAGTAGGAATGTGAAAGCTCCCATCAAAGTGTCCGGGTCTGAGATAAATAACAGAATAAAATGAAATTGAACTTGTAAATATTAATTTACCAAAATCATTATCCTGTGTAAGAATTATCTTTTTTGAAACAAGACATTTTTCAATAATGCTTATATCAGAACTACCCTGAAGGTTTTCTTCTATAACACTTGATATTTCATATCCATTTGATTTGATCCAGCCGATCAACTCTGTTGGAACATTCTCATCTGCAAAAAAAGATAATACCATATTCATTAAGAAGAAATTTCATCTTCAAGTAAAATTTCATTCTTTGAAAAATGAGATGCATATAGAATTGCTTCTTCTACAGATCCCTTTGGTAAATGAGGATACTCACGATAAATTTTTTCAACTGTACCGCCGGTGGACAACCATTCCAATATCATTTCTACACTGATTCTTGAACCAGTAATGACCGGTTTACCATTTAAAATGCCCGGATCGGATTTGATAAAATGAAACTGCATATTACCGTTTTTGTAAACTTAAAGTTACCTAATTCATTCGACCGAATCGGCCCTTCAACTATTTAATTCTATTTCATTAACATCTTCTTTTGCAGATTTCCAGCAAATCAACTTTAAAGACTTTTTTATTTTGATTATAAACACTTATTCGTCTGCATTGTTTGTATTGTCAACCTTAATTCCAGCGCGCTTTTTCAACTCAGAAATCGGCATCGAAATGATGCGGCCCATTTTCTTATCACCCCTGTAAGTAACAACTTTCAGCATTACCGCATCTTCCGGTGGCGTTAATGGCTGGGTATAGACAGGATAATAATTATCAGGGAATGAATTGTCGAAACTGTAATGGATCTGAAGATCTTTGATCTCGGTGCTCAATGTAATTTTCAAATTACCGTTTTCATCTTTGCTTGCTTCAAAGATTGGATCGAACATGCTTGGTGCATACTTGATATGCGCTTCATCTAACCTGGGCAATTGTTTTTCTACGCGGGCAGAAAAATCGTCCCAGTTTTTCTTTGCCTTTGGTGTCCACACATCTTCAGCAATTGCCATCGCCCGCGGCCAGATCATGTATTCCAAATGACGCATGTTGTAAACTTGTTCTGTCCACAAATTTCCCTGGCCGCCCAAAATGTATTTTGAATCAACGCTATCAGGAACGGGTTCAAACTCGTACGCCTTCTTCAATCTCAAAGTAGCATAAACATGGGGTTCGATGATCGGATCGCCATTCATATAATCAAGATAAGCGTAGGTTGTGGGGCTCATCACCACATCATGATGCATTTTCGCTGCTGCAATTCCTCCTTCCATTCCACGCCAGCTCATTACGGTTGCACTTGGTGCTAATCCACCTTGTAGAATTTCATCCCAACCCATGAACTTTTTGCCTTTCGATTCAACAATTTTCTCCAGCCTTTTTTCAAAATAACTTTGGACCTGGTCCATATTTGTCAAACCTTCTTTTTTCATCAAAGCCTGCACATCCGGACTTTTTTCCCAGAAGTTCTTTGGGCACTCATCACCACCACAATGGATGTAGGGGAAAGGAAATAATTCAGCAACCTGTGTCATTACTTTATCCAAAAATTCATACACTTTTGGATTGGCCGGACAAAGTGTATTATCCACCAAAGCGATCGGCGGTTGGCCATGAGACCAATCCATGATCGGCTCGCCTGAACGAACACGATATTTATCCGCCCCGGGTGTGCAAGACAAATCAGGATAAGAAACCACGGCAGCCAAACTGTGGCCGGGAACATCTATTTCAGGCAAAATATTCACAAAACGATCGGCTGCATATTTTACGATTTCACGGATATCATCCTGTGTGTAATATCCACCATAATCCAAGGGTTCATCCGGTTTTGGCGGAGAAAAAGTTCCGAAATAACCAACTTTGTTTACACGTTTTGAACCCACTTCTGTAAGCCGTGGCAAACCCTTTATTTCAATTCTCCAGCCTTCATCATCCGTCAGGTGCATATGCAACACATTGTATTTGTATTTTACCATCTGGTCAATAAATTCTTCAACTTGTTTTTTGGTAAAAAAGTGACGGCTCACGTCAAGCATCAATCCACGCCATCCAAAGCGTGGATAATCAGTTACCTGGCAAACCGGCACATCCCATTTTACATTTTTAGCCACTGAACTATCGTTGATCTGTTTAGGAAAGACCTGGTAAAGCGTTTGCATTCCATAAAACAAACCGGCAGGTTTGTTGGCAGAAATCGAAATTTCATGAGGGATAACATTCAAATGATAGCCTTCGTTGCCGATAGTTGCATCTTTGATCAAAGACAAATTAATTCCAATAGTTGTTTTTTTCGTACTAACGATAACGGGTACACTAAAACCGGTTGCGCGCTTCAATTTTGCAGCAATATAATTTCCCACTCTTTTTGCATCGGTGTTTGACGTCATTACGTGGATGGCAGTACCTGAAGTAAGTGTAAAATTTCCTGTTCCAGATGTAACTGAAACCGGCTCAGGAACCAACATTTCAGCTACTTTATTTTGCTGCGCAAAAACAGAAACGGAAATGAAAAATAAGAATGAAATAAAGAGACCTTTTCTCATGAAATGTTTTTTAAAGTGAAGAGAGAATTAGGAATGAAGATAAAAAATTCGGGGCAGCAAATAAACAAAAATTATTTTTTAATCTGTAAACCAAGAGGTAAAACAGTCCGGCCATAAACTTCATTTAACAAAGCGCCAACGCCTGCATAGATTGCTAAAGCGCCGCAAACGATTCCTTCGTAGCCGGTGAATGTTTTCATGGAATCGCTGGCCCCCGATTCACCGTAAGCTAATAAGAAAAACAAGATCGCCAAAGTAGCAAAAACAAACTGCAGAGCCCTGCTGTTCTTGAGCGTTCCGAAAAAAAGTAAAGTTGTAAAAATTCCCCACATAATCAGATAAGCGACCATGGCTGAAGCAGAAGCAGCAGGCACCCAACCAAATTTTGGAATAACGATCAACGCTACAAGAGTGAGCCAGAATGATCCGTAAGATACAAAAGCCACAAAGCCAAAAGTGTTGTTCTTTTTGCATTCCATAATGCCGGCAATTATTTGGGCGATGCCGCCATAAAAAATTCCCATTCCGAGGATCATCGAATTCATTTCAAAAATTCCTGCGTTGTGCAGGTTTAATAAAACAGTAGTGAGTCCGAAAGCCAAAAGACCAAGTGGAGCGGGATTTGCAGACCTGTCTTTAATGACAACAGTTGTTGGTTCCATATCAAGCGATTTTAAATTTGAGATTAAAATACTATAATTAAATTGAAATGAACAAAAATTGTGGTAGATTCTCAATGGCTATTTTTGTAATTAATCCAATTCATTGACTTTAAATTTAATAATATGAACACTCAACAAATTGCGAACAGGTTGGCGCAGCTTTGCAGGCAAGGCGATTTTGAAAAAGCTCAAAAAGAATTGTTTTCCGAGGACGCGGTGAGCATTGAACCCGAAGCATCTGCTGGTTTTGAAAAAGAAACAAAAGGTTTACCTGCTATTGCGGAAAAAGGAAAACGTTTTTCTGAGATGCTTGAAAATGTTCACAGTATTGCAGTTTCTGAACCGGTTGTGGGAGGAAATGCTTTTGCAATTTCATTGAATATGGATGTTACCATGAAGGGACAAGACCGCTCTTCTTTGTCGGAGATTTGTGTTTATAAAGTAAGAGGTGAAAAAATAATTTCCGAGCAGTTCTTTATGTAAAATAACTTTCAATAAAATTTGTTGCTTTACTGAATCGCTCGTCATAATCACCGGAGATTTCGCACCAGGGGATATGTTGATTGACCAAAAGATCTTTGTAAAAGCAATATAATTTTTTGCGCACCTTCAGATCAGGATATTCACGAAGGTTGTCTTTTGTCCAGGGCAAATCAACATCACAGAGCAAATACAAATCATAATTTCTTTCGGCAATTCGGTTCAAGATCCAGTTGTTGCACTTATTAAATACAAACTCAGACCAAACTTTCATTACATACATGTCTGTGTCGATGAACAATTTTGGTGAATGGTGAATGGTGAATGAGGAATGCTTTTCATTAAGTTCATTTAAGGCTTCATCTTCCAATTCTAACTGTCCGGCAGCAATATCTTTCAAATCTTCAAATGAATATTCCGGGCCATGTTTTTCCAAATATTCACGCGCATACTCCCGAACCCACAATGTGTCATAATGCGCCGCAAGTTTTTCACAAAGCGTGCTCTTGCCCGTTGATTCCGGGCCGATCACCACTATTTTTTTTATTGATTTCATTTAGAAGCCTCTGGCGTTTTTTTCAGATGTTCATTCGCTCTTCGTTTCCACTCGGCCAAACCCGAAAATGCCAGGATTAAAAGTATCACATAATAAACACTTGTAAAAACATAGTGCTTCACAAAGTACAAAGGGATTGACGCGCAATTAGTGGCGATCCACCAATACCAGCTTTCAACTTTCTTTCTGGCCATCAGCCACATCCCCGTAAATGCAGTGGAACTTGCAAAAGCATCTGCCCAGGGAATTGCGCCGGGCGCAAAATCTTTTTTCAAATAACTCAAAGCAAAAAATATCGCCACATAAAATGACGCGAAGAATATTATTTCCTGTATCCACTCTTTTTTGGTGCTGAAAAGAATATTCACTACATGTTCTTCTTGCTTATCTCTTTTGGCCCACAAGATCCATCCGTAAATGCTCATGATCGTATAATAGAGATTTACACTCGCTTCGCCGAGTAAACTCCCTTTAAAACTGAGATAAACATAAAAGATCGTGTTTATAAGGCCTGTTGGATAAACCCAAATATTTTCTTTTTTCGAAAACCACACGCTTACAATTCCAGAAAACACGGCAATGTATTCGAGCCAGGTGGTTCCTTTCATTCCTTCAAGAAAAGCATGATAAATTTCAGGTAAACTCAAGCGATTTTTTAGCGCCAAAAGTAATGTAGAATGATTATAAACGAAGAGAACAGTAAACAAATAAATAGGAGAGATTTTTATTTTGCTTCAATTTTATGAATAAAAAAAGCACCTTTTTCAAGGTGCCCTTAACAAGAGATATTATTTTAATAAATTTATTTAGAAGTGGCTACAACCTCTTTCACTTCCGGAATCATTCTTTTCATCATACCTTCAATACCGGCTTTTAAAGTGATCATTGAAGAGGGACAACCGCTGCAACTTCCCTGCATCATCAGGTTGACAGTTCCGTCTTCATAACTCAAAAACTGGATCGCGCCTCCGTCCATTTCTACCGCAGGTTTTACATAATTTTCCAGTAATTCTTTTATTCTTTTTACCACATCGCCATCATTTACATGGATTTCGTTTGTGCTTTCAGGTTTTCTTGCCGCCAATTCTTCTTCATTAATGATCACATTACCTTCTTCCAAATATTCTTTTAGAAATTGCTTTACAGAAGGAATTACATCCTGCCAATCTTCCAAATCATCCGTCTTTGTCAAGGTCACAAAATTGCTGGCAATAAAAACCGATTTCACAAATGGGAAGGAAAACAACTGCATGGCGAGCGGCGATGCAGAGGCGCTTTCTTCATTTTTAAAATCAACACTTTTGCCCGGGTACAAAAGTTTATTGGCCACAAACTTCATGGTTTCAGGGTTCGGTGTCATTTCGGTATAAATACTAACAACAGTGTTGCCGGTTTTGATCATAATGCTATTTTTTTAGACATACAAAGGTAAACATTAAACGCCAAAATCCGATTTTGAACATGTTAAGTAATTGAAAGATTTAGGGAAAGATCAGCAAGAAATTTTTAGGTTAGAAATCAGCCCTGTTTAAGATTTTTTGCAGCCTCTTTGTCCAAATACCAATGCAATTCTCCTTTTTTGGGAGAGATCAGTTGAGAAGGAAATTCCGAAGGTTGATAAGGCCCTTCGAGCACTTTTTGTAAAGTCACAGCTTTTTTTTCTCCATCAACCATGAAAGCTATTTCACGGGATTTATTAACGATATCAGGCATCAAAGTGATCCGGTACATTTCCTGTTGCTCATTGTAAACAGCCTTTACCGATTCGGATTGATCCTGCAAAATAAGTGAATGGGGAAATAAAGAAAGTGTGTGCCCGTCATCACCCATACCTAGCAAAACAAGATCGAAAGTGAAATCTTTATTTTGGAAAAAAGATCGAAGCATTTCGGCATATTCTTTAGCAGCAATATTTGGTTCAATATCTGTTATCATGATGTGCACCTGCTCTTTTGGAATATCTACTTGGTTAAGCAAAGTGTCAAACGCCATTTTTGCATTGTTTCTTTCATCACTAAAAGGAACGACTCTCTCATCTCCCCAAAAAACATGAACCCGCTTCCAGTCAATTTGATTTTTATATTTTTCAGAGGCGAGCTTTTCGTACAAGATCTTTGGTGTGCTTCCGCCTGAAAGAACAATTGAAAAATATTGGCGAAGTTGCAGCGTTGCCTTTGCCTGATCGCAGATCCATTCTGCCAGGTTATCGCTCAATAATTCTTTACTATCAAAAACGTGCAATACCATTTTTATTTCTGTTTTGAGGGATGTGAAATCCAGTTGTGACCGTCGCGTGCAATGAGTGCTTCAGCATCTTCGGGCCCCCACGAATCCGGTGAATAATTAGGAAAATTCAAAGGCTTGCGAGCGCCCCACACTTCAAGAATCGGCATTACTATTTCCCAGGCAGCTTCCACCTGGTCGGCACGCATAAATAAAGTAGCATCGCCGTCCATCACGTCGTACAACAGGGTTTCATAAGCTTCAGGTTCTTCACCTTTATAAGCATCTTCATAATTAAAGATCATGTTCACAGGGTTCAATATCATCGCCTGCCCCGGGCGTTTCGCCTGGAAGGTGAGACAGATATCCATCTCTGGTGAAATGCCTATTGACAAACGGTTTGGCCGCCAAGTTTCTGTTGCTTCTTTTGGAAATGCAAAATCCGGCGCAGGTTTAAATTGAATAGTCAACTCCGTTGATTTTTCATGAAGACGTTTGCCGGTGCGCACATAAAATGGAACACCTTCCCAGCGCCAGTTGTCAATATAAAATTTGACAGCAGCAAAAGTTTCGGTGGTTGATTGTGGATCTGTTCCATCTTCTTCTTTATAACCAGGCACTTTTTCTCCCTGCATCCATCCCGCACCATATTGTCCACGAGCCGCGAAATCCTGCACTTCATCTTTTGGAATCCGACGAATAGCATTTAGAACATCCACTTTTTTGTTTCTTATTTCATGCGCATTAAAAGAAACCGGTGGCTCCATCCCGATCATGCAAACCAATTGAAGAATATGATTTTGGATCATATCGCGCAATGCACCCGAATGCTCATAATATCCGCCACGTCCTTCCACTCCCACGGTTTCGGAGGCGGTTATTTGAACGTGATCAATGTAATGCCGGTTCCACAAAGGTTCAAACAATGCGTTTGCAAATCTTAGGGCCAAAAGGTTTTGAACTGTTTCTTTTCCAAGGTAATGATCGATGCGGAAGATCTGATCTTCATCAAAATGTTCCAAAAGCATTTGGTTCATTTCAACAGCACTTTTCAGGTCGTGGCCGAAAGGTTTTTCAACCACAATGCGTGTGCATTTCCTATCCTTACAAATATCCAGCTTGCCAATGTTCTTTACAATGGCGGGAACTAATTGAGGAGCCACTGCCATATAAAAAATCACATTAGGATGATGGCCAGCTTCGGCTTCTTTTTCTTTAGCAATCTTCGTCAATTTTTCATACTCCTTTGCATTGGTTGCATCCATTTGCACGTAACAAACATGTTTGGAAAATGCTTTCCAGTTTCCGTTGGTATCCTTTATTCTTGAAAACTGGTCGATGCCTTCCTTCAAATGTTCTTTATAAGCGTCATCCGAATATTCTGAACGGCCGATGCCAACAATGCTGAAATGATCGGGCATTGCGTTGTCCAAAAAAAGATTATACAAGGCGGGATTCAGTTTGCGGTAATTAAGATCGCCGCTTCCGCCAAAAATGAAAAGAACGGTAGGAGGTAATTTTTTATAGTCTAACATCTTCTTGTTTTAATTGATAATTATTTTGTGAGCGATTCCCAAACAGTGTGAAAAATTCCTTCCTGGTCCACTCTTTCATAAGTGTGTGCACCAAAGAAATCGCGCTGCGCCTGGATGAGATTGGTTGGCAAAAAATTGCGGCGGTAGGCATTAAAATAATTCAGCGAAGCCATGATTCCTACAGAAGGATAATTGTTCAAAGCCGCCACAGAAACTACTTTTTGAATCGCATTTTCTTTTTCAACCAAAATTTTTGCTATTGTTTCATCGAGCAATAAATTTTTCAAATCTTTATTGCTGTAACATTTTTTGAATAAATCGAGCATTGCCGAACGAATGATGCATCCGCCACGCCAAACACTTACCACTTCCGGAAGCGGGATATCCATATTTAATTCTGTGGAAGCAACGGTGAGCATCGCTAATCCTTGCGCGTAACTTATTATAGTTGCAAAATGAAATGCATCCCGAAGTTGGTTGATAAATTCCTTCTTATCAACATCAATCACTTCAGGAACGGTTTTATAAATCGTAGAGGCTTTTTCTCTTTCTTCAATCAGAGAAGAAAGATTGCGCATCATCACTGCCGAATCGATTGTGGGTATCGGCATTGGAAGGTTAAGTCCTTCCAGCGATGTCCATTTCCCCGTTCCTTTTGCGCCAGCCCTGTCGAGAATTTTGTCTAATAAATAGAAGTGAAGTTTTTCATCTTTTTTCTGAAAAATGATTGCAGTGATCTCCAACAGAAATGAAGAAAGTTCGCCCGAATTCCATTCTGAAAAAACTTCATGCAATTCATCGTTGCTCATTTCAAGACCATGATGCATGATATCATAACACTCGCTGATGAGTTGCATTATCGCATACTCAATACCGTTATGAACCATTTTTACATAATGTCCTGCAGCATTTTTTCCCAAATAACCAACGCAAGGTTCGCCATTTACTTTTGCTGCAACGGCTTTTAAAATTGGTGCTACTTCATTATATGCTTCTTCATCTCCACCTGGCATTATGCTCGGTCCTCTTCGCGCTCCTTCTTCGCCCCCGGAAATTCCTATTCCCATAAAATGAAATCCTGATTCTTTTAATTCGATGATCCGGCTTAATGTATCTGTGTAATGAGAATTGCCACCATCAATGATAATGTCTCCTTTTTGCAAAAGAGGTTTCAAATCACTTATTACGCTGTCAACCGGCTTACCAGCAGGAACAAGCATCATGATCTTTCGGGGCACTTTTAATCGTGAGACCATTTCTTCCAGCGTATTCACACCTTTTACTGTTGTTCCTTTTGTGGCGGAGGCTTCAAAGGCCACGGTCTTCTCCGGGTTTTTATCATAGCCAATTACAGAAAATCCATGGTCGGCCATATTCAGCAACAAATTACTTCCCATTGTACCTAATCCGACCATTCCAAAGTCATATAAATCTTCCTTCATAAATAAAGTATTGAGTTTGTAAAATTAACGAAAATGGATTTGTGGGAATGAAACACAAGCAGGGTGCCAGATTGAGCGAAATCTTAGCAATTTGTAAAACAACAGGAATCGTAACTTTGCGGCATGAAAAAGAAATTTATCATCTATTCAATATTTTTACTTGTATTACTCACCGCTTTTTATATTTCCCTTTCATTTACCAAAGGATATTTTGATGTAAAACTACCGGTTCTCAGTTATGTACAAAATTTTTCATTTACCGATCAGAATGGTCAGCCGGTCACACAAAACAGTGTAGATGGAAAAGTTTATCTAACCAATTATTTTTTCACCACCTGCAAAGGGATTTGCCCTAAGATGAATTTTAATCTGAAGGGCGTTTACGATAAGTTTAAAGACTATAAAGATTTTGCCATCATTTCGCACAGTTCAATGCCTGAAACAGATTCTGTTCCGCAGTTGAAAAATTACGAAGAAAAGATGCTGCCGGATGATCATAACAATGCAGCAAAATGGTATTTCGTAACGGGAAGTAAAGATTCTTTATACAAAATGGCGCGGCAAAGTTACCTGTTGGATAATGCCAAAAACAACAGCCAAAATATCCACGAAGCTTTTATTCACACGCAGTTTGTGGCCCTGGTGGATAAGAAAGAAAGAGTCCGCGGAATTTATGATGCGCTCAAACCAGATGAACTTGCGCAGCTTGAAAAAGACCTCAGCAAATTATTAAAAGGAAAGGATTCCTAGTAAACGAAGAAATTTCGGCTTACTATTTTCTGGCTTTTATAAATTTCGCAATATCTTCCCCCAATCTGTTATCCAAAGGCATTGTTCCATCTGTATAAGTTTGGTTTTCGTTAGCGCAATTTGGTCCTGCATTTTTTAAAGTATGGGACATGTTTGGAATAATATCCAACTTACTTTTTGTGTTGGCTTCATGCAAATTTTTCGCATCCAATTCCTTCACCTGGATGTCGCAACTACCCTGCAAAATGAGGATCGGACAATTCAACTTTTTAATTTCTTTTTGAGGAGAATATTTGAGCCACGAAATCAAATAAGGCTGAATCGATTTGCGGAATAACGCATTTAATTGCGGCGGAACATTATTTACTTGTTGACCGTTTTTGAGTTGAGAAAAAATCTGCGGAATTTGTTGTTTTACTGAATCGGGCAAAGGTTGCTTTTGCATTTGTTCTTCCAAAACTTCGTCTATTGGACGTCCCGCACCGGCAACAGAAATATAACCTTTTACTTTTCTTTTTTCAGAAGCAAGAATTCCAATAAGCGAACCTTCGCTGTGGCCAATAAAATAAATATTTTTGAAACCAAGCGTATCATGCAAATAATCAAAGATCTTTTCGGCATCTTTTACATAATCATCAAAAACCAAATCACTTTCCTGCATTCCTCCATAAGCGCTTTTTGCAATGCCTCTTTTGTCGTATCGAAAAGTGGCAATATTTTGAGAATCGAGACTCTGCGCCAACATTCTGTATTCGTTTGTGGCCGGACTCATGGTACTGTTGCCATTCCTGTCAGTGGGACCGGAACCCGCAATAATTATCGCTACAGGTTGTTGATTATTCTTTGATAAAAGCGTTCCATACAATTTGCTTCCGCCGGCAGAAGTGATCGAAATTTCTTTTTCTCCCGGAAGAGCAACCGGTTCATTTTGCGTTTGTTCATTAACGTTAGTTCTTGCAAAATTTAAAGGAAGTGAATGTCCTTGTTGCGTCCACATTCCGGTAATAGAATCTTCACCAACAAACTTTCCTTCATAAGAACCGTTGATCATTTTAATTTCTACGTGAAGACTGTCATCAGTAGCTTCTACGGAACTATATGGAAGTCCATTCGCATTTTGTTTTGGACTGTCCCAGTTTCCTGAAATTTCACCCGAGCTGTTTTTATTAAAATGAAAAACAATCGGAAGATCTATTCCATTTACACTTATACTTCCTTTCCAGTTGCCAATGATTTTTTGTGCGTGCAGATTTGGTAAAGTGAAAACCAAAAAAGAACCGAAAACAATTAGCTTTTTCATTTTTTTTGAACAAAGCTATTAAAACTAAAAGTAATGACAGGGAGATCGCAACTAACCAGTTGTAAGATTTCTAAAAACTTCTTCGAGGCTTTTTTGTTGTGTTCTTAAAGAAAGAATGTCAAGGTTGTTTTGAAGACTAAATTCAAGCAACATTTTTTTCAAGCTCTCGGGGTCGGAAGTTTGAAGCAGATATTGGTTGTTATTTTCTTCAACTGATTCAACTGAAGGAAGGCTTCTTAATAAATCAATATTTGTCTTGCTGCCAAATTCAACAACGATGATATGTGAGTTCTTGTTGGAAGCTTGGAGCTTTTGCAAAGTATCATCGGCCACAATTCTTCCCTTACTGATGATAATAACGCGGTCGCAAACACTCTCTACTTCCTGCAAAATATGCGATGAAAAAAGAACAGTTTTGTTCTTGCCGAGGTCCTTTATCAATTGGCGTATTTCAACAATTTGATTTGGATCGAGGCCGCTTGTGGGTTCGTCCAGAATGAGAATTTTAGGATCGTGAAGAAGAGCCGCCGCAAGCCCTACTCTTTGTTTATAGCCCTTGCTCAGTTGGCCGGTTTTTTTATTTCTTTCAGGAGAAAGCCCGGTCATGTTAACCACCTCTTCAATTCGCTTTTTTACATCCGATCTTATTTCATGAATTCCGGCGATGAACTGAAGATATTCCACCACATACATTTCGTAATAAAGCGGATTTCCTTCGGGCAAATAGCCAATTTGTTTTTTTGCTTCAACCGGGTTTGTATTTACGTTTATGCCATTTACAATTGCGCTTCCGCCATCAGCTGCCAGGTAGCCGGTAATGATCTTCATCGTGGTTGATTTTCCGGCACCATTCGGACCTAAAAATCCTACGATCTCGTTATCTGCAGCCGTAAACGAAATATTATCAACTGCTTTTTGATTGCAATAAATTTTTGTGAGATTAGAAACGACGATCGACATAAGAACAAATGTAAAACATAATTGATTTTGCAACTGCTGGACAGCAAATCAACAAATTCCGGAACTTTTTCTTTTCAAAAAAAAGAAACATTCCTGTCAAAAAATGTTTCTTCCTTATAAATTATTTTGTCGCGGTTTGGCTGTTTTGTGTCCATTTCGACAACTCCGGACAAGAAGCATAATCACTTGAAATATTGATGTAGTAATTAGGCATTTTGTTGGCAAACCAATCGTCGAGCGCCTTAGCCTTTTTTTCTTCCAGTGCACGTGCAGCCACTTTGTCGTAATCGTCTTTCAGGTTTTCACGATGTGGTTGGGTCTTTGAAATTATTTCAACAATTCTAACAGATGTCTTACCTGTTGAAGGATCCGAATAAACCATAGGTTCGGAGAACTTACCGACTTTCAAATCGTTCAATTTTAACACTAAAGAAGAATCCAACTGGTCAATAGAAAGAAATGTTGTTTGTCCATCAGGAGCAGTGATCAAGCCACCGGTGTATTTGCTCGCATCGTCTTCACTAAATTTAGAAACCGCTTCACCAAATTGCATTTTGCCTTCCTGCAATAGATTTCTTACTGAATCTAGTTTTTCTTTCGTCTGGTTAATTTCTACAGAACTTACCTGGGGCACTTTTAAGATGTGTCTTATAGTTGCATCATCGCCCCGGCGACTTACCATTTGGATGATGTGATATCCGAATTGCGTTTTAAAAACATTTGAGATCTGCCCGTCTTTCAGGCTAAAAGCTTTTGCCAGGAAAACAGGATCAATTTGTGTTTCATTCCTGTTAATCTCCATCTGGCCACCTTTGTCCCTTGTGCCGGGATCGTCAGAAAATATTGAAGCCAGCACTTCAAATTTTTTACTACCATCTTCTACTTCCTTCTTGTATTCTTTTAACTGGTCAATCGCGTAATTTTCAAGATCGCGGCTTGGTTTTGGATAAATTACGATCTGTCCAACTTCCAGTTTTGATTCATAAAAATGAAGGCTGTCTTTTGGAATTTTGTTGTAATAAGCTTCCACCTCTTCCGGAGTGATACGCACATTCCCTTCGATCTTATCGCGTTCTGCTGAAGCCAATTTTTGATCGCGGATCACAGGCCTCATCTCTTCTTTTAATTGAAAAACAGTTTTTCCGGCCACTTGCTCCAGCACTTCTTTTGAACCGTACATATTTATGTAATAACGGATCCTGTTGTCTATCTCTCCATCAACATCTTCATCAGAAACCGGAAGAGAATCACGCTCAGCTTGCAAAACCAAAGCTTTCATTGCTACTGCCTGCTGCAATAAAATGCAAGAGGCGTTTGGCGGAATATCAACATTCTGCCTCTGCATATCCTGGATGCTGTTTTGGATGTCGCTGCGTAGAATGATCTTATCTCCTACAGTGGCAACGATCTTGTCAGCCAGCACTTTTTTTGTTTGGGCAAAAGAAGCGATACCGGCTAACAGGAATATTAAAGTGAACAAATTTTTTTTCATCAGAAACTTTTGTATTTAGACAAGAGTGAATTGATTTAGTCTTTTAAATCAACCCACCAAAAATACATCCCTAAATGTTGGATTATTTTTTTGGAAAGTTAAAAGTTGAACCGCTTTTGTTAAAGAAATGTAACCTCGAAAACTAGAGTGTTCTTTTTACCTCAATTTCTTCAAATGCTTCTACCATATCACCAACTTTCAAATCGTTATAATTTTTTAGGGTAAGGCCGCACTCCATATTGTTATTAACCTCTTTCACATCATCTTTAAAGCGTTTCAGACTTCCCAATTCACCCGTATGAATAATAATGCCATCACGAACAAGGCGAACACGATTGTTTCTTGCCACTTTTCCTTCTACCACCAAGCAACCTGCAACCGTAGCCTTATCGAACTTGTAGGTTTCTTTGATCTCGGCAATACCCAGAACTTTTTCCTGAATCTTAGGTTCAAGCATACCTTCCATGGCGCTTTTCACCTCATCGATCGCATCGTAAATAATAGAGTAAGTTTTTATTTCCACGCCTTCCTGTTCTGCAATCCTTGAAGCTTGCAATGAAGGACGAACGTTAAATCCAATGATAACGGCATCAGAAGCAGTAGCGAGCATAACGTCTGTTTCTGTAATCTGGCCCACACCCTGGTGAATAATGCTTACCGCAATTTCTTCAGTACTTAATTTTTGCAATGAATCACTCAAAGCTTCAACGGAACCATCCACGTCCGCACGGATAAGCAGATTCAATTGTTTGAAATTACCCAATGCAAGTCGACGACCAATTTCATCAAGTGTGATATGCTTCCTTGCGCGTATGCCTTGTTCACGAAGAATTTGGGCTCTGCGATTAGCTATATCTTTTGCTTCAGATTCATCCTGGTAAACCTTGAAAGTTTCACCGGCCTGTGGAGCTCCATTAAGTCCAAGAATTAAAACAGGAGTTGAAGGCGGCGCAGAAGTGACGCGTTGGTTTCTTTCATTGAACATCGCTTTTACGCGACCATAATATTGACCGGAAACCAATAAATCTCCCTGCTCAAGTGTTCCATTTTGAACGAGGATCGTCGCAACATATCCGCGGCCTTTATCAAGTGAAGCTTCAATTACTGATCCGCTTGCAGGCCTTTTTGGATTAGCTTTTAATTCCAAAAGATCTGATTCAAGTAAAACCTTATCGAGAAGATCATCCACGTGCAATCCACTCTTTGCGCTTATTTCCTGGCTTTGGTATTTGCCACCCCAATCTTCCACAAGGATATTCATCCCTGCCAATTGTTCTTTGATCTTTTCAGGATTGGCTCCTTCTTTATCGATTTTATTTAAGGCAAAAACCATTGGAACTTCTGCTGCCTGCGCGTGAGAAATTGCTTCTTTTGTTTGAGGCATCACTGCATCATCTGCAGCAACTACAATCACAGCAATATCGGTCACTTTTGCACCACGTGCACGCATGGCGGTAAAAGCTTCGTGACCCGGTGTATCAAGGAAAGTGATTGCACGTCCGTCTTTTACTTTTACTTCATAAGCCCCGATGTGTTGCGTAATTCCTCCCGCTTCACCAGCGATCACATTTGCATGACGAATGTAATCTAACAAGGAGGTTTTACCGTGGTCAACGTGTCCCATGATCGTAACGATCGGTGCGCGTGGAACCAGGTCTTCTTCATTTTCCTCTTCTTCTTCTTCCTCACCATCCTGTTGATTATCTACATCTATAAATTCTACTTCGTAATTGAATTCGCTTGCTACCAATTCGATAACATCCGCTTCGAGCCTTTGGTTGATGGAAACCATAATCCCAAGACTCATACATTTGCTGATCACATCAGCAAAGCTTACATCCATCAGGTTGGCAAACTCGCTCACTGAAATAAATTCAGTAACCTGCAACTTATTATCAGTCGCTTCTTCACCTATTGCTTCGGCAGCTTCTTCTCTTTTTTGCTTACGGTATTTTGCTTTCAGGCTCTTTCCTCTTCCTCCGGCACCCGCGAGTTTGGCCTGTGTTTCCTTAATCTTATCCTGGATCTCTTTTTCGTCGATCTCTTTTTCTTCACGTCTTGGAGCAGGTGCATTCCTGTTAAATCTGCCTCCACCAGGTCTGTTAGGTCCATGTTGTCTTTGACCATTGGGAAATGGAGGGTGAGCTCCCGGACCTTTTTTATCAACAATTATGCGTTTACGTTTACGCCTTTCATCTGGTTTTGGACGTGTATCGTTGTTAGAAGGAAGTTCGATCTTACCCATGATCTTAGGACCTTCTAATTTCACAGCTTTAATATTACTGATAACCGGAGCTTCCTTTTCAGGTTCGGCAACCGGTCCCTTCGGTAATTCTTCCTCTTTTTCTTCTACTTCTTCCTTAGCTATTACACCTTTGACTTTTGCCTTCGCCGGTTTCTTTTTAGCCTCTTTTTTAGGCCTAACTGAAGAATCGATCGTACTTAAATCAATCTTGTCCACAATTTTCAAACCCTCAACTTCAGGCACTTGAATATTTTCAATATCTGCTGTTGGAGCAGGTTCTACCGGAACTTCATCGGTACTTTCTTTCTTTTTTTCTTTTGCAAGTTCAGCCGCACCAACTTCTTCTTTCGGTGGAATTTCCTCTGTCTTTTCTGCTATGATCGGTTCTGTAATTTCTTCCCCTTTTTGCTCTTCAACAGGTTTTTCTTCTTTAGCAGGTTTTGCCGGTTCTTTTTTATTGAAGGAAAGATCTTGTTCATCTTTTCTTTTCTTATTTTCAGATGGCGTATTCTTTGGAAGATCTATTTGCTCTGCTTTTTGTTTGGCTACTTTATCCGGCTGAAATTCTACCTGAAGGACACGGTACATTTCTGCGGAAATTTTTGATGACGGCTTTAGATCGCTTGCTTCAAATCCTTTAGACACAAGAAAGTCTGTCAAGGTACCTGTACCTATGTTAAACTCTTTGGCCGCAGCCATCAACCGTGGTGTATTTATTTCTGCCATTAATATTTCCTACTTCTAAAGAAGTAACTTTTTATTTTAAATTTTATAGTAAACAAACAAATTCATCAAAAATTTGTTCGCTATTATTCGTCTGAAAATTCTTCGTTCAAGATCTTCTTCACTTCAGCGATTGTTTCTTTTTCCAGGTCAGTCCGGCGTTCCAATTCCTCATCAGACAACTCCAACACGCTTTTCGCTGTATCGCATCCAATTTTTTTCAATTCGTCGATCACCCATGTTTCCAATTCGTCTGTAAATTCATCCAGGTCAACATCGTATTCCTCCTCTTCACCTTCATTATCGCGGAACACATCAATTTCCAATCCTGTCAATTCGCAAGCCAACTTGATATTCACCCCACGTCGACCGATAGCAAGAGAAACCTGGTCGGGCTTTAAATAAACACTTGCATGTTTTGATTCCATGTCCACATCCATGCTGGTGATCTTAGCAGGAGTAAGTGAACGTTGAATCAGCAACTGGATGTTATTGGTCCAGTTGATCACATCAATATTTTCATTTTTCAATTCGCGCACAATGCCGTGAATACGGCTTCCTTTCATTCCCACGCAAGCTCCCACGGGATCGATGCGGTCATCGAAACTTTCAACAGCCACTTTTGCTCTTTCACCCGGATCACGCACGATTTTTTTGATGACGATAAGTCCATCAAAAATTTCAGGTACTTCAATTTCAAGCAACTTAGCCAGGAATGAATTATCAGTTCTGGAAACAATAATAACCGCCTGGTTATTTTTTAATTCAACATTTTTTACAACAGCTCTTACCGTTTCTCCTTTTTTGAAATAATCAGAAGGGATCTGCTCTGATTTAGGAAGAAGCATTTCGTTTCCTTCTTCATCCAGCAACAATATTTCCTTTTTCCAAACCTGGTAAACTTCACCTGTCACGATTTCTCCAATTCTGTCTTCATATTTTTTGATGAGGATATTTTTCTTAAGATCATTTATACGGCTGGCAAGGGTTTGTTTACCTGCAAGTATCGCTCTTCTGCCGAATTCTTTTTGAATGTCTACTTCTTCATACAACTCTTCTCCAACCTGGTAATCGGGTTCGATTTTTATCGCGTCTTTATATTCTACCTCCGTGAGTGTATTGTATAAGTCATCATCTTCAACGATTGTACGCCGCCTGAAAATCTCGAGGTCGCCTTTTTGGTCGTTAACGATCACGTCAAAATTTTCATCGGAGCCGTATTTTTTACGGATCAATGTTTTGAAGACATCTTCCATTACTTTCATTAAAGTAGGTCTGTCTATGTTTTCAGCGTCTTTGAATTCCTGGAAGGATTCAATTAAATTGATACTTGCCATTTTGTTATATTAAAAAGTTATCAGCACGGTTGTGTGCTTTATCTGATTAAATAAAATTGTTGTTGTTTGTTTTGTCATCTTATTTCCTTTTCCTGTTTTTTGTTCTATTTTGATTTCGTCTTCATTTACGTCTGTAAGCGTTCCTTCTTTTTTCGTTCCGTCGGTCATTAGCACTTCCACTTTCCGCCCAATATTTTTTTTGTATTGCCGCAACAGTTGCAGCGGTTTTTCAACTCCGAAAGAAGAAACTTCAAGCGAAAAACTCGCATCTCCAAATACCGCGTTTTCTTCAATGAACTTATAAAGAGCTTTGTTAATTCTTGTGCAATCATCGATCGTTACACCTTTATCGCCATCAAGCAAGACAGTAACCTTGTTTCCGGGAGCAATTTTCACCTCTACGAGGAACAAATCCTTTGAATCACCAATAAAATCATTTACAAATTCACCTATCTTTTCAGATTCCGTAGAAGTAGCCATTTATCTTACTCTTTTGAAAAAAGAAGAAGGGAACGCTTCCGTTCCCTTTCACTGATCTTTTACGATTGCAAAGATACATTAATTAGAAATTACACTCCAAATTATGTTTTGCTGAAAAACATTCCTTAACAAATCTTTCAATACAGAATTAATGCGCTCTGCTATTCAATTGATTCAAATCGTTTATTTTTGTTGAATGAAATTTTTTGAAACAGCCGCAGAGATTTTCCTCCTTTATTTATTGTATAAACTCATTTTCGATTTTATCATTCCTGTTTATGAATCTTCCAAAAAGATCAAGAAGCAGTTTGGCGAAATACAGGAAAAAATGCAGAACGATATGAGAAGTTATCAAAACCAACAAAAAGCACAACAAGCGCAGCAAGCTACCCAGCAGCAAAAAGCTACGTCAAAAGAAGGCGATTATATTGATTTTGAAGAAATAAAAAAGTAACTGCTACAAATCCAAATACTCAATTCTTTTATCGGGCGTAAGCCAAATAGTTTGCAAGCTCGCTTTAATTGCACCTTCAATATTGTTTTTTGAATCATCAATGAAAAGGGTATTCTTTGCGTTGATTTGCAAATCTTGTAAAACCCATTCGTAACACTCCTGATCTGGTTTCCTTTTCCCAATCTGGAAAGAATAAAAAGCTTTATTAAAAAACTGCTCGAACGATTTCTCCCTCTCTTTTTGGTGATAGATCTCGTAAAAAGAAACAAGGTGAATGTTGTTAGTATTGCTTAAAAGATAGAGCCGGTAATGCTCTCTTATTTTGTCTAAGAAGTTTAGGCTTTCCTCGCGAAAAGAAAGCAGCATAGCATTCCACGCTTTCCTGATCTCACCAGGAGAAAGTTGCAATCTGGTCACACGATTAAATTCCCTATAAAAATTTTCGTCGGTTATGGCGCCGGTTTCCAGTTTTTGAAAAAGTTTGTCAGCAGTTGCCTGCGAATACATATCGTCAAAATGCTCAACGCCTAACTTTTCAAAAGCCGTTCGCGTAAGGTTATAATCAATATCTAATAAAACACCGCCAAGGTCAAAGATTATGTTTTCAATTTTTTGCATCTTCAAAGAAAAATAATTCTGCTGACTTCCTGAATTTTTCTATTTTTGCAGACCTTAAAATTACCGTAAAAGGTAATAGGGCCTATAGCTCAGTTGGTTAGAGCACCTGACTCATAATCAGGTGGTCCCAGGTTCAAATCCTGGTGGGCCCACAAAATGAAAGCCTTGAATGTTAAACGTTTCAAGGCTTTTTTATTTCTGTCAACAATCAGAAACGTTAGCAAAAACGTTAGTAATTCCAAACTTAAATTTAATAACCGTTAATACCAGTGAGCTTTTGCAGAAATTTTTCCTTTTAAATTAATAACTTGCCGCCTGTTATAATTCATTTATTCATTACTCCAAAATTCATAAATCGTGAAAATTAATGTTAGTTTGATCATTGCCGCGTCGGTGATGATATGCACAACCAGTTGTGTAAGTTCCAAAAAATTTAACTCGCTTTATTCCAATTACAACAAAGTGATGGACCGTAACAATGAGCTGACCAGAGAAAGCGAGGAATGCAAAGGAAATCTGGATCATGCAAATGTGGTGATATCGGGATTGCGCGACCAACTCAATGCAGAACGCAACCATGTCAAATCACTGCAGGATGCTCTTGACAAATGTCTCACTTCGGCCAGCCAGGGAAATGTAAATGTTTCCAAATTGGTTGATGAGATCAACGCATCAAACAAGTACATCCAGGAGTTGATTGCTTCAAAAAGTAAGAGTGATTCACTCAATATGGTGCTTACCAACAATCTCACGCGTTCTCTTACAAACGAAGAAAGGCAGGATGTGGATGTGAAAGTGTTGAAAGGCGTTGTTTATATTTCTCTTTCAGACAACATGCTTTACAAATCCGGAAGCTATGAGATCTCCGACAGGGCAGGTGCAACTTTGGCTAAAATCGCAAAGATCATCACAGATTATAAAGACTATGATGTGCTGATTGAAGGTAACACCGACAATGTTCCCATCTCAAAACCAAACATCCGCAACAACTGGGATTTGAGTGCGCTTCGCGCTTCATCAGTTGTTCAGGCTTTGCAAAATAATTTTGGTGTAGACCCAAAACGCCTGACTGCCGGCGGCCGTGGCGAATACAATCCTATTGCCAGCAACGACACTCCTGACGGAAGAACAATGAACAGACGTACCGAGATCATTATTACTCCTAAACTTGATCAGTTTATGGATTTAATCGGTAAGGGTGCTGCGTCAGATTCAACATCGACTCAGCCATAATTTTTAAGGAAGTTATTTTCGGAAAAAGCATTTATGGAACTGAATCCATGAATGCTTTTTTGATTTTGAAGCTTTTGCATTTGTTAGTAAATGGACAAAATAGAAGGATTTTTATTTTGCTATTTTCTGAAAAAGAACGGAAAAATTTCTTCGTTTACTCTTGACCGTTAGTATAGAAAATTCTTATTAAACCAACTGGCTCAAAACCAAGACGCCAATTAATCCAGCGACCGAAACGATGGTTTCCATTATCGTCCAGGTAAGGAAGGTTTGCTTAATCGTTAAATTAAAATACTCTTTGAACAACCAGAATCCACCATCATTTACATGAGAAAACATTAAGCTTCCTGCGCCGATCGATAAAACCATCAGCTCAGGGCGGATATGTTGGTTTATTCCCAAAATCGGCAACATAATTCCAACAGTTGTTAAACCAGCAACCGTTGCTGATCCGATACAAACACGAATGATCGCTGCTATGAGCCAACCCAGGATCAACGGTGAAAGTTGCATGTCTTTTAATATTTGCCCGATATAAACACTGATACCTCCGTCGCTCATGATTTGCATAAAAACGCCGGAACCTGCGATGATCAAAAGGATTACCGATATACTTTTAAAAGCTTCATCCAGTTGTTTCATAATAAAAGGAATCTTATTTCCTCTTTTCATACCTAAGAAATAAACAGCATTTAAAACAGAAAGTAGCATGGCAATATTCGGATCGCCAATAAATTGCATCACTTTTCCCAAGACACTTGAAGCAGGAACAATATATAAAACCAACGCGGTGATCGTTAATAAAATAACCGGCATTAAGGCTGTAAAAAGACTGATGCCGATTCCAGGCAATTCACTTTCAGGCAAAGAATGAATTTGAAAAATGGTGTTGGCAGGAGAAGGTTTGTATTTTTTCAATGTGGCTGCAAACAAAGGGCCGGCAAGCGTTATAGTCGGAAGTGCGATAATGATTCCATAAATTAAAGTCTTGCTGATGCTTGCGTGGAGTTGCTCTGCAATAGCTGTTGGCGAAGGATGTGGCGGCAAAAATCCATGCGCCACAGATAAAGCGGCCAACATCGGAACGCCAACATAAAGTAAAGGCAAACCGGTTGTTGATGCAATTGCAAAAATCAAAGGAACGACAACAATAAATCCTGCTGTATAAAATAAAGGAATCCCAATGATTAGCCCGGCCAAAGCCATTCCCCATTGTATTTTTTTTGTGCCGAAAATTTTAGTTAGTGAAGCAGTGATTTGTTGTGCCGCCCCACTATCGGCAACCAATTTTCCCAGCATCGCACCAAAGCCTAAAATAATAACCAGCGGACCCAGCGTATTTCCTATTCCTTTGGTGACAGAACCCGAAATTTGCTGGATGTTCATTCCGACGGACACACCCAACAAAATGCTCACGATCAAAAAAGAAATAAAAGTGTCGAGTTTAAAATAAACAACCAAAAGTATCAGGAACAAAATGGCAAGTATGCAGAGCGCTAAAGGCATATTCGAAAATTAATCAGCAGGTGACGTTAAAAAATGATTTTAAAGATAAAAGAATTACAAGAAGTTTTGTTTTAAAATTATTTCCAAAGTAAGAGTTGACAAAAAAGGCAGGAGATTTGCACTTGTCTTATTGTCAATCTTATTACAGCAAACAAGGAAATAATGAAAAAAATAATTCTATTGGTTCGGCACGCTAAGAGCGGATGGAACGATGCTTCACTTTCTGATATCGAAAGAAAACTCACAGACCGGGGCAAATCAGACGCAAAGATGATGGCCAAAAGATTGCAAAAAAGAGAAATCGAAATTGATGGATTTGTTTCAAGCCCGGCAAAACGCGCAAGCAAGACTGCCAAAATTTTTATGAAAGAATACGACAAGAATAAAAAAAAGCTGCAATTAATTCCTTCCTTGTATGAAGCTTCCGTCGTTGATTTTTATAATGCTGTTGAATCTTTGGATAATGATTACAAGGCGGTTGCTTTATTCAGCCACAATCCTGGCATAACTGATTTTGTAAACTCCCTCGATTGTCAGCCTGTTTATGACATGCCGACGTGTGCCGTTTTTGCGCTGGAAGTGAAGCTCAAAAACTGGAAAGATTTTCGCGAAGCAAAAAAAGAATTTTTGTTTTTCGATTACCCCAAAAATGAAGAATAAGAATTATCCTTTTACATCAAGTGCATCTCTTAATCCATTTCCCAAAAGATTAAAAGCAAGAACCAAAATCATAATTGCAATGCCAGGTGCGAGTGCCAATGCAGGATGATGTGTTATTATAAAATTGTAATTCTCCTTTAGCATTAAACCCCAACTCGGAGTGGGTGGCTGTATTCCAACACCGAGGAAACTTAAACCCGCTTCAATAATTATCGCACTTGCAAAATTTGCCGCTGCGATCACGATAACAGGACCAAGAACATTTGGCAAAATGTGTCGAACAATGATCCTTATGTTTTTAAGGCCAAGTGCACGCGCTGCTTGTACATATTCCAATTCGCGAAGTGCCAAAACCTGTCCACGAACCACGCGCGCAACACCAACCCACATCGTTAATCCAACCGCGATAAATATTTGCCAGAAACCTTTTCCTAAAGTAAGCGTGAGGCCGAAAACTAAAAGCAATGTAGGCATACTCCAGATCACATTGATAAACCACATAATTATGTTGTCGGTCCTTCCACCGTAATAGCCGGCGGATGCGCCCAAAATGATTCCGATAGAAAGTGAAATAATCACTGCTATCAATCCTACGGCTATGCTTACACGAATACCAACCAACAGGCGACTTAAAATGTCCCGGCCAAAAGTGTCTGTGCCGAGCCAAAAAGTTTTTGTTTCAATAAAATTCCGGGGAGCCAAATCGCTCTTCGCATACACTTTCTTTTCCTGGATTCCTTCATCAACAAATTTTTCAACCGAGACGGAATCTTTTTCGATTTTATAACTGTTGATTGGAACATACACATATTTGTCTTCGGCACCGAAAAGTAACTGGTGAAAAAATCCTTTGTTCGATATTTTCTTTTCTTTTTTTACCAGCAAAAATGTTTGTTTAAATCCAGGTTGCTTTGCCATTATTTCAACTATCTCCCGGTCGGCATTCGGAGAATGATCGTTGCCCAGAAAATAAGCAAAAATGCCTATGAGAACAGCAAGGCAAATTACAATTAAACCAAGCATGGCGCCTTTGTTTTTTTTCAAACGTCGCCATGCATTTTGAGAAAAAGAATAGGATTTTTGCATCGCAATAAAAATAGAAGATTTAAAGCAAAATCAGGGATTGATTTTATTGCAAATTTTTATTTTCTAAATTTCATTGTACTTAATTTCATTTCACTTTTCTTCCTTTCCATTCATAACTGCCGAATTTTCCAAGCCAACCGGCGATTACCGTATAAATTATATGAAAAGGTTGTGAAAATAAAAACCAGGGAAGCTGTTGTTGGTTACCAAAAAATCTTGCAACGGGATAGAGAAAAAGTAGCTCAACAAATGTTTTCAACAAAAGAGAAATGATAAAGAGATAAAATACGTTCAAATTAAATATTGAAACAATCCCAAGCAACAGCAGCCACGCGTTCAGGCAATAAACCAACAATAAAACCAGAATTATTTTTTTGTTCGTATAGCTGTTCGTTTTGCTTGCCCAGCGAATCCTTTGATTGAAAAATTCTTTTAAATTTTCCGCAGGTTTTGTGGAAACAATTACTTCTTTTGATTTCAAGAAAACGGTTTCATTTGGATATTTTTTCTGAATCTTTTGCATCAGCAACATATCGTCGCCGCTCGCCTGTTGATCAATATTTTTGAAGCCCTCTACTTCAAAAAAAACATTTTTGGTATAGGCAAGGTTGGCACCGTTACACATCGCAAAATTCCTTTTCGAAACGGAAGTTGCCGTAATTCCTTGCAACGACATAAAATCAAGAGATTGGAATATTTTGAAAAATTTTTTGAAGAAGGAATCAGAATCTTTTGGATTTTCAAATTTTACCGGCATGGCAACAAAAACCGGCGATTCTTTTGAATAAAAATTGCCAAGTGTTTCAAGCCATCTCTTTTGCGCGATGCAATCTGCATCAGTAGTTACAATCATTTCTCCTTTGGCAAATCCAATCGCAGTTTCAATTGATTTTTTCTTATGGGAATTCAATTCCCCGTCTTCTGCGAAATCGGAAAGATGAAGAACCCTAATTCTTTCATCTTTGAAAGAATGAATCACTTCAACCGTTTTATCTGTAGAATGATCATCGGTGATAATCAATTCAAATTTTGTCAAAGGATAAGTTTGATTTAAAATGGAACGCACACAAGTACCGATATTTATTTCTTCATTTCTCGCCGCGATAATTACCGAAATAAAAGGCAAAGAAACTTGATCCATTTTTTGTAAATACTCAAACTCCGGAACTTCCTTCCATGCCTTTTTGTAATACAGGATCAGCCACACATAATTGATTAAAAGAAAGACGGATACCGAAAGGAAAATCATGCTGCTTTAAATTAAAAAAGCCACTTTTTAAGTAGAAATAAGGCAGCAAAAATAATTTTTAAATATCAAAAGGAATTATTAGATTTGTATAGTTGCATAAACAACTATATGCTAAACAACCAATTCAAAAAAGGCGAATTATACAGTTTCATTACCGGCAAAGCTTCCACGGCAATTGCAAGAAGATTGCAAAAAAATTTTAAGGAAGCCGGTATTGAAATTACGATTGAGCAGTGGAGTGTCTTGTATCATTTATGGAAAGAAGACGGGCAAAGCCAACAGCAATTGTGCGATGCCACTTTCCGCGACAAGCCAAGCATTACGCGCCTCGTTGACAACCTTGAAAAATCGAAACTTGCTAAAAGAGTGGCTTCAAAAAATGATCGCAGGAGTAACCTGATCTTTCTTACCAAAGAAGCAAAAAACCTGGAACAAAATACAATGGATGTAGCCAACCGCACTTTGAATGAAGCGCTGGAAGGCGTTACCAACGGGCAAATTGAAATTGCAAAAGAAGTGCTTCAAAAAGTTTATGACAATTTAAAATGAATTTTATGAATACTACAGAAACCAAAATGTCAACAAAAGGAAGCGAATGGCTTATTAAAGAAAGCGACGCCGCTGACGTTTTTTCGCCTGAAGATTTTAACGAGGAGCAATTAATGATCCTTGATATGTGCCACCAGTTTTTAAAAACAGAGATCTATCCAAATCTTGATCGCATTGATAATCTGGAACCGGGCCTGATGCCATCACTCATGGAAAAGGCAGGCGAACTGGGATTGCTCAGCGCTTCTGTTCCGGAGGACCTGGGTGGACTTGGAAAAGATTTTGTAACCTCCACTTTGGTGAGCGAAGGTTTGGGTGGCGGTTATTCATTTAGCGTTGCAATGAGTGCCCACGCCGGAATTGGTACACTTCCCATTCTTTACTTTGGAACAGAAGAACAAAAGAAAAAATACATTCCCAAACTTGCTTCAGGAGAATGGAAGGGTTCTTATGGATTGACAGAACCCGGAAGCGGAAGTGACGCGCTTGGCGCAAAAACAACGGCGACTCTTTCTGAAGATGGGAAATATTATTTACTGAATGGACAAAAGATCTGGATCACGAACGGAGGCTTTGCAGATGTTTATACCGTTTTTGCAAAAATTGATGGAGAAAAATTCACCGCCTTTATCGTGGAACGCGGTTTTGAAGGTTTTACCCGCGGAGCAGAGGAACATAAAATGGGCATCAAAGGTTCCTCAACTGTTCAGCTTTATTTCCAGGATTGTAAAGTGCCGGTGGAAAATGTTTTGGGCGAAATTGGAAGAGGTCACATCATCGCATTTAATATTTTAAATATTGGGCGGTTAAAATTAGCGGCAGCCGCAATGGGAGGCGCCAAACTGGCGATCAGCAATGCAATTGAATACGCCAAAACACGGGAACAATTTAAAACGGCAATAGCCAATTTTGGTGCCATCAAACATAAGTTGGCAGAAATGGCCATCAAAACTTTTGCTGATGAAAGTGCACTTTACCGCACTGCCAAATGGATTGATGAAAAAGAAGCAGAATTGTTAGCCGAAGGTAAACCCTTTAATGAAGCACTTCTCGGAGCTGCTGAAGAATTTGCAATTGAATGCGCCATCTTAAAAGTGCATGGAAGCGAAGTTTTGGATTTCGTTGTTGACGAAGGTGTGCAAATACATGGCGGTGTTGGCTTTAGTGATGAATACAATATCAGCCGCGCTTATCGCGACAGCCGCGTAAACCGTATTTACGAAGGCACAAATGAAATCAACCGTTTACTCACAGTTGATATTATGCTGAAAAGAGCAATGAAAGGAAAACTGGATTTGATGGGTCCGGCAATGAATGTACAAAAAGAACTGATGAGCATTCCTGATTTTGGAAATGATGAGGAAGGTGCTTTTTCAAAAGAGAAAAAAATAATTGCCAACCTGAAGAAATCCATTTTGATGGTGGCCGGGGCCGCTGCCCAAAAGTTGATGAATGAACTCAGCAAGGAGGAAGAAATAGTAATGAATATTGCCGACATGGTGATCGAGACTTTTGTTTCGGAAAGCACTTTGCTTCGGGTTATTAAGCTGGCAGACAAGAACGGCGAAGAAAATTCAAAAGAACAAATTGCCATAATGAGGTGTTACCTGAATGATGCGGTTGATAAAATTGCGAAAGCGGGTAAAGAAGCAATCAATTCTTTTGCTACCGGTGATGAACAAAAAATGATGTTGCTGGGATTAAAACGTTTCACAAAAACAGAACCTTTTAATGCAAAAGATGCAAGAAGACAAATTGCAGATAAACTGATCGCAGAAGGAAAATATTGTTTTTAATAAACCGGCAAACAGCAAACAAACAAAAGATGTCAAATTTTATTTTTCATATAAAGGCAAGACACTTTAAGATTGTTTTAATTGTCATTTGAAAAAGAGATTTAGAGAAAAAAAGTATATTTATCCTTCACTCAAAAAATTTTCAATTATCAATAATCCATCCACCATACAAAAGAAAAAAGGAAACCTTAGCCGGCTCGCCAACACACTAATCGGAAGTGAAATAGTACGTCTGGGAGGAGAAATCAAGGAAAAAATAAAGCAGGGAGAAAAAATTTACAACTTTACGATTGGCGATTTCGATTCATCTATTTTTCCAATTCCACAAAAACTGGAGCAGGAAATAATTTCTGCTTACCAAAATAAAAACACTACTTATCCGCCGGCAGATGGTATTTTGAAACTAAGAGAATCTGTGGCAAAATTTATTAAAGAAAGAGAAGGATTAGATTTCAACACCAACGAAATTCTGGTCGCTGCGGGCGGACGTCCTTTAATTTATGCCTTGTACAGGGCAATTGTTGACAAGGATGATAAAGTAATTTATGCCGTTCCAAGCTGGAACAACAATCATTATGTTCATTTTACAGAAGGAATTCATGAAGTAATTGAAACGACAGCTGAAAACAATTTTATGCCTACGGCAGAAGACCTTCGGCCTCACATTAAAGATGCCGTTTTGATTGCATTGTGTTCGCCCCTAAACCCAACGGGGACTGTTTTCAAAAAAGAAGAGCTGGAAAAGATCTGTGACATGGTAATTGAAGAAAACAAACGCCGGGGAGAAGATGAAAAGAAATTGTATGTGATGTATGACCAAATGTATTGGTTACTCACTTATGGTGAAACCAAACATTTTACTCCTGTTGGTCTTCGGCCTGAAATGAAAGAATACACAATTTTTATCGACGGCATCAGCAAAGTGTTTGCCGCCACCGGGGTTAGAGTAGGATGGGCATTGGGACCTGAAAAAGTGCTGTCAAAGATGAAAGCGATCAACAGTCATGTAGGCGCGTGGAGCCCGATGGCCGAACAAAATGCTACCGCATCTTTTCTACTTCAAAAGGAGGAAATCGACAAATACCTTTCAACATTCAAAAATGAATTGAACGAAAGATTGCAAAGGATTTACGAAGGTTTTCAAAAATTAAAAACAGACGGTTTTGCTGTTGACGCATGTGCGCCACAAGCTGCCATTTACCTCACTATTCAGTTGGATCTTGCAGGCAAGAAAACAAAAGAGGGAAAAACATTAGCATCACAATCTGATGTTACAACGTACATTTTAGATGAAGCAAAACTGGCTGTAGTTCCCTTTTATGCCTTTGGCGCTCCACAAGATTCAAGCTGGTATCGCCTGAGTGTTGGCACCTGCAAAAAAGAAGAAATCCCGGCCATGTTCAGCCAGCTTCGAAAAGCACTTGAAAATTTACAATAGATTGTTTTCAATCAAATATTCGGCAATCTGAACTGCATTAGTAGCAGCACCTTTGCGAAGATTATCACTAACAATCCAGCAATTCAAAGTGTTTGCCTGGCTTTCGTCCCTGCGAATCCTTCCGACAAAAGTTTCGTCTTTTTCGTGCGCTGTTAACGGCATTGGATACACGAAATTTTCAACATCATCCTGTACTACCACTCCCGGTGTTTTTGATAAAATTTCTCTTACCTCTTCCAGGTCGAAATCATTTTCAAATTCAATATTGACACTCTCGCTGTGGCCGCCAACAACCGGAATACGAACGCAAGTTGCGGTCAATTCGATATTTTGATCGCCAATGATCTTTCTTGTTTCGTTAACCATTTTCATTTCTTCTTTGGTATAACCATTGTCAAGAAAAACATCAATGTGCGGAAGTGCATTTTTATCAATTTGATATTTGTAAGCCATTTCGCCTTTCACACCATTTCTTTCGTTTTCAAGCTGCTGCACTGCTTTTACGCCGGTTCCGGTCACGCTTTGGTATGTTGAAACCACCACTCTTTTGATCTTGTATTTTTTATGAAGTGGATTTAAAACCAGCACCATTTGAATGGTTGAACAATTAGGATTAGCAATTATTTTATCGTCTTTAGTCAACACATTCGCGTTTACTTCAGGAACCACCAGCTTTTTGGAAGGATCCATGCG
Organism: Ginsengibacter sp.; assembly: GCA_051960475.1. GTDB lineage: Bacteria > Bacteroidota > Bacteroidia > Chitinophagales > Chitinophagaceae > Ginsengibacter. Next base: position 60,029 of record JBQCEG010000083.1, read on the forward strand.
CCATGCAGAAGAATTATCAATAACCGTAACACCAGTCTCTGCAAATTTCGGAGCCAATGCCAATGAAGTGCTTCCCCCAGCTGAAAATAAAGCGATTTGAGGTTTGGCAGCGATTGCTTCTTCTGCAGAAACGACCTTATACTTTTTATTTTTAAATGTTATTTCTTTTCCAACAGATTTTTCAGAAGCTACAGGAATCAATTCTGTAACCGGAAAATTTCTTTCTTCGAGCACTTGTAACATTTTACTTCCTACAAGCCCGGTTGCGCCCACCACTGCGATTTTCATTTTTTAAACGTATTTTATAAATTTGGAATGCAAAGAAAAGATAAAGTTTTATCTTTAAGACCAAAGCTACTTGATTTGAGTAAAAACTTTTTATACTGCTTAACAATCTCAGTTTTTTCAGTTGCTACAGTAAACGGACAAATAACTGAAAATTTTAATGATGGCAATTTCTCCGACAAACCTGTATGGACGGGCTATACATCTTCTTTTATTGTTAATGATCAATTGCAACTTCAAAGTAATAACGTTGCCCCCAATAGTACTTTTTATTTGATGACGAAAAGCGAAAGATGCCGTTCCACGGAATGGGAATTTTGGATGCAGCTTCATTTTAATCCATCTTCTGCGAATTTTGTAGATACTTATTTAACCTGCTCTTCAACAAATCCCAACGACGCTAATGCTACCGGCTATTTTGTGAGAGCCGGAAATACAGAAGATGAAATTTCTCTTTACCGGAAAGATTCCAATGATGTCATTACCAAAATCATTGACGGCCAAAACGGGACAGTCAATCATTCGAACAACATTTTTAAAATTAAAGTCACTTGTGATTCCATAGGAAACTGGCAGTTGTTTTCTGATTTTTCAGGGACTGGAGATTCTTATCGATTGGAAGGAGGAACTTTTGATTCTACCTATAAAAACTCATCGTGGTTTGGATTTAATATCAAGCAGAGCACCAGCAGTTTTTTTCAAAAACATTTTATAGATGACATCGAAATAAAAGAATTTGTTGCTGATAAAACACCTCCAAAAGTTGTAAGCGTTACTGCACTTTCTTCAAATGAAGTTGAAATTGAGTTTGATGAACCAATAGATCCATCCTCTAATATTTTTTCAAATTATTCTGCCGACAATAATTTGGGCATGCCCGATTCTGTTTGGATAGATCCAGCAAAACCAGCAATTGTACGCCTGAGATTTGAAAATGCATTTGTTAACGGTTATGGTTATACGCTTTTAATAAACAAGATAAAAGATCTAGCGGGAAATATTTTAGAGAATGGAACAGCAACCTTTATTTTTTATCAACCACAGCGATACGATGTGATCATCGATGAAATTATGGCTGATCCTGTTCCCGTTGTTGGATTACCGGAGACAGAGTGGATTGAATTGAAAAATATTTCTTCTTTTCCAATCGAATTAAAAGGATGGCAACTAAGCGACGCTTCAGGTCACCCTTCAGTTTTTGATAAATATAAACTACAGCCAGATAGTTTTCTTATTGTTTGTGCTCCCTCAGATGTTTCTTCTTTATCTTCCTTCGGCAAAGTTATTGGGCTTACAGGTTTTCCTTCACTCAACAATGATGGTGATGAAATTATATTGAGAAATGATAATGGAAAAGTAATTCATGCCGTTCAATATTCCTCCGATTGGTACGGTGACGAATCAAAAAGCGACGGTGGCTGGTCATTAGAAATGATCGACACGAAATATCCGTGCAGAGGCATTTCAAATTGGGCTGTAAGTAATGACGAAAGAGGAGGAACACCCGGTAGAAACAATTCTGTTGATGGAATAAATAACAATGACGCAAGTCCAAAAATTTTAAGAGCTTATGCGGAAAATCCTTCTTCTGTCACCATTGTCTTTAATGAATCAGTTGACAGCACCGTGGCTGCCGATTTTCATAATTATTCCTTTAGCGATAATTTAGATGCTGTTGATGCAATGCCCATTTCTGCGTTGTTTGATCGGGTAACGGTTACTTTAAATTATCCCATTTCAGCTGAAAAAATTTATACTGTAAGTACAACACATATTTCAGATTGTGCCGGGAATCAGATCAGTACCACCCAATCGGTGCGTTTTGGTTTAACTGAAGAAGCTGATAGTTTTGATATAGTCATAAATGAAATTCTTTTTAATCCTTTTCCGGAAGGAGTTGATTATATTGAGCTTTACAACCGCTCAGAAAAAATTATAGACCTCGGCAAATTATTAATCGCTAACAGAAATGGGAATAATGAAATTAGCAGCATTAAACAATTGAGTTCTGAACCCAATTTACTTTTTCCAAAAGATTATATTGTCCTTACAACTGATCCTTCCATTGTAAAAAGTCAATACATAACGCTTCAACCCGATGCTTTTTTGAAAATTCAATCTCTGCCTTCCTTTCCTGATGACAAAGGATTTGTGGTTCTTCTAAATGACCAACAAAAGATCGTGGACGAAGTGGATTATTCCGACAAATGGCATTTTTCGCTTATTCACAACACTGAAGGCGTTTCTCTTGAAAGGATTGCTTATGACAGTCCTTCTGAAAAAAGCAACTTTCAATCTGCCGCTTCTTCTGCAGGTTTTGGCACTCCCGGCTACAAAAATTCACAAAGCAAAGCCACTTCCAATTTTCGTGCAAGCATTACCGTTACTCCTGAAATTTTCTCTCCTGATAATGATGGCTTTCATGATTTTGCAACGATCAATTATAAATTCCCAACTCCAGGTTTTGTCGCCAACATTACAATCTTTGATGCTTCTGGCCGAAAGGTGCGTTATCTTGAAAAAAGCGCTTTGTGTGGCACTTCTGGCTATTTTAAGTGGGACGGCCTGGACGAAAAAAAACAAAAACTTCCACAAGGGATTTACGTTATTTATACAGAAATCTTCAACAGTAAAGGAGATGTAAGGAAATTTAAGAACACGGTTGTGCTGGCAAGAAAAAATTATTGATTCACGATCAATAATTTTTTAAAATCGGCACTGTCACCATTAAAAATATTAAAATCTACCGGCGCTTTTATTCCATCAACTCTTCCTTTTTCGCTGTGTTGCCAAAAGGTCCACTGGTTTTCGATCCGTGGTTTCTCAGGTTGCAAATAATGTGCAATCCACAGAGGATATTCTTCAAATCCTTCTTTAAAATAATGTTCGTAAAAATCAATATTGGTATAAATGATCGGCTTCACTCCGTAATGTTTTTCCACTTCCTCCAACCATGTCTTTACGCCGCTTTGCATTTGCGAAACTGAAACGCCCAAACTTTTTTCAACGTCCAAGACAGGAGGAAGGTCCCCCGGTTTTAAGTCAACGATTTGAATAAAATTGGAAGCCTGTTTTTTGGCACTGCGTGAGGCAATAAAAAAATGATAAGCTCCCTTTGGAATTTCCTCCTGGTCTGCTCCCAACCAGTTACGACGGAATTGCGCATCAACAATACTGGTTCCTTCCGTCGCTTTTATAAAAACGAAGCCAATCTTAATTCCTTTTTCTTCCATGCTTTTCACCTCCTTCCAATTCACCGTATTTTGATAGCGGCTCACATCAATACCGTGAATTTCGTATCCGTTAGGAATTTCAATTCCGAATCCGGGATAAAACACATGAGGCGGAGTAATAATGAATTTGAAAATAAAATACAAGGCGGCAAATGCAATACAAAGCGCAATAAATATCCTGGAAAATGAGCCGGAAGTACGTTTCTTTTTTTTTGCCACAGGGTTTGGTTATGCAAAATTCTATTGCTGGAAAATGGTTTTTGCAAACATACCATCATTCTCTTTTCCTGTAATAAAAATCACTCTGGAATTCTTGTGCTCTTCAGAAAAAAAAATTGCCTTAAAAGTTGCTTTACTTTATCACAATCTATTTCTCTCTTTGTTATAAAATTTAATTCAATGATGAACTGCTTGAATCAATTAAAAATCGAAAAAACAAGCTTTTTAGCTCCTGAAAAAGCGAGATTGATCCAAAGGTGAATAAATTTTAATCATACATGGTTGTTAAAAGAAGCATGATCATAAGTATTTGAAAAGCAACAAAATAGGAAAAGAACAACAGTCCGCAGCGTTGTTAATTTAACGACCTCAGCTTCCAAAAGCTTGCATCTTAAATTTTCAAAGATTAGATTTGCATGGTTTTTGCGCTATAGGGTAAATTATTCTTGAAATCAACATAGGAATTCATCTTTTTTAAATAAAAACCACACGATCCCATTATTCGACAGGCGTTGTCAAAACGTGAAATAATAATTTGACCAGGAAAAAATTCGTCATGAAAAATATTCGATCAAAGAGCTTATTAACGTTGATTATAATTTTGTTTATAATTGGCTTTACCACTTCCGCAAGAAATATCATGGGGTTTACCAGTGATAATTTTTCAGATTCAATTGTTCAACCTGCTGCTGCTTCCGTTACCGACAGTGCATTAGTTAGTAATCCTGCCCGCGTTGTTTACCCGGTTGCACTTCGTGAACACCGCGATGAAAGCAAAGCGTATGTAAAGCAATACGCTCAGAAACAAAGAAGTTATATCATCTACATGTTCAACCGTGGAAAAGAATATTTTCCAAAGGCTGCAAAAATATTTGCTGAATATAATGTTCCCGAAGAATTCCGTTTTCTTCCTGCTCTTGAATCCAACTTTCACGGCAACGCGGTTTCACGCGCAGGCGCAGTAGGATATTGGCAATTCATGAGTGAGCTCGGCCGCGATTATGGTTTGCGCATCAATTCAAAAGTTGACGAAAGAAAAAACTTTACAAAATCAACAATCGCTGCTGCTAAATTTTTCCGTGACCAGATGCACATTTTTGGTGGAGACATTTTGCTTTCTGTTGCTGCATTTAATTGCGGCACCGGTGGCGTGAGAGTGGCGATGAAAAAAGCCGGCGTTAGCGAACCGGATTTCTGGGAAGTGAAAAAATATTTGCCGCTCGAAACAAGGATCTTCGTGATGAAATTTATTGCGCTCAATGTTATTTCAAACAATTACCACAAGTTCATCAACCACAAACTGAACTTTAGCGAACCGGCATTAATTCAGCTGGCAATAAAGGACACTTCCGATGCGGACAGCGCCGTTGTAGCTCAAAATCCGTTGTAAACAAATTCCATTCATTATTTAGCTATTATCTTTGGCATATGCCACAGGTGAATTACAATGATGCTGTTAATTTCATTTCCAAACTTACGTTCCGGCGCTTGTGGAATGCTACAAAAGTATATTCGAGTTATTACATAACCCGCATAATTAAAAAGCCTGTTCAATGGGGTTTGCCGGTTTCCATTTCATTTGAACCAACTACTTCATGTAATCTTCGTTGCCCTGAATGCCCGAGCGGTTTAAGAGAATTTACGCGGCCGCGTGGAATGCTACAAAGAGATTTTTTTGAAAAAACGATCGATGAGATCCATAAAGATATCCTCTATCTCATCTTTTATTTTCAGGGCGAGCCTTATTTGAATAAGAATTTTTTGGAGATGGTTTCTTACGCTTCTTCCAAAGGAATCTACACGGCCACTTCTACTAACGCTCATTTTTTAACGGATGAAATGGCAAAGAAAACTGTTGAGAGTGGGCTCGACAGATTAATTATTTCCCTCGATGGAACTACACAAGAAGTTTATGAACAATATCGGCGTGAAGGCAATATTGAAAAAGTAATTGAAGGCGCACGAAATATTGTAAAGTGGAAGAGAAAATTAAAAAGTAAAACACCATTTGTGTTTTTCCAGTTTTTGGTGGTTAGGCCAAATGAGCATCAAATTGAAGAAGTGAAAAAGCTGGCAAAAGAAGTAGGCGTTGATGAAGTGCGATTTAAAACTGCGCAGGTTTATGATTATGAAAATGATCCCAACAAACTGATTCCCGTAAACGAAAAATACAGTCGCTACAAAAGAAATAAAGAAGGGAAGATCATTGCACGAAATAAATTGCAAAATCATTGTTCCAAACTTTGGGAAGCCAATGTCATTACATGGGATGGAATGGTTGTTCCGTGCTGTTTTGACAAAGACGCAACTCACCGTCTTGGTGATTTGAAAAACCAATCCTTTCGTGAGATCTGGCAAAATGAAAACTATAAACGCTTTCGTAAAGAATTAACCAAAAGCCGCAAAAACATTGATATTTGCGCCAATTGTAGCGAAGGACTTTCCGTTTGGAAATAATTTTTCATGGACCAATGTGAAAATAAAAATTTGAAAAATTTCTTCTTTTACTGCTGACCAATCCGCTTTCTTTTTCCGGTTTTCCCAACCAAATAACTAGTAAATATAATTCTCCTTTTTCTTAGTATTTTTAATAGATGAATGTGTTCAACAATCACTTGCGACAGATAATTTTATTAGGACTTATCATCCTGATCGGATTTTTGATTGTAAATCATTTCTTCATTTTTTTGCCCGGTGTTTTAGGCGCAGTCACTTTGTATATTCTCAGTAAAAAAAGTTTTTTCTATCTCGTCGAAAAAAAGAAATGGAAAAAAAGTTGGACAGCGCTTCTTTACATTTTGGCGTACACGATCATAATTTGTCTTCCCGTTTACCTCGCTGTTGTTATGCTTTTGCCGAGAATGATCGCTTTGTTCAACAATCCTGTTCCATTGGTTGTGGCTGTAAAAAGTTTCACTCAAAAAATTCAGGAAACGACAGGAATTGAATTTTTTAATGGCGACAACGTGCAGCTCGCAATGAAAAATCTTGCAGGAAGAGTTCCAATGCTCTTAACGAGCACCGCCAATTTCATTACGAATCTTATCCTGATGTTTTTCGTTTTGTACTACATGCTGTTTCATGGAAGAAGGCTGGAAGAATTTATTTATCATTTTATTCCATTAAAAATAAAGAACCGGAAAATGTTAAGCGAAGAGACAGATACAATGATCCGGGCCAATGCAATCGGGATTCCTTTGCTGGCCATTATCCAGGGTTTCGTTGCCGCGCTTGGTTATTTTATTTTCGGAATAAAGGAGTTTGGCGTTTGGGGATTTTTAACGGGCGTTGCATCGCTCATCCCGATTGTTGGAACCGGAATTATCTGGGTGCCGTTAACGATTTATCTTCTTGCTGTAGGTCATACATGGCAAGGAATCGGGCTTGGTATTTATTCGCTTGCTATTCTTACCAATGTTGATTATGTCGCTCGCATTACATTGCTTCGTAAAATAGGAGATGTTCATCCGCTCATTACTATTTTTGGTGTGATTGTGGGACTAAGTTTGTTTGGATTTTTGGGATTGGTTTTCGGACCTCTATTGATCAGCTATTTTATTTTGTTAATAAAAATTTACCGCAACGAATTCAATTCAGTTCCGATGACGCCCATGCATTACGAAGAAGAAGCGAAACATAAAATTGAACGGCTTGAATAGTTTTTCAATGCTCTTCTTTTTCAAAGAAAATCACAATAAATAATTTAAGAACTAAAAAAAAGTAAAGCCATTGAATGGAACATGTAATCCATCTTTCAAAAGATAAACGCCTTAAAAAATTAATCGAATCACAACCCGTTTTTGTTCTTGAAAAAAGAAACAAAGTCTATCTGCGTTTGTGCTCTTCGATTTTGAGCCAGCAACTAAGCACTACCGTAGCAAAGGTTTTATACAAAAGATTTCTGGGGCTTTACAATGGAAAAGAACCGACAGCCAAACAAATTTTAAATACTCCTGCAGAAACCTTTCGAAGCATTGGTTTTTCAAATGCAAAGGCTTCCTACGTGCACAATGTTTGCCGGTTTTTTATAGAAAACAAGATCACGGATGCTCAATTACATAAGCTCAGCAACGAAGAAGTGATTGATTTGCTCACACAAATAAAAGGAGTTGGAAAATGGACCGTTGAAATGATTTTAATGTTTACACTCGGCAGAGAAGATGTTTTTGCTGTCGACGATCTTGGTCTCAAACAAAGCGTCATCAAACTCTACAACATCAAAGAAACCGATAAAAAATTATTAGTAAAAAGAATAGAAAAGATCTCTTTAAAATGGAGCCCGTACCGCACTTATGCCAGTCGCTATTTGTGGAACTGGAAAGACAATCCGCCCGAGATCTAGAGCCTCACCCAACCTCCTCAGCATGGGAGAGGGATATGCTTTAATGAGGGACAGGAGATAAATTTCAGTTATTTTTTTATTTACTGTGAACGCATTTGGTTGATTAAAACAAACCTCCTTTGGAGGGAAGGGAGGCCTTATTTTTTCCTTACCAAAGGATTGTTCAATCCGTTGATCACATTATCCACCACCTGGAAACCGGGAAGTTTTGAGAAAAATTGAGTGAGTGTTTTGCAGCCGTAAGTTCTCACATCAAAACTTGGATCAAGCTTTCTAAGATTAATTCCCATTGTTGAAATGTAAGCTTCATTGCTCTCGTTCATACTCATGTCATATGCTTTGTTGATGAGCTTTTTGTTGACATTCGTTGTCGATTTAGGTTTTTGCCTTTTTTCTGTTTCCTTTTTTTCAGGTGTTTCTGTTTTGGGTTCAAGGTTTTCAACAAACGTGAAAATCTCGCAAGATTTTACAAATGCAGAAGGCGTTTTTTCTTCACCGATTCCCATCACAAAAATGCCCGCTTCGCGAATGCGTTTCGCCAGGCCGGTATAATCGCTGTCGCTCGAAACAATACAAAATCCATCCACCAGATCGGCATGCAAAATATCCATTGCATCAATGATCAAAGCGCTATCGGTAGAATTCTTTCCGGAAGTGTAAGAAAATTTTTGAATCGGGTTAAATGCCATTTCATTCAGCTGGCTTTTCCAGTGATTCATTTGCGGAGTTGTCCAGTCGCCATACACTCTGCGGATCGTCACTTTTCCATATTTGGAAGCTTCTTCCAAAACAAGATCCATCATTTTTGACTGCGCATTATCGCCGTCAACCAGCAGGGCAATTTTATTGGTTTTTTCTTCCATAAAAAATTTTTACAAAAATAGGCCGAAAGATTTACAATGCTTTTTAGACTGTTTTGCTGATTGCGTTTATAACAGTAAAAGCACAAATTTTAAGTTTTTTATTTTCACCAAAAGTGGGATAACTGGTGAACATTTTATTTATTGTCATTAAGCTGAATCTTTTATCTTTGGCATTAAACATTTTTTATGAAGTTCATTGTTTCCTCTTCTCAATTATTAAAGCATGTACAACAAATAAGCGGGGTGATCAGCGCGAATACGGTTTTGCCGATTCTTGAAGATTTTTTGTTTGAAATAGACAAGAACAAGCTTACGATAGTTGCTACAGACCTGGAAACTGTTATGAAAATTCATATGGATGTTGAAGCTAAAGACAGCGGCAAAGTTTGTATCCCCGCGAAGATCCTTCATGATTCATTGAAGAATATTCCTGAACAACCATTGACTTTTAATATTGATAAAAACAATGGTGTCGAAATTACAAGCGATAATGGGAAGTACAAAGTAATGGGCGAAAACCCTGATAATTTTCCTAAAGAACCACTTGCTGAAAGCGCCAGTTCATTTTCAATGCCTTCTTCTGCATTGGTAACTGCTATCAACAAATGCATCTTTGCCACAAGCTCTGACGAATTGCGGCCAGCAATGACAGGAATGTTTTTTGAACTTTCTTCAAATGGAATTACTACTGTCGCGACAGACGCACACAGGCTTGTTCGTTATTCAAGAACAGACGTTTCATCGCCTGAAACGGCTTCTTTTGTGGTGCCTAAAAAGCCCTTGAATTTGTTAAAAAATGTTTTGCCTAATACCGACGCAGAGTTGACGATCTCGTACAACAGCAATCATCTTTTTGTAAAAGAAGATGACATTGAGCTCGTGTGCCGTCTTATCGACGCCAGATTCCCTGATTATAAAGTGGTGATCCCGGCTGACAATCCTTATAAACTTACTGTAAACAAACACGATTTTCAAAATGCACTGAGAAGAATAAATGTGTTCAGTAACAAGAGTACCAACCAGGTGGCGCTTGCCATCAGCGGAAGTGAATTGCAGCTGTCAGCGCAAGATGTAGATTTTAGTTTTGAGGGAAATGAAAGAATGAGCTGCAGCTACGATGGCGAAGATCTTCAGATCGCATTTAATGCTAGATTCCTGATTGAAATGTTGAATGCTGCCGATACAGATGAAGTAGTTATCGAATTGAGTACTCCAACGAAAGCAGGAATTATAAAACCATCTGAGCAGGAAGAGAATGAACAGTTGTTGATGTTGGTAATGCCGCTTATGTTGAATGGTTAAATTAAATTTTTTATTAGGTTTCAGTTTAATAGTTTAAATGGAGTCTGTTTATTCAGGCTCCGTTTTTATTTTGCAACCTATTTTGCAAAAATGCATTCACAAATTCTGTATTTTTAAGATAATCAAAATCGATATTAATGGACTTTGTTACCGTAAGGACTTTTCAAAACTATTTTTCCGCTCACATCACTTTGACAAAATTGAGAGACGCGGGCATTCAATGTTTTTTGAAAGACGAATTTACAGTTACGGTCGATCCAATACTATCAAATGCAGTTGGTGGAATCAAATTAGTGGTTGCAAAAGACCAGGAAGAAGCAGCCTTTCAATTATTAAATGAATTTGATGAAGCTTACCGTAAAACCGTTGCCTGCCCGCGCTGCGGAAGCAAATCGATAGAACTCGTACCAAAGCAAACAACTGGGAATTTGGCAACAGCAATTCTAACCTGGCTTTTCGGTAGTTATGCGATCTCAGCAAAAAATGTTTACCGGTGTTCCTCCTGTGGATATGAAAGCGAATCTTTACCTGAGGCATTAGATGCAAAGGACCTGGAAGAAACAGAAATGAATTAAAGGAAAAAAGAATGAAAACAATTGCGTTTATACCTGCCCGTTATGCTGCTACAAGATTTCCAGGGAAGTTGATGCAAAAGCTTGGCGACAAAACTATCATCCGGCACACTTATGACAACACCGTTGCTACTCTCTTGTTTGACGAAGTGATTGTTGTTACAGACAGCCAAATTATCTTCGACGAGATCATTCAAAATGAAGGTTACGCAATCATGAGCAAGAAGCCGCATGAAAGCGGAAGCGACCGCATCGCAGAAGTTGTGGCAGATACTGAGGTTGATATTGTTGTAAATGTGCAGGGCGATGAACCTTTTGTAAAAAAATCTTTGTTGCAGAATTTATTAAAGCCATTTAATGATGACAAAAAGCAGCAAATTCAAGTGGCTTCATTAATGCATCCGATAGTAAACGAAGAAATTATTCAAAATCCTAATCACGTGAAAGTAGTTGTGGATAAGGATTCCAATGCGCTTTTGTTTTCGCGAAGTGTCATTCCCTTTCATCGCGATAAAAATATCACCGCCAATTATTTTAAACACATTGGCATTTATGCTTTCCGTAAAAAAGCTTTAATGGATTTTACGAACTGGCAACCAACTCCTCTTGAAAAGATTGAAAAACTGGAACAACTGCGCTACCTGGAAAATGGAATAAAGATCAAAATGGTACTGACAGATGAAAGCCCGGTATCAATCGATACACCTGAAGATTTGGAAAATGCAAAGAAATTAATGTTCGATTTTTAAAGCCGTTCATTTTATCTTTATTCTACTATTTATTATATTAAAAATATACCGATGTTGGTGAAACGAATTTGTGGAACTCTTTTTTTGATTATCGCCTTTTTAGCCAGCTCATGCAGCCAGCAGGATAAAATGGAAATAGAAAAATCTGCCTCTTCATTTGATTTAAAACAAGGCGAAGCTTCCGTATTACAGTCCAACAGGCATTTCATCAAATCTTATAAAGCGCATGATTCAGCCGCGATAGCACAAGCTTTTACCAAAAATGCAAAAGTGATGGTGGCAAACCATGAGCCGGTTGAAGGAAGGAACCACATAGGTGAATACTTTTCAGGAATGATAAAATCTGGCATCAGCGATATTCAGTTGAATACAGAAAAAATTTGGGGCGATAGTTCGATCCTTGTTGAAGAAGGAAAGTTCGCCCTGTTTGATCAAAAGGGAGACCAGGCAGATAAAGGCGAATACATTGCTTTGTGGCAACGTGAATCGGGCAACTGGAAAGTTTACAGGGATATGTGGACGAGCAACCAGCCTAAGTCGGTTTTAAACATCAGCGACTCTGCTTTGATCAAACATTAATACTTTCATCTCTTAATATTTTCACCCAATGCAAACCGAAAGGTATTTATCGTTTATAAAACCTTTGGAAAGGCTGATCACTAAAAAAGTGCTGCAGGTAAATCCAACCGTCGCACCCATGCGAAGGGAGCCCGAAAAGACTACCATATTTGTTTATGAATATGATCCAGCAGATGTAAAATGCCGCGAACTACAATCCATTGAACAAACATTTGAATACCTGAACAGCACGAAAAATGTCTGGATCAATATGGATGGTTTAAAAAAAGCTGATGTTGACAAAATATGTGATCATTTTGCCATCCACCCGCTTATTGCCGAAGACATTTTAAGTTCAGGGCAAAGACCAAAAATGGATGAACTGAATCATCTCATTTATTGCCTGCTGAATATGCTTTATTTTAATTCAGAATTTTCTTCTGTTGAAAGTGAGCAGATAAGCATTGTGCTCGGATCCAATTTTGTTTTAAGTTTTCAGGAAGATGCTTCGCGAGATGTGTTTGATCTTTTGAGACAAAAAATAAAAATGAGCGGAACGAAAGTGAGGGAATCTAAAGTCGATTATTTGTTTTATTCACTGATAGATTTGATCGTGGATAATTATTTTGTGGTGATGGAAAAATTAGGTGAGAAAATAGAAATGCTCGAAGACAGGATTACAGAACATCCAAACACACAAACGCTTGCGCGCATTAATCTGTTGAGAAAAGAAATGATCTTTTTGCGCAGAAATATTACACCAGTCAGGGAAATGATCAATGGAATTTTGCGCAGTGATATTAATTTGATTGAAGAAAAAACCGAGCGATATTTTAAAGATGTTTATGATCACATTGTACAGGCAACAGAGCTTGCCGAAAACTACAGGGATATGATGATCACACTTCAGGATCTTTATTTGAACAATGTAAATCTCAAGATGAATGAAGTGATGAAAGTGATGGCAGTGGTGACATGTCTTCTGGCGCCGGCAACAGTTATTGGTGGAATTTTCGGGATGAACTTTATCCGCATTCCATGGTTGCACAACCCTTATGGATTTTTCATCGCTGTCGGCTTAATGTTCATCATTCCTTTGTGGATGATCTGGATCTTCAAAAAAAGAGGTTGGTTTTAAGAAAAAATCATTTCGCAGAATCGATTTTCAAAAGCGCTTGTACCTGGCGCAAAGCGTCAATATTATTTTCACGAAACATCGACGCATTTACTTCCTTTTTTTCGCTTGCTGTCAGGTGAAAATTAAGCGGCGCTTCTCCTTCCGGATTTTTAGGAACATACATGAATGAAACACGATGAAGCATATCTCCAAAATTCTTTTTCAAATAAGCCAGCTCATCCTCCTGCATATAATCCTGGAGAGTAAACCAATTTGTCTGGATCATCGTAAAAGGATTCGTGATGATATCAGAAATCCCTCCAATGTTGTAGCCATTGTTCCAGCTTCCTTTTTTCCTTGATCTCACTTGTATCAACAGCACGCCGCGCGTGTTTTGTTTTATCCAATCTTCAAAAACATTCAAAAACCGATAGGCAGTTTCCGCCCCGGAATTATCGCGCAAACCGGCGTCCATCACATCAATAATTGGTTTGGAAGGAAGCCACACTGCGGGTAAAACATAGGGATAAGTTGCATTCATTCGGAGCGCAGTCAGCAGCCTTAAATTCATCGGATCCATATTTTTAAAAAAGGCTCCAAAATCAACTGCATCAGGTCCTGTTATTGCGGTTGTGCTGTCCCTAAATGAAGGCTGCATCATGAAACTGATGGGTTGAGTACTGATCATCAGTTTTTTAAAATCACGCGTGATAGTAGAACTGAGGATCATCAAAGGAATACGCGCTCTTCTTTCATCTTTAGCATAAAAGCCCACAGGTAGATCAAGTGTGTAATGCGTGTTTTCATTTAGTTTTTCTTCAAAAGCATATCCACGGTCTTTCACGTAACGGTAATGGGTGTACGAAAATTTTTGTGTAGGTGAAATTAGGTCGCGGGTAATGAGAGAAGAAAAAACAGGATTCAAAAGATCTTTTGAGATGTTGTCAACATATTCTTTATTGTCAGGATCCACTCTTGCTCCATTGATTTTTAAACGTGAAAGTTCACGGTAATAAGCAGCCGCGAGCATGCCACCTGAAGCCCCACTCATCAACATTGTTTTCTGCATAATTTTTCCATCACTTATGCTATCAAGCGCCTGCAACACGTTCATTGAAAAGCTGGCGCTCCTGACACCTCCGCCGCTAAAATTGAAAACAACTAACAAGGGTTTCTCTTCAGCCTGGTTTTGTTTCCAATAATCAAGAATGTCAATCATGTTGTTTTTATCAGAATCAATCTTTGCCGGAGAAACAAGTGAATCCAAACTTTGTAATGAATAAGAAGGACGGTCAGGGTTTTGGTAATTCAATCCATATGCTTTGTTGCGCGGGTCAATTACATCGTATTTATACAGCATATTGAAAATGGTGTAAAGCAGAATAATAAACAACAAACTCCAGCTCCTCAGAAAATAAGAGAGCGCGCCCATCACAGAATTTAATATCGCGAAAAACAACAGGATGCTTGCTGATGCGGGGATCTGGAAAAGAGGATTGTCCAAAAAAAATGCAATGAACAACATAAAAATAAACGCAACCAAAATGGAAAGCATTGCTGAGAAATGATGGCGCTTAAAAATCACATCGAGAAAATTCTGGCTGTAATGCTTTACAGAACGCACTTTTCTAACTTTCAATCTCGTGCTCAGGTAGTTTTTTACAGGCAAGCCGAAATCGTCAACCAAAATTTTTTCCTCCTGGGTTTCAGGAATTTTATTTTCATCAATATCTTTTAAAACGGGGGGCAGTGTTCTGATGATCGTCCTGTCGGCTCCAAAAAAGTACAGGAAAGAAATAAGCAGAATGAAAACAAATCCACCAACAAAACCGGCCACTGTAAACAAGAACTGTTTTAATGGAATTAATTCTTTTAACCTGTCGAAGTAAAGCGCTTCAAAAAAATACAACAATAAAAAGGCAATCGGAATGATAGCATTATTGACACAATATTTCAAAAACGGTTTTGAACTGGTGGCCAAAAAACGGAAGCGTCCACTGTGCAGGATAAAAGTGGTAATATCCCAGCTTATAATAAAAATTCCCGTGGCAATGCCGGTTATGGCGCCGCCGCCTGCATTTACTGTTCCCAAATATTCAGGTGCCAGGAACAAAGTATTGGCGCCAAAGGTGCCCATGAAATGACCTGAAACCGTTAGAAAAAGAATTAACCACAGGATCAACAGAACCTGCGATTTCCTGAAATGCAGTAGCAGCAACTGGATAGGAAATGAATAATAAAAATTATGAAAAAACTTTTTCATCCAAGGTCATTTCAAACGGCTTAAAAATAGCTTTGAACAGCAGCTGGCCGTATGAGATAAAGCATAAAAACGATTGACATCAAAAACAGGATGGCAACCAACTGATGCGCTACGCCAAACCAAACTAGATCATTTCCATACGGCGACAATAAAACTGTTGTAATTCCCAATAAAACCTGCACAGTGACAAGCAGCAGCGGAAGAAATCTTGTTCTTAAAAATAACGCACTTCCGCGCATGTTTCTTGCCTTAATTGTCCAAATGATTACCAGCACAAAAATCGTGTAAGCAAAAGTTCGATGGATGAACTGAACTGCAATTTTGTTATCCAGCAAATTTTTCCACCAGGGAGAAAGCCTGTCGAGTGAAGCCGGAATCCATTGTCCGTTGATGGTTGGCCACGTCGGCGCAGCTGTTGCCGCATGAAGACCGGCCATAAAAGCGCCATAAATCAACTGGAAGAAAAGAACGATCATGATGGCCCATGAAACTTTTCGTAAGCCTTTATTATAAGTTTTCATACTCGAGGGAACAGAGATACTGAGTGCAAACCCGAAAGTATAACACAACAGAACCAGTGCCGTCATGAAATGTGTTGCGAGTTTAATGTGGTCAACAAAAAGCCTGTCAGGCACCAATCCACTCGCCACCATGATCCATCCAATTGCACCTTGTATCATTCCTAATAAAAACAAAATGATAAAAGGAATGATCATATCTTTTTTGAATTGTTTTTTTATAAGGAAATAAAAAAATCCTACTAAAAAAACAAGGCCCATCAATCTTGCCCAATTGCGGTGAAACCATTCCCAAAAAAAGATCCTTTTAAAATCGCTTAATGAAAAATCGGCATGAATATGTCTGAATTGGTCCGTGCCTTTATATTTTGAAAATTCGGTCATCCATTGGGCATGATTCAAAGGCGGAAGCGCACCGGTGATTGGGTTCCATTCTGTGATACTCAATCCTGATTCCGTGACCCTTGTAATTCCCCCCAACACTATTTGGATGACGAGCATAAAAACGCCAAGGTAAAGCCACCGGGCAACGTTTTTATTCGTTTTTTTCAATAAAATCTCAGCCATTTTATTTTGGATTTATTGTTATTGGTTTGTTCATATTGGATTTCAACCTTGTAAAGGTAAACTTCAACAACCTATTTTCTCTACAGATTGTTTTAAAATTCAATGTTTAAAACTTGTTTCGAGATAATAAAAAGTGATCATTATTTTTGAAAAAAAAGTTTTAGAAATTGCTGCTTCCTTTTTTTCATAACAAGTTTGTTGAAGCCGGTGTAGACGAAGTGGGCCGCGGATGTTATGCAGGACCGGTTTATGCAGCAGCTGTCATTCTTCCAAAAACTTTTTATCATCCTTTATTAAATGATTCGAAGGAACTTACAAAAGAAGAACGGAATATCCTCCGGCCGATCATTGAAAAAGAATGTTATTCTTTTGCGGTAGCAAGTGTTTCTAATGTAGAAATTGACCGAATCAATATTTTGCAAGCTTCCTTTAAAGCCATGCATCTTGCACTCAACAAGTTGAAAACCAATCCTGAATTGCTTTTGGTTGACGGCAATCGGTTCAAAAAATATAAAAAACTTCCGCATCAATGTATGATCAAAGGCGACGGAATGTATGCGCCAATCGCTGCGGCAAGTGTTCTGGCCAAATGCTACCGGGATGAATACATGGAAAATCTTCATTACAAATATTCAATGTATTCTTGGGACAAAAACAAAGGTTATGGAACCCGCGAACATCGTGCAGCAATTGACATTCACGGTTTATGTCGCTATCACCGCAAAAGTTTTAATATCTGGCCTGACTTCTCAACATCCGAAGAGGTGATGGTGGAAGATTAAATATAATTCTGTACTTTTTATCTGTTCACTGCTGTCCAACGAAAAAAATAATTCCTTTTTTTGTTGCGTTACTGGTTGGCAAATGCCCACTCTCCAAGCCCTTCACGAAGAACAACCCAATTATCAGTTGTACAATCAACAACTGTAGAAGGAATGATGCCGCCGGGGCCGCCATCGATCACGAGATCGACCTGGTTTCCAAATGTTTCATTAATTATTTCCGGATCTGTTAATTCTTCTGCCATTTGCCCGGGAAGAGAAGCGCTTAGAATTGGATTTCCCAACTCTTCAAGAATGGCCTGGCATATAACGTTGTCGGGTACACGCAACCCGATCGTTTCTTTTTTGCTTTTTAAAATTTTAGGTACCTGTTTGCTTGCCGGCAATACAAAAGTATAAGGACCCGGAAGGCACAGTTTCAATGTACGGTAGAGCGGGGTATCTATACTTTTTGTATAATCGCTTAGATGGCTCAAATCGCGGCAGATAAAGGAAAGATGGGATTTTTTCGGATCAATGTTCTTAATTCTGCAAATTCTTTCTACAGCTTTTGGTTGATGAATGTCACAACCAAGGCCATAAATCGTGTCAGTAGGATAAATAATTACGCCACCATTTTTCAAAACTTCAGCGACCTGCTTTATAAGTCGCGGTTGCGGATTTTCCGGGTGTATCGATAAGAGCATAATTAATAAGTTTACTACAAATATAATTTTATTTTCCCCTTCTTCCGGAAGCTGGACAATTAACCTTTAACTGTTATCTCAATCAACTATTATCTTTTACATTTGCACGGATTTTAAAAGAAACACACTTAATATGGCTATTATTACGCTCGGTTCTATGGCTTTTGATGCGATTGAAACACCTTTTGGAAAAACGGATAAGATTGTTGGCGGTTCAGGAACTTATGTGGCTTATGCCGCGAGTCATCTGACTAAACCGATCCAACAAATCTCCATTGTTGGCAATGATTTTCCTGAAGAGGAAATGAACGAATTAAAAAGAAGAGGCGTCAACCTAACCGGGGTAGAAATTGTTCCTGATCAAAAATCATTTTTTTGGAGCGGAAGATACCACATGGATATGAATACGAGAGACACACTCGTTACCGATCTGAATGTGCTTGCCGGTTTTGATCCAAAAGTTCCTGAAGAATACCAGGGTTCCGATTATTTAATGTTGGGTAACCTGATGCCAAGTTTACAGTTGAGCGTGATCGAACAATTGCGCAACCGCCCGGATTTGGTCGTTTTAGACACGATGAATTTTTGGATGGAAACGTCAATGGAAGACTTGAAAAAGGTTTTGCAAAAAGTAGATGTTTTGTTGATCAATGATAGTGAAGCGCGTCAATTAAGTGGCGAATATTCATTGGTAAAATGCGCTAAAAGTATTTTGCAAATGGGCCCTCGCTTTTTGATCATTAAAAAAGGAGAACATGGCGCTTTACTTTTTCATGAAGACCAGGTATTTTTTGCACCTGCTTTGCCGCTTGAAGAGGTTTTTGATCCAACGGGTGCAGGCGATGCTTTTGCCGGCGGATTTATTGGCTACATCGACAGCACAAAAAATATAAGTTTTGAAAACATGAAAACAGCTATTATCGTCGGATCGGCAATGGCAAGTTTTTGCGTGGAAGCTTTCGGCCCACAACGTTTGAAAGAAATTTCCAAAAAAGATATTGATCAGCGGCTGGAAGAATTTGTCCAGTTAGTGAATTTTAATATTTCACTTGAGTGAATCCTGAGATCATTTATCAAAAAGTAAAAGTGAAAAATGCTTGAAATAATCGCGCTCATTTTTCTTACAAAAGAAATTGGAAGAATTGCAGAAAGAAAGGGATTAAAACCTTCAACATGGAAAATCTATCTTGTTGTTGCCTGGCTCTTTTCTGAAATTGTTGGATTGCTTGTGGGCGCGATGATCTTTTCGAGCGACAACATTATTTCCATCATGCTCATCGGCATCACCTTTGCCATTACCAGCTACTTTATTATCAAAGGACAATTGAACAAATTGCCTGACCAAACGTTTGACGACGACATCAATAATTTTGGGCAATAGATAATTATAATTGCCTGGCTTGTATTTATTACCCGGCACGGAGTATCAATTCCGGTTCATCGTAAATTTGTAATTCGTTTAATTTTTCATCCAAAAATTTTTATATGTCCGAATTAATAAATGAGTTTAATAATTACCGCGAAAAAATGAACGAAGTTATTTTAAGCAAAAATAATCTTGTCATGAAGCGGCTTTGGAACCTTGATACTAACACTTATGAAGATGGTGCACTCGACAAAAAAACAAAAGAAATGTTGGGACTTGTAGCGAGCATGGTTTTACGTTGCGACGATTGCATCAAATATCATTTGGGCAAATCTTATGAATTGGGTGTAACCACCGAGCAGATGTATGAAATCTTTGCCGTTGCAAATATTGTTGGTGGAACGATTGTGATCCCACACACACGACGCGCTGCTGAATATTGGGAAGAGTTACAAAATCAGAAGGCTTAAATAATAAAGAAAGATCGATTTAACAGAAGTGAATTTTCTTTAATTTTAAGGCATAAATGAATTCGTTAACGTGCAGTTTTTGAGAAACATCTTTTTATCAAATGAAAAACGGAATTTCCGCAAGCAATTACGGAACGTCCTGGGTTTCTCTCCGCGCAAATTAGACCTTTACCAAATCGCACTAAGCCACCGCTCTGTTCGTGAAGGCTCTGACGAAAACAATGAACGCCTTGAATATTTGGGCGACGCGGTTATCAGCACGATCGTAGCTCATTATTTATTTATGCGCTATCCCTACAAAGACGAAGGTTTTCTCACAGAAATGCGAAGTAAGATGGTGAACAGGAACCAACTGAACGAGATTGCCCTAAAGATCGGTTTGAAAAAAATTACACTCTACAATCATTTTGATCATTCGCTCAAAATCTCACAGATCTTTGGAAATACGCTTGAGGCGCTTGCCGGTGCCATTTATTTGGACAAAGGTTATGATCAAACCAGGAAATGGGTGTACGAAAGAATTATTACGCCTCATTTGTTTATGCAGGATCTTGAAAATCTTGACATCAACCAAAAGAATAAATTATACGGCTGGGCCAACAAAAACGGTAAGGTGCTTGAATTTGAAACGCTTGACGAAAGCATTGAAAACGGGCGCCGTTTGTTTACGATCGGCGCAATGGTCGATGGCGTTTTGGTGGCCGAAGCCAAAGGTTTTAATAAAAAAGATGCCAGCCAGGTTGCAGCGCAAATCGCAATTGAAAAATTACATTTATCATGAAGTTTGGAATCATTGGCAGTGGGAGCTGGGGGACCGCGCTTGCAAAAATCTTAACCGACAATAAAAATGCAATAAATTGGTGGATAAGAAGTGACACCAACATCAGCAGTTTTAAAAGAAGAAGACACAATCCACATTATTTAAGCGGAACTTTTTTTGATATTGGCCTAATCGATTTTTCAACGAATGCGGAAGAGGTGATCAATAAAAGCGATATCATTATTATCGTGATTCCATCTGCATTTTCGGCCGATATTTTAAAAAAATTGTCAAAAAACGCTTTTAAAGGAAAGAAGATAATTTCGGCAGTAAAAGGAGTTTTACCTGAAAAAAATATCCTGTTAAATGAGTTCCTGAAAGAGGAATTTGATTTTCCCCTCAAAGATTATTTTACAGTTCTTGGTCCTTGCCATGCAGAAGAAGTGGCTGCAGAAAAATTGTCTTACCTGACATTTACCGGCATCGACGAAAAAACAACCAAAAAGATCTCTGGCTTTTTTAAAACTCCTTACCTCATTCCAGTTTGCAATTCAGATATTTTTGGCGTTCAATATGCAGCGGTTTTAAAAAATGTGTATGCGATTGGCGCAGGCATTGCCCACGGACTTGAATACGGAGATAACTTTCTGAGCGTTCTTATTGCAAACAGCGCCGATGAGATGGCCGGATTTTTAAGAAAAAGCGGAATTGAGAATGTGGAAGTTGGTTCGATTGAACATCATGCAATTTTAAAAAAGCAAATTCCCCGAATCAATTACGCAGCGTCTGTTTATCTTGGCGATTTATTGGTAACGTGTTATTCATTGTACAGCAGGAACCGGACATTTGGCAACATGATTGGCAAAGGATATTCTGTGCAATCGGCGCAACTAGAAATGAACATGGTGGCCGAAGGTTACAACGCCAGCAAATGCATGTTCCTGATCAATAAAAAAGTGAAAGCAGAAATGCCGATCGCAGAAACAATCTATAAAATTTTATGGAATGAATTAGCGCCTGATGAAGGATTTGAACAAATAGAAAAAGAGCTGGTTTAAAGTTGTTTTAATAACCCCGATAAGCAGAATCCATTGAAATTTTTAATCCTAATTTTCCTGTCAATATTTATCCTTTTTTCCTGCCGGAAAGATTCTTTTATTACCAGTGCCGATGCCAATTTAGCAACAAGTAGCGATACATTATCTTTTGATACAGTTTTCACTTCAGTAGGATCAGTTACGCAAGCTTTCAAAATTTTCAACAACAACGATCAGAAGTTGAAAATTTCTTCTGTAAAACTCGCCGGCGGAACGGCTTCTCCTTTCAAAATAAATGTAGATGGAATTGCTTCTTCCGAAGTAAACGATATCGAGATCAACAGAAACGACAGCATTTATGTTTTTGTTCAGGTAAACGTAAATCCTTCCTCCGCAACACTCCCTTTTATTTTGCGAGACAGCATTGGCATTGCTTTTAATGGAAATCAAAAGTGGGTGCAGTTGCAGGCTTACGGGCAAAATGCAGTATTTCTGAAAGATAAAAAAATCACAGGGAATGTAACCTGGATCAAAACTTTGCCTTTTGTTATTTTAGGACAATTGCACATAGATACAAATGCAACGCTAAAAATTGAAGCGGGAACAAAAATTTACTTACACGCGGATGCGCCTTTGATTGTAGATGGAACTTTGAAGGCAACCGGAACAAAAGACGAGCCCGTAATTTTTTCCGGCGACCGGCTTGATGAAGATTATAAAGATTTGCCCGCATCATGGCCGGGAATTATTTTCAGGAACACATCAAAAAATGATTCTCTTACTCACGTAACTATAAAAAATGCTTACCAGGGAATTGTGGCAACAGGAATTCCTGGCAATTCAAATCCAAAAGTGAATCTTTCAAAATGTAGGTTTGATAATATTTATGACGCAGGAATTTTAGGCATAAATACTACTATTAATGCGGACAATTGTTTGATCAGTAATTGCGGAAATAATGTAAATCTGCAAGGCGGAAATTACCGGTTTATCAATTGTACAGTTGCTTCTTATGGGACTAACTTTATTGCGCACACTGAACCTGTTTTACAATTGTTGAATTATTATTCAGATGCAGGATCTGCCCAAACTTTTATTATGAATGCCTTGTTTCAGAATTGCATTTTTTGGGGAGATGGAGGAACAGTTGAAGATGAGATCGCAATTGACAAACAAGGTTCTTCTGCTTTTTCTGTCACTTTTGATCATGTTTTGTACAAGGCGAAGAATGCAATTCCAAATGCAGATTTTATTTCTTCCATAAAAAATGAATCGCCAATGTTTGACAGCATCGACGTTGTAAAAAATATTTTTGATTTCCACTTCCACAATCATCCTGAATCTCCGGCCGTTAATTCAGGAACAACTACATCTTTTCCTTCAGATCTAGATGACAAATCAAGGGATTCCAGTCCTGATATTGGTTGTTATGAAAGATAATTTTGAGGAAGAAAAATTTGTTGAATTTGTTCGTTTACCAGAAAACGTTTCCCCAATAACTTTTCTCAAAGCCTTTCTCTAACTGCATTTGATCAAATTTTACCAACTATTTTTGAGTATTAAAATGAAAAAATGTAAAGTAAATTCTGAATTTACTGATAAAAATAAAATCTTTAAAATTCATTCGTTGACTATCGCAAACTGCTTAAAAATTATAATCGTCAATGATCATATCCGCAATTGAAAGCTCTTCTTTTGTTTGCGTTGTTGCAACGGCTATCACCTTCATTCCTGCTGCTTTTGCTGCTTTTATTCCTACCACCGCATCTTCAAAAACAAGACAATTTTTAGGTGGAACATTAAGCAGTGAAGCAACTTTTAAATAAATTTCAGGATCCGGTTTTCCTTTTGTTATGTGTGATGAGTTGACTATCTCCTTAAAAAACTGCCGGATTGGAACTTTTTCAAACATGAAATCTATATTGGGCTGGATTCCTGATGTAGCAATTGCCATCGGAATATTATTATCCTGCAAAACTTCCAGGAAATTGATAAGACCGGAAATCGGTTTAATAAATGGTTTGTACAGTTCCCGGTACAAAGCTTCTTTCTCAAGCGTATATTTCAGGATTTCCTCATCGGTTACATCTTTTCCATAAATATAACGGATTACGTCACTGTTGGTTCTTCCGTTCACTTTTGTGTTGTATTCTTTTTCAGAAATAGAACGGCCAATATTTTTCAAATACTGCAACCAGCTTTTTAAATGATAAGAATTATTGTCGAGCAAAGTGCCATCAAGATCAAAAATTACTGCCTTTGTTTCAAATCGCTCGAGTAACTTTTCTACGCGTTTTTCAAGTGTTTCAGCGGATTTTTTCATCAAATTTTCATTTTTTAAAGAAGACAAAGTACGGTTAAATTGTCACTGAATATTTACTATTACAATTTTTTTCAATGATTACCTTTATAAAAAAATTATGAAAAAGATCTTTTGGACCGTAATTCCATTTTTCCTGTTGTCTTTTGCAATACCCGCTACTACTTCTTCTCTTAAAAAAGCAAATTCAATTTATGATTTTAAAGTTCCCGCACTTCTTGGTGGAACCATAGATTTTTCTCAATTCAAAGGAAAAGTTTTGCTGGTAGTAAACACTGCTTCAAAATGTGGTAATACTCCTCAGTATGACGATCTGGAAAATTTATATAAAAAATACAAAGACAAATTGGTGATCGTTGGTTTCCCGGCAAATAATTTTGGCGGACAGGAACCTGGCACCAACACTGAGATCGCAGAGTTTTGTAAGAAAAATTATGGAGTCACATTTCCAATGGCTGCCAAAGTTTCTGTAAAAGGAAATGATATTGCGCCTATTTACAAATACATCGTTGCGCTTGCAGAAAAAAATGGATTCGAGGACCCGATCAAATGGAACTTTACCAAATTTCTTTTTGACCAGAATGGAAAATTAGTAACCGTTTTCTTCAACAGTCACAGGTTAATTCCTAATAATCCTGATCCAAGTGCCAAAAAAGATTACTTGACTTTATTAAAATATTTACGCGCTTCTTAATGCTTGATTTTTTCCTTCAATTTTATAAATAAAAGTTTACATTGCTTTTGTCAGAAACCTTATGTTCTGATCTTTCTATTTATGCAGTTTGAAAAAATAATCGCTCAGCAAGAAATAAAAAATAAATTAAAAGAGCTGGTTCAACAAAACCGGCTTTCACATGCATTATTGTTTTTGGGTAAAGAGGGAAGTGGTGCGCTTCCTTTGGCAATTGCATTTGCACAATACATTCTTTGTGAAAGAGTAGCCGGAAATTCAGGAGGAAAAACCGGCCCTTCGCTTTTTGGAGAAGAAGCTGAATCGGTCTCACAAGATTTATTAGAAGATAGTTGCGGCGAATGTCCTTCGTGTCTTAAAGTTAGCAAGCTTGTCCATGCAGATTTACATTTTTCTTATCCTTCCCTCAAGCGAAACACCCGCCACGACAGGGTTTTAAGCACCGATTACCTCGTGGATTGGCGTGAATTTGTTCAACAATTTCCTTATGGAAATGTCACAGATTGGATCGATTTTTTGAAAGAAAGTCCCAATGCAAAGATTGAAAGCGCCGTGAATAAACAAGGAAATATTTCTGCGCAGGAATGTGATGATATTACACGGAAATTAAGCCTGAAGGCATTTGAGAGCGAATACAAAATAATGATCATGTGGATGCCGGAATATTTGGGCAAAGAAGGAAACAAACTTTTGAAATTAATAGAAGAGCCACCGCCAAATACGATTTTTATTTTCGTTGCGGAAGATGAAAATGCGATTTTACCAACGATCCTATCGAGAACTCAGTTGGTAAAAATTCCTTCTCTTACAGATGAAGAAATTAAGAATGCGCTTATTGATCAAAATGTGGAACCAGAAAAAGCCATTCAAATTGCTGCGCTCGCAGAAGGAAATTACAGGGAAGCGCTACAATTACTGAATAATCCTGAAGAAGACCTGCAAGCGCAGGTTAGAGATTGGTTGAATATCATTATCAAAAATAAAGTGTCCGCCCAATTAAGCTGGGTAGAAGAGATCGGCAGAACAGGCAGGGAAAAACAAAAAAGCTTTTTGAGGTATTTTGTTCATTTACTGGAACAGTCAATTCGTTCTGCTTTCTTACCCGAGGAAGTTTTGGAAAAAATTCCGGCCAAAGACCGGGATTTCTCGGCAAGACTAAACAAAATTTGCTCTGTTGAAGCGCAACAATCAATCGTGGAGGAGTTGGAAAGGGCTATCTATTACATTGAACGAAATGCACATGCGAAAATGTTATTTCATTCACTTACAATTCGCTTTTTTCACATAATTAAAGATAATTTGCTAATTTTGGTTAATTGATTAACTGATTCATTCAGGTGCTTTTTGAAACGAGTTCTTTAAATGTTCGATGATCATTTCGTCAATATAACTTATTATTATTGAAGATTTTATAAATTATCGCTGTTTCAATTTATCCTTGTTTCTTTTATTTGACCCACATTCATTGCCTCTGATTTGAATCCATTTCTGTAACTAATTTTTTTTAATATTTTATAATGGGATGTACGACTTGTGGAACCGGTAAACCTAATGGTTGCAAAAGCAACGGTGGTTGCAGCACAGGAGGATGTAACCGGTTAAATGCATATGATTGGCTTTCTAATTTACCAATGGACGATGTGGAAAGTTCATGTAAAATTGTAGAAGTAAGTTTCAACCAGGGAAGCCGGGTTGATTTTTATAAGAATAATACGGTTCACCATTTTACAAATGGCGATATTATCGCTGTTGAAGGAATTAGTGGATTTGATGTGGGCACAGTGAATCTAACCGGCGAATTGGTAAGAATCCAATTGAAGAAGAAAAGGATTGATGAGAAAACGGCAGAATTTAAGAGGGTCCTCCGTTTGGCAACCGACAATGATATTTCTAAATGGAAGGAAACTAAAGCACGGGAAAGGGAAGTTCTGGTAAGAAGCCGTGCAATTGCAAGGCAATTGAAACTTGATTTGAAGATGACAGAGGTCGAGATCCAGGCAGACGCAAGAAAAGCCACATTTTTTTATATCGCCGATGAAAGAGTTGATTTTCGTGAATTGATTCGTCTTTACGCAAATGAATTCAAAGTAAAAGTAGAGATGAAACAAATTGGCGCCCGCCAGGAAGCCGGAAAAATTGGAGGAATCGGAAGCTGTGGCCGGGAACTTTGTTGCAGCACATGGCTTACAGATTTTAAAAGCG
Organism: Ginsengibacter sp.; assembly: GCA_051960475.1. GTDB lineage: Bacteria > Bacteroidota > Bacteroidia > Chitinophagales > Chitinophagaceae > Ginsengibacter. Next base: position 86,931 of record JBQCEG010000083.1, read on the forward strand.
TTAATACAAATGCTGCTCGTTATCAGAATCTTAGTATAAATCAAACTAAATTAAGTGGACAGTGTGGCCGTCTAAAATGTTGTTTGAATTATGAACTTGACACTTATTTGGATGCCCTACAATTCTTCCCAGATGATGCAGATGTGATAGAAGTTGCGAAAGGACGTGCATTCCTGGTTAAGAAAGATATTTTCCGCAACCTGATGTGGTATTCAATGGCTGACAGTACTAAACATTATCCGCTTTCTATTGATACAGTAAAAAAAATTAAGCAACAAAACCTCGACGGAATAAAACCGGACGCGCTTGAGACTGTTGAAATAATAAGTGAAAAACCTATAGACGTGGAACCGGAATTTGTAGATGTTGTTGGACAAATAAGTTTAAAAACGCTTGAAAAGAACAGCCGCAAGAGAAAATCAGGAGACAGGAACAATCTACAGAACAAAAACCGCCAAAAGGGAAAACCGCAACAGAAATCTCACCAAAATCAGCAACAAAATAATAATAAGCAGCGGCAGCAAGGCAACCGAAACAACCGCAACAGGAATAATCCAAAGAAAGGAGGTGGTGGTTCTAGCAAGGAAAAATAAAAAAGAAAGGAATTTATTGGCTTACTGTCAGCTGTAATATTGCTGATTCTCTATTTCCTCTTTCACAATATCCGGAACCAAAAAACGGATTGATTTCCTTTCTTTTATCATTTTGCGAATTTCAGTACTTGAGATTTCAAGTAACGGAGCCTTCAATAAAATTCGTCTTTCATTCAACATTTCCGGTTTTACATTAAATCCTGGTCGTTTATAGATGTAAAAAGAATAATTTTTTAACAGGAAATCAGCGTTTTTCCATTTATCAACATTCTGAAAACTATCGCTTCCCAGAATAATTGAAAAATTATTTTGAGGGAACTTTTCTTTCAGGTAAAGAAGTGTTTCAACTGTATAAGAAGGGTTCGGAAGCTTAAATTCAATGTTTGATGAACGTAATTTCTTTTCACCTTCAATCGCCAAATCAATCAAATGTTTCCTGTGATGCTCACTAATTAATGAAGACCTTTTTTTAAAAGGACTGTGTGGTGAAACAACGAACCAAACACGATCTAAATTAGTATAGTTGGCAATATAGTTGGCAATGATAAGATGTCCATTATGAACAGGGTTAAAGGAGCCGAAGTACAATCCAATATTCATTCTATAATTCAGGAATTTATAAGATCTACAAAAATTTGTTCTGCCTCATCGAGGCGAAGACTAAGAGAATAACCGGAAACCAGGATATAAATGGGATCGCCTAGTGGCGCTTTTTTCCAAACTGTTATCTCTTCTTCGGGCAGGCAACCCATCTCCATCAGCTTTAGCACAATTTCATGATTTTCAAATGACTTAATCTTTACTTTTGTACCCGTTTTCACTTCTGATAATTTCATTTGCTGGAATATTTCATCATCTGATTTGTCAAATTTCATTCATTTTGGGCACAATTTCTTTCAATAACCATAATATTAAATTCAATTTAAGAGAGAAGCTCTACCTGAAAACTTTTCTTTCAAGAGTTTTCGCTGAAGAAGGGGTTCCCTTTAAATCCGTTTCTTATATTTTTTGTTCTGACGAATTTCTATTGAAACTAAACAGAGAATATCTAAATCACGACACCTACACCGACATCATAACCTTTACACTTTCTAATACTCCATTAGATATCGTCTCTGAGATCTACATAAGTATTGACAGGGTACGGGAAAACTCAGAAAAACTAAAAGTGACCTTTGAAAATGAGTTAGCCCGTGTAATGATTCACGGAATTCTTCATTTATGTGGTTACAAAGACAAGACAAAGGACCAAAAATCAATAATTCGTGGAAAAGAAGATCATTATTTATCTCTAATGTAGGGTTTCACGTGGAACACCATCTCAAGTTGCACCAGGTTTACTTGTTTCACTTTTGTTTCACGTGGAACTTTTTCACATAAAAATTCATTTAGGTATTTTTGCCAAATGTTTCAGGAATACGATGTAATTGTTGTCGGTGCAGGTCATGCGGGGTGCGAAGCAGCTGCTGCAGCCGCAAATTTGGGAAGTAAAGTGCTTCTCGTTACGATGAACATGCAAAATATGGCCCAAATGAGCTGCAATCCGGCTATGGGAGGCATAGCAAAAGGTCAGATTGTACGGGAGATCGATGCCTTGGGAGGCTATTCAGGAATCGTTTCCGACAAAAGCATGATTCAGTTCAGGATGCTGAACAGGAGCAAAGGACCCGCAATGTGGAGTCCCCGCACTCAAAATGACCGTATGCTTTTTTCTGCCACTTGGAGAAGCCTTCTTGAAAACACACCCAATCTTGACTTTTATCAGGATTCCGTTGTTGGATTAATGAAGCATGGAGATATGATTAAAGGTGTAAAAACAGCTCAGGGGCATGAAATTTCTTCAAAAGCAGTGGTTTTGACAAATGGAACCTTCTTAAACGGAGTTATTCACATTGGTTCAAGACAATCAAAAGGAGGCAGGATGGCCGAACGTGCCTCGGAAGGGATTACAGAACAATTAGTTGAGTGGGGTTTTGAAAGTGCAAGATTAAAAACAGGAACTCCACCGAGAATTGACGGAAGAAGCCTTGATTATTCAAAAATGGAGGAACAAAAAGGCGATAACGAGATTACCGGATTCTCCTTCCTTAATACAGAAAAGCCTGCTCAGCAGAAAAGCTGTTGGATAACTTACACAAATCCCGAGGTACATGAGATTTTACGATCAGGATTTAATGAAAGTCCGATGTTCCAGGGAAGAATTAAAGGTACAGGACCAAGATATTGTCCAAGTATAGAAGATAAGATCAATCGATTTGCAGAAAGAGAAAGACACCAGTTATTTGTTGAACCAGAAGGCTGGAATACGATTGAAATTTATCTCAATGGGTTTTCTTCTTCTTTGTCTGAGGAAGTTCAATATAAAGCACTTAAAAAAATCCCAGGATTGGAGAATTGTAAAATGTTCCGGCCTGGATATGCGATTGAGTACGATTATTTCCCTCCAACACAATTAAAACACAACCTCGAGACTAAGTTGGTTAAAAACTTGTTTTTCGCAGGGCAAATAAATGGAACAACAGGCTATGAAGAAGCTGCTTGCCAGGGAATCATGGCCGGAATAAATGCACATCAAAATATCAATAATAATGAGCCTTTTACTTTAAAGAGAAACGAAGCTTATATCGGCGTTTTAATTGATGACTTAATTAATAAAGGAACTGATGAACCTTACAGGATGTTTACGAGTAGGGCAGAATATAGAACTCTATTGAGGCAGGATAATGCCGATCTCAGGTTAACCGAAAAAAGTTACCGCCTCAGCTTAGCTTCAGAAGAAAGAATGTCAAAAGTGATTGAGAAAAGAAAGGAAATTGATGAAATTGTTTCTTTCCTTGAGAAAATGAAATTGGAACCGGAAGATGTTAATACTTTTTTGGAAAGCAATAATTCCGCTGTTGCGCAGCAAAAAGTCAAAGCAAGTCAAATTTTATTGAGGCCGCAAGTTACACTTCAGGAAATGAAGCAGGCAATTTCTTCCGTTCAAACTCACTTGGATGCCTTTTCTGATGAGGCAATACAACAGGCAGAGATTCAAGTTAAGTACCAGGTCTATATCGACAAAGAAGAAGAAATGGTGAAAAAGATGCGTTTACTGGAAGAACAAATTATTCCGGAAAGTTTTAATTACGAAAATGTATCTTCCTTGTCCAACGAAGCGCGGCAAAAGTTTAAAAAAATAAGGCCACAAACACTGGGACAGGCGAGCAGGATTAGTGGCGTGAACCCGAGTGACGTACAAATCCTGATGGTTTATATGGGTCGGTGATTTTCGTGTATGCATAACCGTTATATTTGAATATGAAATTAAAAACAGCACCCGAAATCAGTAAAGAAAACATTTTTGAAGAAGTAAAGAGCTTCCTCGAAGAAAATGGATTTAAAATTGTGAACTCCGACAAAACCCGTCCCTGGGGCGGTTTTTTCGTGATCGACGAAGATCAATCGCAAAAATTTATTGACCACTTTTTCCATAATGTAGAAGATTCGCAGAAGCAAAGTGAAGGAAAGATCAGCCCGAAGATTTTGATCGTGGAAAAAGGAAAACGCTTAAGCTGGCAATATCATTTTCGCCGCTCGGAATTATGGAAAGTAATTGGTGGCGAAGCGGGTGTTGTTCAAAGTGACACAGACGAAGAATCTGCTGTGCAGCGAAAAAACGTAAATGATGTAATCAAATTAAAACAAGGAGAACGCCACAGGCTTATTGGCTTAAACACCTGGGGAATCATAGCTGAGATCTGGCAGCATACTGATGCAACTAACCCAAGTGATGAAAATGATATCGTGAGATTGCAGGATGATTTTGGAAGATGAATTCTTGCTATCCTATTTCCGAAGAAGCATAAACTAATAATAAACAAAAACCCCTGAAAAAGGGGTTTTGTGGTGTGGGGCGGGATCGAACCGCCGACACAAGGATTTTCAGTCCTTTGCTCTACCGACTGAGCTACCGCACCGATGGGCGGCAAAAATAGAATTATTCAGTTAAAATAAAAATTACTTTTTGCCTTTTTTTAGTTTCCGTATTCACAAAGAAATTTAATCCTCACTATTTTCAATTGCTCCCATGAATAATTGCCGTCAGCCAGCTCTTCTTTAGCAATCTCAAGGCTTGAGGTTTGGCATCCTTTAAAATAATCAATTATTTCTTCTTCTTCATATTCATCCATCAGGTCTTCGATGGCATAATCAAGGTTTAGTTTGGTTCCACTCGCAACAATAGTTTCCATTTCTTCCAATAATTCGGGAAGTTGGAGTGTGCGGTGTTTTGCAATTGTTTCAAGCGGCATTTTCTTATCAACATTTTGTATAATGAAGATCTTATTGCTGTTTTTGTTTACTACGCTCTTCATTACAAAATCGTCGGGCTTTTCAATGTCATTTTCTTCAACATATTGAGCAATAAGGTTCACGAAAGGTTTACCAAATTTCAACGCCTTTCCCACACTAACTCCCTGGCATTTTTCCAACTCTTTTAATGTTGTTGGATAAAGCGTCGCCATATCGATCAGGCTGTTCTCCAGGAAAATAACAAAAGGGGGAAGGTGTCGTTTCTTTGCTTCCTGTTGACGCAATTCTTTTAACAGCTGCACTAACTTTTCATCTGCTGCACCGGCTTCACCATTATCAGCGTTATCATCGTCATCCTCAACGTCAGTTTCATAAACATGATTAAGCGCAATCTTAAAAGAGGATGGTTTTTTCAGGAATGCTTCACCTGCACGCGTTAATTTCAAAACACCATAATCTTCAATGTCCTTTTGGATCAGGCCTTCCAAAAGCATTTGCCTTATTAGTGAATTCCAGAAATGTTCATCCTTATCTTTTCCTGAACCAAACACAGGCTTTTCTTCGTGCCTGTACATTTTGATCTGCGGATTTAACTTACCGACAATTATAGGGATCATATAAGTTATTGGAAATCTTTCTTCCAATTCTTTTATTGCTTTCAAAGCGGTTAAAGCTTCTTCCTTAGCTTCTACAACTTCTTTTGGATTTTTACAATTATCGCACTGGCAGCCACAATTTTCTTTATCATATTTTTCTCCAAAATAATTCATCAACATTTTCCTGCGACACACCGCGCTTTCAGCATAGGCAACGGTTTCGTTGATGAGCTGAGCGCCAATTTCTCTTTCACTTAAAGATTTATCGCGCATCAAATGTTCCAGCTTGGCAACATCTTTATGTGAATAATAGAGTAAACATTTTCCTTCCAAACCATCACGCCCTGCCCGACCAGTTTCCTGGTAATAGTTTTCTATTGATTTTGGAATATTATAATGAATAACAAAACGGATGTCCGGTTTATCTATTCCCATTCCAAAAGCAATGGTTGCCACAATCACCTGAATTTCTTCGCCCAGGAATTGGTCTTGTCTTTTTGCACGGAGCTTTGTATCCAATCCTGCATGATAAGCCACTGCCTGAATTCCGTTAGCCATCAAAGTATCAGCAAGTTCTTCGGTAGTTTTCCGGTTAAGCGTATAAATGATCCCGCTCTTTCCTTTGTTTTGTGAAATAAACTTTACAATACTTTTTATCGCCTGGTCTTTTTTAATCTTAGGAACTACTTCATAATAAAGATTGGACCTGTTAAAAGAAGAAATAAAAACATTTGGATCACGGAGGCCAAGATTTTTGATGATATCACTTTGAACTTTTGGCGTGGCTGTGGCTGTTAAAGCGATTACCGGGCGTGACTCATCTATGTGATCCATGATTTCCCTCAAACGCCTGTATTCCGGGCGGAAGTCGTGTCCCCATTCGCTGATACAATGCGCTTCATCGACTGCAAAAAAAGAAATTTTGAGATCTTTAAAAAATTCAACATTCTCTTCCTTGGTCAATGTTTCCGGTGCAACATATAAAAGTTTGGTATGGCCCGACAACAAATCGTCCTTCACCGCTTTTTGTTGTCCTTTATTCAAAGAGCTATTCAGGAAATGCGCGATGTTATCAGTGCTGCTGTAACCCCGTACAAGATCAACCTGGTTTTTCATCAGAGCGATCAAAGGTGAAACCACAATCGCACATCCATCGCTGATAATTGCGGGCAATTGATAACACAGGCTTTTTCCTCCGCCGGTAGGCATTATCACAAATGTATCTCTGCCCGAGAGAAGGCTTTTAATCACTTCTTCCTGCGGTTCTTTAAAAGAATTAAAACCAAAATTTTTTTGGAGTTGTTCAGTTAGATAATTGCTAGTGAAAGTGGTGTTTTCGTTGCTATCTTTTTGAGGGGTTGATTTACGGATTTTAGGATTTTTTGATTTTATTGTCGGCATGGTTTTTCGTTTCTACTATTCAATCTAAAAAAGGTTCCAAAGTTAATTCTTTAATTGAAAATTAAGGTTAAAGTTATGATAGAGAATTAGGCTAAAAGTGGACTTTAGTGGGTTAAGATACGAAGTTTTCAGATTACTTATATAAATGGCTTCTCTTTGTTCAACCATTCAATTCAAGTAGGTTTGCAATCGTTTCGAAGAAATTCTTCATATTTGAAGCTTGAAGTTGAAAGACATATTTGATTCAGTTGAATGGCAAACTCTATAATAACTACCGGTAAACGAACAATTATTGCAGAATCTAATTCTGTAGCGAACCTTGTTAATTCGATAAACGAGGATTTTGAAAAAGCGGTTTCGATGATCTTTGAATCAAAAGGACGGCTTGTAATCAGTGGAATTGGTAAGAGTGCAATCGTTGCACAAAAGATCGTTGCCTCTCTCAACAGTACGGGCACACCTGCAATTTTTCTTCACGCAGCTGATGCGATTCATGGAGACATTGGAATGGTACAACCTGAAGACATTGTGATCATAATCAGCAAGAGTGGTGATAGTCCGGAGATTAAAGTGCTCGTTCCTTTGATCAAGAATTTCAAAAATCAGCTTATTGCCATCTGTGGTAATAGCCAAAGTTATTTGGCAAAATGTGCTGACGTTTTCTTGGATACAACAGTTGAAGAAGAAGCTTCCCCTTATAATCTTGCACCAACAAGTAGCACAACAGCGCAAATGGTAATGGGTGATGCACTTTGTATTTGCCTGATGGAATTACGGGGATTTAATCCCGAAGATTTTGCTAAATTCCATCCAGGCGGCACTTTAGGCAAAAAATTATACCTGAGAGTTGAAGAACTTTCGGTAAATAACGAAAAGCCTGCTGTTAATTCCGAAAGTTTTTTAAAAGATGTGATCATTGAGATTACTAAAAAGCGTTTAGGCGTAACAGTTGTATTGGACGATAACGAAAATATAATCGGCATAATTACTGACGGAGATTTAAGACGGATGTTGGAAAAAGATTTGTATCATGCAGGTGCAAAGGCAAAAGATATAATGAGCTCAAATCCTAAAACCATAGACAGTAAATCGCTTGCCGTGAATGCACTTGAAATTATGAGAAACAAAAACATAACTCAACTGATCGTTACAAGGGATGCAAAATATTTTGGTATCATTCACTTACACGATTTGATAAAAGAAGGTATCATTTAATAACCAGAAAAACTATGATAAAGAACAAGAATAATTATGTGGCCATAATGGCCGGTGGAATCGGAAGCCGCTTCTGGCCGGTTAGCAGAGTAGATCTCCCCAAACAATTTCTCGACATTTTGAACACGGGTAAAACGCTTATCCAGTCAACTTTTGAGCGGTTTGCACAATTCATTCCACTCGAAAATATTTATATTGTTACCTCTCATCAATACAAGGAAATCACGCAAAAACAATTGCCTGAACTTGCTGAAGAAAATATTGTTTGTGAGCCTTCAAGAAAAAATACCGCACCTTGTATCGCATACATTTCATACAAAATTCAACAACAGAACGAAAATGCCAATATGATTTGTGCACCAGCAGATCATCTTATTCTCGATGATGTTGCTTTTATAAAAACAAGTCTTGAAGCATTGGAGTTTACTGAGAAAAACAATGCACTTCTGACATTGGGAATAAAACCTTTCCAGCCAAACACCGGCTATGGTTACATTCAATACGAACAACAAGCTGTAAGTGATAATATTTATAAAGTAAAAACTTTTACAGAAAAACCGGATCTTGAGCTGGCCAAAACATTCATTGCCAGTGGTGATTTCCTTTGGAATGCAGGTATTTTTGTTTGGAAAACAAAAAGCATAATTGCCTCTTTTGAAAAATACCTTCCTGAAATGCACGAATTGTTTGACGGAGGTAAGAACGCGATGAATTCTGAGTTGGAAAAAGAAGCCATTGAGGTGATCTATCCATTATGCACAAATATTTCGATTGATTATGGTATACTCGAAAAAGCAGATAATGTTTATGTAATTCCTTCTTCATTTGGATGGAGCGATCTTGGCACCTGGGGAAGTGCTTATGAAAACCTTGAAAAAGATTACCATGAAAATGCCGTTGCGGGAAATAACGTGATCCTTTTTGATTCCTTCAAAAATATTATTCATACCAATGGCGACAAACTTACTTTGTTGCAGGGATTGGATGATTTTATCGTTGTCGACACACCTGATGCTTTGTTAGTTTGCAAAAAAGAAAACGAGCAAAACATAAAAGAATACTTGACGGAAATAAGAAGAAATAAGGGAGACAAATATTTATAAATCCTGCACTTAAAAAGTAAGGTGATGGAAAATCTTCCCAAAAGCAAATTGCCTGAAACAGGTGTTTCTATTTTCACTGTAATGAGCGTATTGGCTGCAAAGCATAATGCAATCAACCTTGGACAGGGAACTCCTGATTTTGATATAAACCCTGAATTAATTGAATTGGTGTGCAAAGCAATGAAAGATGGCCATAATCAGTACGCACATCGAAATGGGTTGCTGGCGTTAAGAGAAGTAATTTCAGAAAAGATAGAATTTTTGTACAAAACAAAAGTTGATCCTGCAACAGAAATTACAATTACTCCCGGTGCTACTTATGCGATCTATACAGCATTGACAACCGTTCTGAACCCGGGAGATGAAGTGATCGTTTTTGAACCGGCTTATGATAGTTATGTACCGAATATTAAAGTGAATGGAGCCAAACCGGTATTGATCCAATTAAAATATCCCGATTATAAAATTGATTGGAATGAGGTAATGAAAAAAATCACTCCGGCTACCAGGATGATCATGTTGAATTCGCCGAACAACCCGACGGGAAAAATTTTGACAAAATCGGATATTGAACAATTACGAGAAATTACTGAAGACACTGATATTCTAATTCTAAGCGATGAGGTTTATGAACCGATTATTTTTGATGGAAATGAACATGAAAGTATTTTGAAATACCCGGACTTACTGGAAAGAAGTTTTGTAGTTTTTTCTTTTGGAAAAGTTTATCAATGTACCGGTTGGAAAATGGGATATTGCGTTGCTTGCAATGATCTGATGCAGGAGTTTTTAAAAGTTCATCAGTACAATTGCTTTTGCTCTAATTCACCCATACAATATGCACTTGTTTCTTTTGCGAAGCAGAAAAATGAATATTTACAATTAGCGGTTTTTTTTCAAAAAAAGAGAAATTACTTTCAATCAAAAATGGAAAGTACACACTTTAAACCTCTTCCTTCTTCAGGTAGTTATTTTCAATTGTACAGCTATGAAAATATTTCTGATGAAAATGAATTTGAATTTGCAAAAAGACTTACTGAAAAAGCTGGGGTAGCTTCCATTCCTGTTTCTGCATTTTACCAAAACGGAATTCAGAATAACGTCTTACGTTTTTGCTTTGCAAAAAAAGAACAAACACTCGATGAAGCGGTCCAACGACTACTGTATTTTCAAAATAACGAAGTATAATCAATTTGTTTTGAAAGACTTTTACTTATAAAAAGTGGGCAAAGCATTCGCATTTAGGTAAAAAAATCAACAATTCTGCAATAAAATTTCAACCCTTTCTATTATAGTTGACTTAAATTATTGATGGAACATATTTTGTTCAACTTGCCTATATCATTAATCTTAAATCGAAATTTTATGAAAAAGGTAAGTATTGCTACAACAATTGCAGCAGCAATTATTCTTGGTGCGTGCAATGGAAATACAAATTCTACAAGCACAACCGACAGCACAAATACAATGAGTTCATCCTCCGACACAGGAATGAATACTATGAACAACTCAGATACTTCGCATGCAACAGTGAGCCAGGATGCAGTGAATTTCGTTCAGGAAGCAGCATCCGGAGGAATGATGGAAGTACAACTCGGAAATATTGCTCAAAAGAATTCAAATAATAAGGCCATAAAAGATTATGGTAAAATGCTCGCTGATGACCATTCAAGCGCCAACGACAAATTGAAAGACATTGCAAGCAAGAAAAATATAACCGTTCCTAATACTGTTACCAGTGATCAACAAAACAAAATAGATAAATTAAGCAAGGAAACTGGAACCGCCTTCGACAAAGACTTTATTTCAATGGCTGTTGATGATCATCAAAATGACATTGATAAATTCAAGAAAGCGGAAGACAATATCCAGGATCCCGATCTTAAGGATTTTATAGCAAAGACACTTCCTACACTTCAAAAACATTTGGATAAAGCAAAAGAAATTAAGAAGAAAATGTAATTACAAAAAAGAAAATGTAAATACCAGGGATAAAAGGGAGTGCCATCGTGTGCTCCTTTTTTTTTTATTTATCCTTAACTACCTGATTCTACAGCCTTCTGCTGAATATTTTTTAATCAACTAAAATAGTTAACATTTTTATACTAAATTTATTAGTGTTAATAAATTTTAATTTCTATATTTGTACATCAAATACCTTTACAATTAATAAATCTCACCTAATACCAAAAAGTTATGGCAGCAAATTCCCCGGATAAATTATCAGAAAAACTAAAAGCTTTAAAACTTACCATTGATAAAATAGATAAAGATTACGGAAAAGGAAGTGTGATGATGATGAATGAGCGTTCGCAGGAACCTCATGAAACAATTTCCACCGGGTCGATTGGCCTTGATGTGGCGCTCGGAATTGGGGGACTTCCAAAAGGCAGAGTTGTAGAAATCTACGGACCGGAATCTTCAGGTAAAACCACATTAGCAATTCATGTAATTGCAGAAGCTCAAAAAAAAGGTGGAATGTGTGCCATCATCGATGCTGAACATGCATTTGATAATACTTATGCAAGAAAACTTGGAGTAAACGTCGATAACTTATTGATCAGTCAACCGGATTATGGAGAGCAAGGATTGGAAATTGCTGACCGGCTGATACTTTCCGGTGCTTTGGATGTTGTAGTAATTGATTCTGTGGCCGCGTTGGTTCCGAAGGGAGAATTGGAAGGAGAAATGGGAGATAGTAAAATGGGTTTGCAGGCCAGATTGATGAGCCAGGCCATGAGAAAACTCACAGCGACCATCAGCAAAACAAATTGTTGTTGCATTTTTATTAACCAGTTGCGGGATAAGATTGGTGTTATGTTTGGAAATCCTGAAACAACAACCGGTGGAAACGCATTGAAATTTTATTCTTCTGTAAGATTAGATATCCGCAGGATGGCGCAGATTAAAGATGGCGATCAATCTGTGGGAAATCGTGTAAAGGTCAAAGTAGTAAAAAATAAAATGGCGCCTCCATTTAAAGTGGCGGAGTTTGATATCATATTTGGCGGGGGTATTTCTAAAGTTGGTGAAATAATTGACATGGGTGTAGATTTGGGTATAATTCAAAAAAGCGGAAGCTGGTTTAGTTACGATACCACCAAATTAGGGCAGGGAAGAGAAGCAGTAAAACAACTTTTTATTGATAATCCTGATTTGGCAAATGAAATTGAATCAAAAATAAGAGCTAAGATCGCCGAAGGCGTTGTATAAATTTTTCTTTTTTTGTTATCAAGTAGTATAATGCCTGTCTGAAAGGACAGGTATTTTTTTAAAGGGAAAAAATTTCCGGTAAAAACGTTTGTTTACTATAAACCAAACTGCCTGCTTATCTCCAACATCCGCTCAATTGGCCTTTTCGAAGCCTCCATTAATTCAGGATCCATTATTATTTCCGGAGCCTCGTATTCCATACACAGATACAACTTTTCAAGTGTGTTTAACTTCATGTAAGGACATTCATTACAAGCGCAGGAATTATCAGGAGGCGCAGGAATAAAAGTCTTCAATGGCGATTTGATTTGCATCTGGTGAATAATACCGGGCTCGGTAGCCACTATAAATTCTGTTGACGGGTTTTCAAAAGTGTATTTCAATAAACCGCTTGTGCTGGCAATAAAATCTGCTTCTTTCAAAACCACTTCTTCACATTCCGGATGAGCAATCACCTTTGCATTTGGATGGCGCATCTTAAGTTTAGTAATCTTTTCCTGGCTGAACAATTCATGCACAATACAGGATCCATTCCACAAAACCATGTCCCTTCCCGTTTTTTTGATCAAATACGCTCCCAAATTTTTATCCGGTGCAAAAATGATCTTTTGCTCTTTTGGCAAACTGTTGATAATGGCTTCTGCATTGGATGAAGTGCAGATGATATCACTCAATGCCTTAATTTCTGCAGAACAATTGATGTAACTGATCACAAGATGGTCCGGATATTTTTCCTTAAACTCTTTGAAAGCATCTGCAGGAGCTGAATCGGCAAGTGAGCAACCGGCCTTCAGGTCGGGCAATAAGACCTTCTTGGTTGGATTAAGGATTTTTGCTGTTTCGGCCATGAAGTGAACACCAGCAAAAACGATAATATCAGCCGTGGTTCCTTCAGCTTTTTGAGCAAGAGCAAGGCTGTCACCAATAAAATCAGCAACATCCTGGATATCCGGTTCCTGGTAATAGTGAGCAAGTATGATGGCATTTTTTTCAATTTTTAAGCGTTCTATTTCGGAGAAGAGGTCCAAGTTAGCATCAATCTCCAAATCAAGAAAACCTTTTTTTTCTAAATTTTTTTTTGCCGCTTCAATGTTGATATCTGCCATAGTATTTATTATTAATACCCTTTTTATTTAAAGGCCTATTACTATTATGAGTGTGGATTTGTGGATAGATTCCATTTTTTATTTGATGCAAAATTAAATTATCCTTCTTATCCACATCAATCCCCATGTTTTTAACAATAGACTATTTAACCTTCTGCGCATTTTACTTAATTTTTTAACAGCCTGTTGATAAAAACGGGCGTTGAAAAAAACATAACACTTTTTAAAAATACTTTTGTGAATTTGGATTGGAAAAAATGTTGTTTCTTCCTCCTTCTATCATCAATTGTGGAAAATCGAAGCGAGTTATTAAAAGTTATTCCACTCATGAATTTCCGGAAAAGGGGTTTTCCCACAGGAAAAATAATTTTTTCACACCCTATTGTTGAAAAGTAATTTTCTGTTTTCAGAAAGATGATTTTTTAAAATTGGGTGAATTATTAAAATCACGGCCAGTACTGTTTTCGGTAGGTTATCCACAGTTTGTTCCTATTTTATTTTACACTATTTTTGCCGCCTCATTTCAAATTTAAGAGTAAATACAATATGTCAATCATTCAGACTATCCGTGAAAAAGGAGCTGTGATCGTAATCGCGCTTATTGCAATAAGCCTTATCAGTTTTATTTTGATGGATTCAATGAGCAGCCGTCGCGGTGGTTCGTTATTCGGTAATAATAATACTACAACCGTTGGTGTAGTAAACGGACAAAAAATTAATATTAATACTTTCAACGACCGGGTAAAGGAGGTGGAACAACAATATGGAAATGCCGGTTCTTCTCAAAACAACCAGATCATGGAATCCGTGTGGAACCAAATGGTTGGTGAAAAAGTTGTAGAAGATCAATTTGATAAACTGGGCATCACTTTTACTCCCGAAGAAATGAGTTCTATCATGTTCAGCGACCAGGCACCTCCACAATTAAAACAAGCTTTCACTGATAAACAAACGGGTGAATATGATATTGCACAGGCGCAACAATGGTGGGCTCAAATAAAGAAAGATCAAAATGAGCAGCAGCGAAATGCAGTGATTTCACAGATAATTGATCCGATGCGCTTAAATGCTCTTTATTCTAAATACACTTCCATGATTGCCGGAAGTATGTATCAACCAAAATGGCTTTTGAAAGAAAAAAGCCAGGAAAAAAACCAGTTTGCGAAAATTTCTTATGTAGCCATTCCATATACTGTTGTAAGTGATAGTTCGGTTAAAGTGACAGATGCGGATATCGAATCTTACCTTAACGAACACAAAAATGAATTCAAACAAGAACCGGGCGTAATGCTTTCTTATGTTTCTTTTAATGCAGCAGCAAACGCACAAGACAGCGCAAAAATTTTTAAATCACTTGAAGATTTAAAACCTCAATTTGCCGCCGATTCAAATGCTAAATTTTTCCTGGGAAGAAATTCATCTGCCATTCCTTATTCCGATGCTTATATTCCTCAGTCACAAATTCAATCATCTAAAAAAGATTCAATTATTGCTTTGCCAAACGGAGGTGTTATAGGACCTTATGAAGACAATGGGAATTATGTTTTGGCAAAAAAGATTGACACAAAAGTTTTACCGGACTCCATAAAATGCCGTCACATTTTATTAGGAACAATTAATCCGCAAACACAACAACCTTTGATGGATGATTCCACTGCGCACAGGTTAGCTGATAGTATTGCGACTGCTATTAAGAACGGCGCCAACTTCGATTCTTTAGATATAAAATATTCAACTGACGAAGCCGCCAAACAACAAAACGGCGTAATGACATTTGATTTACAAACCATCCAAAGCGATAATTTTGCAAAACCATTTGGTGATTTTCTTTTAAACGACAAAGGAGAAACAAAGAAGGTTGTGAAAACACAATTTGGCTGGCATTACATCGAAATTCTTGATAAGAAAAATTATCAGCCGAGTTACAAGATCGCTTACATGGCCAAAGAAATTGCACCAAGCGACGAAACAATCAACAATGCAAATACAGAGGCTATCAAATTATCAGGCTACGCGAAAGATCAAAAATCATTCAATGATTATGTAGCAAAGAATGGATTGAAAAAAGTGGATGTTCCAACTGAAATTAAAGAAAATGATTACCAGGTTGGTCAGCTTAATGATGCAAGACCGGTTGTGAGATGGGCGTTTGATGCAAAAGAAGGACAAGTTTCTGATCCGTTTTCAATCGGCGACCAGTTTGTGGTTGCAATTGTTGACAAACGTTTGAAGAAAGGACTTGCTGATGTGAGCCTTGTTCGCCCGCAGGTTGAACCAATTCTCATCAACAAAAAGAAAGCGGATATTATTTCAAAAAAACTGAATAATCCTATAACACTTGAAGCCGCCGCTGCTGCTTATAATGTACAAGTTCAAACTACAGGCGAAGATTCAACCCTCACTTTTAATGCGCCAATAATAAATGGCATTGGCCAGGAACCCAAAGTTGAAGGAGCTGTTTTTAACAAAACTTACCAAACAAAAGTTTCTCCGCCAATTGCCGGAAACTCAGGTGTTTTTGTAATTAAAGTAAATGGCGTTTTTACTAAAGAACCGGTAAATCAGGAACTGGAGAAACTGCAGGCAAATGATGAATTGAACAAGAACGTTCAATCTACCTTAAGCTCCTCTTTCCAGGAATTGAAAAACACAGCAGAAATTAAAGATTACAGGAGCCGTTTCTTCTAACGTTTGTTTATAAGGTATTCTGAAAGCCACCTTCGAAGGGTGGCTTTCTTTTTAAATCTATGTTTACAAAAGGCCATTTACGTATTTTGTAACTTTACACAAACAGAAACAATGGAAGAAGAAATTGTAAATAAAGTTGCGCAGAGCGCATTAATAATCCTTGATCCGGCAGATTTTTATCCCAAAGAAGAAATTGCAGTTTTTGATTTGAAGGATTACCTTTTTATGGAACAAATCTTAAAGGAAAAAGATTACCGCGAAGCATTGAAGAATTTCGATTGGAATGTTTATGCAAATAAAACGGTTGGCATCGCTTGTTCAGTTGATGCCATCATTCCGCTGTGGGCTTATATGTTAGCTGTTTCCTATCTTCAGCCAGTGGCTAAGGAAATATTTTTTGGAAACAAGGATGAAGTTTTGTCCAAATTGTTTTTAAAAAATATACAGCAAATCAAGTCCGGAGATTTTTTAGATAAAAGAGTGGTCCTAAAAGGTTGTGGCGATAAAAAAATTCCTGAAGAAGTTTTTGTTGAGCTTACAAAAATGCTCAGACCTGTTGTAAAAAGTATAATGTTTGGTGAGCCTTGCAGTACCGTTCCTGTTTTCAAGAGGAAATAAAAACTTTTGACGTTTCTTCGTTTACTGGTAACCGTTACTTTTCAACCCAGACAGAAACAGAACCAGCATTACACAGGAATTTTCCCCATCCATCCTTATTGATCTTTACTTCATCTTTTCTTTTTTGTAAAAGATCAATGAAGGTTTTACCGGCGTACCGTTTTCCCATTTCCATATCTTTAAATCCATCATCACCATTTGACATCAATACAGCACAACCGCTGTGATGTTCATCTCCTTCCCTTATCCAGCCCACGCAATTCTTGTGATCAAAGTAATCGCGCGTGTTTCCGTGGGCATTCTCGCGCCTTGCTTTCATCAACATTTCAAGCTCCTCTACCTTTTCAAGCCATATTTCATATTCCTTTCCATCTTCACCTGTGTCTTTGTAATGGGCTCCATAAATATCTGCATAGAAAATACAAGGATAGCCTTCAAGACGCAGAAGAATAAGTGAATAAGCAAGTGCTTTAAACCATGACTCTACAGGCGCTTCCAAAGATTGCAGGGGCTGTGTGTCGTGATTATCAACAATTGTTACTGCTTTCTCCGGACGGGCTTTCAGGAGTGTATTGTCAAAAATTTTCCGCATGTCATATTTCCTTCCGGAAACCGATGCATCATGAAAATTATTTTGAAGACAGCAATCAAACAAACTCATTCCGTGATTCGTTTCTTCGATATATTTCAACAACAGATCTAAAGAATGGGGTGTCCAATATTCACCAACCGTAAAGATTTCCTGGCCTGTATGTTCACGCAATTTTTCTAACCATTCTTTATAAAAAGAAGCAGGGATATGCTTTACCGCATCGAGACGAACACCATCAAAATTGCGTTCAAACCAATACCATTTTCCCCAATCAATCAAATGTTGCTTCACAGCGGGATTTCTAAATTCCACATCATTGTACATCAGGTAATCAAAATTTCCCTTTTCATCGGAAAGCATTTCCTGCCATGAATCTCCATATTCATTGAGTATCTTAAAGATTGCTTTTTCACCTGTATCACTTGCATAATCAACACCTGTGAAGCACATATAATTCCATTCGAAATCAGTGTATTTTTTGTTTCTTCCGGGGAAAGTAAATTTTGTAAAAGCATCAATTTCCATCTCTTCGGAAATAAATTTATTTCTATCCTCTGGATCCACTTTTCTCACTTTTATCCGCTCGCATTCATCTCCGCCGGATTTGTGATTTAACACAATATCCACTATTACCTGCATTCCATTTTCATGAACAGCATCAATGGCTGCAAAATATTCTTCCCGTGTTCCATATTTTGTTCTTACTGAACCTTTTTGATCAAATTCTCCCAAATCGTAAAGATCATATGGATTATAGCCTTCACTGTAAGCTCCGTTTGATCCTTTATAAGCCGGGGGAAACCAAATGGAAGTAAATCCAATTTCTTTTAGCCGGGGTGCCTCTTCTTTTATTTGTTTCCAAAGACTTCCATCGTGGGGCATATACCAATGGAAGTATTGCAGCATTGTACCTTGAGGCATTTTCTTTTTTTAACACCACTTCAAATCACGTACCGAAGTATCAAAAGCCGAAAAACTTTTTAAAGTGATGAGTTTTCGAATACGGGTTCAAAATCTTTTGAGGTAAAACCTTCAGGATAAGTGTTTGTAAGGATTGAAGATGCGGCTATTCTTCCAAGTGCGTCGCTGCTCATTGCTGCGTAACCATTTCCGCCTGCTGCAATGTAAACTCCTTTGTTATCGATGGGGCCGATGTAAGGGCGGCCATGTGGGGTGTAACAAACAATGCATCTTTTTTCAAAACAATCCTCTATTAAAAGTTTGGGAATCAAAGCTTGCAGAGCATTCTGTAAAACAGGAATATTATCGACCCCACTTCCATTCTTAAACCATTTTTGAACTTCTGCGAGATCCTTGAAATAAATGTCCGAAGGAATGTTAGCGCCCATTTTTAAATAATAATTCCCATCAGGATACAAAACCGGTTGTATCAAATAAATATCCTGGATTTCCGGTTCTTCGACTTTATACAATAATGTTGGAAGCGCCGATAAACGCTTTGCCTCTGCTTCGTTTACCTTTGCCCAAATCGTTGTTTCACTTTTTAATTTTAAAACAACTTTTCTATTCAGGAGATTAAAGAAATTGGTAAATGATCCGGCGGAAAGCAACACTATTTTCGAATAAAAAATTTCATCATTGATGCAAGTGATTTTTATCAAATCGTCCTCATAAGAAACATCCCTGACTGTTTTATTAAAAATTTGCCCACCATTTTTTTCAAACACTTTTTGCTGCGCTTTAATTAATAACCTTGGATTAATATGACCGCTTGGTGGCGGTTCATAAATTGCTTTGTAAGAAGAGGGAAAATCAAAATCAGAGCTAAAAGTTTTTAAATCATCAACCGTTTCAAAGATTTTATATTCAACATTGAACTTGCCTGCTTGTTCTTTATAATGCTTCAAATAAGAATCGGCATCAGTGCCAGGAATAACAATTAAACAACCTTCTGTTGTATGAAATATTATTTCTGATTCCTTCTCAAGAGAAGCATATTCGAGCGCTGATTGTTGATTTAACCTCGTTGTTATTTCATCTTTGCCAACAATTCGTTGCACTCTTGCCTGGTCATAATGACTTGCAAAAACAATTTTTTCTTTTGATGTGGTTTCTTCGTCAGGGCCGATCAGTGCTACGTTTTCACTCGAACGACTTATATATTTGGCGGCAGCAGAACCGATAAGGCCCCGGCCAATAATAATTGTGTTGTAAATCATTTTTCAATTTACTGCTTTTTTGAGGAGGTTAATAAAGCTTCACCTTAACGCCGAATTTTCCATTGAAGTACTCTTTCATTTTAATTACATATTTTGATTCTTCTGTCAACCAAAAAATTGCAAAGGCGTCTTTTGAATAATCAATTTTTAATAAACAGGAGTTCACGTTTGTCTCTTCGTTCAACTGCAAATCTTTCTTCCAGAGACTTCATAACGCTGAGGCGTAGACTCTTTTCCTGGTGGATCAAAAAAGCAATATCAAATTTTGTTCTAGGCCCGCTGATGTTACCGTTTATTAAATCAGTAGCTGAGCCGCTTGATCCTTCTTCCTGCAGCAGAATCATTTATTAATTCTTCCAACCGCTTTAATTTCGTTTCTTCTCTTTTTACGGTCATTATCCCATATATTGCAGTTCGTTGGTAAGACGGCGGCATGCTGCTAAAAAATTTCCACGCTTTTTTATTCGCCCTGAATTTTTTTTCAAATTCCGCAGAAAGTGAAACCGGATCATTTTCATAAGAATAGATTCTCGATTTCTTTTCTTTTCTTTTTTTGAATGCTTCAATGCCGCTAGGATGCATTAATTGCTTTGCAGAAAGTACTTCGACCTTTTTAATATTAATGGCACTCCAGGTACTTCCGGGTTTTCGTGGCGTAAACCGAATGCAATAACGTTGCTCATCGATGGATCGCCTCACTCCATCGATCCAGCCAAAACAAATTGCCTGATCAACTGATTCGCTCCACGTTATACTCGGCTTGTTGCTGTTGATTTTGTAAAATCCTACAAGCAACTCAGTTTCTTTCGTATTATTTTCTAAAAGCCATTGCCTGAATTCTATTGCTGTTTCAAAGTAAAGCGCTTTTAATGGGCCAGCCATTTCGGTTTTGTTTTGAACAAAGATAAATTTCTTCGCTTCTTTCGAATTGCAGTGAACAAATAAAAAATCTAAATTTTTATTTTAGATAAAAACGGCGTTTGGTTTGACTTTTGAAGTATCCAGGAAAAAGATAAACATGCCGGAAGGACCATCGATCGTAATATTGAAAGAAGAAGTGGAGCCTTTTAAGGGGAAAAAGGTTATAAAAGTTGAAGGCAACAGCAAGCTGGATATTCAAAGATGCTCAGGCAAAAAAATAGTTGATTTCAAAAGTTGGGGCAAACATTTTTTGATCTGTTTTAATGATTTTACGGTTCGCATTCACTTTATGTTATTTGGCAGTTACCGCATAAACGAACGGAAAGAATCGCCGCCCAGGTTAAGATTGATCTTTAAAGATGGAGAATTAAATTTCTATGCTTGTTCTGTAAAATTTATTGAAGAAGATTTGGATGAGGTTTATGATTGGTCTGCCGATGTAATGAATCCTGTTTGGGATCCAAAAGCAGCAAAAAAGAAATTAAAAGAACACCCGGAAATGTTGGTTTGTGATGCCTTACTTGATCATCATATTTTTTCTGGTGTGGGGAATATCATTAAAAACGAAGTGCTTTATAAAACGCATATTCACCCCGAAACAAAGTTGAAAGATTTGCCTCAACCAAAGTTAAACCAACTGATAAAAGAGGCGCATGATTACAGTTTCCAGTTTTTGGATTGGAAGAAGCAATTTGTATTGAAAAAACACTGGCTTGCACACACGAAAAAAATTTGTTCCGAATGTAATTCTGAATTGACGAAAAAGCATCTTGGCAAAACCAATCGGAGGAGTTTTTTCTGTACGAATTGCCAAACTTTATATGAATAGAAATTTCTTATAAAGAAACATCTGAAAAGGTGTTTCCCTGTTTAAGATCGCCGGTTTCGTAGCCTTTTTTAAACCAATACATTCTTTGCGCAGAAGTGCCATGGGTAAATGAATCCGGCGTTACTGTTCCCTGGTATTCTTGCTGCAACTGATCATCACCAATGGCGTTTGCCGCATCCAAAGCATCTTGTATATCCTGGGCATTAATCACATTTTTCATTTGCTGGTCATAGTGTGCCCAAACACCTGCATAAAAATCCGCCTGCAACTCGAGCCTTACCGAATATTTATTGTATTGGGTTTCGCTGAGTTGTTGCTGCAATTGTTCCATTTTTTGTGTTACGCCAAGAAGATCCTGAACATGATGGCCCACTTCGTGTGCGACAACATAAGCCATTGCAAAATCACCGGTAGCACCAAACTGATCTTTAAGTTGCCGGGCAAAAGAAAGATCGATATAAAGTTTTTGATCAGCGGGGCAATAGAAAGGACCAGTTTGTGCACTTGCATATCCGCAACCTGAAGTGGTAGTTCCATTAAAAAGAACAAGTGTCGGATCTGTATAAGTTCGACCCATATCGCCAAATAGTTTTGTCCAAACATCTTCCGTGTCGGCCAAAACCACTTTTACGAATTGGGCTTCTTTGTCTTCTGCAGCTTGTTGTTCCTGCGTCATTTGCTGTTGTTGCGGAGGAACGAGTTGCTGAAGATCATTCAGATCGCCTCCACCGAGCAGAAATTTTGCAAGAATAAAAATGACGCCAATTACGCCGCCACCAATTGCCATTCCTCCACCAGTAATTCCACGACGATCCTCAACATTCGAACTTTCTCTTCTTCCCTGCCATTGCATAAATTCGTTTTTTGTTATTAAAAATAATAAACTTTAGCTGACAGATTTCTTCTTAAAACCCTCAATTGCACTTTTTGTAAAATCGCTCAATATCAACCTGCCACTCAAGGCTGCTCTTTCCTTTAATAATAAATCCCAATCCTCAGTTCCTTTCCAAAATACTTTTTTCATTTCAGCCATTGCTTCAGGGCTCATGTGGGCAAGAGAGCTGGCTAACCTGTAAACAGCTTCGTCCATATTTTGGATTGATTGATGTACCTCAGCATAAAGGCCTTTGTGTTTTGCCCAATCTGCATTTCTCCAAAGTGTAGCGTCAATGGCAAGTTGGCTAAATGCTGATGTTCCGATCTTTCTTTCAATTGCGGGGCCAACAACAAAAGGTCCAATGCCAAGAGCAAGCTCGCTTAATTTTACTTCCGAATCTTTATATGCAATTGCATAATCGACTGCTGCTGCAAGCCCTACTCCTCCACCCACACATTTTCCATGAACGCGCCCGATGATTAGTTTCGTGCATTTGCGCATCGCGTTGATCACATTGGCAAAGCCCGAAAAAAATTCTAAGCCTTCTTTTTCATTTTTCACCTCCAGTAATTCATTAAAACTGGCACCTCCACAAAAAGCGCCGCTTCCTGCACTCTTTAAAATGACCACTTTTGTATCATGCGTGCCCGCATAATGAATTTCCTGGGCCAAAGCGTTGAGCAATTTTGCAGGAAGGGAATTTCCCTGCGGATGAAAAAATTCTATTGTCGTAATTCCATGCTCGGTGTGCGAGTTAACGTAGGGTTCCATTTATAATAATATTTTTATTTCTTTTTCGTACCATCGTAAGTATTGTAGCTACGCCGGCGATTTCATTTGTGTCGTCGAAAATTTCTACATACCATTTTACAATACCTTTTGGTATATCAATACCTTTCACATTCTTAGTTTCAGGCGTAATCTCTCTTAATTCCTGTTCAATTTTTTCCTTGCACGTCAATTTCACGTAAATTGATGTTCCTGGGTAAACAGGTTTTGTAAACCTTAATTCTTCAATTCCATAATTCAACAATACAGGGTTCTTTTCATAACTATCAACAAACAAGCCAGCTGCTGCGCTCATTATAAAATATCCATGAGCCACCTGTTCATCGAACATCGTATTTTCAAAATCTGTGGTTGCAAGGTGCGCATAAAAATGATCACCGCTCAGGTCTGCAAATTTATCAATGTCTTCAGATGTTATAAATCTTTTCTCTGTTATCAGCTGATTACCAATTTTTAGTTCTTCAAAATATTTTTTAAAGGGATGGATCTTGTCACGCATGCCTTTCGATCCCGGTTGATAAACATTTGTAACAGCAGTAATCATCGTTGGTGAACTTTGCAAGGCGACGCGCTGCATGTAATGCCTTATACCTCGCAAACCGCCCATTTCTTCTCCTCCACCCGCTCTTCCCGGGCCACCATGAGTCAACATCGGCAACGGCGAACCGTGACCTGTACTTTCTTTTGCGCAATCTGCATTCAATATTAATATTCTTCCATGATAAGTGCCGGCGCCCAAAACAAAATCTTTGGCAAATTGTTCATTTACTGTAACCACCGAACTAACCAGGCTTCCCTTTCCCATTTTTGCAAGGGCAATTGCTTCGCCTGCATTTTTATAAGGCATTATGGTACTTACCGGACCAAAAACTTCCACATTGTGGACTTCTTCTGCATTAAAAGGAGATTCATTTTTTAATAATAAAGGGCTTATAAAAGCGCCTCTCTTTTCATCGGCATCCAAAACCTCGACACTATCAAGGCTTCCATAAATGATCTGTGAAGACGCCAATAATTTTTGAATTTGTTGCTGTACTTCCCGTTTTTGCGATTGCCCCGCAAGTGCGCCCATTCTCACTTTTTCATTTTCAGGATTTCCAATAACTGTTTGAGATAACGAACGGCTCAAATCTTTCCAAACATCTTCTATCTTATTTTCAGGGACAAAAATTCTACGAATAGCAGTGCATTTTTGCCCAGCTTTTGAAGTCATTTCTTTTCTTATCTCTTTGATAAAAATTTCCCATTCCGGCATTCCAGGTTGAACATCATTGCCCAATACAATACAATTCAGCGAATCTGCTTCCAAATTGAAAGGGACATTTTCGCGCAGCACATTTGGATTTGATTTTAACATCAATCCTGTTGAAGCGGAACCGGTAAAAGTTATTACATCCTGGGATGTAACATGATTAAGAATATCACCGGCACTGCCACAGATCAACTGTAATGCGCCTTTCGGCAAAATCCCGGAATCAATTATTTCGTGAACGACTGCTTCTGTAAGGTATGAAGTAATGGTTGCTGGTTTTACAACTGCAGCCACTCCGGCCAATAAATTCACTGCAATCTTTTCCAACATTCCCCAAACGGGGAAATTAAATGCATTGATGTGAATGGCCACACCTTCTTTCGGAATTAAAATATGCTGCGCGGTAAAAGTGCCGCCTTTGCTCAATCCAATATTTTCACCATCAAGCGCAAAAGTTTCATTTGGAAGCTTTCTTCTCAATGATGCATTTGAGAAAAGATTTCCAATGCCCCCTTCAATATCCACCCAACTGTCGGCTCGTGTTGCACCTGTTTTATAACTTACAGGATAAAATTTTTCTTTCTTTTCAAAAAGATGAAGCGCCAAAGCCTTCAACATTCTTCCTCTTTCATGAAAAGTCATTTTTCTCAAGGCATTGGTTCCGGTTTTTCTTCCATATTCCAAAATTTCTGAAAAGTCAAGGCCTTTGGTTGTTGCTGTTGCAACTAAATCGCCATTGACTGCATTGTACAATTGCTGTCCTTCTCCCTCACCGAAAATCCAGTTGCCGAGGACATAATTTCCAAGTTTCATCTAACCCAATTTTTTTTAAAGTTATTTCAATGTAAAATAAGAATTGCGCAGAAAAGTTTGTTTACTATACTTTGACATTATTTAATTCTGCCTACGCGCAATGAAATGATCAAAGGTTTATTTTCCCTCATTACCAAAATATTAATCCGGTAACCTGTCTTCTGAAGCAGGTTCTTGTAAGTTTCAAGATTTCCGCTGAAATTATTGTCAACACCCATGATCACGTCTCCGTTTTTCAAACCTGCTTTGTCTGCCGGTGAGCCTTTCACGATATCATCCACAAAAATACTTCCATCCAAGCTGTACATGGTTAAGCCGGTATAAGAATAATCAAATGGATCGCGAAAATGGCTGTTGGGAAGAAGATAAATTTCCTTTTGTGGATAATTAATGATCAGGTTGAAGTGACGTAGAATATCATTGCCTATCAATCCGGCTCTTTGTGGATAAGCCAGCACGTTATACTCATCATCAAACAAATAGGTTGGCACTTTCCTGAATTTATAAGTGCCGACCTGTAACTCTTTTATTACGGTCAGCCGCATTCTTTTTTTGCCGCCCATCCCCTGCACTTCTATTTCGACAGGCTTTCTTTTTTTCATCAAAACAGAACTGTCCTCGTTATAATGAGTGCTGAGCAGCAAACACAATCCCGCACCCGTGTCAAAGAAATAATTGGCGTTCAATTTCCTTGAATCCCTGATCGTTAGTGGAACGATTGGTAATCCCTGGAAAGCAGGTCGCAACAAAAACCCGTGAGGAGGATAATTAATAAATCCAGGGGTAAAAACGCTTATTCTTAAACTGTCAAAATCTACTTTTACCAGGTAGCGGGATAAAAAACTATGGCCGATTATTCCATCGATTTTAATTCCATAAACACTTGTGAGCACTTCATAATTGTTAATATAAAAATCCAGGCTATCGACTGCCAGACCGGGAAAATTAAGTGTTTGGTGAGGCGCATAATCTACTTTGCGAACGCCTGCAATTCCATAAATATACCTTCCTGATGGTTCGTGTGCAATATGATAATTGGCTGTCGTTGTAGAATCCAAAGAAATTCCACCACTTCCGGTATCAAGAATAAAATTAAATGTATCCTTTATATCCCCAAATCTTGCCTTTACCAACATCACACCTCCGTTCAGCTGTTTGAACGGAAAAGAAGTAATAAACCTGGCCGGTTTTTCCCAATACATTTCCTGTCCGAAAACAGAATAGCTGCATAGGGTAAACATTAAATAAAGGAAGGTTCTCATATCCGTTAAAAGCTAAATTTAAGATTAATGCTTGTATTTTTGCTTAATTAATTAGAGGTGCGCTCAGCGCAAAATCGAATACATGAAAACATCCGAATTATTTCAAAAAGCATTGCGGTTTGAGTTTCTGACTGTAGAAGAAGGCAGTTATTTATTCAGGAATGCTGCTTTAGGCGAACTTATGGCGGTGGCTGACGAATTGAGAAAGATCCAGGTGCCACATGGGAAAGTTACGTGGATCATCGACAGGAATGTAAACACTACAAATGTTTGTATAGCCAATTGCAAGTTTTGTAATTTTTACCGTATTCCAGGTCATAAAGAAGCCTACGTAACCGACATCGAAACCTATAAAAGAAAAATAGAAGAAACTTTTAAATATGGCGGCGAACAATTATTACTCCAGGGCGGCCACCATCCGGATTTGGAACTGAATTATTACGTTACACTCTTTAAAGAATTAAAGAAATTATTTCCCAAATTAAAGTTGCACGCACTTGGTCCGCCTGAAGTGGCGCACATTACAAAAATTTCAAATTCTACTCACCACGAAGTTTTGAAAGCTTTGAAAGAAGCGGGCCTTGATTCAATGCCTGGTCCCGGAGCAGAGATACTAACTGATAGGGTTAGACGCTTAATCAGTAAAGGAAAATGTGGCGCACAGGAATGGCTTGATATTATGGTAGAAGCGCACAAGCTCGGACTTACGACCTCAGCTACAATGATGTTTGGCCATGTAGAAACGATCGAAGAACGCTTTGAACATTTAGCCAAAATAAGAGAAGTTCAGGCCAGGAAACCTGAAGGCGCTGTCGGCTTTTTGAATTTTATTCCATGGACTTTCCAGGATGTCGATACGCTGCTTGCAAAGATCCGTGGAGTTCATAATCTCACAACTCCTGAAGAATACATCCGCATGATTGCAATGAGCCGTATTATGTTGCCAAATGTAAAAAACATCCAGGCCAGTTGGTTGACCGTTGGTAAGCAAGTGGCGCAACTTTGTCTGCATGCCGGTGCTAATGATTTTGGAAGCATCATGATCGAAGAAAATGTGGTAAGCGCTGCGGGAGCGCCTCACCGTTTTACTGCGAATGGAATCCAGGAAGCGATTCGTGAAGCAGGTTTTGAACCGCAACTTCGCAACCAACAATATGAATTCAGGCAAATGCCGGAGCTGGAAGAACAGGTGATAAATTATTGATTATTGAATTATTAATTATTTCTTGTTTTCAGCTTGCCCAGCGATCAAAGTTTTTATTGATATTTTTGATCGATGTCATTCCAAGTTTTTACACCCGAACAGACAGTTCCTAAAATAAAACAATACTGTGCTTACCAGGAAAGATGTCATGCAGAAGTGCGTGATAAATTGTTTTCATTTGGTTTGCACAAAAATGACGTTGAGGAGATCATTTCACAATTGATCACTGAAAATTATTTGAACGAAGAACGTTTTGCAATTCATTTTGCCGGCGGAAAATTCAGGATGAAACAATGGGGGAAAATCAAGATCACCCAAGCACTGAAATTTAAGCAGGTAAGCGATTATTGCATCAGGAAAGCTTTGAAAGAAATTGATGCTGATGAATATGAAAACACATTTCAAAAACTAGTCGAGCAAAAACTGAAAAGCCTGAAAAGTGAAAAAAATATTTTTATTAAAAAGCGAAAAATACAGGATTTTTTATTGCAAAAGGGTTTTGAAAGTGATAAAATCCGGAAGGCAATAAATGGCCTTTGAACCCCTATTTTTTTGAAAACTTTACCTTTGCTATTTATTTAGAAACCATGTCTTCACTTACTGTAACTCTCATCCAATCCAATCTTTCCTGGGAAGATAAAGAATCAAATCTTTCAATGTTTCAACAAAAGATTGAAAGCATTAAAGAGAAAACAGAAATTGTAATTCTTCCTGAAATGTTCAACACGGGTTTTAGCATGAAACCCGAAAAGTTTGCCGAAAAAATGGATGGCAAAACCGTTTCATGGATGAAAGAAATTTCACGGGAAAGGAAAATAATTCTTACCGGAAGCCTGATGGTTGAAGAGGAAGGAAAATATTACA
The DNA here is from genome assembly GCA_051960475.1 of Ginsengibacter sp. Taxonomy (GTDB): domain Bacteria; phylum Bacteroidota; class Bacteroidia; order Chitinophagales; family Chitinophagaceae; genus Ginsengibacter. The sequence goes on from JBQCEG010000083.1 coordinate 115,340, forward strand.
ACCGGCTGCTTTGGGTTTTACCGAATGGCGAAATAGGAGTTTATGATAAACGTCATTTGTTTGCTTATGCACATGAAAATGATCATTACACAGCAGGAAATAAAAAGCTGGTTGCATCCGTAAAAGGATGGAGGATAAATTTGCAGGTTTGCTATGATTTGCGTTTTCCGGTTTGGGCAAGACAGCCTGCCGGGGAACTGGAAAACAAGTATGATCTTTTAATAAACGTAGCCAACTGGCCTCAAAAAAGAATTCTTGCCTGGAAAATTCTATTGCGGGCAAGAGCGATCGAAAACCAATCTTTTGTTGTTGGTGTAAACCGGGTTGGCGAAGATGGAAAAAAAATTTGTTACAATGGTGGCAGCACGATTATTGATCCTCTGGGTGAGATAATTTATGAAAAAAATGATGAAGAAGATATAATCACTTACAAATTAGAAAAAGAAAAAGTAATTGAAACAAGAAATCATTTTCCTTTTTGGAGAGATGCGGATTTCTTTTTGATTCCTGAATGACTTAAATACAGTAACCCTACATAAAATAGAAAATTTTTATTTTCACCTTGGAAGGGTAATTGAAATAAATTTTCGCTTTATAATTTAGATAATTATTTTCTCCACCTCTCCTTTTCCCACGACCTCTTTTTGTAAATTTGCAGGATGCATGATTATTTACAGGGATTGAATGAATCGCAGCGGGAAGCCGTACTTCATCGCGACGGACCGATCATGATCGTGGCCGGCGCGGGCAGCGGAAAGACCAAAGTTTTAACCACACGAATTGCTCACCTTATGGCGAGCGGTGTTGACGCTTTTCAAATTTTGGCGTTGACTTTTACCAACAAAGCGGCTGCCGAAATGAAGGAAAGGGTTTCACATATTTTGGGAAATAATGAAGCGAGAAATTTATACATCGGTACATTCCACTCTGTATTTGCAAGAATTTTAAGAGCCGAAGCGGATAAGCTTGGCTATCCGCGCAACTTCACGATTTATGATACGGATGATGCCAAAAGTGTGGTGAGAACGGTTGTGCGGGAAATGAACCTTGATGACAAACATTATAAACCGAACACTGTTTATAATCGGATTTCAAATGCTAAGAACAGCCTGATAACTCCCGAAGAATATATAAATGATTTTGGATTACAACAGGAAGACATGAGAGCCAACCGTCCAATGATCGGGCAAATTTATACGGCTTATTGCAATCGGTGTTTCAAAAATGGAGCAATGGATTTTGATGATCTTTTGCTCAAGTTTTATCAATTGTTGAAAACACATCCTGAAAGCCTGAGCAAGTACCAGCGCAAGTTTAAGTACATCATGATCGATGAATACCAGGATACAAATACTGCGCAATACCAGATCATAAAGTTGCTCGGTGCGATGCATGAAAACGTGGCTGTTGTTGGTGATGATGCGCAAAGTATTTATAGTTTTCGGGGCGCAACTATTGAAAACATTTTGCAGTTTCAAAAAGATTACGATGAAGTGAAAGTGGTAATGCTTGAACAGAATTATCGCAGCTCGCAAAATATTTTGCATGTCGCTAATCACATTATTGCAAACAACAAAGGCCAGATTCCTAAAAAACTTTGGACAAGCAATTTCGAAGGTGAAAAAATAAATTTGGTAAGAACTGCTACCGATAACGATGAAGGAAAATGCGTGGCCGATGTTATCCAGGAACAAAAATTACGCAACCACTTTCGCAATAATGATTTCGCAATCCTTTATCGCACAAACGCTCAAAGCCGGAGTTTTGAAGAAAGCCTTCGAAGGATGAACATTGCTTACAGGATTTATGGCGGCATCAGTTTTTACCAAAGAAAAGAAATCAAAGATTTTTTATGTTACCTGCGTGTGATCGTAAATCCGGGTGATGAGGAAGCTTTGAAAAGAATCATAAATTATCCTGCACGTGGCATTGGAAAAACAACAATTGAAAAAGCAACCTTGTTTGCCAATGAAAGAAACATTTCTCTTTGGAATGTGTTGGAACACGCTTCTGACTTTGGTTTCAGGGCAAACACTTTTGAAATGATCAACAATTTTGTTATCATGATCAAAATGTTTCAAAGTGAAATGTCAAAAAAGAACGCCTACGATTTGGCAGTTTTGGTAGGCAAAAATACCGGCATTGTAAAAGAGCTTTTTAATGATAAAACCACAGAGGGGCTGGCTCGTTATGAAAACATCCAGGAACTTTTGAACTCCATCAAAGAATATACAGAAACACCAACAGAAGACGGCGAATTGCTGGATAAAAGTTTGGGAAGTTATCTACAACAAATCACTTTACTTACTGATGCCGACGAAGACAAAGGCGAAAGTGATGTGGTAAAATTAATGACTATTCACGCGGCAAAAGGATTGGAATTTTCGGTAGTTTTTGTAGGTGGTTTGGAAGAAACTTTATTTCCAAACGCAATGGCGATCAACACAAGAGAAGAACTGGAAGAAGAAAGAAGATTATTTTATGTAGCCATCACACGCGCTAAAACCCGCTTGTTGCTTACTTATGCAAATACGCGTTATCGTTTTGGCAATCTTACTCAAAACGAGCCAAGCCGTTTCATTGATGAACTTCCACAGGATAAATTGGATAAATCTTTTGCGGGAGGAAATTCGCGAAACGTTCAAAGCAATTATTGGAATGCTTTTGACCGGCCAAAATTCCAGGGAAACAATCAAAGAAGAGAAACCCAACCCGAGAAACCGGCTTATCTTGTTTCGACTCCTGTAATAAAAACAAAAGAACATACACCTTCTCCGGGATTTGCGCCAAGTGATACCAGCAATTTGCAAACCGGGCAAAAGGTAGAGCATCAAAAATTTGGTTTTGGAGAAGTGGTAAAAATGGAAGGTGCGTCTCACAACCCTATTGCAACCATCCTCTTTGAACACAACGGCGAGAAAAAAATAATGCTCAATTACGCCAAATTAAGAATTGTCGAATAAAATTCGTTTACTGCTTTAATGCACGTGACGACGTTTGATAATTCCACCGGATGCCTCTTTTATTGTACTTGCAAAAACAAACGATCGCGGATCTACTTCGCTTACCAGGTTTTTCAGTTTGCGTATTTCCAATCTTGTGATTACAGTAAATATGATATCGCAATCGCTGTGCTGTTCAAATTTGCCGGGCAAAAATCCGCGCTCACCTTTGTAGATTGTAATTCCTCTTCCCATTTCATTTACCAGCCGGTCTTTGATGATTTCGCTTTTGCCGGAAATGATGGTAACGCCGATATATGCTTCCAAACCTTCTACCACATAATCAACAGTGCGCGTAGCGGTAAAATAAGTCAGCATGGAATACAAAGCGATCTGAATTCCGAAATGCAAAGCAGCAACAGAGAAAATGAGTATATTAATTGCCAGGATAATTTCCGTGATTGTGAAGCTTGTTTTTTTCCACGTGTACAAAGCAAGAATTTCAATTCCGTCAATTGCGCAACCGGCGCGCATTGTTAAGCCAATTCCTGCACCTATAAAAAAGCCACCAAAAATTGAAACGAGAAGTTTATCCGAAGTGATTGAATAATGAGGAAAGTAATACAAGCAGATTCCTAGTAACAGAATGCAAACAAAAGTCTTTAAAGCAAATCGAAGATTTACTGCATAGATAGAAATAATGATAAATGGAAGATTGGCGAGCAGAATTATGTAAGAAATATCCAGGTGATACAGTTCACTTGTCAAAAGCGAAATCCCTGTGATACCGCCATCAAAAAATCCGTTAGGAATTAGAAATCCTTTTAATGAAAATGCGGCTAAAAGAACTCCAACAACAATGAAGAAAGTATCACTCAGCCAGCCGCTCACTTCCAAACCTTTATGGCCTTTCTTTTGAATTGAGATTCTTTTTCTCAACTGTGCCGCTGTTTGAGTTAATCGTTTATTAAGTTTTGAATCTGCACTGGTAGTAAAATAATGATGATTTTCAACAAATTTAATTTCTTCAACACTCCAATCTTCACGGTTTTTTACCAAACCGGCTTCATGCAATTCTTTATATAATTTATCCGCACCAATAAAATATTTATCTGTTCCCAGGTAATAAAGGTCGGCATCACATAAAACCTTTGCCAGTTTATCTTTGGGCTTTTGTGGAATTTTTGTGGCTATAATCAACGAACATATTTGGTCAATCTGCTCTTTTGAATAACCGAACTCAGGCAACCACTTCATGGCCATTTGACAAGAAATTTCTTCATGATCGCTATACGTTTCTAAAAATCCGGAATCATGAAAAAGTGCAGCAGTTTTTAAAATTGTAAGATCATCTCCAAAAATGTTTTCTTCATTAGCAAGTTGCTCAGCGGCCGCTAAAACATCTTTTGTATGTTGCGCATTATGATAATGAAGAAATGGAGGAAGTTCTGTTTCTAGCTTTTCAATCAGGAATGTATATACCGCATCAAACTGCATTTGTGGTGACTGATCCAAGAGTTAAAGATTTATTTATTAAAAATGACTTACCGCAGCTCGTTGATCTATAAAAGGATGCTTTACAAATCTAAACAATACAACATAAAAATATTAAAAATGTATCTTCAAAGGGAAATTGAGCAGTTTTTGTTCTCCGGCCGATTGTTATTGCTTGTTTCAAAATTTTCTTATGAGTAAAAGCTACCGCATTTTTATTTGGAAAAAGGCCCCGTTCCTACGGCTCTTGATTCCATTATTGGCGGGGATCATTACTGAATTTTATTTGAAAATTCCCGCATTTCAGCTGCTCGTGATTGCTGTTGTAATCTCCTGTTTCTTGGTTGTGTTTTCGTTCTTACCAACTTCATTTCAATTCCGGTTTAAGCCCTTGCAAGGACTTCTTTTGTCTTTACTTCTGTTGCTACTTGGTTCATTTTTGACCTGGAACAAGGATGTCAGAAATCATTCGCATTGGTTTGGGCACTTTACAAATCCGAGGTCATTAATCGTAGCAACCATAACCGAACCTCCGCAGGAAAAAGCAAAATCTTACAAAGCTGTTGCCATTGTAAATGAAGTTTTGAATAGCGATTCCTTTCACAGAACACAAGGGAAAATTCTTCTTTATTTTCAGAAGAGCGAAGGCTCGCAGAATTTAAAATATGGAGACAGGGTTGTAGTAAACAAAGTTTTAAGTCCGATTTTTAATTCAGGAAATCCGGCTGCCTTTGATTATCAACAATATTGTGCATTTCGCCAAATTTATAGGCAGGCTTATGTGAAAGAAAATCAATGGCAAAAACTGGCAGGAAGAAATGAAAATGTAACAAGGAAAATTCTTTTTTCTATACGTGAGAAAATCGTCAGCGTTTTACAAAACTATTTGGGGAATGACGATGAATCTTCAATAGCCAAAGCCTTGCTGATTGGTTATAAAATTGATTTAGATAAGGATCTTGTGCAGGCTTACAGCAATGCCGGCGTTGTACACATCATAGCAATTTCAGGTTTACACATCGGGATTATTTATGCTATTCTACTTTGGATATTTTTGAAGCTTCCCATTACCAAAAAATCAAAATTGCTCAGGTTGATTTTTATACTTTCTGGGTTATGGTTTTTCGTATTTATCACCGGAGCTTCTCCTTCTGCAAACCGCGCTGGTATTATGTTTTCATTCATTCTTATTGGTAGCGCTTTTGATAAGTCCGGTTCGGTTTATAATTCAATCGCAGCATCTGCTTTTTTACTTTTGTGTTTCGATCCAAACCTTCTTTGGAATGTCGGATTTCAACTTTCTTACCTCGCGGTAATTGGAATTGTAACATCGTTTAAACACATTTCAAACTGGTTCTTTTTTAAAAATAAATGGATTGAAAAAGCCTGGCAACTTTGTACGGTTTCATTGTCGGCGCAGTTGTTTACTTTTCCACTCGCATTGTATTATTTTCATCAATTTCCATTTTTATTTTTGTTGTCAAACATCATTGCCATTCCACTTGCATCTGTCGCTTTAATTGGCTGTTTGATCCTGATTATTGTTTCTGCTTTTCCTTTTATTGCCATTTATTTTTCTAAATTGGTATTTGCAGTAATTTGGTCGTTGAACCATTATATTTTATGGGTCGATTCAATTCCATATTCGCGATGGAGCGGAATTTCAATTTCCACTATTGAAACATTCCTGTTATATGGCTTGATAACATTTTTTCTGATTGCTTTTATCAAAAGGAATAAAAGATCATTTGCCTTTGCATTGGCTTTCTCAATCGCTTTCGTTGTTTCAAAATCCTTAAATAAATGGCAACAGTTTCAACAAAAGAAAATTATTGTTTTTAATATTCCCAAACACAAAGCCGTAGAATTTATTGACGGAAAGAAATTTTTATTGGAAACGGATAATCAGTTTAACGAGGAAGATATTTTGTACGATTACAACATAAAGCCTGCTCATATTGCATTTGCGGCGAATGAGAAATCAAATAACCTTTCTCACCTATTTGCAAAAAATCATTTCTATCAATTTTACAATTCTAAATTTTTAATGATTGATTCTTCTTTCCATAAGATTGTTGCTCCTCAAAAAATCAAACTCAATTACATTTTGATTTCTCAAAATCCAATAATTAATTTGGCTGATCTCGTCAAAACTTTTGACTGTGACAATTTCATTTTTGATGCTTCTAATTTTCCCTGGAATATTCAGCGATGGAAAAAAGAGTGTGAAGATTTACATTTGCACTTCCATTCTGTTCAGGAAAATGGAGCTTTCGTAATCAACTTGTAACTTTTCAACATGCAACAAAAAATCAAATCGGCACTTATTTCTGTTTTTAATAAAAAAGGTTTGGAAGAAATCATTCCACTTTTGAAAGAACAAAATATTACGATTTATAGTACAGGAGGAACACAAAACTTTATTGAAGAAAATGGTGGAAATTGTATTGCTGTTGAATCACTCACCGGTTACCCTTCTATTTTGGGAGGAAGAGTGAAAACCCTTCATCCTCTTGTGTTTGGCGGTTTTTTGGCGCGTCGTGATGTTGAAAATGATTTGAAAGAAATGAAGCAATACAACATTCCCGAGATTGATTTGGTTGTTGTGGATTTGTATCCTTTTGAAGAAACCGTTAAGTCCACAAATGAAGAAGCTACCATCATTGAAAAAATTGATATTGGCGGTCCTTCAATGATTCGTGCAGCTGCAAAAAATTTCAAGAATGTTTTGGTCATTGCTGACAAAAATGAATATGCTTCACTTGCACAAATCCTTAAAGAAAAAAACGCAGAAACGTCTTTAGAAGAAAGAAAAGATTTTGCACGCAAAGCTTTTAATGTTTGTGCCGGGTATGACATTGCTATTTCAAATTATTTCAACAAAACCAGTTTTGCCAATCCATTTGCAACAGGCAAAAAAGAATTACGGTACGGCGAAAACCCACATCAGAAAGGATTTTTTGTTGGAGATATCAATGAAATTTTTGAGCAACTTCATGGAAAAGAGCTTTCTTACAATAATTTGGTGGATGTGGATGCGGCCTTACAATTGATGAAAGAGTTTGTAAGAAAGAATGAAGAGGATGAAATAACTTTTGCCGTTATTAAACACACAAATGTTTGTGGAATTGCTCAAAGAAAAAAAGTTGCAGATGCATTTTCTGCAGCACTTGCCGGAGATCCGGAAAGTGCTTTCGGTGGAATTTTAATTTCCAATTCTTCTATCGATTTAAAAACTGCTGAGGCACTGAAAGATTTATTTATTGAAGTGCTTATAGCCCCTGCATTTGATGAAGATGCGTTGCCGGTATTAAGATCAAAAAAGAACCGGATCATTTTGAAACTGAAAAATTTTCCTGAAACAGAGGAAACAGCAAAGACAATGTTGAACGGTTTGCTTATCCAGCAAATTGATGAAGGCAATATTGCTGAATGGAAAGAAGAAGGCGGAAGAACTTCTACAGAAGAAGAAAAGCAGGATTTGGAATTCGCAAATTTGGTTTGCAAACATTTAAAAAGCAACGCAATCGCTATCGTGAAAAACAAACAGCTTTTGGGGAAGGGCGCAGGTCAAACTTCACGTGTAGATGCGTTACGACACGCAATTGAAAAAGCAAAGCAATTTGAATTTGATTTGAAAAATTCTGTTGTTGCCAGTGACGCATTTTTCCCTTTTGATGATTGTGTAAAAATTGCCCACGAAGCCGGTGTTACTGCTTTTATTCAACCCGGCGGCTCAATCCGCGATAAAGATTCCATTGATTATTGCAAAGCAAATAATTTAGTGATGGTAATTACCGGGTTAAGGCATTTTAAACATTGAACCCTCTTAAGAGATATCCCTTTAGTTCTTTAAAATGAGAAGAAAAACCCGTTGTATTTGTCAATTTACTGCTAAAAGAATTTAATTATCTTTATGTTATGAGCGCAGTAAAACTTTTGCCACATTACTCATACGAAGATTATTGCAACTGGGAAGGAAGGTGGGAACTCATTGAAGGACTTCCTTTTGCGATGAGTCCGGCCCCTTCGCCACGGCATCAATGGGTTGTTGCTAATATTATTTATGAGCTAAAGAAAGGAATAAAAGGATCAGAATGTGATCAATGTAAGGTTTATGATTTTGTCGATGTAAAAATTGAAGACGATACTATTTTACAACCCGATGCTTCGATCATTTGTGGTCCAATTCACAAAAAATATGTTGACTTTCCTCCAACTATTGTTGTTGAAATATTATCAGAGGCAACTGCACTAAAAGACAGGATTACCAAGTTTTCAATTTATGAGAAGTTCGGGATTAAGTATTATGTTATTGTTGATCCTGACAAAGAGCTTGTTGAAATATATGCGCTTGAAAACTCAAAATACATCGCTCAATCTTTTTCCCAGGAAAATCCTTTTACTTTCTCCCTTTCCGATGATTGTGCTTTCGATATTTTATTTAAAAATATCTGGGAATAAAAATCCAATTTATTTATTGGTTTACTGAAGATTTTTCTGGCAAGTTTATTTCAAATGCCTTTCTTCTTTCCACATTTGATTAAATGTTTTCGGAGCGAATTCAAGTGGTGCATGATATTTATCCCAGTTTTTAAACAGCCGGTTTACGATTTTAGTTTTTAAGTTCCCGCTCCCTTTATTCATCAATCCTCTTCGCAATGACGCAATTTTCCAAATCTTCCAGGCCATTTTTTCTGAAAACGGCGCCAATCCCTGTTCTACACTTTCATTCCTGTTTTCGAGCAACAATTCATGAAGGTTGATCTTTACCGGGCAAACTTCAGAACAGGCGCCGCATAATGATGAAGCGTAACTAAGATGTTTGTATTCATCCAGGTTTTTTAAATGAGGAGTGATCACACTGCCAATTGGACCGCTGTAGGTTGTGCCATAAGTGTGGCCGCCAATATTTTTATAAACGGGGCAAACGTTTAAACAAGCACCGCAGCGAATGCAATATAAGCTTTCTCTTTGCCGCTCATTTGCTAAAATGTTTGTACGTCCATTATCTAAAAAGATGACATACATTTCTTCAGGGCCATCCATTTCTCCGGGTTGTCTTGGTCCTGAAATAATACTGCTGTAAACCGTTACTTTCTGGCCTGTTCCATAAGTCGCGAGCAATGGCCAAAGTAAAGCAAGGTCCTTAATTGAGGGAATCATTTTCTCAATGCCAACAACAACAATATGTGTTTTTGGCCAGGCAGTACTCAGTCTTGCATTGCCTTCATTTTCGGTGAGTGCAATTCCACCAATATCACTGATCACAAAATTGGCACCTGTGATTCCAATCTCGGCAGTTACATATTTTTCCCTGAGAATTCTTCTTGCTTCCAGTGTTAATTGTTCAGGAGAAAGATTGGAAGCTGTACCAAGTTTTTGTTCAAAGATCCGGGCAACGTCTTCCTTGCTTTTGTGCATGGCCGGCGTCACAATGTGATAAGGAGGTTCGCCATCCAGTTGCTGAATAAATTCGCCGAGATCTGTTTCAACACTTTCAATATTATTCCTGGCGAGGAAATCATTCAAATGGATTTCTTCTGTCGCCATGCTTTTACTTTTTACGACAGTTCGGCAATTTTTTTCTTTGCAAATGTTTAAAATTTCGTCTAAGGCTTCCTGTGAATTTTCTGCCCATAAGACTTTTCCTCCGCGTGCGGTAAAATGCATTTCAAATTCCTCCAAATGCTGGTCGAGTGTTTCGAGAGCGCGCCACTTTATATTCTTAGCACGTTCCTTTACAACCTCAATTTCTTCAAACTGCTTTTTTGCCTGAGGAACAACCGAGTTGTATTTTCCAATATTGAAATTGATCTTTTGCCGGTGATCAAGATCACCGGATTTTATGATGCTTTTTGCCTTAAATGTTGATGCAGTTTCAGTCATTCTCTGGTTTCTAAAATCTATTTCAAAACACCCAATTCTTTTCCCACTTTTGTAAAAGCTTCTATCGCTTTATCTAAATGTTTTTGTTCGTGCGCGGCGCTCAATTGTACCCGGATCCTTGCCTGCCCTTTTGGAACGACGGGAAAGAAAAATCCGATTACATAAATTCCTTCTTCCAACAAGCGCGCCGCAAATTTTTGTGACAACACCGCATCATACAACATAATGGGAACAATGGGATGTACGCCGGGTTTTATGTCAAAACCGGCTTCTGTCATTTTTTGTCTGAAATATTTTGTGTTCGATTCAAGCTTATCGCGCAAATCGGTTGTTTCGCTCAGCATATCAAAAACTGCAATGGAAGCACCAACAATATTTGGCGCCAAAGTATTACTGAATAAATAAGGGCGGCTTCTCTGCCGGAGCATTTCTATTGTTTCCTTTTTCCCAGAAGTAAAACCGCCGTTTGCTCCGCCAAGCGCTTTTCCGAGTGTGCTGGTGATGATATCAATTTTTCCCTGCACACTCCGGTATTCCGGCGTTCCTCTCCCGGTTTTTCCAATAAACCCCGTTGAGTGGGAATCATCAACCATTATTATTGAATCATATTTTTCAGCCAGTTCGACAATTTTATCCAGCTGCGCAATCGTTCCATCCATGCTGAAGGTTCCGTCAGTTACGATGATCCGGCTTCTTGCTTCAGCGGCTTCTTTCAGCTTACTTTCCAAATCTGTCATATTATTGTGCTCATACCGGAAACGCTTTGCCTTGCACAAACGAACGCCGTCAATAATACTTGCATGGTTCAATGTGTCAGATATAATTGCATCTTCTTCCCCGAATAATGGCTCAAAAACTCCTCCGTTCGCATCAAAACATGCAGCATATAAAATGGTATCTTCTGTTCCTAAAAATTCAGAGATCTTTCTCTCCAGTTCTTTGTGAATATCCTGTGTGCCGCAAATAAAACGAACACTACTCAATCCATATCCGCGTTCTTCAGAAGTTTTCTGAGACGCTTCGATAACATTCGGATTTGCAGCCAGGCCGAGGTAATTATTAGAGCAAAAATTCAAAACGGTTTTTCCTCCAACTTCTATTTCTGCGCCTTGCTCACTTGTTATGATGCGCTCATTTTTAAAAAGGCCGCTTTCCCTTATTTCTTCCAGTTCTTTAGCCAGTCGCTTCGTGAAATTATCATTCATACTTACTTACTTTTGATAGTACAAACCTACAATGAAAACCATAAAATCCGGTGTCAAAGAATACTTTTTCGTGAAATGTAACTTTATTTCCGCTTAAGCGTATAATAGTTAAACAATGGCCGGTGTGATTTAAAAATTACCTGATTGTATGACCGAGAAAGAATTTAATGAGTGTGTAAACCTGTATACCGACAATGTGTTCAGGTTTATCATAAAAAATTTAAAGCATGAAGAAGATGCGCGTGATGTGGTCCAGGCGTCTTTTGAAAAATTGTGGATCAACCGCCATAAAGTGGACAATGAAAGAAGCAAATCCTATTTGTTTACTGTGGCTTATCACCAAATGATTGACCTGATAAGGAAGAACAAAAGAGTGAAGCTGGAAGAAGATTTTTCATCATCAAGACAAACAACAAGAGAGCCACAAACAGAGATTAAAAAATTGCTGAATGAAGCGCTATACAGGTTGAGCGAAACGCAACGGAGCCTTGTTTTATTAAAAGATTATGAAGGTTATTCTTATGAAGAAATTGCAGTAATAACCTCCTTAAGCATCAGCCAGGTAAAAGTGTACTTGCATCGTGCAAGGATACAATTAAAAAATTATTTGGTTAAACCGGAAAACGTACTTTAAAATGAACATCAATAGAAATAATTACGAAGAATATTTTTTACTCTATGCTGATAATGAATTATCGAAAGCAGAGCGGAAAATGGTGGAGGTATTCGTAAATGAAAACCCGGACTTGAAGGAAGAGTTTTGCATGTTGAAATTGACAATTAATGTTCCTGATGAAGATTTGCAACTTGTGGATAAATCGTTTTTATACAAAAGCGAAACTGAGAATATTCTGAATGAAAATAATTACGAAGAAAATTTTGTTCTTTACCATGACAACGAACTTTTGGACAAAGAAAAAAATGATATTGAAAATTTTGTGGCGCAACATCCGGAATTGAAAACCGATTTTGAATTGATTGGAAAAGCAAAATTAACTCCGGAAAGGTTGGTTGTTTATCCAAACAAAGAAGAATTGTATCGTAAAGAAAAATCAGGAAAGATAATTTCGATTAGTTTTTGGAAATACGCTGTTGCAGCTGTTTTGCTCGGTTTTGGATTGTGGGTTTCAGTTCCTTATTTTACTAATCAGAATGGATCAACGCCACAAACAGCGCAGGTTAACCCGGTTAAAAAAACAGAGCCGGCAACGCCTAACGTTACTCCAAAAAAACCAAAACATGAAACAAACTCTGTTGCTTCTTCAACAGTGAAAGAAGAAAAAAACAAAATTCCTGTTCCGGTTAAAAAAAGGAGTAGCGATGTTGAAAAGCAAACACAAAATATCTTGATTGCAGAAAACCAGATTAAAGCAACTTCAACATCCTTGACTAAACCGATCCAGGATTTAAAGAAGGAGCCTGTAGAGGTTGTTGCGTTGAAAGCGCCGCTGGAAAAGGTTGTACCAAATGTTGAACAGTTATCAAATGCAGCTGAGGAAAAAGTAAATCCGCCATTTCAAAAAACTAATGATGAGATAAAACCCAATAATTCACAAACGGTAGCCTATTCTGAAAATAATTCAAACAACGAAAACTACGTTTTTTATGATGTGCCCGCGGATCAATTCAAAAAAACAAAAGTTGGTGGTTTTTTGAAAAAAGTGAAACGAATAGTTGAACGAACCAACCCAATAACACGACTGCTTGAGGGCAATGAAGAACCGGTTGTTGCCCAGAAATTTTAAAACAATTAATAACTCTTATTTTATCGAAAATGAAAAAGTCTATTTTAATTCTAACAATGGTGTGTGCTGCCATGAGCAGTTTTGCCCAAACAGATTCGACCCAAACTGAAGGCAAACCAGATACTGTTCGAATCGGCGGAATGGTTATCATAAAAAAAGGTCATCCAAATGATGAAAAGCGTGTAACCGTGACCGTTGGAAACAGGAGAAACGAAAATCATTCAGACATAAGCACCTCCTCTTTTGTCTTTGACCTGGGATTTTCAAATTGGACCGATAAAACGAATTACACTGCCGCAACAGCAAGTAACGATGCTGTGGGAGTTTCTGAAAATGATATGAAACTGAAAACCGGAAAATCAATTAATGTCAACTTATGGTTTGTTATCCAAAGACTCAGCCTCATCAAAAACTACCTTAATTTAAAATACGGCTTCGGACTCGAATTGAATAATTACCGCTTTAAAAGTAATGTCAGTTTTAGTGAAGGAGGAACCAATCCTCATAATCCTCTGCAAACTATCGACCATCCTTTTGTGTTTAAGGATTCAATAAATTTTAAGAAAGACAAGCTTGCAGCAGATTATCTTACCGTTCCCATAATGCTGAATTTGGTGAGTAATCCGCATCAATCCGGGAAGGGAATTAGCCTGAGTGGTGGCGTTAGCGTCGGTTATTTGTATAGCAGTCGCAACAAGCAGAGGAGCTCTGAGCGCGGCAAGGAAAAAAACCGTGGTGATTATGATCTTGAAAGGTGGAAATTTTCTTACATAGGTGAGCTCGGACTTGGCCCGGTTCATTTATATGGTTCTTACAGTCCGAAGTCAATTTTTTCAAATGATCTCAACTTCAGGCCTTACACCATCGGACTTAGATTTAGTAATTGGTAATCTTTCTCATGTTTAGTTTTATCAGGATGTATGAAACCTGCTCTTTCGGGCAGGTTTTTTCCTTTTTACAAAACAAAAATCTTTTTTATTTCTTCGTTTACTCGTAACCGTTATTTGCTCAGGTGCATGCTTCTTTCCCTGTATAAATGGCGGAAGTAAGGATCGCGTAGATCTTTTATAAAGCGAATGGCCTCTCCTGTACTTTTCATCTCAGGTCCTAATTGTTTGTTTACCCCTGGAAACTTATTGAAAGAGAAAACGGGTTCTTTAATGGCAAAGCCTTCAAGCTTTTTCTCGAAAGTAAAATCCTTCAATTTTGCTTCGCCAAGCATCACTTTCGTTGCAATGTTCAAATAAGGAATTTGATAAGCTTTTGCAATAAAAGGGGTAGTTCTTGAGGCGCGGGGATTTGCTTCAATCACATAAACTTCACCATCTTTAATCGCAAATTGAATATTGATCAAACCCTTGATGTGTAATGCACGCGCGATTTTTTCTGCATATTCCTGCATTGTTTCCACGATCAAGGGCGACAAATTAAATTGAGGAAGAACGGCATTGCTGTCGCCACTGTGAATACCGGCAGGTTCAATGTGTTCCATCACGCCCATCACGTGAAAAGTCTCGCCATCAAATATCGCGTCGATCTCCGCTTCCTGGCAACGATCCAAAAATTGGTCGATCAAAATTTTATTGCCGGGCAAATGTTTTAATAAACTAAGCACGCCATTTTCAAGTTCTTCATCATTTAAAACAATCCGCATTCTTTGTCCGCCCAAAACGTAACTTGGCCTTACTAAAACTGGGTATCCAACTTGTCGTGCTACCTCAATTGCCTCATCTGTGTCATAAGCTGTTCCATATTTTGGGTAAGGAATTCCTAACTCTTTAAGCATATCACTGAAGCGGCCGCGGTCTTCAGCAATGTCCATATTGTCGTAAGAAGTACCGATAATTTTGATGCCTTTCTTATGTAATCTTTCTGCCAGTTTTAAGGCTGTCTGTCCACCCAACTGAACAATAACGCCATCTGGTTTTTCCAATTCGATAATGTCCCAGATGTGTTCCCAAAAAACAGGTTCAAAGTAAAGTTTATCAGCAATATCAAAATCAGTGGAAACGGTTTCAGGATTGCAATTGATCATGATGGCTTCCATGCCGCATTCTTTGATCGCCATCAGGCCATGAACACAGCAATAATCAAATTCAATTCCCTGCCCGATACGGTTGGGACCGCTTCCAAGTACAATAATTTTCTTTCGTTTTGTTGGAACCGATTCGTTGTAGATGATGTTATTATTCATTGATAATTTAAAGTCAGGTTACTCAAATGTGCTATAGAAATAAGGTGTCTTCGCTTCAAACTCGGCGCTGCAGGTATCTACCATTTTGTAAACACGGGTTATTCCCAATTCTTTTCTCTTTTCATAAACATCTTCATCCGTACTTCCGTCTTTCATGATCTTTGCGATTTGTTCGTCACTGAATCCGAGGTGTTTTGCTTCTTTCAAAAGTTCCGGAGAAATATTTTCAAGTGAAGTTTGCGCAATTGCTTTTTCACAATTCACTATTTTTTGGATCTGGTAAATGAACCAGCGGTCAATCTTTGTTGATTCACAAATTCTCTTAACGCTGACACCGATCATCAAAGCATCTTTAATACGGAAGATCCGGTCCCACTTTGGCGTTTTAATATATTCCACAATTTCTTCCGCGTGCATCAGGCTTTTTCCGTAATAACCCAGTCCGATTGCATTATTCTCAAGGCTTTGACAAGCTTTCTGAATCGCTTCTGCAAAACTTCTGCCGATCGCCATCACTTCGCCAACAGATTTCATTTGAAATCCAAGTGTATCATCAGCGCCTTTGAACTTATCAAAATTCC
Source organism: Ginsengibacter sp. (assembly GCA_051960475.1). Taxonomy (GTDB): domain Bacteria; phylum Bacteroidota; class Bacteroidia; order Chitinophagales; family Chitinophagaceae; genus Ginsengibacter. Next base: position 131,390 of record JBQCEG010000083.1, read on the forward strand.
AACGTGGAATTTTTACGATCACATAATCCAATGCCGGTTCAAAATAGGCGGAAGTGGTTTTTGTGATTTGATTTTTTAATTCGTCAAGTGTAAAACCTACGGCGAGTTTAGCAGCAATCTTTGCAATCGGGTATCCGGTTGCTTTGCTGGCAAGTGCTGATGAACGGCTCACGCGTGGATTAATTTCAATTGCTATTAAATCTTCTGTTTGGGGATTTAATGCAAACTGAATGTTACAACCGCCGGCAAAATTGCCCAAATTCCGCATTATTGCGATGGCTGTATTTCTCATTTTTTGATAAGCGGTATCACTCAAGGTCATTGCGGGGGCAACCGTTATTGAATCGCCGGTATGCACGCCCATCGGATCAAAATTTTCTACGGTGCAAATGATGACCACATTGTCGTTATCATCGCGCAGTAATTCCAGCTCAAATTCTTTCCAGCCCATCATTCCTTTTTCTACCAACACTTCATGTACAGGCGATGTGGTTAAGGCTCGATTGAGCGCTTCATCCAGATCCTCTTTCTTAAATACAATACTTCCGCCCGAACCACCTAATGTGAAAGAGGGACGAAGCACCAAAGGAAAACCAATCTCCTGGGCAATTTCTTTTCCTTCTAAAAATGAGTTAGCAATTTTTGCCGGTGCAACCGCAATATTCATTTCAATCATCCACTCGCGAAACTTATCCCGGTCTTCTGCTTTGTCGATTGCCTTGATATCAACACCAATGAGGCGGATGTTATTTTTCTCCCAAATGCCCATTTCATCTGCTTCCTTGCACAGGTTCAGCGCTGTTTGGCCACCCATCGTTCCCAGAACCGCATCAATCTTAAATTCGCCTTCCTGGTTCTCTTCGATGATCTGCTCAAGACATTCGGTCGTCAACGGCAGCAAATAAACTTTATCGGCCATCATCGGATCGGTCATGATCGTAGCCGGATTACTATTGATAAGAAGAACATTTAATCCTTCTTCTTTCAAACTTCGGGCTGCTTGTGTTCCCGAATAATCGAATTCGCAGGCCTGCCCGATGACGATTGGGCCCGAGCCTATAATCAAAACTGTTTTAATTGACTTATCTAATGGCATGGAATTTTAATGTGTGGGCGCCAAAATTAATGCATACAAATTAAATGCTGCCCGAATAATATGAAAAGAATATTTTAAATCTTGACAAAAAGCCTGGGGAAGCGAAATAAAAATTGCGAATAATTGTTGGTTTGCTGCCAATAAAAAACAGGCCTTTCCCCAAAAGCCTGCCTTTTAAAATTCCTATCAAAGTAGGAAATATTTTAAAGAAGATAATGCCTGTCAGAACCGTAAAGGTTTTTAAACATTTTCTTCAAAATGTAAATTTTATCGATCCATTCGTCTTCACCTTTGCTTTTAAATTCCTCCATGTGATGTTCCACTTTTTCCACAGTGTCTTCTACATTGTCGAGCAATTCATGAGTTTTTTCTTTAAGAAATTGGTAAAACTCATTTCGCTCTTCCGTGGGCATGCTCAGGAATTTTATCAAAGCAAAGCCACCTGCGGCTCCCAGTATTATTGCTGCAATTCTGTTTGATTGGGCCATTGTCGAGTAAAAATTTTAGTTCTTAGATTTGTAAAATATGATTACACTTTTTATTAAAAAATATACAATACATAAACCGTTCCTGTTTTTTATATTGTTGTTTTTGTCAGTTGCTGCCACCGCCCAATTCTTTCCTCCAAAAAATTATCCCAAACATTATTTCATTTACCCGGTTGATGCAAGAATAAGTCTTGCTGCGAATTTTGGAGAGCTGAGGCCTAACCATTTTCACATGGGTTTGGATTGCAGAACTGACCAGGTAGTAAATCGGCCGGTAAAAGCTGCTGCGGCCGGTTACATTGCACGCGTAACGGTTGAACCTTTCGGTTATGGACAAGCGATCTATATCAATCATCCCAATGGATTGACAACCGTTTATGGGCATTTGAATCGTTTTTATGCCGCACTTCAGAAATATGTGAGAGAACAACAATACGCACAGGAAAAATGGAATGTTGATTTGACAATTCCTCCAGGAATGTTTCCTGTAAAACAAGGCCAGTTCATCGCTTACAGTGGAAGTACCGGTGGTTCAACGGGGCCGCACACACACTTTGAAATTCGCGATACGAAAACGGATAAAGTGCTGAATGAAATGTTATTTGGCTTGCCTATTCCTGATAAAGTGCCGCCGACCATCGTTCGCCTTGCGATGTACGACAGAACAAAGAGCACGTACAGCCAGAGCCCTGAAATTTTTGGTCTTAAAAAAACAGGAAGCGATTACACAACGGTTACAAGTGTAATTCCTGTTCATTCGGATAAAATAAGTTTTGGCATTTCTGCAAATGATAAACAATCTTATTCTCACAATCCTAATGGAATTTTTGAGGCCATTATTTATTTGGATGGAGTTCCCCTTTCTGCTTTCGAACTGGACAGTATCAGTTATGCAGAAACACGGTATGTAAATGCTCATGTTGATTACAAAACGCATGCAGCCGGAGGTCCTTACATTGAACATCTTTCAAGATTGCCGGGTTATCCTGAAGGTGTTTATAAGGATATCAATGGTGACGGCGTTATCGAACTAAAGGATCACGAGATTCATAATGTAAAAGTGGTAGTAAAAGATCCTTACCTGAATACTTCAGTGCTTAATTTTAAAATCCAAAAAGGTTCAATAAGCGAAGATCCTTCGGCTGCTCCCGGAAAGAATCAAATCGAATTTGAACCGGACCAGGTAAATGTTTTTGAAAACCAGGAGTTGCAGGTTTATTTCCCTCCGGCCACTTTTTATGATTCAGTCGCCTTTTTTCATGATGAAAAAGCTTCAACTTCCCCGGATGCCTATTCTCCTATATATTCTGTTTTATCCGGTTTGATTCCGTCTGAAGATTTTTTCACGGTAAGGATAAAGCCAAACAAACCGATTCCGCCAAATCTTGAAGATAAGATGCTTATCAAACAAAGCTGGAAAGGAAGAAGTGAAGTTGTAAGAGCAACAAAACAGGGAAATTGGTACGTTGCGAAATTCAACAATTTTGGAGATTTTGAATTGATCGCAGATGATGTGCCACCTTTGATTCACGTAGATTTTCATGATTATGCAAACATTTCGAGATACCACAATATTGTTTGCACGCCAACTGACAATAATCATGAGATAAAAAATTTTCGCGCCGAGCTGGATGGAAAATGGTTAATGTTTACCAATGACAAGGGCCGCAAATACATTTATTATTTTGATGAACATTGCCCGCGAGGAAAGCATGTTTTGAAAATTTCTGTAGAAGATGAAGCGGGAAACAAGACCGAAAAAATATTTCATTTCACACGATAAAAACTTTAAAAATGACTTCATTAACCGAAGGACAAAAAGCGCCTGATTTTAAATCTAAAGATCAAAATGGCAATCCTGTTTCCTTGAAGGATTACCGCGGCAAAAAAGTAGTTCTGTATTTTTATCCTGAAGACGATACGCCCACTTGCACAATTGAAGCATGCAACCTGAGAGATAATTATGCCGAATTAAAAAAAGCGGGTCTTGTCGTTCTAGGAGTTAGTCCGGATGACAAAACGAGCCACAAAAAGTTTGAGGAAAAATATAATCTTCCCTTCACTTTGGTTGAAGATCCGCAGAAAAAAATTATCGATAAATACGGCGTTTGGGGCGAAAAAAACATGTATGGAAAGAAATATATGGGCTTATTAAGAACCACTTTTCTGATTGATGAAAATGGGTCGATCCTGAAGATATTCAAGAAGCCAAAATCAAAAATTCATAGTGAAGAAATTCTGAAAGCGCTGAAGGAATCTTAGTAAAGAGACCTTTTAATTCCTGCAAAATGGAATTTAAAATAAAAGAAAATTCGGTTATCGCGCGAATTGCTGCCTGGAAATTAAAGTCACGGAATGTAGCCATCACTTTTGGAAACAATATTCATTTGTATAATGTTTCGAAAGAAGATTTTCTGAAAAATGAAAAGTGGGTGAAGCACGAATTGTGTCACGTCAGGCAGTTTGAAAAGTATGGATTTTCCAGGTTCATCTGCATGTATCTATGGGAAAGTATAAAAGTCGGATACTACAAGAACAGGTTTGAAGCAGAAGCACGCGCAGGAGAAAACGAGCCGGCACCAAAATAAAATTCTTTTTTATTTATTTGTTTGCTAGTTAATTGGAATTAAACCAATCCTTTAAATTCCACTTCATCAAAATCAAATCTTCTTTCAACCGAATCTTCAGTGATCAATTGCCCAAAACCGGAAACGCCAATAATCTTAGTTTCAAACACAGCATTTTGTTTTTTCAGCTTCACTTTTTTCCCACGTGCATAAAGTTTGTGGTTGTATTCTTCAAGCATTTTTTCAAATTGACCTTCTTTTATTTCATCTATTCTTCCTAAAAGATTTGAATATAGTTCTTCAGCAAGTTCAAGTACATCAAAATTTTTTCCTGATGCTAATTTCAAGGAAGAAGCCTTTTGAATTCCTTCTTCAAATTCCTCCTGGTTAATATTTAACCCGATTCCAACAACAGACCACTGCCAAATATTGCCTTTTATGACATTTTCTATGAGAATGCCTCCTGCCTTACTGTCACCTATAAAAATATCATTTGGCCACTTTATAAAAAGATTTCCTAAAATGTATTTTTGAAAAAGATCGTAACAACTTAAGGCAGCAGGCACGCTTATTTCGAATTGTTTGGAAATGCTCTGCCATTGCATGGGTACCGCAACTGAAAGAATTATGTTTTCGGCCGGATTGCTTTTCCATTGCCTTCCGCGCCTTCCTTTTCCATGGGTTTGTTCTTTTGCAAAAACCGCTGCAGCACAGTTTATCTTGCCTTTTTTTATAAGTGCCATGGCATAGTTGTTGGTACTATCAACGCAGTCAAGAATTACTAAGTTTTGAGAGTTAAAAGCCATAAAAAAGTTATTAGGAAAGAATTAGTATTTTTGATAAAATAGTTACAAAATTTGCGATGTAAGCTGCAATCTAAGAGAATAAATTTATTTTTGCGGATTGCTGAGTTGCACTAGTTAAAAGAACCCATTTGAACAATTTAACATTACTGGAAAAAAGAAAAAAATCAACCATAGCAAGGATTACAAGAAACAGTAAACTGTTTAAGACAATAATCCATGCAATACAGGAAAAAAAAGGGGAAAGAATCGTAAGCCTCGACCTTAAAAAAATCCCTGAAGCAGTAACAGATTTTTTCATCATTTGTGAAGCGAATAACCCAATTCAATTAAAGGCGATTGGAGATTTTGTAGAGGAGGAGGTTAAGAAGAAATGTGGTGAAAGTCCTTACAAACATGAAGGACGCCAGGGAGAACAATGGGTCCTGATCGATTATGTAAATATCGTTGTTCACATCATGTTGGCAGAGCCAAGAAAGTTTTACAAACTTGAGGAAATGTGGAGCGATGCATCAATGATGGAACATTAATTCAACAATAAATACACTTAATTTAATAACACACTCTTATTCTGAAAAGGAAGAATCAAGATAAAAATATTGCAGGAGCAAGCAGACATGGCAACTGAAGAACCGAAAAAGAAACCATTACAAAGAAGGTTAAACACCAATTTGACTCCGGGAACTCCGGACGATGATCCTAAGAAAAAACCAAGGTTAAGTATTTATTGGGTTTACGGGATCATTTTTGCCCTTATTATCGGATATAATGTTATCAGAACTACAGCCGGAACCGGATATGAAATAAATGATACTGATTTTTATACCATGTTGCAGAGAGGCGATGTTGACCAGATAAAAACGGTAGGCAATAAGAAATTAGTGCGGGTTTATATCAGTCCACAAAAGCTCGATAGTGATGCTGCTTATCTTCAAGGCGTGTTTGGCCAAAATTTCGATGAGGTAAAGAAAATGAAAGATGCGCCACAGGCGTACTTTGGAATTATAAAAGATGAAGTATTTGCTACCCAATTAGCGCAGTTTTACAAAGACCATCCTAATGTGCAACAGGTTCCTGATAAGCCCGGAGATGAGGGAGAATTATTCGGTCAATTGGTGAGTACACTTTTACCAATATTATTGATCGCACTTGTCTTCATTATGATGATGCGTAAGGTGGGCGGCGGCGCAGGTGCTGGTGGTCCGGGGGGCATTTTTAATATTGGAAAATCAAAAGCCACACTTTTTGAAAAAGGTACAAGAGTAAACATTAATTTCAGTGACGTTGCCGGACTTGATGAAGCAAAGGTGGAAGTAATGGAGATCGTTGATTTTCTGAAAAATCCAAAAAAATATACCAACCTTGGCGGTAAGATTCCCAAAGGTGCGTTGTTGATCGGCCCTCCGGGAACAGGTAAAACTTTGTTGGCGAAAGCTGTGGCTGGTGAAGCGCAGGTTCCGTTTTTCAGTCTTAGTGGTAGTGACTTTGTGGAAATGTTTGTTGGTGTAGGAGCTAGCCGTGTAAGAGATTTGTTCAAACAGGCAAGAGAAAAGGCACCCTGTATCATTTTCATTGATGAGATTGATGCTATTGGTCGTGCTCGTGGAAAGAACATGATGATGAGCAATGATGAAAGGGAAAACACGCTGAACCAATTGTTGGTTGAAATGGATGGTTTTGGAACCGATTTAGGAATTATCATTCTTGCTGCCACCAACAGGCCGGATGTTCTTGATAGTGCTTTATTGCGTCCCGGAAGATTTGACAGGCAAATTAGTATCGATCGTCCTGATCTTGTAGGCCGTGAAGCGATCTTTAAAGTGCATTTAATTCCAATCAAAGTTTCTCAAAATCTCGATACACACAAACTTGCTGAGCAAACGCCTGGTTTTGCCGGGGCGGATATTGCTAATGTTTGTAATGAAGCAGCGTTGATTGCGGCGCGTAATGGAAAAGAGGCCGTTGATATGAGCGATTTTCAGGATGCCATAGACAGGGTAATTGGAGGATTGGAAAAGAAGAATAAAATTATTCTTCCTGAAGAAAAGGAAATCATTGCGTATCATGAGGCCGGTCACGCAATCTGCGGTTGGTTCTTGGAACACGCTTACCCTCTTTTAAAAGTTACGATCGTGCCGAGAGGAACAGCAGCGTTGGGTTATGCTCAATACACGCCTAAAGAGCAATACTTATATAATACAGATCAATTGCTTGACCAGATTTGTATGACTCTTGGAGGGCGTGCATCTGAAACAATTTTCTTTGGTAAGATTTCGACCGGTGCGAGTAACGACTTGCAACAGGTAACGAAGATGGCTTATTCAATGGTGACCGTTTACGGGATGAATGATAAGATTGGGAATGTGAGTTATTATGATCCTCAGCAGGAAAATTCGTTCCAAAAGCCATACAGCGAAGAAACAGGAAAGATGATAGATGAGGAGGTGCGCAAGTTGATCGACCAGGCTTTTGAAAGGACAAAGAAATTATTGACAGAAAAGAAAAAAGAAGTTGAGACAATTGCGCAGGCTTTGCTGAAGAGAGAAGTTCTTTTCAAAAGTGATGTAGAAGCGTTGATCGGAAAGCGTCCTTATGAAGATAAGAAAGCACTTGATTTTGTGGACAACCCCAAAGATGCAGTAATTGATCCGCCAATCCACGTTGTGGACAGTAACGACCACGAGATTAAATCTTAAGAATGAAAGTTTCTTCTTCCAAAGAAAAAATTTTAAAAAAAATAAGAGAGGCACTGAGTAATCCAGTGCCTTTACCTTTTCCAAAAAGCGAGGGAACCGATTCTGTGTTTAAACCCCGGGAAGAAGAATTGGAAATTTTGTTTGCAGAAGAATTTACAAAACTATTAGGAAAATTTGCTTTTTGTGTCAACGAAGCAGACGCGAAAAATCAAATCAAAGCATTGATAAAAGAGCAAAAGTGGAGCAACGTTTATTGTGTTGAAGACAATCTTTCAGGGTTGTTAAATCCAAAAGAATTTCCGCAGGTAAATCACAGTTCTCTTGCAGATTGTGATGCAGCCGTTACTTCTTGCCATTATCTTATTGCACGCACCGGTGCTATTGTCATGAGCAGTGCGCAGCAAAGCGGCCGGACCACAAGCGCTTATGCACCGGTTCATATTTGTGTCGCTTATGTCGATCAGTTGGTTTACGACACCCGTGATGCACTAAAGGGATTAAAGGCTCAATATGGAACCAATCTTCCGTCGTTTATCACTTTTGCAGCTGGTCCAAGTCGAACTGCAGATATTGAAAAAACACTGGTTGTTGGTGTTCACGGCCCCAAAGAAGTTTATTTATTTTTGATCGATAAACCAGTAGAAAATAAATAACTGGAATTTGAAGTTATTAGTGAACAAATAAAAATTCACAATTTTATTTTTAATTCCCATTTATTAAAGACGAGAAGCCTTTCAAACCATGCAGATTCCCGACGGTAAAAAAATATATTTCCTTTCTGATTTTCATCTTGGTGCGCCCGATTATGAATCAAGCCTGCAGCGGGAAAAGCGGGTTGTACAATTCTTAGAAGAGATAAGGAAAGATGCTCATGTGATCTTCATCCTCGGTGACCTTTTTGATTTTTGGTTTGAATACAAGAAAGTGGTTCCAAAAGGGTTTGTAAGAATTTTAGGCAAATTAGCTGAGTTAACGGACTCAGGAATTGATATTCATTTTTTTGTAGGCAATCACGATATGTGGATGAACGGATATTTTGAAAGGGAATTAAATATTAAAGTTTACCACGAGCCAAAGGGATTTGAATTTAATGATAAAAAATTCATGATAGGTCATGGCGATGGATTGGGGCCGGGGGATCACAAATACAAGATGATGAAAAAGGTTTTCAGGAACCGGTTTTCACAGCGGCTTTTTGGAATGCTTCATCCATCAACAGGAATAGGAATTGCCGATTATTTTAGCAGGAAAAGCCGCGCTGCTGCAGGAGAAAAAGATGAACATTTTTTAGGTGAAGAGAAGGAATGGCTGATCGTTTTTGCAAAAGAAACTCTGAAAAAACAGCAAGTCGATTATTTCATTTTTGGTCACCGACATTTGCCAATCGTCCATTCACTTAACGATGATAGTGTTTATATAAACCTGGGAGATTGGATCAAATACAACAGTTACGCTATTTTTGAGAAGGGAACGGTAAACCTGAAATATTACAAAGAATGAAAAAGAAATTGATCGCCTACGCGGTTATTTTTTCCTTGCTCACTTTTTCTGTTTGCTATGCTCAAACTGATTCTTCTTTCCGTTTCATACAGTCATTAAATTATCCGGTTGCTTCTTTTACAGTTGATAATATTGGAGCGATTTATATTATTACACCGGACAACCAATTAAAAAAGTACAATGAAAATGGCAATTCTGTTGGCGTTTATAACCAGGTAACCAAATATGGAAAACTAACTTACGTAGATGCAGAAAACCCTTGGAAAACGATCTTATTTTACCAGAACTTTTCAACAATTGTTTTACTTGATAAATACCTGAATGTAGTTACCAACATCGATTTGCGGAAGCAAAATATTTTTGGTGTACATGCAGTTACTTCTTCTTACGACAACAACATCTGGTTATTTGATGAGCAGGATAATAAGCTGAAGAAAATAGACGACAACGGAAATGTTCTTTCAGAAACAGTAGATTTCCGTTTGCTGTTTAATGAAGTTCCCGAGCCCCGAAAAATAATTGACCGAGATGGGTTTGTTTACTTGTATGATCCGGAAAAAGGAATTTATATTTTCGACTATTATGGGAGTTTTAAAACAAAACTGTCTTTTCAAAACTGGACAAGCCTTGAAATTTTTGGTAAAACAATTTACGGCTTTGACAAACAAAATATTTATAAATACCAACCGCCTATTCCTGATGTAACCGCATATCCTTTGCCGGTTGCGGTGCAAAACGCTTCTGCCATCAAAATAGCAAATTACCGTCTTTATGTTTTAAAAGACGGTAAGCTTTCAGTTTATTCTTTGCCGTAAAATATTTGGGATTTTATCCGTTCATTGAAGTAAGGAACTCCGCATTATCTTTGGTTCCTTTCATATTCTTCATGAGCGTATTGATGGCTTCTTCCGGGTTCATATCTGCAAGGTGATTGCGCAAAACCCACATTCTTTGAAGCACTTCTTTATCAAGGAGCAAATCATCACGACGGGTTGAAGAAGAAACAATATCAATGGCAGGGAAAATTCGCCTGTTCGATAATCTCCTGTCGAGCTGAAGTTCCATATTACCGGTTCCTTTGAACTCTTCAAAAATTACTTCATCCATTTTGCTTCCAGTGTCAACAAGAGCGGTGGCAATGATGGTGAGAGAACCACCATTTTCGATCTTACGTGCAGCACCAAAAAATTGCTTTGGCTTTTGCATCGCATTTGCTTCCACACCGCCTGATAAAACTTTACCACTCGCAGGAGAAACCGTATTGTGAGCACGTGCAAGACGCGTAATGCTATCAAGTAGGATCACTACATCATGTCCACATTCTACCAAACGTTTTGCTTTCTGCAAAGCCATCGTACTTACTTTCACATGCTTTTCAGCCGGTTCGTCAAAGGTTGAGGCGATCACTTCTGCTTTTACACTTCTCTCCATATCTGTAACCTCTTCAGGCCTTTCGTCCACCAACACGATCATTAAATAACATTCGGGATGATTGGCAGCGATTGCGTTAGCAACTTCTTTTAAAAGCATCGTTTTACCGGTCTTCGGTTGAGATACGATCAAGCCACGCTGGCCTTTTCCAATTGGTGTGAAAAGATCAATTATTCTGGTTGAATAATTATTGGAACCTAAGAATAAATTCAGTTTCTGGAAAGGGAAAAGCGGTGTAAGGTAATCAAACGGAACGCGATCACGAACTTCGTCAGGTCCGCGCCCGTTAATCGTTTCTACTTTTAATAATGCAAAATATTTTTCACCTTCTTTCGGTGGGCGAACGGAACCGTAAACGGTATCCCCGGTCTTTAATCCAAATAATTTTATTTGAGAAGGGGAAACGTAAACATCATCAGGTGATGACAAATAATTATAATCGCTGCTTCTTAAAAAACCGTATCCATCCGGCATCATTTCCAACACGCCTTCCGCAAGAATAACACCATCGAATTCGATATTAAAAGCCGGTTCTTTTTTCTGGTAACTCTTTCCTCCCTGGTTTACATTGGCAGGAATTTCCTGCATCATTTCTTCTACTTCTTCGTCTTCATCTTTCAATAATTCTATTAGTGCCGGAGCAATGGTTTTAGGATCCGCCAAACGCTCTACATGATCGTCTTCATCATCAATATATTGGTCAAAATCAAGTTCAGGAGTTTCTGCCTCTTCTTCTTTTTGTTTCTTAGGAGCCGGTTTCTTTTTATCTTCTGTTTTCTTGCTCTTCGATTCTTTTTCTTCAGTTGCAGGAGTTGTTTCTTCTGTTTGCTTCTTGGCAGTTGGTTTTACGATCCTCTTTCTTTTCGGCTTTTCTGTAGTAGTTTCTTTTTTATCGTTTGAAGTCATGGATGCTTGTTTATCAAGAATTTTATAGATCAATTCTTGTTTTTGTAAATTTTTAGTATCAGGTATATTTTGCTGCTCGGCTATATCCAGCAGTTCCGGAACGAGCATATCGTTCAGTTGTAAAATGTCATACATAAAGAGACGTATAGATTAATAGTCAAAAACGCAAATTGAAAATTGTAAATCTAATATTGATATTTATAATGGAAATGGATTCTGATATAACTGATGCACCGTAGCAAAGGAAATTAGTCAGCTTTAATCTTGATGCAATATTACATTAAAATAATAAAATACGTAAATTTTTTTCTTTTTTGTATGACCACTAAAATCAAGACCTATTGTCTCTTTGGAGGTGTTTAAGCAAGGATTAGACCAGAAAATTTATCTGATACTTTATATTTGCGAATATAATCTAAACACATGTTGAATAAAAGAGAAAGGATAAAAGAGGTACTTGCAAATGAGTTAATCAACCACGACTTAACAGTGATGGGATGGGTGCGCACATTCAGAAATAACCAGTTTATTGCATTGAATGACGGGAGCACTAATGCAAACCTTCAGGTGGTTTTGGAATTGGGCAAATTTGATGAAAGTCTTTTAAAAAGGATCACAACTGGTGCAGCATTAAAAATTTCAGGAACGCTTGTTCCGTCTTTGGGTAAAGGACAAAAAGTGGAATTAAAAGCCCAAAAGGTAGAAGTGCTCGGCGATAGCGATGCGGAAAAATTTCCACTACAACCTAAAAAACACAGCCTTGAATTTTTACGTGAAATTGCGCACCTTCGTTTTCGTACAAATACGTTTGGTGCTGTATTTAGAGTTAGGCATGCACTTGCTTTCGCAATCCATCAATTTTTTAATGAAAAGGGATTTGTTTACTTACATTCTCCCATCATTACTGCTTCTGATGCAGAAGGTGCGGGTGAAACTTTTCACGTGACAGCATTCGACCTGGAACAGCCAGTCAAGAATGAAGATGGCTCTATAAATTATAAAGAAGATTTTTTTGGAAGGCCTGCCAACTTAACTGTTAGCGGCCAGTTGGAAGCTGAATTGGCCGCTTTGGCGCTTGGCGATGTTTATACTTTTGGTCCAACATTTCGGGCAGAAAATTCCAATACGGCCAGGCATCTTGCTGAGTTCTGGATGATAGAGCCTGAAATGGCTTTTTCTGATTTGGAAGATGATATGAATCTTGCGGAGGAATTCATTAAATACATTATTAAATATGCATTAGAACATAACCGCGAAGATTTGGATTTCCTTGCAGCACGCCTTGTGGATGAAGAAAAGCAAAAGCCACAAAACGAGCGTAGCGAAATGGGCTTGATCGAAAAGCTTGAATTTGTAATTAATAATGATTTTGAAAGGCTCACTTATACAGAGGCGATTGAAATTTTAAAAAATTCCTCTGCCAATAAAAAGAAGAAATTTCAATATCCTGTCACAGGTTGGGGTATCGATCTTCAAAGCGAACACGAGCGTTATTTGGTAGAAAAACATTTTAAAAAACCGGTGATACTGATCAATTACCCGAAAGAAATAAAGGCATTTTACATGAGGTTGAATGATGATGGAAAAACGGTTGCAGCAATGGATATTCTTGCACCGGGTATCGGGGAAATTGTTGGTGGTTCGCAGCGTGAAGAAAGATTGGAAGTATTGGAAAACCGGATGCGCGAAATGCATGTTCCTGTGGAAGAAATGTACTGGTATCTTGATACGAGAAGATATGGAACCGTGCCTCATGCAGGCTTCGGACTTGGCTTTGAAAGGATGATCCAATTTGTAACTGGCATGACCAACATCCGCGACGTAATTCCATTTCCGCGATATCCGAAGAATGCAGAGTTTTAATTCAGCAAAATAAAAATCGCACTTATTTATTGATTTACTGTTGAATCAATAATTTGTTTTTGCAAAAAACTTTTAATCCTCGTTCCCGCATTTTCCCTTATGTTTTCATAAAACAAATTGTAATCGGCAATATGGTAATTTTTGATATGTAGAAAAATGCTTCCGAAAAAACGGGGCTTGTTTACCCATAAAACATTCCCATGAATTTGTGCATGAACGAGATCGGGCATTACTTTATTGAAATTGCGCAAAACCGCCCCCTTGTTCAAACTGGCTGGCGCTAATGTCGTGTCCATAGTCCAGGTTAAAGGATTAATTACGATTGCTTTTTTTGTTTCTTTTTTTACATAAGTTGCTTCATATCCTTCCTGGAAAGTGCGCCAACTTACAAAGCAACCGGTAGATGTAGAATCAGCACAAGGCTTCAGTTGAGAAAAATAATCAGTAAAAACAGGCAAGCCAACTATGTAAGCGCAGACCAGTTGCTTCTGCAATGGTTTTCCTTCAAAAAATTCTTTCAGCAATCTTCCTGCATGCCATGTTCCCTGGCTATGGGAAGCAATAATGATTGGCCTTCCATGATTGTAATGTTTAAGATAATATTCAAAGGCTTTCTTCACATCTGAATAAGCCAAATCCAATGCAGCATTGGCTTTTGCTTTATCGCTCGTATAAAAAGCTTCAAGGTTTGCCTGCCGGTATCGAGGCGCAAAAACACGGCAATAACGGTTAAAAATACTTGCCTGGTAAAGGATCGATTGTTTATCCGTTTTTGCATTGATACCTGGATCATCAATTTCTGCATTCCATCCGTCGGGCATTTTTAAATCGGTATAAGAAGTTGGATAAATAAAAAATACATCTGCCAAAGTATCTTTTTCATCACTCATTTCTGCCGGCACTTCGTCAGAAGGATCTTCTTTAAATGGCGATGCAGCCCAATAATCAGGGTCACTAAAATCAGGTGCGCCGTCTTTACTTTTGAAATCATAATTGGCAGGCTGGCTGTAAATTTTTTGAGTGCAGGAATTGTTGGATGCGTACACGAAAAACAAAAAAATAATTGCGATACCTTTAGATAAAAAATATTCTTTGTAATTTGACATTGCCCTTGTTACATTCGTTATAAAAATAAAATTTTTAGCCAATGAACATTCCAGTTGTTGATTTATCTGACTTTACAGGCGAAGATCCGAAACTAAAAGAAGCATTTGTACAAAAGCTCGGAAAGGCATATGAAGAAGTAGGTTTTGTTGCAGTAAAAAATCATGGAATTCCGTCCGATCTTATTGATGATCTTTACAAAAAGGTGCAACAGTTTTTTTCTCTTCCGGCGGATAAAAAGAAGAATTATGAAATACCAGAACTTGCGGGTCAACGAGGTTACACTTCATTTGGAAAAGAACATGCAAAAGGAAGTGACGCTCCTGATTTGAAAGAATTTTTTCAATACGGTCAAACCGTTCCTGAAGATCATCCTTTGAAGCCAGAATATCCTGACAATGTGAAAGTTGATGAAGTGCAGGGTTTTAATGAAACGCTTTACAATGCCTATCGTGCTTTTGAAAAGTCTGGTAAATCTTTATTACAGGCAATTGCGCTTTATATTGGCCTCGATGAACATTTTTTTGATGATAAAGTTGAAGAAGGAAATTCGATTGTCAGGGCGATTCATTATCCACCAATTACTGTTGAACCCAAAAGTGCGATAAGAGCTGAGCAGCACGAAGACATCAACCTGATAACTTTACTTGTCGGGGCTTCCGCAGGCGGACTTGAAATTCTTTCAAAACAAAATGAATGGGTGCCGGTCACTTCATTGGAAGACCAGATCGTGGTGAATGTAGGCGATATGTTGCAGCGCCTTACCAATAATAAATTGAAAAGTACAACCCATCGTGTTGTAAATCCTCCTCGTGAATTGTGGCATACATCAAGGTTTTCAATCCCGTTTTTTCTTCATCCAAAATCAGCAATGGATCTCTCTGCTTTGGAACAATGTATTGATGAAAACCATCCTAAAGCCTTTGACGATATTACTGCAGGAGAATATCTTGATGAACGTTTAAGAGAAATTGGATTGAAAAAATAATTGAATTTTTATAAAAAATATAATTTGATTGAATGAGAAAAATTTTATTCGAAAACCATTAAGGGCCCGGCGCAAGAAATGGCAAGATTTTAAAAAATATTTTCATGATTCTGCACCGGCATATTCCTTTTTTAAAAGCTGTTTTTTATTACACTCTTTCTGCATTTGGCGGACCACAAGGGCATTTGGGAATGATGATGAAAACATTTGTGGAAGGAAGAAGAGACGTTACCAAAGAAGAGTTGATGGAATACGTTGCCTTTTGTCAAATGCTGCCCGGCGCTTCTTCTACGCAGACAATCACACTAATAGGTTACAAGCGTGGAGGTGTGCCTCTCGCAATTCTGACGCTTTTGATCTGGATCCTTCCGGCTTGCGTTCTGATGGCTGTTTTTTCTTTTCTTTATTATTATGTAAAAACTTACCACGTAAATCTCAACCTGTTTACTTACGTGCAACCTATGGCCGTTGGTTTTATTGCTTTTGCCGCCTTCCGCATGTATAAAGTTTCGATCAGGAATAATATCACTTTCATCATAATGTTTGTTGGTGCTTTTGGCACTTATCTTTTTTTTAAAACACCATGGGTTTTTCCGATTCTTATTGTTCTTGGCGGCGTGGTTACCAATTTCAGCGATAAGCGTTATCCTGAAAAAGAAAATATAAAACCGAGGCATATCAAGTGGACCAACATCTGGTTGTTTCTGCTGATTTTTATTATCGTCGGTTTTTTTAGTGAAACAGCGCGAAAGCAAGACTGGCCACACAAACGCGCGTATAATCTTACAGAAAATGTTTATCGTTATGGAAGTCTTGTTTTTGGTGGTGGGGATGTATTGATGCCGATGATGTATGAACAATATGTTACGCGTGAAAAGTCGAATTACCTTGACAAAGAAGAATATTTAACTGGTTGGGGAATTGTTCGCGCCATTCCCGGGCCCGTTTTTTCAGTTTCTTCTTATATCGGCGGAATGGTGCTGCGTGAATACGGCCGAAACTGGCAGATCATCGGTTGTTTTATTGGATGCATTTTTATTTTTCTGCCGAGTGCACTGCTTGTGCTATTTTTCTTTCCCGTTTGGCAATACCTCAAAAAATATGTCGTCGTCTATCGGTCGCTGGAAGGAATTAACGCAGTGGTTGTAGGAATTATGTGGGGCGCATTTCTGTATCTTGTAAAAGATATTTCCATCACAGAGTTTAATACGGTAAGTTTTGTAAATCTTTTTGTGATCGTCGGGACATTTTCGCTTCTCACATTCACCAAAATTCCCGCACCTTTTATCGTGCTCGGTTGCCTGCTGATCGGCTTTATTTTTTGAACAGTAAACGAACTTTTTCTTAGATTTTTTATTCGCAGTGAACAAACAAATTCCTGCAATTTTTTTTACATGATGTCATAATCAAGAACACGGCGAAGATATCTCCTATCCTGGATGATGAAAGTCACTTCATAATTCCCATAAGTGTTGCGGGAATATAAATAGAGATAAACACGCTGGCCAACCTGTGAAATGTAAACTGCGTCTGTAGTGCGTTCTACGCCTTTATCATTATAAGTAAAATGCAGGTTGAACAAATCGTTGTACGCCGTTGGCGGAATGGCAACCGTATCGCCACGAATAATAACGGTGATGTTTGAAATTTCAGTTTTGGGAACATGATTATAATCACCATAATAAGCTCTGCGATCGATTCTCACCAAATATTTGTCGTCGTAATTCAATTTATGTTTTGAAGGATCAAAAGGAGCAGTTTTCACTTCTGCTTTTATTCCCTGTCCTTCAAAAACAATTGAATCTTTACCTATGGAAGTATAGGGAACTTTCTCCAAAGGAGTGATGGGCGCTCCTTCGCCAATTCCGGCTAAAGTAAAGGTTGCAATTTCCGATCTTATGTCAGGAGTATGAAATCTTTGAAATGATTCTGTTTTTCTTCTTGAATCCGGCATATCCGGATCCTGGCCATAACTTTTGGCGGCAAATAAAATGATCACCGCAAAAAACAAGAACTGTTTAGCGTTTTTCATGCTGATATTTTTCAACTTATTTTTTTACTTCAGGATAACCTTTCGCTATCCAATCTGTCCTGATATTATGAGGCAGGTTGAGTAAATGATAATTGGTAAATTTCATTGCTTTCAAAGTACTGATTGCCGGCCTCACATCGGGGCAATGATCGAAGGGACAACAGCCACAATAAATAACAATGTTTGAATTGCGAGGCACTTTGTTTAATGCATCTTTGAATTTTTGCAGGTTCTGTGGGTCTTTCACCATGCCGATATCAATCGAATGTGGGATAACCACTCCGGGGCCGACGCAATAAATTAAAGGAATATTTTTATTTGAATTTAGTGTTTGGGCAAGCGTAGCCGGTTCTATCAATTGATCTGCTGTCCAGTTTTCAGGATTGGTGTTTTGTGCCTTTGCAGAATTGAAACTGAGCGCCAAAAAAGTAATCGCCAAACAAGAAAACATCTTTTTCATTTTCATACGAGCTGTTTTCTCAAAAATAGAATAAAAATAATTGAGTTAACAGCAATTAACTTTTTTGAAATTGGGACACAAAATTTTTCTTATTTGGTTTTAATCTCTGCTTTTGATTTTTCGACTTTTGCTTTTTTTCTGAAGAATCCGCGAAGTAAAAAATTATGTTGAACGGCCTCAAGATCATCATTCAGTTTGACACTTGCCGATTGCAAATTTTCCATTGTTGCTTTTAATCCTGAAGCTGTTTTTTCATCGTTCAAAAACATGCCAGCGGGCGAATTTGGATTTTTTAATCCCTGGTTGACTGTGCTGGAAGCTTCTTTCAGATTTCCGATCACTTCATTCGATTGGTTGGCCACTTCCTGTAATTGGCCTACGGTTGATCTTAATTTACTGAAAATAACCGTATCGCTTACCAAATCATTTGCTAGTGTTCCGCTGTCATTTAATCTTGCTGTGTAATGATTCACATTTGCAGAAAGTTGCTGAAGATTTGCCGAGGCATTTCTCAATGTTATAACCGTTTTATTGAGTTCATCATAAAAAGTTTGATCGTTCAATAATTTTCCAACAGAACCTTGCCCTGCAGCCATTTTGTTGCTGATGGTTTTTAAGTTGTCAGTAATAGCCAGCAGATTATCGTTGTTTTTTGAAAGTGTTGCCATCATTTGGTCTGTACTCAACAATTCTTCATTATTCAAAACATCACCTTCGGCTATAGGCGGCGCCTGTGAAGAACCGCCATAGATCTCAATAATTTTATTACCAATCAATCCGTCGCTCGAAAGTTTTGCCTTGGCGTTTTTGTGAATATAGGGAACTGATTTTTCTTCAATGGTCATATCTACTTCAACCTTTCCATTTCCAATAAGCGAAACATTATCTATCGTTCCAACCTTCACACCTGAAAACCAAATGTTGTTTCCCTTTTGAAGACCGTTCACATTTTGGAAATAAGTTTTTACTGTGATCGTCTTATCAAAAGTACTTTTTTGAGAACCCAAAGTAAGAATGGTCCAGACAAATATGGCGAGCGCGAGGACAATGAAAATTCCTACAATTACTGCTCTTCTATTTGAGGTCGTTCGCATAATTATTTTATGAAATTGTATTTATAAAAATTTTGAATTCTTTCGTCTTCGCTGCTAAACACTTCTTCAAATGTGCCCTTCTTAATGAACTTGCCATCGTACAACATTGCCACTTTATCCCCCGTTGTTTTTGCACAGGTCAAATCATGGGTGATGATAATTGAAGTGGTATCGAAATTATGTTTTACCTGGTTGATGAGGTTATTGATTTCAATACTTGTTATCGGGTCAAGGCCTGAAGTCGGTTCGTCATACAACATGATCTTCGGTCGTAAGATCAATGTTCTTGCAATGCCAATTCTTTTTCTTTGTCCGCCCGAAAGTTCTGATGGCATCTGGTTGATCGTTTGTGACAAACCTACTTCATCTAATACCCGTTCAATCTGTTCCTGTGTTTCTTTTTTCGACAAATGTTTGGCATGGCGAACGAGTGGAAATGCAAGGTTTTCTCTAACGGTCATACTATCGTATAAAGCACTGTTTTGAAAAGAAAAACCAATTTCCAACCTGAGTTCCTGCAACTCTTTATCCTTAAGCAACTCAACTTCTTTGCCCAACACATTTACTTCACCGCTGTCCGGCTTTAACAAACCACAAATGATTTTGATCAACACCGATTTTCCTGTTCCTGATCTTCCCAAAACGACTACGTTCTCTTTATTGTGCACCTCAAGATTCACACCACGAAGTACTTCATTGTCGCCAAAAGCCTTGTAGAGATCTTTAATAGAAATCACAATGTCATCGCCGCTGTTTTCCTTTCCTGCTTCCATTACTATCTAATGCTATTGGTTACCTGTACAATAAGTATTTCTTCTATAAAAATTAAAAACATCGAAAGCACTACCGACATATTTGCGGCTTTGCCCACACCTTCCGTTCCGTTCTTGGCATGAAATCCTTTATAACATCCTACCATTCCGATTGTAAATCCATATACAATGCTTTTTACCACGGACGAAAAAATATCGAGAAATGAAATTTTTTGAAATGCCTGCTGGAAAAACGTTATAAAACTTGTCATTTCATTTTGATGAACATTTAAGAAGGCACCCATCATGGCCACAAAACCGGTATAACACATCAGCATGGGGATCATGATTGTTGTTGCCAGTACGCGGCTAACCACCAAAAACTTAAATGGATTCACCGCAGAAACTTCCATTGCATCGATTTGTTCGGTCACTTTCATAGATCCCAATTCAGCAGCAATATTAGAACCGACTTTTCCTGCGCAAATCAACGCTGTAACCAAAGGCGCCAATGCACGAATGATTGCGATGGCAACCAAACTTGGCAACCATGAAGTGGCACCAAATTCCGAAAGTGAAGGCCGCGATTGTTTTGTAAAAACCAGCCCGGTTATAAAACCTGTGAGCGAAATTAGGAACAAGGATTTATATCCAACTTCGTAACACTGTTTGATTACCTCCTTTATTTCGTAAGGCGGAACAAAAAGTTCTTTAAAAAAGCGGATTATAAATTGGCTGGCCGAATAAAAATCGAGGAAAACCGAATCAATTTTTTTTGAAATAACATTTTTTTCGGCTGGTCTACTGTTCATCATGCTGACACTTCGTTTCGTTTTTTGCAAAGATGGCTTGTGAAATTTAATTATTGCAACTTTTTATTGCCGTCAAAGATCAGGCTAAAAAAATTGCGATGAGATTTTCCCAATAAATAATCGGCTGTCTTTTTGCTATAAATAAATGAAAAAAATTTCTTTTACAAAAAATTAAACGCTATGACTCTCTTTGGATTTCTGATCCTGTTATTGATCGCCGCTATCTGCGGGGGCATTGGTCAATCTCTTGCCGGCTACAATGTAGGTGGCTGCCTTGTTTCAATTGTTGTAGGTTTTATTGGCGCATATATTGGTTTGTGGCTGGCGAAGCAAATGGGTTTACCGGATTTTTTTACTGTAAATGTGGAGGGCAAACCATTTCCCATACTTTGGGCCATCATTGGTTCGGCAATTTTCACCTTTATTGTTGCTTTACTGCGGCGTGCATTTACCGGAAGGCCGTAAAAGATTATTTTTCTTCCTTTTCAAAGCCCAACACCACGGAATTGATACAATAACGCAAACCGGTTGGTGGAGGTCCGTCTTCAAATACGTGACCGAGGTGTGAGTGGCATTTACCACATTCAACTTCTGTGCGCTTCATTCCATAAGAATTATCCGGAAGATAAATGATGCTGTCTTTAGAGATTGGTTCAAAAAAACTTGGCCAACCACAGCTGCTGTTGAATTTTCCATTGCTTCTAAAAAGCGGGTTGCCACAAACCGCGCAATAATAAGTTCCCACCTCACTGTGTTGATAATATTTCCCTGTTCCGGGCCTTTCGGTGCCTTTTTGACGGGCTATATGATAAAGTTCTCCTGGCAAAATCTTCTTCCATTCTTCATTCTTCACTTCTGCAGGATCCTTGTCTGGAGGTGTGAATCCATTTACTTTTTCTGTATCCATTTCTTTCTGGTTTTATTTGAAATTTTTAATTCCTGCGTAAAATTACGGAATCAAAAAAGGACAGCTTGGGGTAAAAAAAAATCTGCTTTTTATCATGCCGTGCCAATTTTTAAAATGCATAAAGTATATTTGATGCTCACAAGGACTTTATTACGCTAATGTTTAATCTTATTTTATTTGGCCCACCGGGCAGCGGAAAAGGCACGCAGTCAGAAAAACTGATCGCAAAATATCACCTGAAACATCTTTCCACAGGCGATTTATTGAGAAGCGAAATTTCCCGCAAAACCCCCTTGGGCGTTGAAGCAAAAAAATATATGGACCAGGGATTGCTGGTTCCGGATGAAGTGGTTATCGGAATGATCAATGATGCCATAGACACCAATCCTCATGCGGCAGGATTTTTATTTGACGGATTTCCGCGTACTGCTGTGCAGGCGCAGGAGCTGGATGAACTTCTTGCCAAAAAAGATACTTGCATCGATGTGATGCTGGCGCTCGAAGTGAGCGAGGAAGAACTGATCAAAAGATTGGTTAAGCGCGGACAAACAAGCGGCCGCTCAGATGATAGCAATGAAATGGTGATAAGGGCGCGTATAATTGAATATCACAAAAAAACGGCTACAGTCGCTGATCATTACGCGAAAGCCGACAAAGTTGTTATGATAAAAGGGGAAGGCTCCATTGACGAGATATTCCAACGCCTAACCGATGAAATAGAGAGGTTGATGAAGGTTAACAACTGTCTTTAACAATAAAACAATAACAACTGGTTTTTGCCGGTAGTGAATCAACATTTATTAAAAAGTTTTATTTTCATTTCCGTTAAAAAAATTGCTGGTCTGCCCTTCTGTTGAATTCATCCATTTGGGAAATGATTTCGTTTGCCGCAATTTTGCACGTATGATAAAGTTTGAAAAGTTTGTTTTGGATAATGGCCTTCGCGTTATTGTTCATGAAGATAAAAGTACTCCAATGGCGGTAGTTGATGTGATGTATGATGTGGGTGCACGCGACGAAGATGAAGACCATACAGGATTTGCGCATTTGTTTGAACATTTGATGTTTGGCGGCAGTTTGCACATTGAATCTTATGATGAACCTCTTCAAATGGCTGGAGGTGAAAACAATGCCTACACAACCACAGACCTCACAAATTATTTTTGTCAATTGCCGGCTGAAAATATTGAAACCGCTTTTTGGCTCGAAAGTGATCGCATGTGTTCATTGGCTTTCAATGAAAATTCTCTCGAAGTGCAGCGAAAGGTTGTTGTTGAAGAATTTAAAGAACATTATATCAACAAACCTTATGGCGATGTTTGGCACAAATTGCGCGATCTTTCTTTCAAAGTTCATCCTTATAAATGGATGACGATCGGAAAGGAATTAAGCCATATTGAAAATGCAACACTGCAGGAAGTAAAGGATTTTTTTCGAAAACATTATACACCTTCCAATGCAATTCTAACTGTTGCCGGCAACGTTACAGTTGACCAGGTTAAAAATCTTGCCGGGAAATGGTTTGGTGGTATTCCTGCGGGCAACAAATACAACCGCAACATAAAACAGGAACCAGAGCAAAGGGAGCCACGGATGATGGAAGTGACTGCGCCTGTTCCGCTGGACGCTTTATTTAAATCATGGCACGTTTCAGGTAGATTGGACGAAAGATATTATACCGCTGAAATAATTTCTGAAATTCTTGGCGGCGGCACTTCATCACGCTTGTTTCAAAAGTTGGTGAAGGAAAAGCAGTTGTTCAGCAGCATCGATTGTTCGCACATGGGAAGTGCTGATCCTGGTTTGTTAACCATAAGCGGAAGATTGATCAAAGGTGTGACGCTTGAAACTGCAGAAAATGCGGTGTTTGAAGAATTGAATAAAATAAAATCGGAAATGATAAGCGAAGCTGAGCTTGAAAAAATAAAAAACAAAACCGAAAGCATGATTGCTTTTGAAGACATCAGCTTGATGAACAGAGCCAACAGTTTGGCGCATTATGAACTGCTCGGCGATGCGAACCTGATGAATACCGAACTGGAAAAATACCATGCTGTTACGAGAGAAGAAATTTTGGAAGAGTGCCGTACCATCTTCAAAGATGAAAACAGCAACACGTTGTATTACCGCTCTTCAGTGAAAGAATAGTTTTTTAAAAAAACTATTTAGACTGTAAAAAATTAAATGATTAAAAATGCTCAACAGAACGATAGCTCCTGCAATTAAAGATGCAATTGATTACCGGATAAATCTTAAGCCTTATACAAAGATCTTACTTTCAAATGGGGCACCGGTTTATTATATAAATGATGGGGAAGAAGAAGTGTCGATGGTGGATTTTGTTTTTGATGCAGGAAATAATTTTGAAAATAAAAATGCCGTTGCAGCAGCAACTAATCACCTGGTGAAAAATGGAACTGCCAGCAAAAGTGCTTTTGAGATTACAGAATATTTTGAGTATTACGGTTCTTATCTCAATCGCAAAAGTGGAAATGAGACCGCTACCATCACGCTTCATTGTCTTTCCAAACATTTAAAGGAATTGCTTCCGGTGATCAGGGAATTGATCACAGAATCAGTTTTTCCTGAAAGTGAAATTGACATTTTTAAACAAAACAGCATTCAACGGCTTTCTGTCAATTTATTGAAATGTGATTTTGTGGCCAACCGGTTGATCGATGAATATTTGTATGGCGAAGATCATCCTTACGGAAAAGTAAGTAATGCCCAGGATATTGAAGCGATTCAACGGGATGACATGGTTTCATTCTTTTCTAATTATTATCAAAAATCGCGTTGCCGGATTTTTGCCGCAGGACGCCTTCCTGCTGATTTCGAAAAGTTGGTCGAATCTAATTTCGGTGATCTTGCATTGAATGAAAAGATCATAACGCCAAGGTATACACGAAAACCTTCATCAGAAAAGAAACATCATATTAATAATGATGAAAACGGCGTTCAGGGAGCAATAAGAATCGGCCGTCCATTTCCAAACAGAAAGGATCCCGATTTTAAAAGATGCATTGTGCTAAACACCTTGTTTGGCGGTTATTTTGGCTCCAGGTTGATGAGCAACATCCGTGAAGAAAAAGGATACACTTATGGAATTCATAGTTATCTTGAAAATCATATTGAAGAAAGCTCGTGGGTGATAAGTACCGAGGCAGGAAGAGATGTTTGCGAAGCCACGATCGGGGAAGTGTACAATGAAATGAGTCACCTTCAGGAAGAGCCGGTTAACGAAGAAGAACTTTTGCTCGTAAAAAATTATATGATGGGTATAAACCTCGGTTATATCGACGGACCTTTCCAGATCATTTCCCGCTGGAAAAGTTTGATATTAAATGATCTTGATGAAAATTATTTTTACGATTCGATACAAACCATCAAACAAATTTCTTCACCTGAATTGCAGGAGTTGGCCAACAAATATTTAACACCTGAAGATTTTTATGAATTGCTTGTAATATGAATTATTTTTAAGAAAATTATTCTTAATGAAATTCATTGTCAGGCTGCTTGTTACTGCTGTAATCGCTTATGGTTTATCACTGTTGTTGCAACCTCACATCGTTATTGATTCCTATGGAACGGACTTGATTTTTGTAATTGTTTTGGCGATCCTTAACGCCATCGTTAAACCGCTGTTGATCATCTTAACGCTTCCAATTACCATTCTCACACTTGGAATTTTTCTATTGATCATTAATGTTTTAATGGTGATCCTGGCCGGCAAACTCGTGGATGGAATTCACATTCATGGATTTCTTTGGGCGTTCATTTTTGGTC
>JBQCEG010000084.1:0-27962 GCA_051960475.1 Ginsengibacter sp.
GTGGCCGATGATCCATTTACAATTGTTGATGCATTTCCTGAAATCTGACTCCATGAATAAGAAGCAATTGTTCCATCTGAATCATTCCCGCTTCCCGAAAGTTTTACACTATCAGTTGGAAGTGTAATTGTCTGATCCGAACCTGCATTTGCAACAGGGGCTTTATTAGTTGAGGTTTTGTGCGCAGCGATTACGGCTACTTTCATAGTATCTTTTCCAGTCGCCCCTTTATCATCAGTCACTGTCAACTCGAATTGATAGGCTCCCTGCGCCAAATTCCGCACAGTTGTTGTGGCCGATGATCCATTTACAATTGTTGATGCATTTCCTGAAATCTGACTCCATGAATAAGAAGCAATTGTTCCATCTGAATCATTCCCGCTTCCCGAAAGTTTTACACTATCTGTTGGAAGTGTAATTGTCTGATCCGAACCTGCATTTGCAACTGGTGATTTATCAATCTTAATGGAAGAATCAGCCTTAACTGTGATCATTACAGTATCCTTTCCAGTAGCACCTTTATTATCTGTGACCGTTAGTTCAAATTGATAACTCCCAGCTAATAAATTCTTTACTTGAGTAATAGCAGCCGAACTATCAGAAATTGCAGCGCTTAAAGATGAAATGTTTTTCCACAAATATGAGACTATTGTTCCATCACTGTCTGTTCCGTTACCTGAAAGTTCAGTACTATTGGTAGGAAGGGTAATTGTTTTATCTCCGCCTGCATTGGCAGTGGGTGATTTATTGGTCATTATTGGAGCTGGATTCACCTTCACAATCACCGTATCCCTTGCAACAGCTCCACTATTGTCGTTGACCGTTAGTTCAAATGCATATGTTCCCTGAACTAATCCCGTAATCGAAGTTGAAGCGGCGGAACTGTCTGAAACCGTCACCGCAGGCCCTGATATTTTTTTCCATAACCAAGAGGAAATAAATCCATCTGAGTCGTTCGCAGAACCGTATAAGGTAACACTGTCATCTGGAAGAGTAATTATTTGATCAGCCCCTGCATTAACAGTCGGAATGGAATTAGCGGCAGCATTAACTGTAACTTGTGTTGTGCTTGTTGCAGTTGCTCCCTGGTTATCTTGTACTTTTAATTCAAATTGATATACTCCCTCGGAAAGTCCATCAACAGAAGTGGTTGAGGAAGTTGGATTATTAATAGTAGCACCTGTGGGCCCAGATAATTGTGTCCATTCATACCACGAAACTGTTCCATCCGGATCAGATGCACTTCCGGATAATGCAACAGTATTATTTGGCAGAGTTATAGTTTGATTGTTTCCTGCACTAGCAGTTGGAGATTGATTATCAGTTAAAACATAAACATTAAATGCTTCTGTTACTAACTGAAACTTCCTACCTCTCCACAAATCATTTCCGTTTACCATAGCACTGTTCCAGTCGTATAATCCCCCAAACTTCACATAATCATCCCAGTGGGAAGAACCAACCTGTCCAGTATTTCTATAATAAGTAGTAACACCATCCAATTCAATCTTTATGAATGCTGTTTGCCCGGCATATCCACGGCCTTCCCTTACAGTTACTCGGATAGTATGTGCATTATCGAAAAAATTATTTAAAGTTGAAAAGTTCTTACTAACAGTCTTTAGTCCCGGACCTTTCCCATAATCTGTTCCACTATAATCATCGTAAACATCCCCTGAAATAAGATTACCATTAGCATCAAGATCAAACCCAAAAACGGTTGGAACCTGAACCCCTCCGTGAATTTGAAACATAGTTAGAATCTGGTACCAGCTAGTAAGGTAATTTTCATTTTGAGGAAAATATCCTTTCCATTCAAATGTGTAAGTGTGTAAAGTATCTATTGTAAAATCATAATCAGCGAGAGCCACTTCACTTCTTGGAAAACCATCTGTACCTGCATATCCATCTTGGATAGTACTATATAATTTCCCATTTTCCTTATCAATCCCTAATCCATTTAATCTGTCTCTAAAAAGAAAAAAGTGATTAGGATCTGCTCCAGATTGACCAAAATTAAGATCGCTAACTGGAAAATAAGATGAGGTATCATGCCGATCATTAATGACGGAAGAATTGTCATCCATTTTGAATGTATGAATCAAAGTCCCATTCGAAGGCGGTAAATCATAATCTACCCTTACAACCACTTGATCAGTTGCGGTAATCCCATTACTTGTTACTGACAGTTGGAAATACCAAACACCTTGCTTTAAACCAGTCACAGTCGTAACAGCAGAGTTTGGGGAAGTAATAGTTGCTCCGCTGCTGTAATCCGTGGAAACTTCAGTCCACTGATAGCTACCGGCAGAACTTGCACTTCCATTAAGGGTAACACTTGAAGTTTGGGTAAGATATATTGTTTGATCAGGGCCGGCGTTTGCTGCTACCCCAGCAGGTCCTGTAATCTTACCAGCATTAACAGAAATTGTGAATAAAAGTGAGACAAACAGGTAGAGTAATTTCATAGGTTTTCTCTGTAGCATAGGAGTGCTATTAGGATATTGGGATTAATATTTTTCATCCACTCAGTTCATAGGCTGAGTGAGGGTTAAGGAAGGTTAGCTTTTTCCTTAACCTCCTTATTAACGGTTATTTATCATGATTATTATGTAAGCAGTACTTCTTTCATTTTCTTGTTACATTAAATTTAAAAAAAGAGGTAAATCAATTTGGCACAATGATTGTTAGGACGTTTATTTTCAATTTTCACAGTCAACGCAACCATGCTTGCTTGTCTATATGAGGCAAGTTTTGTGCCAATTGACCGCTGTTTGTCCAAAAAATTCCACATTTGTTTCCACACTCAACAAGGCACTGAAAATTAACTCCATAATATATTGTAGTGTTTTTCCATTGGAAAAAATGCGAAAGTGTTGTAAAGATTCCAGCTTCCCTTAATCTTCGCTTTTGGTAGACTTTCGTTACATATTTTTAGCCATTCACTCATTACAAAAAGACTGGTTTGACACAAAAAAAAAGTTTTCACAGTAACCAGATATTTTTTTCGAATTTGTATTCTCTAATCTTTGTTAATACAATGTAATTTTTAAAATAGATTTGCACTTCAAAATCATTATTCGAAACTTAATTCATTATGTCTTTAAACATCAACCTTTCTGATTCTCTTGAAAAAATACCAGTTGAAATTTTTAAAACTCCTAAAGACGGTTCGCGGTACGTGGCAGAATTGATCGCGGTGCTGATTAAAGAAAAAAATGCGCAGGGGAAAAAAGCAGTGATCGGTCTTGCAACCGGATCTACCCCCAAATCTCTTTATGCTGAATTGGTAAGAATGCATACTGAAGAAGGACTGAGTTTTAAAAATGTGATCACTTTTAATCTTGACCAATATTACCCAATGGAAGCTGACGCGCTCAACAGTTACCATTATTTTATGCGCAAATACCTGTTTGAACAAACTGATATTGATCCCGAGAATTATTTTCTTCCCAACGGAATGATCCCTAAGGACAAGATCAAAGAGCACTGTGCTGACTATGAGCATCGAATAAAAGAAGCAGGAGGAATCGATCTACAGATTTTAGGCATTGGTGTAAATGGCCACATCGGTTTTAATGAACCGGGCTCACCAATGTATTCGAAGACCCGTTTGATTTCATTGGACAATTCAACAAGAATGGCGAACGCACAGGAATTTGCCAATATCTCTGAGGTGCCGAGAATGGCTATTACAATGGGAATAAGCACTATCATGCAATCGCGCCGCATAATTCTGATGGCCTGGGGAAAAACCAAAGCACCGGTGATCCAAAAAGCAGTGGAAGGAAAACCAACCGAAGAAATTCCCGCTTCATTGCTGCAGCATCATGATAATTGTTCTTTTGTACTCGATGAATTTGCTGCGTCAGAATTGACCCGTTTCAAATCACCATGGCTTACAGGTGAGTGTGAATGGACGCCAAAAATGATTAAGAAGGCTGTTGTTAATATGGCGATGCAACTGAATAAACCTGTTCTTAGCCTTACTGATCATGATTACAATGAATCAGGATTAAGTGATCTGCTCGTGGAAAAAGGAAATGCATATGATATAAACCTGGAAGTTTATTATATGCTTCGCGATTCTATAACAGGTTGGCCGGGAGGAAAACCGAATGCCGTGATGCCAAACCATCCCGAAAGGAGTACTCCTTATCCAAAGAGGGTTTTGATTTTTTCACCGCATCCTGATGACGATATTATCAGCATGGGCGGCACTTTCATGCGGCTGCACGACCAGGGACATGATGTGCATGTCGCCTATCAAACCAGTGGTAAC
Organism: Ginsengibacter sp.; assembly: GCA_051960475.1. GTDB lineage: Bacteria > Bacteroidota > Bacteroidia > Chitinophagales > Chitinophagaceae > Ginsengibacter. Next base: position 4,283 of record JBQCEG010000084.1, read on the forward strand.
ATTGCAGTAACGGATGAATTCGTCACCCGCTTCCTCGATTTTGCTGTAGGTTTTGAAAAAATTTTCCACATAGATGATACCATTAGTAAGAAAGTATTGAAGGATTCATCCGATTTTTTGAAAGAGAAAAAAACGACAGAACAAGACAGCCCCGAAATCAGGGAGATCAAAGGATTGATCCGTCGTTGCGAAGCCCGGGCAACATGTAAATATGTTGGTTTAACAGATGAACAGATTCATTTTCTGAACCTGCCTTTTTATGAAACAGGAACGATTGAGAAAAAACCGATGAGCCAGGATGATATAGATATAACGGTAAAGCTTATGCGCGAAATAAAACCGCAGCAGATCTTTTGCGCCGGAGATCTTGCCGATCCGCATGGAACGCATAAGGTTTGCCTCGACATTATTCTTGCTGCAATTGATCAGATTGAGCGGGAAGCAGATAATGAATGGTTGAAAGATTGCTACGTGTGGCTTTACAAAGGAGCCTGGGAAGAATGGGACATCAGTGAAATTGAAATGGCCGTACCAATGAGTCCTGAGCAAGTAAGAAAAAAACGCTATGGCATTTTTATTCACCAATCGCAAAAAGATTCAGTGCCCTTCCAGGGAAGCGATGAACGTGAGTTTTGGCAAAGAGCGGAAGAAAGAAATGCTAATACGGCAAACCTTTATGCGAGTCTTGGGCTTACTAAATATGCGGCAATGGAAGCTTTCGTAAGATTACAATCTGCCCTCAAAGACAAAGATTTGTAGTAAACAAACTTTTCAATAAATTTTTTATTCTGAGGTCAAATCCTGCGGAGCAAGTTTGCTGTGTTTACGACTGTACATAAAATAAACGAATAGACCTATTACAAGCCAAATCAGGAACCTCATCCAATTGGTAAAACCCAATTCTGTCATCAGGTAAAAGCAACTTGCCAATCCAAGAACAGGTATCAAGGAAAGCTTTTTCAAAAATGAAACTATTGTCAAGGCTATGGACAGGACGACAAAGAGGAAGAAAGGCAATTTGTCCTTAAAAACTTCCCATCCGCCACTGAAATCAAAAAGCCCCAGGAAATTTTTCCAAAAAAATATTACGCCGACTATAAATAAAATCGGAACGATAAACTGTGAGTTGATATAAGGTATTCTGAATTTCGGCGACGCCTCCCCTTCTTCCCTTTTTGGTAACAAAAGAACGCCCCCACAAACCAATACAAAGGCAAACAAAGTACCGATACTGGTTAAATCTGTAACTTCAGTTAGATTAAGGAACAAGGCTGGAATTGCAACAAACAACCCGGTAATTATTGTAGCAAAAGATGGCGTTTTGTATTTTGGATGAATCCTGCTAAAAGCTTTTGGTAATAATCCATCACGGCTCATACTCATCCAAATCCTAGGTTGACCCATCTGAAAAACCAACAGAACACTTGCGGTTGCAATTATTGCACTGAAGGAAATTATATAACTTATTTGATTGAGGCCGATTCTTTTAAAAACAAACGCCAATGGATCTCCCACCTGCAAATCCTTATAAGAAACCATCCCGGTCAAAACGAGGGCAATTGCAATGTATAATGCTGTACAAATTAACAGTGAATAGATCATTCCCTTTGGCAAATCTCTTTGAGGATTTTCACATTCTTCAGCAGTGGTTGAGATGGCATCAAAGCCAATATAGGCAAAGAACACAGCGGAAACGCCCTTCATCATTCCACCAAAACCATTTGGCAAAAATGGATTCCAGTTTGCCGGAGCTACATAAAAACAACCAATTGCAATAACGGCCAGGAGAATTAAAATCTTAAAGCCGACCATCATGTTGGTAGCTTTCCGTGTTTCTCTTATGCCAGTATAAACAAGCCACGTTATAAAGAAAACAATTGCAAGAGCGGGAATGTCGGCAATAAATTTAAGGTTGCCAATATGAGGTGCATTTAACCAGGCATTATAACCCTCGCGAATGTTGGCAGGCAAACTTGCCAAACTTCCTCCATTTGCAAGCGTATCTGAAGCACTGTGAAAAGCACGTGACGCACTTAAATAATCGGTAGTTAAGAATGAGGGAATGTGAATATGCAAGCCTTCCAACAAGTTGACAAAATATTGACTCCATGAAATAGCCACCGCAATGTTTCCTATCGCATATTCCATTAGCAAATCCCAGCCGATAATCCAGGCGATCAACTCGCCGAAAGAAGCATAAGCATAAGTATAAGCACTTCCACTTACGGGGATTCGGGAAGCAAATTCAGCATAGCACAAGGCCGAAAAACCACAACAAATTGCCGTGAGAACAAATAAAATTGAAACACCGGGGCCGCCCTGGAAAGAAGCATTTCCTATCGTTGAAAATATGCCTGCTCCAACCACCGCTGCTATTCCCATTGCAGTCAAATCGCGCACGCGTAATACTTTTTTTAGACCTGAAGCGGAATGGGTGGCATCTGAAAGGCCTGATTCAGCATCGGTTAAAATAGAAGCAATACTTTTTTTACGAAATAATGGATGAGGCATATTTGGTAAACTTTAATGAACTAAAAATAGAGAATTAATTTTAAAACCTTTTTTGTAAAAAGGCGGAAGATAAGCGACAATTAGTAAAAATGTACAATCCAAATTCTATATTTCCTGCAAAATCAAAGCAACTTCTAAAATAAAAATTTAGCTATTTGACTGGTTTATTGTAAAAAACAAATCACATTCTTGGCAAGGCTATTGTGTCAAAATAGTTGTTCAACATAAACTGAATTGTTAATCTTAAAATATTAAAACTTATGGCAACAAAAACAAAATGGGAAATTGACAGCAGCCACAGTGAGATTGCGTTTAAGGTAAAACACCTTATGATCATTAATGTAAAAGGTGAGTTTACAGAATTTAATTCAAGTATCTATACAACGGGGGATGATCTAACCACTGCAGAAATCGATTTTTGGATGGATCCGAATTCGCTTAAAACAAATGATGAAAAGCGGGATGAACACTTGAGAAGCGAAGATTTTTTCGATACAAAAAATCATAAGGAAATTACTTTCCGCTCTAATACAGTTGAAAAGAAAGACGACAAGCACTTCGAAATGTGGGGCGATCTGACGATTAAAGGAATTACAAAAAGGATAAAATTGAATGTAGAAGTGGAAGGAATTCAAAAAGACCCCTGGGGAAATACAGTTGCAGGTGTAAAAGTGAATGGAACAATCAACAGGAAAGATTGGGAACTCAATTGGAACACTACATTGGAGTCAGGAGGCGTTTTGGTTGGCGATACTGTTCAGATCGATTGCGAAGTCGAATTGAAGAAACAGGTTGGAGTTCCTGCCTGATACCGTCGTCAATTTCTTTTGAAATTTATTAATTAATTTGTTTTACAGCTTTAGTTACGGTAGAAATACATACTAAAGCTGTTTTATTTTAAAAATTATTGAATATGCAGCCAGCAAGGCCAGTTCCACAAAAAGCTCTTTTAAATTAATTATTGTAAATGTGTATTTTTGGCGCATTTTTAAAAAGAAAACATTTTCAAAAGGTAATTTTTTAAATCTTGGAAAGTAAAGTAACAAAAATCGGAGTACTCACTTCCGGTGGTGATGCGCCTGGCATGAATGCGGCTATCAGGGCAGTTGTCCGAACAGGCATCTACAATAATTTAGAAGTCTATGGCATCATGCGCGGTTATATGGGGATGATCGACAACGACATTTTTAAAATGGAAAGTAAAAGCGTTGCCAACATAATCCAAAGAGGAGGAACGATACTGAAAACCGCCCGCTGCAAAGAATTCTATACTGCCGAAGGAAGAAAAAAAGGATATGAAAATTTAAAGAAACACGGTATCAATGGCCTCGTTGTCATTGGAGGAGATGGTTCTTTTCGTGGCGCCCAAATTTTCAGCCACGAGTTTGATATCCCTTGTATTGGTCTTCCCGGAACTATTGATAAAGATATTGCCGGAACTGATTTTACAATCGGCTTTGATACGGCTGTAAATACTGCGGTAAGTGCTATAGATAAAGTAAGAGATACCGCCGATGCACATGACAGGCTTTTTATTATTGAAGTGATGGGCCGTGATTCAGGATATATCGCATTGCATAGTGGTATTGCCACTGGTGCAGAGAATATTCTTATTCCCGAACAAAAAACAGATGTTGAAGGGGTAGTGACAGCCCTTCAGGAAAAACATGGCCGTAAGAAACTCGTGAATATTATTGTTGTTGCCGAGGGGGAATCTTTTGGTGCGGTAGAATTGGCCAAAGTAATTACCGAAAGGATTCCTGACCAGGAGGTAAGGGTTACAATCCTCGGACACATTCAGCGCGGCGGCTCTCCCACTTGTTTCGATCGCTTGATTGCAAGCCGCATGGGATATTCAGCTGTTGAATGTTTGTTGCAAAAACGCTTCAATGTTTTTGTCGGTATCGTAAATAATAAAATGCATTATATTCCCCTTGACCAGGCAGTGAAAAAGAAACAAAAAATAAGTGAAGACTGGATGAAAATCGTAAAAATCTTATCAAGTTAAATTCCAGAGAAACCAGGAGTAATATCTTAAATCAAAAAAACCAATGTCAAAAAATATCAATAAATACCTGCACCAGCAAATGGATAAAAAAGCTGGATTTGATCATTCCATAAAACGTACGAAAATTGTAGCGACCGTCGGACCAGCTTGTGATAATTTCGAGTCGATGGTGGAACTGGTTAAAGCAGGTGTAAATGTTTTTCGCCTTAATTTTTCACACGGCTCACACGAGGACAAAGCAAGGATCATCCAGATTATCAAAAAGATAAATGATACACTTCCTTTTAATATAGCCATTCTTGCTGATCTTCAGGGACCAAAACTGAGAGTCGGAGAAATTGAAAACAATGCACTGGAAATAGCTCCTGGCGATAAACTGACTTTTACGAATACCAAATGCGTTGGAACAAAAGAAAGAATTTATGTAAGTTATCCTGATCTGTACAGGGATGTTGTTCCTGGCAACCTCATTATGATCGATGATGGGAAACTGGAAGTCGTTGTCACCAACATCCTTCCTAATAATGATGTAGAAGTAACTGTTGTTATTGGTGGAGTTCTTTCCTCCAAAAAGGGATTGAATCTTCCCGATACAAGAATCTCTTTGCCCGCACTTACGGAAAAAGATTTGAAAGACCTGGATTTTGTGATCGACCAAAACGTTGACTGGATTGCACTTTCGTTTGTTCGCCAGGTAAAAGACATTACTGATCTTAAAGAAATTCTTAAGAAAAGAAATTGTACTTCCAAGGTAATTGCCAAAATTGAAAAGCCAGAGGCTGTTACCAATATCCGTGATATCATAATCGAGAGTGATGGTATTATGATCGCACGTGGTGATCTTGGAGTTGAACTTCCAGTAGAAAAAGTGCCCTTGATCCAAAAGGAAATTATTCGCAAATGTATGCACCGCGCTAAACCGGTAATAGTGGCAACACAAATGATGGAAAGCATGATGGACCGTGTTAAACCGAACCGGAGTGAAATTACAGATGTGGCCAATGCGGTATTAGAAGGCGCTGATGCTTTGATGCTAAGTGGTGAAACAGCTACAGGAAATAATCCAACACTTGTAATTCAAACGATGAGTAAGATCATTCTTGAAATAGAAAAAACCGCTTACGATTATAACCGCGACGACATTCTTGCGCCACAACCGCACTCTCCTTCTTTCTTAAGCGATGCGATTTGCTACAGTGCGTGTAAACTTGCCCAAGATGTTTCCGCCGATGCCTTGATCGGGATGACACAAAGTGGTTATACCGGTTTCATGCTGAGCAGCTACCGGCCAAAATCACTACTCTACGTTTTCAGTAAAGTACCAAGTCTCATCAACCAATTGAGTTTGAGCTGGGGTGTTCGCGCTATTTTTTATGATGAAGAAGAAAGCCTGGATGACATCTTTTACGACCAGATGAATATTCTTCGTGAGCGTGGTTTCTTAAAAGCGGGTGATGTTGTGGTTAATACCGGAAGCACGCCCGTTTCTCAACATTTGCCAACAAATGTTTTGAAGATAACCAAGGTTTCTGAGTAAAAAGATTCAAATCTCAATCCAAGAAGAGAACAATTCTTATCAAGAATTTGAATCCTGGTCTTAATGCCAAACGGCAAGAATAACCGCTGCAATCACATTGCCAAAAACATTGTAAACTCCATTGATCAAATGCAGGCCCAGCGGCCTTTTTTCATAAATGTATGAAATGTGAATTGCCGTTGCGGAAAAGCAAATTCCTGTTACCAGTCCAAGTTTTACCCCTGCAAGCCAACCAACGAAACCGAACCTTATTACGATCAATTCAAGGCCAAAGGAAGAGATCAGCATTAGGATCAGCGAAAAAACCATAATGCCAAATGCACCTTTTTTGGCATCGGGCGTATTCATGGTAGCGGAATTATAAGATTGCCACTTCTTCCCGAACAAGGCAGAATACCAAATAGCGCCAAGGAAAAAATAAGCTAAACCGGCAGCCAGTACAGCAAGCCAATTGACGTGTTGCAATACATCTGTGTTCATGATTGAAAATTTTGGTAAACGATTTAAGAAAATTACGAATATTTAAATGATGGTTAATATGTTTTTACGCACAGATGTGAACAAAGCCAGTGAACCAACAATTGGATCGGATTTTTATTTCTCTTGCAATCATCAATTTCTATTTACATTTATTTCTCAAAAAATCAACCATAAAAATTTACCGCGACAAAGAACATGCTTCAAAAATTACGCTTCCCGTATTGAAGTAAAACTTATTTTAGTGTTTCTGTGAAATTCATTTACCTAAATTTTTAATCATGAAAAAACTTTTTGTCTTTCTTTTCCTGTTCATCTCCATTACCACATTTTGCCAAACGAAGGTGGTCGTGGTTCCTGAACCCGTTTCAATGCAAGTGAATGATGGTCATTTTCAACTGACAAAATCAACTTCAATTGTTGCTACAGCAAGTGATATGCATGAAGCAAAAATGTTGAATGTTTACCTTAAAAAATTGTATGGTTTTACGCTACCTGTTTCCACAACTGCAAAAACAAATGCCATCAATTTTAAACTTGTTTCATCCGGCAAGAAAGATGAATACCATCTTTTGTCAAATGAAAAAGGAGTTACGATTACGAGCGCTTCCAATGAAGGTTTGTTTTATGGATTGCAAACGTTGCTTCAACTTTTGCCCTCAACAAAAGAAAACATTTCAGCCGGCTTTTCTGTTCCTGCTGTTTCAATCGATGATTACCCGCGTTTTCAATATCGCGGGATGCACCTTGATGTTGGTCGTCATTTTTTTGGAGTTGATTTTGTCAAAAAGTATTTGGATTACATGGCTTACCAGAAATACAATACTTTTCACTGGCACCTGACTGAAGACCAGGGCTGGAGAATTGAAATTAAAAGATATCCACGCCTTACCTCGGTTGGGGCATATCGCAACGGAACGATCATTGGTCATTATCCGGGAACAGGAAATGACAGCATCCGTTATGGTGGATTCTATACACAAGACCAAATAAAGGAAATCGTGCAATATGCAAAAGATCGCTTCATCACCGTTATTCCTGAAATTGAAATGCCTGGTCATGCTTCAGCGGCTATTGCAGCTTATCCAAAATTGAGTTGCTTTCCTGATCAATCTACTGAGATCAGTCCGCGCGTTCCATGGGCTGGAAGCCGAAAGGGGAAACAGGTTCAACAGGCTTGGGGCGTTTTCCCTGATGTGTTTTGTCCATCCGAATACACTTTTACTTTCATAGAAAATGTGTTGGATGAAGTAATGAAATTGTTTCCTTCAAAATACATTCACATCGGTGGCGATGAATGCCCTAAAACCTATTGGAAAAAATCTGCTTTTTGCCAGAAACTGATCAAAGAAAAAAACCTGAAAGACGAAAACGGATTACAGAGTTATTTTATACAGAGAATCGAAAAATACCTGAACAGCAAAGGAAGAAGTATTATTGGTTGGGATGAAATTTTGGAAGGTGGCCTGGCACCAAATGCAACAGTAATGAGCTGGCGCGGAGAGCAGGGAGGAATTGCCGCTGCACAACAAAACCATGATGTGATTATGACTCCCGGCAAATACGTTTACTTTGATCATTCACAACAAAAAAATCCCGACAGCCTTACAATCGGAGGTTATTTGCCGCTGGATACGGTTTACAATTATCAGCCGGTTCCCGCAGAACTCGCACCTTCTGAAGCTCATTATATTTTGGGCGCACAGGCAAATGTGTGGACAGAATACATGACTAATCCAAAAAAAGTTGAGTACATGATCTTTCCAAGGATGAGTGCATTAAGTGAAGTTTTATGGTCGCCACAGGACAAGAGGGATTTGCAAAGATTTAAAGGCGAACTACCGGATATGTATAAACGCTACCAGCTTTGGGGAGCGAATTATTTTAAAGAGTAGTATAATAAATTTTTTCGTGTAAGCATGATTGTTATTTTTAAGGAAATAATAATCATGCTTTTTTATTTGTTTACTGTTGGGAAGATTGTTCAATCACTTTTGCTCCTAAAACCTTCAAACCCACACTGTCTGTTCCTTTTGGTGCAAAATATTTTGTTTTGAAGTCCTGCGCGTCGCCGGGATTTAGAATTTGATAAATGGTTTCTTTATCTGTTTCAAGCAAAGCTTTTGTTTTGGAATAAAATGAAAGTTGCAGATTTACATCTTTATAAGTAGCGACAGAAGCTTTATTTACCAATGTTCCATTTACCACCGTTTGACCCACAATATTTTTTCTGCTATTTCCATTTACTGTGATAAAAGCCGCAGGATCTCTTTCTTCTTTTTTCAACAAAGCATTCTTCGTTTCCTTGTAGCTTTTTTGATCCTGGTTTGAATTTTCAGAATTACAGGAAAGAAAAAAGATTGCACAACAAAGTAAAAATCCGGATTTGATTTTCATAAGAGGAACATATTTGTTTTGAAAAATAAATAAAAATTTCATACATGAAATCTTAAATATTCTTGCATTCAAAATTCTGTCACGCTTCTGTTCCCAGCCATAAAGCACCGCCAATGCTGTTTCTTGCAGCGCCGGTTACAGATGAAAGAACAGTATATTGTTCGCGCCAACGTAAAGTTCCCAGTAAAGCCATAATTAAGGCTTCTTTATAATTTATCACTACCTCTTCAGGAACGAAAACTTCAAAATTGATCTCCTTTAAATTGCTTTCAATTCTCTTTACCAGAAACTTATTCAAAGCGCCGCCGCCCGTGATCATCAACTGTTGTACCTGACTGTTTGAAAAATAATTTTCAAGGGCTTTTTTTATTTGAATTGCAATGTGCTCTACAAAAGTGGCAAGCGCATCTTCTGTTGATAATCCAAATTCTTTTATTAAAGGAAAAATAATATCGGTTCCAAAACTGTTAGGTAAAGATTTGGGAAAAGGCAATAAAAAATATTGATGTGAGTTAATTTTCTTCAAAAGATCTTCGTTCACTGTTCCCTGCGACGCTAAATTGCCATCTTTATCATACTCCATATTTTTTTCGGCCGCAAGCATATTTAAAACACGATTGGCAGCGCAAATATCGTAGGCAATTACTTCATCGCTCTCACGGGAAAAATTTTCATTATTTGTTGGTTTATTGTGAACCGAAATGTTCGCAATTCCTCCTATGTTCAAAAAATAATGATAGGCAGGAAATAATAATTTTTCACCCAAAGGAACAATTGGCGCACCTTGTCCTCCTAAAGCAACATCCATTGCACGCAGATCACTTACAACCGGAAGTGCAGTAACAGCAGCAATTGCAGCACCGTCCCCCAATTGATGCGTCATCTTTTTTTCAGGAAAATGAAAAGTGGTGTGGCCATGCGAAGCAATCAGACTTACTTTATGATACAGTTTAAATTCCTCAATAAATTCATTCACTTTCTCTCCCAAAAATCTTCCGTATTCTGAGTGCAAAACCTGGTAATCAAACGCAGGAAGATTGATGGCATTTTTTAATTTTTCACCCCATTCTTCTTCATATTTTAAACAAGCTGCACAATGAATTTTATAACTCCAACTGCCGGCCGTTTCAGTAAATTCAACAAAAGCAATATCCAATCCGTCAAGAGAACTTCCGCTCATTAACCCAATCACGTTATAGATCATAGAACAATTACTATTAAATTTTTAGATTTGCCCAAATTTAGAACTTTAAATATTCCTCTTATCTTTAAGCCTCTTTTAAAACTGTAATAAATGGTAATAAACCTGAGCGAAGAGCATTCGCTGATCTCCAACTGGATATGTGAACTTAGAGATGTTGAAGTGCAAAACGACAGGTTGCGCTTTAGGAAAAATCTTGAAAGGATCGGTGAAGCTTGCGCTTATGAGATAAGTAAAACCTTGCCCTGGATGGAACAGGAAATTACCACTCCTTTGGGAACTGCCGTTTGTAAAATACTTCAAATGCAACCGGTTTTGGCTACGATTCTCAGGGCTGGGTTACCAATGCACACCGGATTGTTGAATTTCTTTGATAAAGCCGATAATGCTTTTATCAGCGCTTATCGCAAGCATCACACTGATGGAAGTTTTGAAATAAGTCTGGAATACATCAGTTGTCCCGAAATGGAAAATCGTGTAGTGATCATTTGCGATCCGATGCTCGCCACCGGTGCTTCTTTGGTAAAAGCAATGCAGTTCATTAAAGAATCAGGGAATCCTTCAGAAATTCATATTGCGTGTGCGCTTGCCTGTACTGTGGGACTTGAATATGTACAAAGAGCAGAACCCAAGGCGAAAATTTGGTGCGGCGATATTGATGATGAACTTACTGCCAAAGGGTATATTGTTCCCGGCCTTGGTGACGCGGGAGATTTGGCTTATGGGGTAAAAGTGCAAATGTAAAAAGGAGGCCTTCAAAATTTAATTCGGCAAAATATATAAATACTCAAGGCGTTAACTTATCTTTAAGTATCTGAACTCTTTTGTAAAATGAAAAAGGCCATTACTTTTCTGTGTTTTTTCTTTGCGATTTCAATTTTTGTTGAAGGTCAGGATCCACACTTCTCCCAATTCTTTGCTTCTCCGCTCACCTTAAATCCGGCATTGACTGGCAAATTCGACGGAACTTTTCGCGTTGCGGGGAATTACAGAAACCAATGGCCGGCCTTTAATAATGTTTATACAACATCAACCATTAGTGTTGATTTTGATATTTTAAAAAATAAGCTTCCTGATTATGATCGTTGGGGAATCGGTTTTTTGGCGTTGACCGACAAGGCCGGAAATGACAATACAGGCCACGCTATTCTTACCAATAATTATTTTGGTGTATCGATGGCTTATCACAAGTCGCTGGATGAAGATGGGTTCAAACAGTTAGGTATTGGCTTCCAGGGGACTTACGGTCAAAAAACACTCGATCACAACCATCTGAATTTTGAAGACATGCTTACACCGTTTGGATTCACCGGAGTTACGCAGGAAACATTTGCAAATGGTAATAATGTAAATATTAATTACCTGGACGTGAATGCGGGTTTATTATACTCGATGTCAACAGATGAAACAAACAATTTTTATGTCGGCGCTTCCATGTATCATATCAACCGACCAAGTGAAAGTTTCCAGGGCGCTACGTGGAATATTGCAACAAGAACTACCGTGAGCGCCGGAGGTTATTTTCCCGTTTCAGATATTTTGACCTTGCATACAAGTGGCATTTATCAATACCAAAACAAAGCTTCTGAAACCGTGCTTGGTGGTGCTTTGGCAGCAGTAATTGACGATAAATCACAGGAACCATCTAATGTATATGGAGGTTTGTGGTATCGCCTTGACGATGCAATCATTCCCTATGTTGGTCTTGAATTTTCAGGGCTACGCATTGGCGCAACTTATGATATCAATGTTTCAAGTCTCAAAGCTGGTTCACAAAGCAGGGGCGGATTTGAACTTTCTTTAATTTATGTGAAAAAACCTGCAGGCTTTAAGGGAATTCCTTGTCCCAAATTCTGATTTATGCAGCCTTTTAAAATTTTTAGTGCTAAAGAAGCAAAATTATTTGGCAACAAAACTGCCTGAAGTTATCTTTGCCGTCCCTTAGCAAAAAATGGCGCGTTGGTCAAGGGGTTAAGACGCCTCCCTTTCACGGAGGAATCACGGGTTCGAATCCCGTACGTGCTACGAAACTGAACCGGGATGTACTTTCTAAGAATGCATCCCGGTTTTTTTTTTGCAAAAAAGAAATGATTCAGGCGATTGAATTTAATACTAGTTCAACCAGAATTCATCATTACTCAATTATCTTTGCGGCATGTTATCAATAAGTAATCGTGGCAAAATAATGCCCGCCTCTCCTATTCGTAAATTGGTTCCCTTTGCAGAGGCTGCTAAAAGAAACGGAACTAAAATTTTCCATTTGAATATTGGTCAACCCGATATTGAAACACCTCCTGAAATCCTGGATGCGGTTAGAAATTCTGATTTTAGAGTTTTGGAATACAGCCACAGCGCAGGAAATGAAAGCTATAGAAATAAATTGGTGGAGTATTATAAATCAGTTAATATCAATGTCGATCATAATGAAATAATAATAACAACAGGTGGAAGCGAAGCAATTTTATTTGCTTTTATGAGCTGCCTGGATGCCGGAGATGAAGTGATCATTCCTGAACCATTTTATGCCAATTATAATGGTTTTGCAGTTGCCGCCGGAATCACCATAAAACCTGTTACTTCATACATCGAAAATGGATTTGCACTTCCTGCAATCGAGGCTTTTGAAGAGTTAATTACTGACAAAACAAAAGCGATCATGATCTGCAATCCAAATAACCCAACAGGTTATTTGTACAGCCGTGAAGAAATGGAGGTTTTGAAAACGATCATTAAAAAGCACAATCTATATTTGTTTTCTGATGAGGCATATCGCGAATTTTGTTATGAAGGCGCACATTTTAGTGCCATGCATCTGGAAGGAGCAGAAGACAATGTGATCATGCTCGACACAATCAGTAAGCGTTACAGCGCTTGTGGTGCGCGTATTGGCGCTTTGGTTACTCATAATACCGAGGTTTTGCAAACTGCTTTAAAATTTGCGCAGGCTAGATTAAGTCCTCCCACTTTTGGTCAAATAATTGGTGAAGCAGCAGTTGATCTTCCTTCAGATTATTTTGATGATGTCAAAGCCGAATACCAACTCAGGAGAGACACAATCGTGAAAAGATTAAATGCAATCACCGGCGTTTTCTGTCCTAATCCCGGTGGTGCATTTTACGCTATGGCTTCTTTGTCTATTGATGATGCCGATACTTTTTGTCAATGGTTGCTCAATTCTTTCGAACTTAATGGTGCAACTGTTATGCTGGCTCCCGGAACCGGTTTTTATGGCACAGAAGGTCTGGGTAAAATGGAAGTACGTCTTGCTTATGTCCTGAATGTTGATGCAATTAACCAGGCGATGGACTGCCTTGAAAAAGCTTTGGAAATCTATCCCGGAAGGATCGAAAATCAATAAAGGCTTTCCCAAAATCAAATCCATTTTAAAAGCAATTTTTGCATTGTATTTTTTGCGCAAAGTATTATCTTCGCCGCCCAAAATGTCGGGGTAGCTCAGCTGGTTAGAGCATCGGATTCATAACCCGAAGGTCGGCGGTTCAAGTCCGCTCCCCGATACTTTGCTTTTTCCCTCTTCATTCCTTTTTTTTCCAAAATAAAAATTTCCGGAATTTGAAGGTTTACTGATTAAGCCGACGTGTTTCGAAAAGAAAATGCTCGTTCCTAACTGAAACGAGCATTTTGATAAGAACCGTTTTCTTTACCTCGCGCCGGGAGGACAATTTTTCCTCAAATAATCAGTGTACAAAGTTGTCAAAAATTCTCTTGTTCCCTCTCCCTCTGAGATGGCATGTGTTCGATTGGGGAATGGCATAAAAGTGAATTTCTTATTGTATTTGATCAATTGGTTCAGCAAAGCTTCTGCATTATCGTATTGAACGTTATCATCGCCTGTCCCATGGATAAATAAAAGATTTCCCTGTAAATTTTTTGCATAATGCAAAGGTGACCCCAGCACATAATTTTCTTTGTTCTCAGGGATCAGTCCCATGTATCTTTCTTCATAAATGTTGTCGTAAAACAACATATTTGTAACGGCCGCGATTGAAATCCCGGTTTTATAAATCTCCGGGTGTTGAAACATTAGGTTAAGTGTGGTTGAGCCTCCACCACTCCAACCCCAAACCGCAACGCGATCTTTATCAAAATAAGGTTTATCCAAAATCTTTTTAGCCGCCATTGCCTGATCACGGATATTTAATCTTCCTATTTCTCCATAGATGGATTTGCGCCATGCGGCTCCTTTTAGAGAAGGTGTTCCCCGGTTGTCAACCGAGATTTGAAAATAACCGTCCTTACTCATGTCACCCTTATACAAGAAATTATATTGCGCACCGAATCTGTCGGTAACGGTAGATGCTGCCGGTTCTCCATACACGTAGAAAACAACCGGGTATTTTTTAGTGGAATCAAAATTGTCAGGATAAACCATCCAGCCATCCAATGTCACATTATCATCAGTAGTCACTTTAAAATAATGAACATTGCTGTTCTCATTTACTTTCATGTTCGCCTCAATACTTTTCGCAGGATCCAAAGGTTTTCCATCAGGTAACGAAATCCATTCTCTTGCAGGATAAGTTTTGTAATTGGAAAAAGAATGAAAAGCATATTTGGCCATTGGAGAAATGTTGTAGTCATGCCAACCCACCAAATCTGAAGGAGAAAGAGGTTCGAGTTTGCCAGTGCCATCCAATTTTGTGCGGAATAAATAGAGCTGAGTTGCATTATTTGGTGAAGCCATAAAATAAACATAACCGTCTTTGTCATCAATACATTTGATGCTTTCGATATCATAATCTCCTTTGGTTACAAGGGTTTCTTTTCCTTTTCTATCAACCAAATAAATGTGACGCCAGCCATCTTTTTCTGTTACCCATAAAAAATCTTTTCCTTTATCCAGCCAATCCCATCCTGTCGGATCATCGTCATTCCATCTTGATTTGATGTCTATGAAAGCCTTATCGTCTTCGGTATAAAAGTTCTTAGCTGCACCGGTGTTTACATCGCAAAAAAACAATTTACTTGCATTTTGCTTCCTGTTCAATTGTTGTAACACAACCTGTGAAGAATTATCTGCCCATTCCATCCTTGGAATATAATGTTCACTTGGATCGCCCGGCACTTTCATCCATTTAATATTGTCATTGCTGACGGTTACAACGCCAATTCTCACAGGTGAGGGCGGTTGCCCCACTTTTGGATATTCAACAGGAATCACAATAGAATAAACAGAATCCGTTGTGTTAAGCATATAATAATCTCTTGTCTTTCTGCCATCCACCTGCCAGAAAGCAATTTTCTTGCTATCAGGGCTCCAGCGGAAACCATCACGGCAACCAAATTCTTCTTCATAAACCCAATCAAAAGTTCCATTCACAAATTTTCGTGTACCATTAACCGTTAGTGGTTTTATTACGTGTGTTGCCAGGTCTTCTACATATAAATTATGACCGCTTACATAAGCTGCTTTTTTGCCATCAGGAGAAATTTTTGCATACATCAAAGATTGAGATGGCAGGGATTTTCCGAGCCGAACTAATTTGTGATCATTCAGATTCAAAACCCAGTAATCGCCACGGGTTTTATAACGCCAAACTTTTACACGATTTGTAAACATCAAAAGCGTTTTATAATCAGGTGAAAAGCTGTAAATACTGAACTGAAGTGGTTCCGTTTGGCCTTTCGGCGTTAATTCTTCTTTCGGCACCAATGTTGTTTTTTGGCCGGATTTAATATCAGTTCTTACAATATTTCCGTCTTCGATGTTAAGGATTGCATTCCCGTCATCGGTCCAGAATATTTGTTTGGCCCTGAACTGCGCAAATGAAGAAAAAGAAAAAACAGAAAAGAGAACAATTAGTAGAAGTCTTGCTGGTTTTAGCATAAATGAAATTTTAAATTACGGGTAAATGTACGGAATTGAAAACACGTTATCTTTCCGTTTATATAAATCAGGATAAATTTGTGTATGATAGAAAAAGAAAAATTAAGGATCGATAAATATTTGTGGGCAATAAGAATTTTTAAAACAAGAAGCCTGGCGGCTGAAGGTTGTAACAGCGGAAAAGTGAAGTTTAATGGAGCGAATGTGAAACCAGCGAAAACAGTGGCTATCGGTGATCAATATGAAATAAAAACAGAACAGAAAAAATGGAAAATCGAAGTTACCTCTTTGCTTCATAATCGTGTGAAATATGAAGAAGCAATAAAACATTATCTTGATCTTTCACCGGAAGAAGTGGTAGATAAAACTCAACAAAGTGCATTTGTGTTTAACACCGGTAAAAGAAAAAGTAAACAAGGAAGGCCCACGAAAAAAGAAAAAAGAAAATTGGATGATTGGCTGGGATTCAGCAAGGGGAAATAGGCAATGGGCAATTTACAATGGGCAATGAACAATGAGCGATTTGCAAAAACCTCAAATAAAGGATTGACCAATAAACAATTTAACCAATAAAGTAATTAACCAATTAACAAACTTAGATGAAAATTGACATCATTTCTGTAGTTCCCCAATTAATGGATAGTTTTTTTGCTCATTCCATCTTAAAGAGAGCCAGGGAAAAAGGACTGCTCGAAGTGAATCTTTTTAATTTAAGGGATTTTACAATTTATAAACACGGACAGGTGGATGATTACCAGTTTGGTGGTGGTGCCGGTTTGGTAATGATGGTTGAACCTTTAGTAAATGCCATTGAATCACTTCAACAAAAAACGACTTATGATGAAATTATTTTCCTCACTCCTGATGGAGAATTGTTTGATCAGAAAATGGCAAATGGACTGTCATTGAAGAATAATTTGATGTTGATCTGTGGCCATTACAAAGGCATCGACCAGCGTGTCCGTGATCATTTTGTAACAAAAGAAATTTCAATCGGCAATTATGTTTTGAGTGGCGGAGAATTGGGTGCTGCGGTTTTGGTAGATGCAATCGGTCGACTTATTCCCGGTGTATTGAATGATGAAACATCAGCGCTTACGGATTCTTTCCAGGATAATTTATTGGCGCCGCCTGTTTACACTAGGCCTGAAGAATTCAGAGGTTGGAAAGTGCCTGAAGTTTTAATGAGT
Organism: Ginsengibacter sp.; assembly: GCA_051960475.1. GTDB lineage: Bacteria > Bacteroidota > Bacteroidia > Chitinophagales > Chitinophagaceae > Ginsengibacter. The sequence goes on from JBQCEG010000084.1 coordinate 21,449, forward strand.
GGTAATCATGCGAAAATCGAAGAGTGGAGACATGAAAAATCTGTGGAAATCACAAAAGAAAAAAGGCCCGATTTATTAGACTAAAAAGAAATCTTTGTTCCGAGTATCCTTGAATTAATTTTTCCTATGAGTCTTTTCTGCTCTTCAAATTTTCCTTTTTTAAGAAAAAATGAATCGACAGATCTTGTTTCAGGATCAACAATGAAATATTCGGAAACAGCAAATTTCACATACACCGACTTCTTCTCTTTATAATCCAATTTTGAAGAAGACGGAGAAAGAATTTCTACGATAATATCGGGCGCACCAAACAAACCATTCTTCTGCACTTTATCCAGGTTTTCTTTTCTAATAAAGAGCAAATCCGGTTGTAAAATATTTTCTTTGGAAAAATGAACATCATAAGGAGCAATTCTTATCTCTCCTATCTGGTTCTTTTTTAAGTAAAGGGCGAATTGAAGATAAATTTCACCACAAATCACCTGGTGAATATCAAGAGGAGAAGGACTCATAATTAGTTTGTTGTTGATAAGTTCGCACAAAGTTCCCTCCGGCAGGCTTTCCCATACCTCCAGTATGGTTTTTGGCGGACGAGTTAAAGTTTGTGTCATTATCTCTTAAAATTACAATTATTTTTCCTTGCAGTAAAACAACAAATCCTTTCGATTTTTATTTTAAGGAATTAGTAGGGAGATGTTGTCGACAAAAAAGAAAGAAGTTTTGGCAAATTTCTTTTCAAAAACTTTAACAGAAATGCGCAAATGAGGGATCGTTTCAGTATTAAGCCGCGGCTATTTTAAACTTCTTCAGTGCAACCATTTTAATCCCTATTCCGACTTATTATTAGATCCTCTGATTTAAGATTTAAGATTAAATGGTTAAGGTTTTAATTGTCCGGGCTTTTTTAAAAGCCCGGTTTTTATTTTACGCAACTGTTCTTTGTGCGTACCCGGTGTCAGACATATCAGGAATATCTTCGGCTTTGTATTCGCCCGCGTCTAACTTTTTCTTTGTTTCTTCAAAAGCTTTTAGGGTAATATCAACATCCTCATCAGTATGAGCCGCCGTAGGAATAATGCGGAAAATGATCTCTCCTTTAGGAATTACCGGGTAAACAACTACTGAACAGAAAATGTTGTAATTCTCACGAATATCGGTCACCATATTCGTTGCTTCAGGCAATCCGCCTTTCATATAAACGGGGGTAACCGGACTATTTGTTGCACCGATATCAAAACCTCTTTCTTTCAATCCGTTTTGAAGCCTGTTCACGATATGCCATAGTTTTTCTCTTAATTCAGGCATTGTTTTCAGCATTTCCATCCTCGTAAGCATTCCATCTACAACAACTAATGGAAGACTTTTAGCATATATCTGCGAACGAACATTGTATCTCAAAAACTCGATCACCTCTTTAGGTCCGGCGATGAAAGCTCCAATACTTCCCATACTTTTTACAAATGTGCTGAAATAAAGGTCAACATCTTTCTGGCAACCCTGTGCTTCGTCAGCGCCTGCTCCCGTTGGTCCCATTGAACCAAAACCATGCGCATCATCGATCAAAATCCTGAAATTATATTTCTCTTTTAAGGCTACAATCTCTTTAATGTTTCCCTGCGTCCCGCTCATTCCATAAACGCCTTCAGTAATAACCAAAATACCACCGCCGGTTTTCTTTGCCATTGCAGTAGCACGCTGCAATTGTTTTTCGCAATCAGCAATATCATTGTGCTTGTATTTATAACTGTAACCGATGTGCAATCTTACTCCATCAACAAGGCAGGCATGCGCTTCAGCATCATAAACAATTATATCGTGACGGTTTACAAGCGCATCGATACAACTCATTACACCCTGGTATCCAAAGTTGAGCAACATCGCGTCTTCACGGCTTACAAAATCAGCCAAAACTTTTTCCAGTTTCTCATGCAAAACCGTATTTCCACTCATCATCCTGGAACCCATTGGGTTGCCCATTCCATATTTTTCAGCAGCAAGGGCATCAATTTCTCTTGCCTTTGGATGATTAACGATGCCCAAATAATTATTTAAACTCCAAACAATTTTTTCTTTTCCTCTAAAAAACATCCTGTTTCCCAGTTCGCCTTCAAGTTTTGGAAATGCAAAATAACCATGAGCTCTTTTAAGATGGTTACCGATTGGCCCCACATCTTTTCTCATCTTTTCAAAAAGGTCATTCATTTAATTTCAATTTATTGTTCTCAATGTGCGCAAAAGTACAATATAGGCTTTAATAATAACGATAGCACCAAAAGAATTGGCGTTAAAATTCAATGACTGCCGCTATTCATTTTAACCCTGCTTTTGGCCAACGTAACTTTTATTTAATATGTTTCATTTTCCTTAAGCACTTATCTTTAGCGGCAAAAAAATATTGATGAAAAGATTTTCAATTCTCCTGGTGTTTTTGTTTTCATTCCATGTTGTTTTTGCTCAGTCAAATACCGTTTCAAAACCAAAATTAGTTGTAGGAATTGTGATTGATCAAATGCGTTGGGATTATTTATACCGCTATTATGACCGTTATGGAGATGATGGTTTTAAAAGATTATTGAACGAAGGATTTTCTTGTGAAAACACTTTTATAAATTATTTGCCTTCTTACACCGCAGTTGGTCATTCAGTGATCTTTACAGGCTCTGTTCCTGCAGTGGATGGAATTGTGGGAAATGATTGGGTTGATCAGCAAACCGGTAAAAGCTGGTATTGTACTGAAGATTCGACGGTTCAAACTGTTGGTGCGCCCGGGATACTAGGAAAAATGTCTCCGCACAACTTGCTCGTTTCAACAATTACTGATGAATTAAGATTAGCTACCAATTTTAAATCCCGGGTGGTAGGTGTCTCTTTAAAAGATCGTGCGTCTATTTTGCCGGCCGGCCATGCTGCAAATGCTGCCTTCTGGTTTGATGATGCCTCAGGGCATTTCATCACAAGCACTTATTACATGAATGAATTGCCTCAATGGACAAAGAAATTCAATAACAAAAACATGGCTGATAAGTTGGTAGAAAAAGGCTGGAACACACTTTATCCAATTTCAACTTACAAAGAAAGTTCCCCTGATAATGTATCCTGGGAAGGAAAATTTTACGGTGAACAATCGCCTGTTTTTCCTCATAAAATGAAAGAGATTTATCAAAAAGATCATGAGACTTTCAGAACCACTCCTTTCGGTAATACACTTACACTTGACTTTGCAAAAGCAGCGGTAAATGGATATGATCTTGGCAATGGCCCGGCCACTGATTTTCTTACCATCAATTGCGCTTCAACTGACTATGTGGGTCACAAATATGGACCCAACTCAATTGAAGTAGAAGATACTTATTTGCGCCTCGACAGAGACCTGGCTTCATTTTTCAAATTCCTGGATCAAAAAGTGGGCAAAGGAAATTACCTTCTTTTCCTGACTGCCGATCATGGTGCAGCGCATGCCATCGGTTTCATGAAAGATCATAAAATTCCTGCTGATTTCCTTCAAACAAAAAAAATCTCAGCTCCCTTGAACGAGTTTTATAAAGAGAAATTTGGAGTTGAAAATTTGATTTCTTCTTTTATGAATTACCACCTTTCATTTGATATGAAAAAGATTGAAGCGAATAAGCTGAATTATGAAACAGTAAAAAAAGAGACTGTTAATTTCTTACAAAAACAACCAGGGATAGAATTTGCTGTAGATATCGAAAACATTGGTGATGCTCCAATTCCTGAACCACTTAAAACCGACATTATCAACGGTTATTATTCAAAAAGATGCGGGCCAATAATTATCATTCCAAATCCTGCATGGTTTGGTGGAAAAGAAGGTGCAACAGGCACCACTCATGGAAGCTGGAATGCATATGACACGCACATTCCATTGGTCTTTATGGGCTGGCACATAAAACATGGCACAAGCAACAGGACAATTCACATGTCCGATATTTCGCCCACGCTTGCTGCTTTGCTTCACATTCAAATGCCTAATGGAAATGTTGGAAATGTAATTACAGAAATAACAAAAGAGAAGAATAAATTAATGAAATAAAAGTTTGTTCACTACGATTCACAAAGCCAGGATTTAAATTGCGGCGCTGTTTCCTGGCTTACAACAATTTCGGTTTCTGCATCCACGTGCATTTCAACTTTCAGTTTATTGCATTCGCAAACAGTAAATGATTTGATGAAATCAATATTGACAATCGAATGCCTGTTGGTTCTGAAGAAAAGTGAATCATCCAGTTCTTTTTCAAGATGGGTAAGGCTTTTATTAAATTGGTATTTTTTAGAATCGTTAGTAACTACAAAAACTGAACGCTCTTTTACGTATAACAGCGCCACTTCTTTTATACTCAACACAAAATTCCTTTGGCCGTCCTTAACAATTAATCTCGATTTCTTTTTTGTGGCGGTCAATTTCATAAACACGATTTAAATCAATACAAAGTTTTGTTTTCCATTAAAGAACGATTTATCAAAAAGTGCTTTTTGTTGTTAAGGATAGTTTAAAAAGAATGCAAAAAAAACCAAACATTGTTTAAAGTTTGGTTTTTTACAAATTGAATTGAAATCAACTTACTCTTTTGTATTTCTTCTGAACATACATCGAGCCGTTATCATCAGCATGCACCATCCACATAGATTTTGCATCTTGTAAGATCACCTGGTAATAATGCTCATTGGCATTGGAAACATCTGTAACCATGAAGATCTCTTTTCCCTTGTATTTAGAATTGATCTTTGAACGAAGGAAAGGAGCCAAACCTTCTGCAGAATAATTCCGGATTGTTTCAATAACATTCCCGTCCTCATCATAAGAAATTCGACATACTGAATTGTCTTTTTTGTCTTTGAAAGAAACGATGTAATAATCTCCAATATTCACAATTGAAGGATTGCGTATTTCAGGAAAATTCTTGTGAAAAACTTTCGTGATTTTGGATATTTCATCAACGGATCTTGAACGTAATGGAGCGGCAAAAACAGAAGCGCTGCAGATTACAGCGACACAAAAAATTATAAGCTTTTTCATAATTAAAAATTTATGGTGGTGAAAGAATATGAATAAAATTATCGGTAATTGCAGGCGGCAAAAAGCCAAATGGTATTGGCGGTAATCCTTACCAGGAAAGGATTTTGTTAAGATCACGTTAAGGCAATGCGTGAACCATTAATTTATTTTCCCCGAAAATTAATTTTCTTGTCTGAAAGAAATTTTGCACCTAAGCAGCATTTAATTTTTTCTGAGAAGAATTGTAGATGAACGGAAAACCGACATTCTTTAATTCAATTAAAATTCCATTTTATACACCGTTACTTGCGAAGGACATTTATTAAAATGCTTCTTGAAAGATTTGCTGAATGAATAAATATCATTGAAGCCAACGTGGTAAGCCACCTCTGTTACATTAAAATTTCCTTCTGATAAAAGTTCGAAAGATCTTTCAAGCCTCTTTTTTAAAAGATATTGGTATGGCGATAAACCAAAAGTTTTTTTGAAACATCTCAGGAAATGAAACTTTGAAAGCGCTGCTTCTTTCGCCAGGATATTTACATCCAGCTTCCTTGAAACGTCCTGGTCAATTAAATTTTTCGCTTTTGTCAACTGAAGAAAAAGAGATTTGCTTACCGAAGAAAATGCGGCTTCCGTTATTTTCATAAAGAAAAAAATTAGGGGTGATCAAAATGAAAAATCTCTCCGGAAGGTTTAGGAACTTCAAATTAATTTTTAAAATCTGAAGCTATTGTCGCAATATGATAAACGGAATTATTTATTTATAGAGAGAAAAAGTAGATGAATTAATTATCCAAACAAATCACTGCTGAGATACCGATCTCCACGATCGCAAACAATAAAAACAATTATTCCTTTATCCAGTTCTTTCGCTAATCTGATTGATGCAGCAGCAGCACCGCCACTACTTACGCCGGCAAAAATTCCTTCCTGTTTGGCAAGCTGCCTGCAGGTTTCTTCCGCTTCATCTTGTGAAACGTCGATGATTCTATCTACTCTTTTTGGATCAAATATTTTAGGAACGTATTCTTTTGGCCACCGACGTATGCCCGGGATTTGTGAGCCTTCTGATGGCTGGCATCCGACGATTTGAATATTTGAATTTTGCTCTTTCAAATATTCCGAACAGCCCATGATCGTTCCTGTTGTTCCCATCGAACTTACAAAATGAGTTATTTCATGATCGGTATCTCTCCAGATTTCCGGCCCTGTGGATTTATAATGTGCAGCAGGATTATCAGGATTGGCAAATTGATTCAATAAAAAATATTCTCCTGAAGCTCCTTTCTCATCCGCATAATCCCGGCTTTCTTCCATTGAATCAAGCAGGGTAACTTTCGCTCCATAAGCTTCCATCGTCAACACTCTTTCACGTGTTGAATTTTTCGGCATCACCAGGTCAATCTTCAAATTAAAAATGTTGGCCATAAGCGCCAAAGCAATTCCTGTGTTTCCGCTCGTAGCTTCAATCAACTTTGTATCGGAATTAATATCGCC
>JBQCEG010000085.1:0-7182 GCA_051960475.1 Ginsengibacter sp.
AATGGTTATACGCTTTTATGCTGATTGCTATTCCGGGTTGCGTTTCTTTTCTGCGTACTTGGTTTTTATATCGCAAAGGGCTTCGCCTTTTAAGCGGTTGAGCAGTTTGCAATTTTTATTTTGGTTGTATAAACAATTCGGGTAATGGTAGTGAATGAAAGGGAACTTGTAGGTTGAGGCTTTTGGCTGCCAGAGAAAGTTAATAAAGGTGAGGATATTAAGAGCGGGGCTCACTTTTTGATTTACGGAACCTGAGAAAATGCCCCGAACACAAAATGAGCGTCCGCTCCTAAATAAGTTTATGTTTCTCTTTTGTCTCATAACCTGGATTTCTCAGGTCCCAGCTACATGACTAAAGATTAGATTAATGCGATTGTGCAAATATAGAAAAATTTTGAATAGTACACATACGTGTATCAAAAAATTTTTTGTAAACATTCATCTTTCCATTTCTATGGAGGATAATGGGAAGGAATATATAAAATTCAAAGTTGCGGCATGCCTTAGAATTCTTCTTAAGGCAAAGAAGGATGTGCAGAACAGAAATAAGGCGAACAATATTGAAGATATTAGATTAGTAGCATCATTGAGAAAATTGGAAGCAGAATCAGGATTAAGCTATACTATTATCCAAGGTGTCTTTTCAGCAAACAGAGAATTGAAGTTTTCCAGTTTGATCTCGATCTTGGAAAACATGAATGTTCCTTTTTCAAAATTTGCTCAACTCTACGATTCAATAAGTGAGCAACAGATTTTAAGAGAAAGAACCGAAATCGATGCAAACAAGAGAGCTAAAAGAAAGAAATGAATTGAAATAAATTATATTATTATCGAATTGATTTTTTTACTACAAATCGTTTCTACAATTCCTTTCATGTCAGCCATATGATTTATTAATAATTGTAGTTCTGTTTCTGTTATTATGTAATCAGATCGATATCTAGCATCAATATAACCCCTCTTCAACAGATCAAAGAGATGTTTTTCCTTTTTGTTATTTTCAATGGGAAAAACTAAGAATAATTTTTCTGATAAATATTTTGCTTGTTTTCTTAGTTTCTTCAGGTTATGAGTTTTGGGTTTGTAGCCTGTAAAGACTAGAAGAACAGTATAATAAAAACTTTCGGCGGCTTGATGTAAGAGAAAGGCTGCCATTTTAAATTTTTTGCGATGTAAACTAAAGGATACCGTTTCTAAAAATTCCACACCAGCTGGGAACCATGTATTAAAATATTTTTCGGCGATCACTTTTTGTTCCTCAGGTGTTACTACTTTAGGTTTAACAAATTCAACCGTTTTTTTATCATAAAGTAATATTCCTTCTCTTACTATATCACTAAAGAAATACTGACCAAAGGAGAGGCCTTCATTTATAAATTCTATGTCGTGAATTTCTACATTAACAGGAGGTCCAATTTTTTCCGCTCTTGTTGTTATTTCATCATCTAGTTCATATGCTTTTTTGGTGCTGTCCTTCATGACAACGAGGAAATCATAATCGCTGGTGTATTCATAAATTATGCCTTGACTACCTACATACTTATGTTCAACAAAGTTCCCATTGGCATAGCTTCCGAATAAAATAATTTTCTCAGGGGAGGCCACCTCTTTTATTATTTCCGCAACTTTCAGTATTTGGTCCTGCTTAGTTTTGGGGAGATGTGAAATAGAAGCTTTCATTATACAAAAATACTTTAAATGAATAATTGCTGTATTATCCCTTAAACTGATTTGAATAAAATTATTAACTTAATTCAATTCATAATTTTAAACGGGAAAAATTATTACAATAAGTGTAAATTTGAATATCTAAGCTGCCTTGACCAAAGCAAAAAATATGTTGCCTTCACTTATAAGTACCATAACTAAATTGTTAATATGAAAAGAATCTTGGAATTTGTCGTAATGTATTTGAAAAAAATTAGCGGATGGATCGAAAAAAAATACTTGGTCAAAGGTATTGTTACTAATAACACGCTTACTTCCCTTGCGCCAAAAATTATCACCGATCCAGCTGAACTAAAAAAAATTGAATATTATCTCGAGAGTCTGAAAAGGGCCATAAGTACCAATGAAATAAACAATATTGCGCTCACCGGAAGTTATGGATCCGGGAAAAGCACCATACTAAAAACCTTTAAATACTATCATCCTGAATATAAATATTTGAATATTTCTCTTGCGTCATTCAAGGACAATAAGGAAGATAAAGAGGGGTTTGAACGAAAATTGGAAATAAGTATTCTTCAACAAATATTTTACCATGTAAAGCCTTCCGCAATACCAGATTCAAGATTTAAAAGAATAGTAAATCTAACCACGACTCAATTGCTTTTTCAAACATTGTTCGTTTTGAGCTGGGTTGTTAGTATAATTCTGCTTTTCAAATTTGACTATATTGAAAAATTGAACCCTCGCTCGTGGTCTCACTATTACAGCATTGATTGGTTCTTTATGGCCGTTGTCACTATTTTCTTGTCAGGTATTGCATTCTTTGTTAAATCAATTGTGCGGTTATTTACCAATTCCAAAATAAATAAACTCAATATCAAAGGTGAAGTAGAACTAGGCAAAGCAGACGATAAGTCCATATTTAATCAGCATCTTGATGAAATACTTTACTATTTTGAAAAAACGCCATTTGATGTTGTTATTATTGAAGACATTGATAGATTTGACAACACTGATATCTTTACGAAGCTCCGAGAAATAAATATTCTAATAAATTATTCTGATCTAGTTAATAGGAAGGTTTCCTTTGTCTATGCAGTCAGGGATGATATTTTTACCGATTCCTATGAACGGGTCAAATTCTTCGAATATATTATACCAGTCATTCCATTTATTAACCCTTCTAACGCAAGCGAACAACTTTCAAAACTAAAGTCTGCCGCTAACCTTGAAACTGTTCTTTCAAAAGATTTTACGGAGGATGTAGTCACTTTTATTGATCAGATCGATATGCGAATGCTCATTAATATTTTTCATGAATTTCTTTTATATCGATCCGTCCTAAGCCCGGATCTTGATCCCGATGAAATGTTTGCCATGATCGTATATAAAAATATGTTTCCTGAAGATTTTGATAAATTGCCGAAACGAGACGGTAGGCTATTTAAGTTCTTATCTGATAAGCCCAAGTACACGGGAGTTTTAACGGAGAAGATTCAAAATCAGATAAAAGAGAAAGAAACCGAAATTTCAAATATTGAACGGGAAAGAATAGACTCATTAAGAGAGCTACGAGCTATATATGTTACAGAATTGATCTCCGCTTTGCCCAGTGCCTTATCGATTAATGGCATTGAATTACCTGGTCTTATTAACGAAGAAAATTTTAAAAAAATTGTAAATCACAAAGGCACATTATTCTATTCTAAGTTGAGTAATAATTATGGTTATAATTATTCACTGTCGTCCAATATCACTGCAAATTTTACATTTACCGATATCGAAAAGAAAGTGAACGAAGGTCGAGGATATCTGCAAAGAGAAACCTTGCTCCTTGGCAAGATCAATAATAAAGTAAATTCAAATAAAGAGCAAATTGAAGTCTTGAGAAAAAATATGCGCGATATTGAATCTTTAAGTCTGAAAGAAATATTCATGAAGCTGCCAATAGGAGATTACCTGGGAGATTTTAAAGAAAATTCCCTTATTCGTAACTTATTATTAAATGGGTACATCAATGAAAACTACAACGATTATATTTCAGTCTTCCATGAAGTCAATCTTACCGCCAAAGATTTTACATTTGAAAGAAAGGTAAAAAGTGGAGTAATGTTACCTTTCGATTACACTTTAACCAAGACTGAAAGTTTGGTTAAGAGATTACCGGGTAAGTATTTCAGAAGAGAAGAAATATTAAATTTCGATTTGATTGACAAACTCTTTGAGATTAACTCAAAATATCCAGAGAAATTTAAAACTTTTTTTGAATTGCTCAGTGGAGATTCAGAAAATATTTTTCGGTTTATAATTGAATATATCGATAGGGCTGAGGTAAATCAAAAGATCTTTATAAAACAACTTTTGAAATTTAAAAAGAATCTGTGGGAACAAATTAGTGCGTCCGCCTTGACGGAAAAAAGAATTCGTAAATTAATAAAAAGAATTCTGATAGATACAGATATTGACGACATCTTGGCTCAGATTGAGATTAAATCGCTAGGCGACTATCTGAGTGAGATGCCGGATTTTTTAGCGTATTCTGCGAGTTTCGGCAATAAAAATAATCTTGAAACTTTTATCAAAAAACAAAATGTTTTATTTGAGCATTTGGATGAGCCAACACATGAGTCAAATAAGACGCTTCAATTTATTATCGAGAACAATTTGTACCAGATTACGATAAAAAATTTAGAAACGATCTCCCGATTTCTTGCAGCCTCTTTCAACCTTGACGAATTTAGAACCTCCAATTTTACATCACTCAAGAAATTGCAGAATCAAAAGATTGAAAGATATATAGATAATCATATTGCGGTTTACTTTGATAATGTATTACTGAGTCTTTCAGAGAATGCAAATGAGACAGAAAACTCAATTATCGAACTGTTGAATAAAACAGCAATAAACCTTGACCAGAAAAGGGCTTTTCTGCAGTTGCAGGTAAGCAAAATAAGCTCTCTTGACTCCATTCAGGCGACTGAAGTAAAAGAATTAGTGCTTGGTGAAAACAAGGTGATAGCTACATGGCAAAATGTGTCTATTTATTTTAACGAATTGGAAGAAAAGGAATTAGACGAATCTTTAGCCGGGTATTTAAATATTGAAGATAATTTCAGCGTACTTTCCGTCGACAAATTGAACAGTACTATATTGGGAAAGGACGATGATGATATTGAAGAATTTTGTCGGAAAATTATTTATTGCAAAAACTTGAAACCAGAGGCCTATAGTAGTTTACTAGAAAGCATTCCTTATGAGTATGATACGTTGGAGTTCGCTACACTTGAGACAAACCAGATAATTGCTTTGATAGAGAAAAACATTGTTTTGCTAACTCCGGAAAGCTTTAGTGATCTTAAGAAATCGCACCCCACTTTACGAATCGATTTGTTGGGTAAGTTCGAAGATGAATTTCTTGAGAACCTAAGTGATTTTTCCTTGACTTCAGAGGATTGGTTTTTATTGTTTAAGTCTGACAAATTTAGCCTTGATGGAAAATTGGAACTCCTTAAGAAAATAGATGACAATATTATTGTGAATAATGCTTTTATTGCAAAAACCGTTTGTCAATTATTGCCTGCGGATAAATATATCCCCTTCCGCTATGAGGTAATTGAGGCCTTGGTAGAATCTGGTTCTTCAGTGCAAAAAAAGATTGAGTTACTGAACTTGCACATGGAAAATCTTACCGACGCCCAAGTTGAGGCGTTAACACAAAAAGTGGGCGAGGATTACGAAAGGATATTCATTAAGCAAAATAAGCCGGTATTCCCTGACATTGATTTCAATCGGCGGTTCGTCGGCAAATTGAAACAAAGAGGGTTAATTAGCAGTTACAGCCTTAATGAAAAAAAAGGAGAGATAAAAGTTGTTGCGAATTACAGTGGATAAAAATTGCCAACGGGAAAGGAAAAAACCTCTTCAAAACTTCGTTCACTGGCTTTTGCTATTCCAATGTTTTGAAATCCAGGTCTAAAACTTTTAAAATTGGTGTCGGGTTACTTGAAAAAAAATTGCCCTTTTTTCTATAACAATTTGGTTAAAAAAGGATAAAATAGAAGTGTTGAAAAAATTGGTGCCCCTATTTTAGCATAAGTGCAAAGGTTGTTACATTAATTTATGATAGTTACTCATCGGTATATAACGGAAGGACTTTATATTCCAGAAAATGCAACAGGATTAATAGTTGGAACTTTTCCAAGTGTTTTAATTCGACAGGCATTAAATAATTTAAGAGCTTGCGATGTAAATTTTTACTACGGTAGTTGTGACAATTTCTTTTGGACTGATTTAGAGAGAATATACAACAAGCGCTTTCAATACGATTGGACAAATGAATCTGTAAAACAACGAAAAGCATCGCTGAACGAATTGCAGTTAGCTATAACTGATATTGTTTTAGAATGTGAAACGGATGGTGGAACAACTGATAATGCTTTAGTTAATTGTGTAATAAATGAATTTCTGATTAATGTCCTTGACAATAATCCAAATATTAAAACACTTTTTTTTACAAGTGGAACAGGAAAAATTAATGCCGACAGACTAACTTTAAAATTATTAAGAGAAAGAAGAAGAATTTATAAACGAAGCATTACGCAAAGACAAAATCCAAAGATTCGAACTTTCATTTTTCGGTCAGCTAATGGATTAAAAAGGGAAATGAAATCGGTTACGCTCTATTCTCCTTCGCCGGTTGCAAAAAGAGGAGGTGTAACAGACGACAAGCGAAGAATTCAATATGAAACTTATTTACCCAAAATCAACCCACAACGATAGTATTTTATCCGTGGTCGCATCTACTGAAAGCCACACGGACCTTCTATTTACTCAAGTGAGTATACAAAAATAAAAATCTTCCTCATTTTTTATTGGTGGCAGTTCCTATGGAATCACTATAATTTTTCCGAAAATTCATCCTGATCCTTAATAATATTAAGTAACAAAAATGTTACTTAATATTTTGGTAAAAAGTAACAAAAACGTTACTTTTGTTCAGATAGCATAATTATGAAGTCTTCCGAACTCTACAAAAAATTTAAAAAAGCGGGATGGATTGAGTTAAGGCAAACCGGGAGTCATAAAATCTTACAACATGCAGAAAAAAAATTTACAATCACAGTTCCCTGGCATGGCTCAAAAGAAGTGCCCACAGGCCTTGCCAATAAATTACTGAAACAGGCGGGGCTTAAGTAAAAGTCCCTGCCTTATATGAAAAATCAATGTATCTTTTGAAAACACTGATACTTTAAAAACTTACAAACAATGAAAAAAAATCGCAGCCAATTTGAAGTGGTTGTGGAAGTAAAAGACGGAATACTGTGGGGTATTGTAGAAGGGAAAGGAAATTTTATCCCGACACCTTATGGTAAAACCGTCGATGAACTGAAGCAGAACTTCAAACAATTAGTCGTAGACTATCAAACACACGAAGGAAAAACAGACAAATTCTGGAAAAACGTAGACGCAGAAAAAATGGAGATTGAGATTTATTATGATCTCCAGGCTTTC
>JBQCEG010000086.1:0-5933 GCA_051960475.1 Ginsengibacter sp.
AAAATAAGAAAATAAAAATTCCGGAATTTTCTACGTTTACTGTTACCACAATCTCATTGGAACGCTAATGACCCCTGCCCCAGCCAAACCAGTCATTTCCATTAGCGTAGATCAGTAAAGCGAACAATATAACCATTCCTGCAATTTGTGCATACTCCAAAAACTTATCGCTTGGTTTTCTTCCTGTGATCATCTCAACAACGGTAAATACCACATGTCCGCCATCAAGCGCAGGAATTGGCAATAAATTCATGAAAGCCAAAATGATCGAAAAGAAAGCAGTTATCTTCCAGAAAACCTGCCAATCCCAACCGGTTTTTGGAAAAATGGAAGCCATTGTTTTGAATCCGCCGAGTCCTTTATAAGCGCCTGTTTCAGGATTTAAGATCATTTTAAACTGCTGGATATAAAAGTTCAATTGCTTTCCCGTTTCTCTAACACCTGCAGGAAATGAAGCAAGAAAACCATATTTTTTGTGCTCGAGTTTGAAAATTCCAAGACTATCATATTCCTGCATTGAAAGGCCGTTGATCCCTATTTTTCCGGATGTGTCTACCGGAACTTTCATTTCAATTGGCTGGCCATTTCTGACCACAGAAAGTTCTACAGTATCATTCTTCTTTCTGCTTAAATAAGAGGCCAACTGATCGAAATAAGTGACGGGAGTTGAATCTACTTTTACAATTCTATCTAAATGCTCCACGCCAGCTGTCTTTGCCGGTGTTGTATCTTTTGGATCGTAAGCGCCGGCAATTAATGGAGAACGCGGCATCAACAGAAAACTGCTTTTCTTTCCTTTCTTTTCGACCAGTTGCTCTATTAAATTCACAGGAATAGTAATGGTTTGTTCTTTTCCATCCCTTACAACAGTAAGTTGCTTGCTTACCAGGATCTTCGGAGCAAGGTCTTCATAATAATTTACAGGTTCACCATCTACTGCTATCACATTGTCACCGTTCTTTAAACCGATCTTGCTCATCAGGCTATCTGTAACCCAGATGCCATCTTTCATATTTTTGATCGGCAACTTTGTTTCGCCCCAGGTATAAAGAACCATTGCATAAATTACAAATGCCAGCAAAACGTTCATCGTTACACCTGCGATCAAAATGATCAATCGCTGCCAGGCCGGTTTACTCCGGAATTCCCATGGTTGAGGCGGTTGTTGCATTTGTTCTTTGTCCATGCTTTCATCCACCATCCCGGAAATTTTCACATAACCACCAAGTGGCAACCAGCCAATTCCGTAAACTGTTTCACCAACTTTCTTTTTGAAAATAGAAAACCATGGATCAAAAAATAAATAAAATTTCTCTACACGGCACTTGAACCATTTGGCAGTAATGAAATGGCCAAACTCATGCACGATCACCAAAATGGAAAGAGAAAAAACAAGATAGCCGGCTTGCAAACCTACTCCCGGCCAGTTAATTGCTAATAATGTCATAATACCCCAATCCGACTAAGACGGACATTTTTCTTTGATTAAAATTATTTCTACCCTTTCATCCCACAAAATGGGTTGGGGTCACATGTTTACCAATGAAGCCGCAAAATTACGCGCCTCACCATCGCTTTCAAAATAATCAGAAAGATTTGGCTTTTCTATAAATTTTATTTTATCGAGGCTTTTTTCTATAACAGCGGTAATATCAAGAAATCCAATACGGTTGTTTAGGAAGGCCCAAACAGCAATTTCGTTGGCCGCGTTCAAAATGCAAGGAAAATTGCCACCCTTTTCAAGCGCAATTTTTGCGAGCGTAAGATTTCTGAAAGTTTTGATATCCGGTTCTTCAAAAGCAAGGACAGGAATCTTTTTGAAATTTGCCCGCGGAGTATTATTGGCCACCCTTTGCGGAAAAGTCAAAGCATATTGAATCGGAAGTTTCATATCAGGCAATCCCATTTGCGCTTTGATGCTTCCATCTTCAAACTGAACCATGCTGTGAATAATGCTTTGCGGATGAACGATCACTTCGATTTGATCAGGCGTTAGGTTAAAAAGCCATTTGGCTTCTATCATCTCAAGGCCTTTATTCATCAGTGTTGCAGAGTCAATCGTTATCTTGGCACCCATTTTCCAATTGGGATGTTGTAGGGCATGATCTCTTTTTACGTTGACAAGATAATTCGGTTTTTTACCAAGAAAAGGTCCGCCGCTCGCTGTCAAAATTATTTTCTCAATCCTGTTTCTTGTTTCACCTATCAGGCATTGGAAGATTGCAGAATGTTCACTGTCAACCGGAATAACAGGCACTCTTTTTTCCACAGCCAATTGCATTACCAGGTCGCCGGCAACCACCAGCGTTTCTTTATTTGCCAATGCAATTGCTTTGCCTTTTTCAATCGCTTTCAATGTTGGTTTTAATCCTGCAAAGCCAACAATAGCAGCGAGCATCATATCATAAGTATCAAAATCTGCTACTTCGTCAAGCGCATTTTCTCCTGCAAAAACTTTTACATCTGTTGAAGACAAACCGTTTTTTACTTTTTCGTATTTGCTTTCATCCACAATGACAACCGCATTCGGCTGAAACTTCTTTGCCTGTTCAACAAGGAGTTTTTCGTTGGTATGTGCAGTAAGAATTTCTACTTCGAATAAATCAGGATGTTCTTCAATCACTTCCAGCGCCTGTGTGCCGATGGAACCGGTTGAACCAAATATTGCAATCCTTTTTTTTCTCGATTCTGCCATTTTTGCTTCTTTAAAAAAATGATTTAGCCGGAACTAACGCTTTCTAATTCCAGACAGAAGTTGGCAATTTACTGTATTAATTTTTGTAACGCGTCATTCACAGCCCGAAAATTGAAACGGTTTATCACCTTTTCCATCATCATTCTTATCTGTGGATTTTGAAGATTGCCTATCGAACCTTCATGAGTATGGCTTATCTTTTTATCAGTTTTAAAAGTGCCGGCTTCCACCTCAGCGCCGATCTTTTTATAAGCATCGCGAAGCGGCGTTCCCTGGTTTACCAGTTTGTTCATTTCTTCGACCGTAAAAAGATATTTATACTTTTCATCTTCAAGAATTTCTTTTTTGATCTCAATATTTTCAAACATCAGGCTTGCCATTTTCAGGCAATCGCGCAGATTTTTAATAGCAGGAAAAAGATGTTCTTTCAACAATTGCATATCACGGTGATAACCTGATGGCAAATTAGTGGTCATCATCGCAATCTCGTTTGGCAAAGATTGGATCCTGTTACAATGCCCGCGAATCAATTCAAAAACATCCGGGTTTTTTTTATGAGGCATGATGCTGCTACCTGTAGTCAATTCATCAGGAAAAGAAATAAATCCAAAATTCTGATTCAGATAAATACAAGCATCCATACTCATACGGGCAAGTGTAGACGCAATATTGGAAAGTGATTGAGAAAGAATTCTTTCGGTTTTGCCGCGACTCATTTGCGCATAAACTACATTGTAATTCAAATCTTCAAATCCAAGTAATGCAGTTGTAAAGCTGCGGTCGATCGGAAAGGAAGAACCGAACCCTGCTGCAGAACCCAAAGGATTTTTATTTACAATCTCCCAACTTGCATGAAGCGTGATCATATCGTCCACCAGGCTTTCTGCATATGCGCCAAACCAAAGACCAAATGAACTGGGCATAGCAAGCTGTAAATGGGTGTAGCCTGGCAAAAGGTGATCTTTGAACTTGTCACTTTGTTGTAAAAGCAATTCAAAAAAGCCTTTTACTTCATGCACCAATTCTTCAATTTGATTTCTCAAAAAAAGTTTCAGGTCAAGAATTACCTGGTCGTTTCTTGAACGGGCAGAATGTATTTTTTTTCCGGCATCGCCAAGTTTTTTTGTCAAAATAAATTCTACCTGCGAATGAATATCTTCAACTCCTTCTTCAAGTTGAAATTTTTCTGCGATGATGTCGGCATAAATATCTCTTAGACCTTTTTCCAAGTCGTGTAATTCACTTTCAGACAGTAAACCAACTTTATTCAGCATTTTTATATGCGCGAGCGATCCTAAAACATCATAAGGAGCCAAAAACATATCAAGTTCGCGGTCTTTACCAACTGTAAATTTTTCAACTTCTTTTAATGAATCAGTGTTTTTTTGCCACAATTTCATATTCAATTACGAATTAAAAATTACGAATTACGACCTTTTAAAGTGATCTGAATTTTACCCAAAATCTTGCAGATTTCTTCTGCATCTGTTAAGATACTTTCTGCCTGGTCTTTCGAAAGGTAAGAAGAAGCCGATAATAATCTAAGCCAATAAATCGTTTCTCTTGCTTCCTTATACGCGATACTTAATTTTGAAACAAAATCTTTACCCGATTGGCCTCCGATTGCCTCTTCAACATTTGCACCGATGGATGTGCCACTTCTTAAAAGTTGTTTGGACATCACAAACTCCTTCTTTTCTTCAATTAAAAATTTATAAAGATTTACGATACGCAACGCAAATGCAAAACTTTTGTCTTGTATGACATTGTTTTTCTTCAATTCGTAATTCTTAATTCGTAATTTTTAATTAATTGAATATAAGTTTCAATTCCTTCTTTTATTTCTTTGGTATAAATAAACTCATCTGCGCTGTGACTTCTTGCGGAATCGCCAGGCCCTATTTTAAGAGAAGGAAAATCCATTAAAGCCATGTCCGAACACGTTGGCGAACCATAAGAAGAAATTCCCATTTTCGTTCCGGCAATTACCAACGGATGATCTTCAGGAATGAAAGAAGATTTTAATCTTATTGATCGAGGTTGAACTTCACTTTCGATGTTTGCTTTTATAATCGCAATAATATCTTCAAAAGTGTACAATTCATTTACGCGTATATCAACAATAAATTTACATTCTGAAGGGACAACATTGTGTGTCCGGTTTTCAGTAAAAATGGAAGTTACCGCAATATGCACTTCGCCCAAAAGAGATGAAGTCTTCGGAAATTTAACCGTGCTTAACCAATTGATATCTTTCATCGCGATATACAAAGCATTGATGCCTTCGTTTCTTGCAGCATGCCCTGCTTTCCCATGGGCGACGCAATCCAGCACTAGCAAGCCTTTTTCCGCAACCGCCATGTTCAGTAATGTTGGTTCGCCAACTATTGCACAATCGATTTTAGGAAGATGGCTCAGTAAAACTTCAACTCCATTTTTTCCTGAAATCTCTTCCTCGGCTGTTCCTGCAAAAACAATATTAAATGGAATATCTGCATCGTAAAAATGAACAAACGTTGCAATCAACGAAACTAACGGACCGCCGGCATCGTTTGAACCCAGGCCAAATAATTTTCCATCTTTTTCAATGGGGTCAAAAGGATTCAACGTGTATCCTTTGTTGGGTTTTACTGTATCATGATGAGAGTTCAACAAAAGAGTTCGCTTTTTCTCATCAAAGTATTTATTGGTAGCCCAAACATTGTTCAGGTAACGGTTGGTTTTTATATTCTTTTTTCTGAAAAATTCTTCGAGACAATCAGCGGTAAGATCTTCTTCTTTGCTGAATGAGGGAATAGCAATTAATTGCTTTAAAAGCCCAAGTGCATCAAAATATAATTCCTCGATATTTGTTTGTCTACTGCTCATGCAAAGAAATTTTTGTTCCGCCGTCTCCCTTTATCAAAGAAGTGAGCCGTGAAGAATTTCCAATAATTACTTCGTTTACTCCCTTCTGAATTGCATCAAAAGCATTGTCTATTTTAGGAATAATTCCGGCAAATAATTTATTGGAGTTTTTTAGGGACAGGAAATTTTCAGTATGGATATTTTCTATGACTGAATTCTCATCTTCAATATTTGCTAAAACACCGTTCTTTTCAAAACAAAAAACGAGTTCAACGTCGTATAAAGAAGAGAGATTTACTGCAATGACTGAAGCGATTGTGTCCGCATTCGTATTTAAAACATGCCCCTGTGAATCATGTGTCAATGCCGCCACTACTGGCGTTAATCCATT
>JBQCEG010000087.1:0-70168 GCA_051960475.1 Ginsengibacter sp.
AAAAAGTAACTGATTATAAATAACGATTTGTATTTTTAATCATCATTTAGCTCTTTCATTTATTGCCTGCTTCCCAGGTGGGTCAACATGAGCGGAATGGTGGGTCAACATCATCGGAATTTACAGCAATAAGCACGATTTTTGAATCCTTGTGGATGATTGAATTTACAATCCCGAGGAGGCTTAAATAGAAAAAATCAAAAAATGAAAAATTTTAGGAACATTTTTAAAGTATTCATTTGCCTTTTACTCATGTCGATTGTTTTCCTTTCTTGTCAAGAAAAGGAACATAAAGAGAATGACAGGGAGGAAGAAACACATAAAAATAAAGATAAGGATGAGGAGAAGGAAAAATCAAAATCTGACAACAGCGAAATAAGTGTTATTGATAGCAACAAAAGCATTGATTGTGATACTACTCTTTGGCGTTATGTGTACAACCCGGAACGCCTCCAAATAGTTGATAAATGTAAAACCGTTTCAGGAATAATTGAAGAAAGCAACGCTGATGAAGATGGAGACCAGCACGTGCTTTTAAAATTGGATAAGGGACAGGAAGATTTGTTAGCAAAAAAAAATAAAAAGAAAAAACAAGGCGACCTTGTTATTGAAGCAGTTTGTGCCAATAAAACAACGTTAAAAAAAGTAGGAGATATTTGCAATGGTTATATCAACAAAATACAAATTCCAAAATTAGGTGACCATGTAAAAGTAACAGGCAGTTTGGTTATTGACACTCACAACGGCTGGACCGAAATTCACCCTATTACAAAAATTGAACTGCTTAAATAGTTTCATGCTTTAACTGCTGCCTTCCGTATCTCTTTCGGTTTCCCCGAACGGATCAATATGGGAACAGGAAATCGTAGTTCCGATATTAAAATAGCTTCCCGCGATCGGATGATTCTTCCTCCTTCCGCCTGGCAAAGTGAGGCATGATGAACAGCAGGTAAAAATTGCGTGAGGCCTTTTTTTGCCCGCGCATGCACTCCCAAAAAATATCCTGCACCTGTAAAAACCATTGGTTCATTCAGTACCATTCAGTTTTTCGCTCGGTCGCCAATGCTTTTACGCAAAGTGAGACATAATCGCCAAACCGGCTTACAATTTCGCGGTTGCTCCAGCACCCATTTCTTTGCAGCTGGAGCGGTAGATCCCAGTGATAGAGTGTAATCCATGGCTCAATGCCGAGTTCAAGACAAAAGTAAATTGCGCGGTTATAAAAATCAATTCCATGTTCGTTTACTACTTTTTGATGCACGCGGGCGGCTTCTAACTTCAATTCAAGCTTCACCAGCGGCAATAATTCCGCTTTGATAAAAGCAAAAATCATCACTTATGCGGAACAGGAATTCATTCTTGCGGAAGCAGCATTGAAATGATTTATTTCAGGCGGAATCGCTACAGCAACGGATTACTACAACAATGGCGTGATCGGCGCGTTTGAAGAATCAGGATTGACTGCAGACGTAGCCAATAATTACTTATCTCATTCTCAAGCAGCACTAAACACTTTTTCAACTGATAGTGCATTGAAACAAATCATCACGCAAAAATGGATCAGCAATATCAACAATGGTTTTGAAGGATGGATTGAGTACAGGAGAACAGGTTACCCGGATTTTCAAACAGGAGAAGCAGCCAATTTGAACAAAGGCGTTATTCCTTCACGATTCCTCTATCCAACTTCTGAAAAACGATCAACAGCACCAAACTACAATACTGAAAAACAGAATATGGGAGGGACTGAGAACACCTCATATAAAGCCTGGTGGGAACAATAGAATTTTATAAATCCTGTAGCATATTTCCCAATAATAACACAAGTATTTTTCACAAGCAAAACAGGATTTCTCATGCTGTACCACCTTATACCCCTATAGGGTGGTTTTTTATTTAATTCGCAAAATCGCCTAATAAAGTTGAAACAACAAATTTGATATTTATGCGGTTCCATGAACAGCTTTATTACCAACGTTAAGCAGTCAATGGTAAACAGAGAGTTCATAGTAGCCAAGATGCCCGGCGAAATTTATATTCCGATCGTTATATTCTGCCGCACAATCTCTATGATTAAAATTTGTTTCTTTAAAACCCCAAATACTGTTATGCACTCCTAATCTAAAATCCAAATTGTGTTGATTCAATTTTTTAAACAACGTCTGGAGGAAAGTTTTTAATAGCAGTTAATTATATTTTTTTGCAAAATAAAGAGCAGTTCATTTTTTTGAGGAAACCTTTAAAAATATTTAAAGCAATTACTTCGTTTATTTTTTAATAAACTAAAAGACAACAGATTTGATTCTGTTTTAAAATGAGTCCTATAGAAGAAACTTTGCATCTTGATTTTCGCATTTTCTTTGATCAGCATTATCAAAGGTTGTGTAGCTATGCCTATTCTTATTTAAAAGATGAAGAAAGCTGCGAAGATATTGTACAGGATATTTTTATTAAAATCTGGACGAATCGCCAGGATCTGATTGGTTCGGAACAACTTAAGTTTTATGTTTTTTCTGCTGTACGTAATAATTGTCTGACCTGGCTCCAAAAAAATAAAAAATACCGTCTTGTGGAAATGAAAGACGAAGATGAGCCAGGGGAAATTACTATTAAGCTAGACCCTGAGGATAAAAAAGCAAATCCCACAGAACTTATAGCAAAAGCACTGGATCAGTTACCTCCTAAATGCAGAGAAGTTTTCCTGTTAAGCAGAATTAGCAATCTTACTTATCTCCAGATAGCGGATAACCTGGGGATTTCTGTAAAAACAGTTGAGAATCAAATGGGTAAAGCTTTGAAAATTTTGCGAACTTTTGCTAAGGACAACAGGATTTATTTCCTTGTTGCCCTTTGTATTATAGGAGGTAATTATTTAAATCACCATATAGGGGTTTTCATCCAAAACTGGTTTTATTAATGAATACACATGAGTAAGGAAAACATTATAGGAATTATCATCCGTCATTTAAACAACGAAGCTTCACCAGTGGAGCTGGAAGAGTTGCAGCAATGGCTAAAAGAAGATCCTTCTCATCAAAATGAGTTTGAAGATCTCAAGGTGTTATGGAATGATAGTGCTAAAGCTGCTTTACATCCTTTTAATACTGAAAATGCATGGCAAAAAATAAGTGCACAAATTTCACCTGTCAGTGAAGGTAAAGTTGTCAGGATGTTTCCATGGAAGAAAGCTTTTGCGATCGCTGCTTCCGTTATTATTATCCTGGGGTTCTTTTATTTTTATAATACTAATTCAAAAACAGAGTGGAAGGAAATTGTGGCCAGGGTTTCTAATGAAACTATTCAGCTTGCCGATGGAACCATTATTACACTTCGCAAAGGAAGCAGCCTTAGTACCCCGGATAATTATGGAAAAGAGGTACGCAAGGTTCAGCTAAAAGGCGAAGCATACTTCCAGGTACATCACAACGAAAAAAAACCTTTTAATGTAATTACCAATAAAAGCCTGGTAAGAGATATCGGAACTGCTTTTCTGGCGGAGAGTAATGATTCAGTAGAACAGGTTATGGTTACCGAAGGAAAAATTAGCTTTTCCGCCAAATCTGCTGAAGAAAAGCCTCTTATTGTTAAAGCCGGGGAAGCGGCAATCTTAAAACAGCAAAGACCGATATTAAAAACAATTGAGAGCAAAAACATGTTGTCGTGGAAAACAAATGTCCTTGTATTTGATAATACCGACTTGCAACAAGTTGCAGAAGATTTGAAAGATTATTATAACGTAGATGTTATTCTTTCTGAAAATCTAAAAGCAAGCGGGATTTTAGTCACTGCACAATTCAGGAATGAGTCACTGGAAAATGTTATCAAGGAATTACATCTATTTACCGGTCTGAGTATCCGAAAACAGGATCATACGATAATCATTTCAAAATAAGTGATTTAGTATTTACGTTCACAATATA
The DNA here is from genome assembly GCA_051960475.1 of Ginsengibacter sp. Taxonomy (GTDB): domain Bacteria; phylum Bacteroidota; class Bacteroidia; order Chitinophagales; family Chitinophagaceae; genus Ginsengibacter. Next base: position 3,921 of record JBQCEG010000087.1, read on the forward strand.
AATCCAAATCTGCCAGCAGATATTCATCAGTCCTAAAATGAAAAACATCCTTCTACTTATTATTGTTCTAATTGGACTTCATGCCACCTCCTTTGCTCAAAAAAAAATACTTTCCAGGGTTTATCATGCTAGAAAGACCACTGCAACTGTTGCTGAATTTTTGGAGGAAATAAAATTAAATAGTGGTGTAGTACTTGAATATTCATCCAATAACATGGCGGCTAATAAATTAGTGAAATTAGATGGCGATGAAAATACCTTAGGTGAATTACTGGAGAAAGTGCTCGAAGGGCAGCATCTTAAATTAATTGAACAAAATAATAAAATCATGCTGGTACCTTCACCGGAAGAATTTACACTGCAAGATTTTTTACCTGCCCGGTATAAATTATATGGATACATAAAAGAAGGAAACAGTAAAGAACCCCTTATCGATGCAACAGTTTATGAATCGGATTCACGAAAAGGAGTTATAACAAACTCCTATGGCTATTTCAATCTTTCTCTCACAGAAGGAAAGCATAAGATTATTATATCTTATGCAGGAATGCAGCCGGTGGTTTTGGAGGTGGACATGCATGGTAATTTACAAAAAGATATTTCTTTATCAATAAGAAAGGAAAGCTATTCCCCGATAGTAGTGCAATCAGAATCCGAAGAAAAAAATGCTTCAATGAAAGTTGCTACAAAGAAATTAGCCCCTTACAATTATTTAATGGGAGAGGCTGACCCTGTTCGGGCGGCCTATATATTGCCTGGTGTGAAGAAAGTCCCTGAAGCACTTAACGGATTTTTGGTTCGGGGTGGAGGAATCGATGAAAATCTTTTTCTTTTGGATGGTAACCCCGTTTATAATCCCTCTCACATGTTGGGAGCCTTGTCTATCATTAACCAGTCGGTGGTGAAATCCATACGATTATATAAGAGTGATTTTCCTGCCCGCTTTAGCGGAGCTCTTTCTTCAGTAATTGATGTATATACCAAAGAAGGCAACATGCAAAGCTGGCATGGTGAAGCGAACACAGGTTTGCTTGCCGGGTCTTTGACGCTGGAAGGACCTATAGTTAAAAACAAAACATCTGTGATGGTTTCTGCGCGTCATAGTTTATCTATTCCGTTTTATGATGCATTTCAAAAAGGTATAAAAACAGATTTTTATGATGCTCATTTCCGGCTCACCCAAATTTTAAATCCAAAAAATAAACTATCATTCAATGCTTATAAAGGAGAAGACAATTTAAGGCAGTCAGGAAGTGATATTAATAATTTACATCGCTGGGGCAATCTCATTGGTTCTGTTGGGTGGAACTACCTTCTTGGTTCCAGATCATTTATTAATACCTCTGTCAACTTTAGCCAATATCAAAACCTGGGTGGCTATAAATATACCTTATATCAAAATGATGACGACCAGGCAGTAGTTCAAGCAAAATCGGTGGGTACTTATTCCTTTATTCGACAATACAACGCGAAAGTTCAGGCGGAGATATATGCTTCTAAAAAAATAAAAATAAATACCGGGGCCAAAATAGCCCAGACAATGATAAAGCCATTCGACACCAAAATATCCAATACACTTGAAGAGGATACTAAATCATTTACTTCTTTTGATCCTTTAATTTTTGATGTCCTTTCTTATTATTCAGAAGCTGAAATAAAAACAGGCGATCATTTTTTTGTAAGGCCCGGGCTTCATATTTCTGCCTACCAGTTTAAAGATTATCATACAATGGCTTTTCAGCCCCGTTTTTTTGCAAATTACCGCATTTCGCCATCTCATACATTGTTTGCTTCTTATAGTAAAATGAACCAGTTCCTGCACCTGGTTACCAATCCCTATCTGGGAGTGAACAGCGATTTATGGGTTCCAAGTACAGCAGATTTAAAACCGGAACGTAGTGACAATTATAATCTTGGATATTCTTTCAGAGATCATAAAGCATGGGCTTTTACATTAGAAGACTACTATAAAAATATGAGTAATGTTACCAACTATGCCGAAGGCAAAAGCTATTTCATTAATAGCAGTAACTGGCAACAAGATATAGAAACCGGAAAGGGGAGGAGTTACGGTACAGAATGTATGCTGGAAAGAAGAGGGAAAAAATTAACCTGGCAAATAGCTTATACTTTGTCCTGGAGTTTCAGACAGTTTGAAAGCATTAATAATGGCAAAGAATTTCCATACAAATATGATCGCAGACACGATATAAATATTGGTGTCAACTATATAATCAATACGCACCTTGAGTGTAGCGCTTTGTGGACATTTGCCACCGGCGAAGTTTACACACTTCCCAGCCAGGTATATCCCGACTTTGATAATTCCCAACAGATTTCGACGCCCGACGATCCCTTAAACAGCTACCGTTTTGTATACCACTATTCCGGAGTTAACCAATCCCGCACAGCACCTTTTCAGCGGGCTGATTTCGCAATTAATTACCATAGCAAAAAGGATAAAAAAATGCGATCGTTATTAACAGCAGGCATTTATAACATTACCGGAGCCCCCGATCAATACAATTACATACTTAAAGGTTCATTGAGCAGTAAAAGTGTAGTTATTAAAACCGGCAACAGCATTTTCAATTCGACACCCTATATTTCTTATACTTTAAAATTTTAGAAATTATGAAAACAGGGACGCGTAATATTTTTACATGTTTTTTAATATTGGGTCTTTTTATTTCCTGCAGAAAAAATGAAGTAAATATACAGAATCAAAAAAACAAAATAGTCGTTTTAGCCGAAATTACAGCAGGAGATTCAGCAATAATACCTGTCAGCAAGAGCATTGAAGTTGGAACAAACGCATCAATAGCATTTGATAAACTAGCAACTGCATCGGTAGAAATTACAGACACGATTGGTAATACAAGTACCTTACACTGGAATAATACAGCGGATTTTTTAAACAACCCTTCTACCATCTTCACAAACCCGGTTCTGTTTAAACCCAACGAGTCATATACTTTACAAGTAAGCCAGGCGGGGCTTGAATCAGCAACTGCCTCCGCCCATATACCTCAATCTTTTTCAGTGCAAAACGTAAATACAGTTGACGGAGAACACAATGGCAAAGATGTTCTTGGTTTTAATTTTACAATTTTAGACAATGCCAACGAAAAAGATTATTACCTATTTGAGGCCGTAAAACAACTGGTTTACTTACGTACTTATTTCTATTGGCAGGGCGTCAAATACGATTACAATACAACTGAAGGCCAAAATGTATATGATCAGGCCAGCAGTCAGCAGAATATTCCTCTTTTTAAGGACACAGTTCTGACCAATAAATATCAGAGGCTTAATTTGTACACAAGCGATGTGCAAACCGATAATGAAGATTTTACAAGCCTGGATAGTTCATTCCATAGAATATTTTTAACTGATTCCTTATTCAATGGAAACAGTTATACAACTTCATTTGCAATAGATAAAACTTATTTCGAAGCGCAAGTGCCGGAACAAAAAGGAAGGATACTGGTACAAATTAAATCAGTTAGCAAGGAACTATTTGATTATTTATCACAATATGAAAAATACAGGACAGAATTTGGAATTCTGCCTCCGGCTAATCTTCTTTCTCCTCCGGGAAATATCAATGGCGGCTATGGTGTCTTCGGAGGAAGTTATAAAAATCAATGGGTTTATTATTATGACGAGTTATAATTAAAACGCTTAAAACATATTATTCTAAAAATAAAAAATTTTTTTTTCAGAGAGATAGGGGTTAACCCGCTTTTTCTGTTTTACAATTAAATTAAACGCCCTTTTAAACCATTAAAATCAATTTTATGAAAAAAATCCTAATCAGCTCATTAGTATTATTTGCAATTTTCACTGTATCCTGCTCAAAGAAGAATGTTGCTGGTCATATAATAAAGTACACAGTTGGTGGGACAGCAAAATTAAATGTTACTTATACAGATGGAAGTATGACCGCTAAAACAGTTACCGGCGTTGATTCATCCTGGACCTATACCTTTAATACCAGTGCCACAGGGCAGTTGGTGCACTTATCTGTTACCAGCGTAGATGGAAGTGAAGTAGATGGCATTATTTATATTGACGGCCAACAATCCACTCAAAATAATAGCGCTAGTGGCACCATAAACATTTCAGCACAAATACCGTAAAAAAGTACCGGGGGAAATATCGATAAAAGAAACCTTAATTATTGTATGCTGCACACAGGCAACAATCTTAGGGTTTTCTTCTTTTAGCACTAAAAATTACCTGTCGTTATATATAGTACTCCTGGCCTTTGAAATTTGTCTGCCAAAGGAAATAATCGATTTAATAATTTCTTTATCAGAACGACAGGGGTTTAGGTGCTTTTCGGGGTTTATAATTAAATATTCATTCACAAAAATTAAAATCAATTTTATGAGCAAAAACCTAATCAAATCCTACTTGCTTCACTTGAAAATCTTACTGCCTCCCTCCAGAAACTATGGGATTGTTGTAATAAAACTGAATGATACAAATCCCGGGTTTTATGTTAAAACCTATTCTGAATAAATTCTTCTAATTAAAAAAGGTCAACAAGTAGGGGTTTGATCATAATTACTGTTTTATTATTAAAATAGATATCTAACTGTCTTCAAATTAAAATCACAAAAAATTAAAAACAACTTTATGAAAACAAAACTTATCTCAATTACTGCAATGGCTGCAATCACATTAATTTTCGGCTGTAAAAAAGCCAATAGCCCAAACGGGGTTTCCTATCAGTTAAAAACTACAAATCGTAGTACTTCTTTAGCATTCTCCTCAGGAAATACGCCTACCTCTGCAGCACGGCTACAGGGCGGAACTATTACCTGGAGCAGTGGATACGCTTCAGCAACAGAAATCAAATTTGAAGCTGAAGGATCTGAAAACCATGTGGAATTTCATTCTGAAACACCGCAAAAGATCGATCTTTTTTCTCCTCTTGCTTCCCTAGGAAATATTAATATTCCAACGGGTGTATATGATACAGCACAGTTTGAAATTGAACTTTCACCAACTGCAACTGATGCTGCCTTTGAACTTAAGGGAACGTATAATAATATCCCCGTAATTTTCCGAATCTCTGGTGATTTTGAAATTGATGCAGAAATTCCAGCAATAACTATTGCCGACGGCCAGCATTATAATGCTGTAACTGCTTTAAGTTTAGCAAATCTTACCCAAGGAATCTCTGGTTCTAATTTAGATGCTGCAACAAAAGACGGGTTAGGAACAATTGTCATTTCAGCTACTTCTAACGCATCTATATATGATGCCATGCTAAACAATTTGCAAAATTCAGAGGAAGAAGATTTCGAATAAAATCAACTTTCATAAGTTATTAACGCTTAAAAAGATGACCGAAAGGGTCCATCTTTTTAAGCGTTAATCGAGTTTTAAGCATACTCAGGAACGAAGCGTCTATAAAAGCCCTTAAACCCAAAAAAATACATTAATCATTTTCATTCTTTTCTACCATAACAAAGGGGCTTCTCGTGGTCCGGGTTTGGACTTTTCTTTCCTTTGATAGCTTTCCATCATTCTGCCGATAGCGAAAAAAGAAAAATGATTATTTGTTTGTCTGCTGTTGGTCTTTTGGATTTTAGCATTATTTCCTTGTATCAACCGGGTATTAAAAAAAGTTTACCTGATCCGCCTTTTTCGATATTTGACAGCAACAAAATCAATGCTTCAGATTCGGCCTACCAGCTTGGTGTTTCTGCGGGCCCGGCGAGTTCAGTAGTGTATGGTGCCAATATCGTACTTGCTTCAGCAGGGTGGAAAATGAATCATCAGGAAGAAATGCTTTTTGGAAGTGGCTTTAGGCGCCTCGGTAACCGGGATTGCTGCGGGCGCTGTGTATTATTTATACGATATTATCTTCAGGCAAAAGAAAATTTGCGTCTAATTTGACCGACGATAACGCGGTAGGCAATGTCATTAATAACAATGATTTGAAGAAACGAATCATTTCAAAATTTTAATTTTTACTATTATGGCAGATACAGACAATTCATCGAAATCCATTATTACCTGTACCGTTTGCGGGCATAAAAAAGAGGAAGTAATGCCGGAAGACTTCTATCATTTCTTTTATCAGTGTACAAAATGTAAAACTGTGATTCGCCCCTCAAATGGTGATTGATGTGTCTTTTGTAGCTATGGCACAAAGAAATGTCCTTCTCACCAAAATGAAACTTGCTGGTAGCCTTACCCCTCAAGCAAATTTTCTATCACTTTGTAGTGTGGATCTTCTTAATAGTTTACATCGATGATTTCCGATGCATTATACAATAACAAACGATAATCTTCGCCTCAGAATGCACTTTTTTACCTTTTTGTATCGTTCCATTATGCCAATAAAACGATGAAACGCTTGTCCATAAGGAGTTAGTAATTGTCGGTTCAGGGTATGAAGCTAGCATTCAATATCAGGTTTTATTACCTTAACTTTAGGGGCTCTTGTTAATCGAAAGAATTCGAAATCAACTTAAATCATAGCTATTCATAAAATCAAAAACACAAATTCATGTCTGTTTGTTCTGATGAAACCAACAATGGTCTTGCGTGTAAACTTACTGCATCTGAACTAAGGAAGAGAAAGGGAACCATTATTAAAAATCTTAAAATTAAATTCTTTAATAAACAGGAATTACATAACGGTTATGCCTATGCATTTCCTTGAACTGATGATATAATTGATGAACCAACGAATTTATAAAGGCTGAAAGGACTTGTTGCAGCTTTTTTGATTTTCACATCGTTTTGCCCGGAGGAAGGAAAAGAAATTGTGCCTCAATCCACCGAGCCGGAAGGAGTTAAAGATTTCATCAAGACAGAAATGGAAATATAGATGCATTGGAATTACGATGTTGATCTGCAGAAGATTAGATTCAGCACGAAATGTCCAACTAGCCGGGCGATGCGGGGAAAACTAATTTTAAAAGTTGTAAACAATGCCGGTGAAATTAGGATTGAAAGAAAACTGGCGGCAATTTACTTTGCTGGTTATAATCAATGCCTTCGTTGGCGGGATGGTTGGTTTGGAAAGAAGTATTTTGCCACGCATTGCTGAAGCAGACTTCCGGATCTCTGCCAAAACAGCGATACTTTCTTTTATCATTGTTTTTGGCATTGTCAAAGCGATAACCAATTATTTTACTGGTGCATTGGCCAACAGAGCAGGAAGAAAAAATTTACTCACTATTGGATGGCTCATTGGTATTCCTGTTCCGTTTGTATTGATGTTTGCCGGAAGCTGGTCGTGGATCGTTGCCGCAAATGTTTTACTGGGTATCAACCAGGGGCTCACGTGGAGCAGTACTGTAGTAATGAAAATAGATTTGGTGGGAGAAAAGCAAAGAGGATTTGCAATGGGACTGAATGAATTTTCGGGTTATGTGGCTGTTGCAGTAGTTGCCTTTTTCACTGGTTGGATCGCTTTGAAGTATGGCCTGCGGCCTTATCCATTTTATATCGGTGTTGTACTATCATTGCTGGGATTTTTCGGAAGTTGGTTGTTGGTAAGGGACACAAAACATCATGTTGCTGCAGAGATTGCCACGAGCAAAGTTCCTCGTCTCAAAAATATTTTTTGGGCTACTACTTTACACAACAAGAATTTAAGCGCGGTGACCCAGGCCGGATTGGTAAATAATTTGAACGATGGAATGGCGTGGGGCATTTTACCAATCCTTCTCGGCTCCAAAGGTTTTAATATTGAAGCGATTGGCGTTATAACTGCAGTCTATCCTGCGGTATGGGGACTTGGCCAATTGTTTACAGGAAAAATGGCGGATCATTTTTGTAAAAAGGATCTGCTTTTTCTCGGCATGCTGCTGCAGGGGATCGCTTTGATTATTTTGTTATTTGCACAAACGCTTTTACACTTTATTATTTTATCTTCTGTTCTCGGTATCGGAACAGCTTTAGTTTATCCCACATTCCTGGCCACCGTTGCTGATAATACCCATCCGACAGACAGGGCAAAAAGTATTGGTGTATTCCGCTTGTGGCGGGATTCTGGATACGCAGTAGGTGCAATACTTACCGGTATCATTGCTGATACTTTTGGCATTAATGCGTCTATTTTAACCATTGGCGTCATCACTATTTTTTCAGCAGGTGTCATTTGGTTTCGTATGAATTGCGGCAGCAATTACGCGATAAAGTTGTTTGCCTGGAAGCATCATCGTAAGCATCACATGATAATCCTCGGTTAAAGAAACGAATCATTTCAAAGCTCTAAATTCTATTATTGTGCCTGATAAATACAATTCATTAAAATCCGTTATTATCTGTCCCGTTTGCGGCTATAAAAAAGAGGAAGTAATGCCAAAGCTCCTAACTATTCTTTTATCAATGTACAAAATCTAAAACTGTGATTCGTCCTTTAGATGCCATTGTTGCGTCTTTTGCAGCAATGGTACAAAGAAATGTCCTTCTAAACAAAATGATAATTGCTTCCAGTTGAATGGCGATCTTTCATTTTTTTATAAAAGACTTTAGACCATCCAAAATAAATTTTTTTGTCAGGTTTTGTTGAAATAAACAACTAATCCTTCAAACGGTATTATTTACCGAAAAGCAGACAATGAAAAAGCTTTTGATTGCTACTTTTGTAACTTTATGTATTGCAAAAATTTTTGCACAAAAGCAGCCTGTAAACGGTCCCCACTTCCGGAAAGATATAATGCCGATAATTATAAAAGATTAACAAATTGAGATTTTGAAGAATGGTCTAAGCAACGACAAAACCGAAGCTTCATCAATAAGCAGTTTGAAGGCAGTAGGCCTTGAAGAATTTGCTAAAAATAATACAGACACAGGAGTGTTATATTTTATCGATGCGCGAACAAAGAAATTGATCTCTAAAATAAGTCTTGCTTCAAGTAACGAGGAAATCGAACAGAAAATAAAAGACGCAATTTCCAAAGTATAAAATTATAATAAATTACAGGATGAAAAATTTTGATGTTATTGTAATTGGAACAGGATCAGGTAGCATAGCAGCAAAACGTTGTGCCGCAGCTGGTAAAAGGACCGCCATTATTGATTCATTGCCTTTTGGTGGCACGTGTGCATTGAGAGGGTGTGATCCTAAAAAAGTTCTGGTAGGTGTGGCAAATATTTTATCTCTGAATAAACAATTGCACGGAAAAGGAATTACTCAACCTGCAATTTCTTCATGGAAAGAATTGATGCAGTTTAAAGAAAGTTTCACAGAGCCTGTACCGGCAAAAAAAGATGAAGAATTGAAAAATGCCGGTATTGCAACTTTTCATGGAAGGGCTAAGTTTATTTCTTCAAATAGTTTGGAGGTAAATAACGAAGTACTGCAGGCAGAAAAATTTGTAATTGCAAATGGAGCGAAGCCAAGGAAACTCTCAATACCCGGAGAGGATCTGTTGATTGACAGCACTCAATTTTTAGGATTGAAGCAACTTCAAAAAAATATTTTATTTGTGGGTGGCGGTTATATTGCTTTTGAGTTCGCCAATATTTTGGCCAGTTTTGGTGTAAAGGTTACCATTGTTCATCGGGGAGCATCTCCGCTCGAAAACTTTGATGCTGATCTGGTTAAAATGCTGGTGAAGAATGCGGAGGAACAAGGTATTCGAATCATATTAAACACAGAAGTAAAGAGTATCACCAAAGAGAGCGGGGGTTTTTCTATTCACGCACAGCAGCAAGGCAAAGAATTAAAATTTTCTACGTCACTCGCTGTGCATTCTGCGGGACGAACCGCAGATATTCAAGATATGAACCTTGAAAAAATCAATGTTGAAACCCATAAAAAAGGGGTAGTGGTAAATGATTACATGCAAAGTATCTCGAACGAAAACGTGTATGCCTGTGGAGATGCAAATGATAAAGGATTTCCATTAACACCGGTAGCCGCCAAGGAAGCAATTATTGCTGCGGGTAATTTATTAAAAGGCAATCATGCCAAAATTAATTACGGCAACGTGCCCTCGAATGTTTTTTCCATCCCTCCCCTTGCAAGAGTCGGACTTACAGAAAAGCAGGCAAAAGATAAGAGCCTGGATTACATAGTTAATTTTAAAGATACTTCCCGATGGTATTCATCAAGGAGGTTAAACGAACCTATATCAGCATTCAAGGTTTTGATAGATAAAAAAACTGACAAGATTCTAGGGGCTCATCTTTTAGGAAATCACGCTGAAGAGACCATTAATATTTTTGCAGTAGCTATGAACGCCGGAGTAAAAGCAAGTGATCTAAAAAAAACAATTTTTTCTTATCCTACTAATGCATCCAATGTTGTTTACATGTTATAATCAAAGTCCGATTTCTTTTTCCCCGTAATCTTATTATGCGTCTAATATATATGATGTAGTTATTATTGGAGCTGGTTCGGGGACTTTCCGTAGGACGTTTCATGAATGAAGCAGGTTTTAAAGTTTTAATGATTTCAAAATCGGACCGCGACATAGGTGGCGACTGTCACATGGAAGGAGAATTATTATCGAAGCGTAATTCACTAAAACCAAAATTTTTTGACACAAAACTGGCGCAACAACTGATAAAACAGTCATTATTGCTCGACAGCGCTCCTAATCTACAAACTATTGAAGCGGTTCACGATAGATTTTATAAAACCAATTCTGGCTTTACACTGCGAGGCGCTTTAATTCTCGCTTCTCCCATAGTGATTTCATCTTTTCTGCATGTTCCTTTGGTGTGACTTTTATATATTTGAGGAAGGCTCTTTCAGTTTTATGCCCGGTGATCGCCATAATCGTAATTGAAGGTGTACCATTCAAATATTCATTCGTGGCAAATGAACGACGTGCAGTATGACTTGATATCATTTCCCACTTTTCCAATTCTAACGTAACCTTCTTGCCAGCTTTTGTCATTTGTTTGCAAACGGGAATTTTAAAAAGAGGGATTTTTTTACACAAATCTTTTAAATAAGAATTAAACTTTTGATTAGACATCGGACGGGGTAAACCGTCATTCTTTAAAATAATTTCTCGCACCACTTTATGAACCGGTATTACGACATCACCTCCTGTTTTTGATTGTTGAATGGTAATATAATTATCAGTAATGTTTTTCAGGCTTAACCTGGTAAAATCAGAAAATCTTAAGCCGGTATAACAGCCCACCAGAAACAGATCGCGTACATTATCGAGAGACGGTTCATTGGATAAATCCAATGACTGAATTTCCTTTAGTTCGTGTATAGTAAGGTAAATATTATCGGAATCTTCGACTGGTTTGCCGAAATACTTTCCCTGGAAAGCGGTATTTTTATGATAACCTACTTCAAGAGCCGCGGCCATCACTGCTTTTAATTTCTTAATGTTGTCTCCCACTGTATTCAGGGATAGTCCTTTGCGATTCAAATGGTCCACAAAATCCTTGTAAAACTCAAGCGTTATATCTTCGAATTCGAGATGTTCCTTGTATTCTTTTAGAATCTTCAAAGCCCTTTTATAATATTTTGCCCCTTCCGGCTTAACCACTTTCCCCTGCGAATTTAACCGGCTCCCCGATGCAGTGCGATTAATGAAATCCTCGTAAAAATCGTAAAACGAGATTTGTTTAGTTTCATGTAATATGGCAGTTTTTATAAAAGTTTCCACATTACGTCGGGATGGAGCGATCTCATTCTTATTATAACTTTCAAGGTAAAATTTATTAATTCTGGCTGTAATTAATTCCAACTTGTGGTTGAAGAGCATCGATTGTGGAAAACCTGGCATATTTCTCGCTCGCCCCGTGTTGAAGTTCCAGTATTTTGGTTTAATGCTTTCGTTAATGCAAAAACGAATTCGGTTCCTATTAAAACTTACTGAACAAATTATCCCTGATGTTGATTTGGTTGTCTTTCTTAAGAGGTAAAATTTGATGCGCATGGGAATAAGTCAATTGGATGCTAAATATAAAATAAATCTGGCAATTGATTGACACTCTGATTGACACTTTTTCTGAACTTTGATTTATTAACATTTATTTTAACGCGTCGTGTAATCCACTGTAGGCAATGGTTACATAGTTTTGTGAATTAAGAATAAGTAAAGTTGCGTCAAGTATAAAGTGGTTCTCGTGGGACAACAAAAAGCCGGATTCTTCGTCCGGCTTTTTGTTTTTGATTTTCAAAAGACAATCTTATTATATCTTCTCTAAAATCTCACTAACCTCAGTTGCGGGCAATTGTGCATTCCTCATTGAAATGGCTCTCGCAGCATTGTTTCCAAACTCAACAAATGCTTCTTTGGAAACCGTATCATCACCAATCATCACCGGAATTCCCAAATCCCCTCCTTCACGAATAGATTGGACCAACGGAATTTCGCCAAGGAAAGGAATATCAAATTCTTCAGCCAAATTTTTTCCACCTTCTTTTCCAAAAATGTAATATTTATTTTCTGGCAATTCTGCCGGAGTGAAATAGCTCATGTTTTCAACCAAACCGATAACCGGCACTTTTAATCCACCCTGGTTAAACATCGTGATTCCTTTTTTTGCATCTGCAAGTGCTACCAATTGTGGCGTTGTCACAACAATTGCGCCGGTAACGGGAACCGTTTGGACGATCGTTAAATGTATATCGCCTGTTCCTGGAGGCATGTCAATAACTAAATAATCCAATTCGCCCCAATCAACATCAGTAACGAACTGCCTGATGGCACTACTAACCATCGGCCCACGCCAGACAACCGCTTGTTTTTCATCAACCAACAAACCAATGCTCATCACTTTTATTCCGTATCGATCGATAGGAACGATTTTACCTTTGCCGTTCACATCGCGCATCTGCGGCCTTTCACCACGAATGCCAAACATAATATGTACGCTTGGGCCGTAAATATCTGCATCCATCAAACCGACTTTTGCGCCGCCTTCTGCCAAAGCTAATGCAAGGTTTGCCGCGACTGTACTTTTCCCAACACCGCCTTTTCCGCTCACAACGGCTATGATATTTTTTACATCTTTCAACACCTCATTCTTGTCAGTTCGTAATGAAGAAGTGTTGCTTGTAAAATTGATATTGATCTCTGCGTATTCATCCACCATCGAGTGAATGGCTTTTTCACATCTCACTTTAATCATGTCTTTCAATGGGCAAGCAGGTGTTGTTAAAATAACGGTAAATGAAACTTTTTTGCCATCAATTTTGATGTCTTTTACCATATTGAGGGTTACAAGGTCTTTCTTAAAGTCAGGTTCTTCAACAGTACTCAACGCTTTCAAAATATCTTTCTCAGTCATGCTTTCAATGTTTTGTTAAAAAGAAAATAGGAGTTGCAAATTTAACCATTGATAGCCTTAATTTGTTTACCTGATCCGGAACTTTCTGCAAAGAATTTCCGAATTTTACCCTTCGCGTATGAAAAAACTGGTACTTTATTTAGTCATATTTCTGTTTGGATTGTTGGGTTCAGTAAAGGCGCAATTCGAGAATTACAAGGACTCTGTCGTTGAGTTGTATGGTGTGGTAATGTCTGCCGACAGTTTGCAGGCCTTGCCGGCTGTAAGTGTGGTAGTGAATGATGGGCGGGGAACGATCACCAATGACCAGGGGGTTTTTTCAATAGTTGTTTTAAAAGGCGCCCGGATCGAATTTACCAGCGTTGGATATAAACCTAAAGACGTTATCATTCCAAAAAATCTTGAAGGAAACCAGCAAAGTATGATCCAACTGATGACGAAAGATACGGTTTACCTTGCCGCCACGATCATTAAAAAATATCCAACAAAAGAAGAATTTGCACGTGATTTTGCTAACGTGAAGATTCCTGACGATCAGCAGGAAATTGCAAGACAAAATATGTCTGAAGCCAACCGCAAGGCTTTGATGTCGGTTTATCCTGTCAGCGGCCGCGAAGCAAATAATTATTATTTCAAACAAAACGAAAGAAAATATTATTCAGCCGGTCAACTTCCGCCCCAAAATATTTTTAACCCGCTTGCCTGGGCGGAATTTATCAAGGCGTGGAAACGCGGCGATTTCAAAAGCAAATAACTTTTGCAAAATAAAATTCCTCAATTTTTATTGTTTTACTGATTGGCGCTTTTCACCCAATTAATCTTGCCGTCTTTTTTCTTTTACATTTGTAATTCTTCAACAATCTTTTGTTATGGACGTTAAGAATATTTCTGTTATCGGTGCAGGAACAATGGGAAATGGCATTGCACATGTGTTTGGGCAAAATGGTTTTTTGGTAAACTTAGTGGATGTATCGCAACCGCAATTGAATAAAGCAATGGCTACGATACAAAAAAATCTGGATCGCCAGGTTGCTAAAAATGCCATTTCAGAAGAAATAAAAGAAAAAACAATTAAGAACATTTCAACTTTTACAGAGATAAAGGAAGGCGTTCAAAAAAGTGATTTGGTTATTGAGGCGGCGTCAGAAAATGTTGATTTAAAATTAAAAATTTTTAGCCAGCTTGATGAGTGCGCGCCTGCCGAATGTATTCTTGCTTCCAACACTTCTTCAATTTCTATTACAAAGATTGCTTCTGCCACAAAGCGCCCGTCGAAAGTGATTGGAATGCATTTTATGAATCCTGTGCCTATGATGAAATTAGTTGAAATTATCAACGGTTATTCAACAGATAAAGAAGTCGCAAAAGCAATTGTTGAGTTGACAAAAAAGATCGGCAAAGTTCCTTGCGAAGTGAAGGATTATCCCGGTTTTGTAGCCAACCGGATCCTGATGCCAATGATCAATGAAGCAATTTATTCTTTGTATGAAGGCGTTGCAGGCGTTGAAGAAATTGACACAGTAATGAAACTTGGAATGGCGCATCCAATGGGACCTTTGCAACTGGCAGATTTTATCGGACTCGACGTTTGTTATTCAATTTTAAAAGTTTTGTACGACGGTTTTGGGAATCCAAAATATGCGCCTTGCCCGTTGTTGACCAATATGGTCCAGGCAAAAAATTTAGGCGTAAAAACAGGAGAAGGTTTTTATAAATACACTGCCGGAAGTAAAGAATTAGTGGTGAGTGAAAGGTTTCAATGATTGCCTTCTATGAGTAAACAAACTAAAAAAAGAAATTGTTATTCTGCTGGAACATTCTTTTCTGCTTCCCTCAACTTCTTTTCAATTTGTCCAGTTATAATGTGCCAAAACATTACAAAATCACTTCCCAAACTATAGAAGGGATAGACGAAAGTCGCGGGCTTGTTTTTTTCAAAAAAGAAATGGCCAAACCATGCAAAGCCATAACCGCAAACCGGAATAATAATGAACCAAAACCATTTGCCGGTAATAATTCCCAGGATGATACAAACGAAAATGAGCAAGGTGCCCGTGAAGTGTAAAGCGCGGCTTACCGGGTTCTTATGTTCAGTAAGATAATATGGATAAAAGCTCCAAAAGGAATGGTATTTCTTTTCCATATATAAATGTAAAAAATTATTTCATCGGATGTATTTCCAGGTTGCGCACATTTTTTAACGAAGACAAAACTTCGTCGACCGTAGCCTTTGGAATTCCTGTTTCGATGCGACAAAAAAGCTGCATTTCATGTTTAAGAATAGTGCAATTGAACTTTTTAAGAATCTGTATTACTTCGTTCATTTCAGGGTAATTGAACTGCAATTCATATTTCTTTTCAACAGATTTTTGAACAATTGGTGTGCATTGCAAAACCAATGATGCCGCCGTTTTATAAGCACTTATTAACCCGGGAACACCAAGCAAAGTACCGCCAAAATAGCGAACGACAACAATCAAAGTGTCCGTAAGATTTTTAGAATCGATTTGACCCAAGATCGGTTTGCCCGCTGTTCCTGAAGGTTCGCCATCATCACTCATCCTGAAATTATTTCCATCTGTTCCGATGCGATATGCAAAGCAATGATGGGAAGCTTTCGAATGTTCTTTCTTTATTTTTTGGATTTGCTCTTTAAAATCTTTCGTGTCCTTTACCGGGAAAGAATAAGCGAGAAATTTGCTACCGCGATCTTTAAATTCTGCAACGGCGGAAGTTTCAATTGTAAAATAATAATCGTCGTTTTGTCTCATGCAAATTTTCCTTTCTTACCTTTATCGGCCCCTGTTAAAATTGCCGCAAAGATTCAAATTTATTGGTAGAAATAATTTGAATAAAAGATGGAAGTGATTATTTAGCAGGAAAGTGCTTTTTGTTCAAAAGAAAATTTGGTTGATAAAATGAATTTTGAAAATACAGTTGAATTTGCATTAAAGCAGGATGAAGACGATCCATTGAAAAGCTTTCGTGAACAATTTTACATTCCCATTCTTAATGAAAAGGAGTGTATTTATTTTACCGGAAACTCGTTGGGTTTGCAACCAAAAAGAGCACAGGATTATGTTCTCGACGAAATGGAAAATTGGGCCAATTATGGCGTTGAAGGGCATTTTCACGGAAGAAATCCATGGGCGAATTTTCATGAAGTTTTTTCAAAAAAACTTGCCCCGATCCTTGGCGCCAATCCGGAAGAAATTGTAGTGATGAATCAACTGACGGTAAATCTTCATTTGATGATGACCACTTTTTTCAGGCCTTCCGAAAAGCGATATAAAATTCTTTGCGAAAGCCATGCATTTACTTCTGATATGTATGCGATTGATTCGCAATTGAAATTACACGGGCTCAATCCGGGAGAAGCTTTGATCGAATTGAAACCACGTGAAGGAGAAATTACATTAAGAACTGAAGATATTATTTCTATGATTAAAAATAATGCAGAAGAAATTGCTTTGGTGCTTATCGGGGGTATTAATTATTACACCGGCCAGTTTTTCGACATGAAAGCAATCACTGAAGCGGCGCATGAAGCCGGCGCTATTTGTGGTTATGATTTGGCACATGCTGTTGGTAATGTGGAACTTCATCTTCATGATTGGAATGTAGATTTTGCGTGCTGGTGTTCTTACAAATATTTGAATTCCGGTCCCGGTGCAGTTGCCGGTGCGTTTATCCATGACCGTTATGTGACTGATAAATCACTTCCTCGCCTTGCAGGTTGGTGGGGCACCGATAAACATGAACGCTTCCAGTTTAAAGATCAATTCAACCCGATTCCAACTGCGGAAGGCTGGCAATTAAGCAACGCCAATATTTTAAGCATGGCTGCGCATAAAGCGGCATTAGATATTTTTGAAGAAGCAGGTTTTCAAAAGATTGTTGAAAAAGGAAAAAAAATAAGTGCGTATTTGATTTTTATTTTGAACGAAATAAACCGGGAAACCGGCAGGGAAGTAGTTAAGATCATCACCCCGCAAAATGAAAATGAACATGGTTGCCAGGTTTCAATTTTGTTGCCTGAAAGGGGAAGAGATTTTTTTAATTCTTTGAATAAAAATGGTGTTATCGCAGACTGGCGCGAGCCGAACGTAATTCGTGTGACGCCGGTTCCTTTGTACAATACTTTTGAAGAAGTCTATGCTTTTGGCCAGATTGTAAAAGAATTTGCAAAAACAGAGTTTGAGGTAATTAATCAAAAGGTAAAATAAAAATATTCTATAATTGTTGCTTTACTGCTGCAATAAAAAATCGAAAATTCTAAGACAAAATAAATGACGCGCGCCTTTTTAATTGAACAAATAAAAAAGAAACAATCTTTTTTGTGTGTTGGCCTTGATACAGATATTGAAAAAATTCCGGATCATTTAAAAACCGCTGCTGACGCTATTTTCCAATTCAATAAAGCAATCATTGATGCGACAAAAGATTTTTGCGTTGCTTATAAATTGAATACCGCTTTTTATGAAGCGCATGGAATAAGAGGTTGGGAAGCGCTGGAAAAAACAGTCAATTATATTCCCGATACACATTTTAAAATTGCCGATGCGAAGCGTGGCGATATTGGAAATACTTCCAATCAATATGCAAAAGCTTTTTTTGAAACGTTGTTATTCGATGCGGTAACCGTTGCGCCTTACATGGGAAGCGACAGTGTGAAGCCTTTCTTACAACATCAGGATAAATGGGCAATTGTTTTAGGACTAACAAGCAATGATGGAAGCAGAGATTTTGAACAATTAAAAACCGGTGATAACTTTTTGTATGAAGAAGTGATAGAAAAAGTAAGTGAGTGGGGAACGCCTGAAAACCTGATGTTTGTGGTAGGCGCAACAAAAGCGACTGAACTTGCATCCATTCGAAAAATAATTCCCGATCATTTTTTGCTAATTCCTGGCGTAGGTGCACAAGGCGGAAGTTTAGCAGAAGTGTGCAAATATGGATTGAATAAAGATTGTGGACTTTTGGTGAATGCTTCGAGAGCAATAATTTATGCAGGCAAAGACAAAAACTTTGAAGAAGAAGCAGCAAGAGTTGCTCAGCAATATCAAACAGAAATGAAGGAGTATCTGAATTCGACAGATTGAGAATCACTTAAAATTTACCTATAATCAAAAATGTCTGCTCACCTGGAAAGATTGATTCGAATTTACAATCGACTTCGTCGTGGTCCTGTAACTATCGAAATTATCTCCAAATGGGCAAAGCAAGCTGGCATTCAGGTTAGTGACCGCCAACTATACCGCGACCTTCAACAACTTTCGAACATCGCTTTTTCTGAAGAGGAAATAGTAAAGGAATATATCGATGAGAAAAACAAAAAGACCTGGAAGTTAGAATACAAAGAGAAGAGTGAAAAAATCTCCGCATTTGATATCAATTCATTTTTTCTGCTTAAGAATTTTGCACCGCTGCCGGTTTTAGAACACCGGAAAGAATCCATAGAGAAATTTGAAAAAATTATTTACCGAAATGTTTCTCAAAGTAATTACCAACAGTATATCCAGGCAAATGAACTTTTCATGCGAAAAACCAATTACTATCAAAATATGTATGGACCGGAAGAGCATGAAAAAATTGAAGAACTCATCTGGTGTCTGCATAATAAAAGGGTAGTGGTGATTGAGCAGGATTTGGTCAATTGCGCCAATATTGATGTTTCAAAAATTTCTTTTCCGTTAGAAATGTATCCGGTTGAATTGGTATTTCACAGGGGAAGAATGCATTTGGCAGGATTGGGTAAAGCAAAGCAATTACTCATTTTTGCTGTTGACAAAGACCTTCATTTCAAACTCACCAATGAGACATTTAACCGCAAGAAATTATTAGCAGTCTATAATAATCAATTTTCAAAATTATTTGGCATTTCAATCCCTGCGAGCAATAAGATTTATCATATAAAACTTGAATTTACAAGAAGCTATGCTGAGGGAACTAAAAATTTTTATTGGCATGAAAGTCAAAAGTGGCAAGAATTGAGTAATGGTAATTACCTTCTTTCCCTTCACTGCTCTATAGGGCGCGAATTAGTTGGTTTTATTGCCATTGGTTTGGCAATGATCAAGGTTCATCAACCCAAAATTTTAAGAGATCTGGTTTTAAAAAAATTGAAAGAAACGGTGGATATTTATGAAAAGAACGTGGAAATGAATGGTGAAAGAGCGAATGAAGGATTGTGAACTTCGTAAAACAAAAACTGTTGGCGCAAAAGCCAACAGTCTGAGATTGAAAAACCCTATCAGTTAGTATTGAAAATTAATTTTTTGGTAACGGGTCCACTGTTGAACCGGGCATTAATGGTTTAGTAAGCAAACGTCGGAAGCAACTCTACAAATGAAAGATAGTCCAATGACATATTATGTCAAACAGGATTTGAGGTGATCTTTTTTTTGCCCGGATAAAAGAAAAATAAAAGATGATGAGATAACAATCTTTTTTCCTCCTCAGTGCTTCCCAAATGAAGACTTATCTTTGATTTGAAAGAGTTTAAATTTTTAGTAAACGAACAAACAACTCAAATTTTAATTTTATTCAAAACGAATCATTTTTAAATGGCGAAAGATCTGTTTCAATCACCCGATTATTTTAATGTAGATGAATTATTGACTGACGAACAAAAACTCGTCAGGGAAAGCGTGCGTAGTTATGTGAAAAAAGAGATCTCTCCAATAATTGAAGATTACGCGCAAAAAGCGGAATTTCCTGTCCAGATTGTAAAGCAATTGGGAGAATTGGGTTGTTTCGGACCAACAATTCCGACGGAATATGGTGGTGGCGGACTTGATTATATTTCTTATGGGCTAATGATGCAGGAGTTGGAACGTGGCGACAGTGGAGTGCGCAGCACGGCAAGTGTGCAAGGATCATTGGTTATGTTTCCCATTTTTGAATATGGGAGTGAAGAACAACGAAAAAAATATTTGCCAAAACTTGCAAGCGGTGAATGGCTTGGGTGTTTTGGACTTACAGAACCAGATCATGGAAGCGATCCTTCAGGAATGTTGAGCAATTACAAAGATGCTGGTGATCATGTGATTTTGAATGGAAGTAAAATGTGGATCAGCAATGCTCCGTTTGCACAAGTTGCTGTTGTGTGGGCAAAAGATGAAAGTGGAGAAATTCATGGATTAATTGTTGAACGTGGCATGGAAGGTTTTACAACACCAACCACTCATGGCAAATGGAGTTTGCGCACAAGTGCAACAGGAGAATTGGTTTTTGACAATGTAAAAGTTCCGAAGGAAAATATTTTGCCAAACGTAAAAGGATTAAAAGGTCCATTGAATTGCTTAACGAAAGCTCGCTACGGAATTGCCTGGGGAACGGTTGGCGCTGCAATGGATTGTTATGATACCGCGCTTCGCTATTCCAAAGAAAGAATTCAGTTTGATAAACCGATAGGAAGTTTTCAGTTGCAACAAAAGAAATTGGCCGAGATGATCACTGAAATAACAAAGGCACAACTGCTCAACTGGCGATTGGGCAGTTTGATGAATGAAGGAAAAGCTACGCCTCAGCAGGTGAGCATGGCTAAAAGAAATTCGTGCGAAATTGCGACTAACATTGCACGTGAAGCGAGGCAAATGCTAGGCGGAATGGGCATTACAGGAGAATATCCAATTATGCGTCATATGATGAACCTTGAAAGTGTGATCACTTATGAAGGCACCCATGATGTTCATCTTTTGATTACCGGGCAAGACGTCACAGGATTTAATGCGTTTAAATGATTTCCAATTTTAAAGTTTAGCTTTTGAACCAAAATATATTTTTAATCGGTTTTATGGGTAGTGGAAAATCTCATTGGGGCCACATTTGGGCGCTCGAGGAGGGATACACTTTTTATGATTTGGATGTAGAAATAGAAGATGCTTTTCAATTGCCCGTAGAACAAATTTTTGAAAAGCATG
Organism: Ginsengibacter sp.; assembly: GCA_051960475.1. Classification (GTDB taxonomy): domain Bacteria; phylum Bacteroidota; class Bacteroidia; order Chitinophagales; family Chitinophagaceae; genus Ginsengibacter. The sequence continues at coordinate 25,091 of JBQCEG010000087.1, forward strand.
GCGAAGAAAAGTTTCGCGAAATGGAAAGATATCATTTGCGAAGATTGGAAAACCGGCAAAAAATTTTAGTGGCGTGCGGTGGCGGAACACCTTGCTTTTTCGACAACATGGAATGGATGAAAGAGCATGGAACTGTCGTTTACCTCAAAGCTTCACCGGAATATATTTTGGAAAAGGTAATGGACGAAACAGAAAAGCGACCGTTGCTCAAAAAAGTGAACTCTTCTGAATTATTATTTTTTATTCAACAAAAATTAAGGGAAAGAGAACCAGTTTATTTGCTGGCTGATACGGTTCTGGAAACAGATGAATTAAATAAGGATTCTTTACATTTTCTGCTTGAAAATAGAAAGACAATTTAAATTGAATTTATGCACAAAGGATATATAAAAACTGCATCAATACTGGGCGCACTTTCTGTTGCACTTGGAGCTTTTGCCGCGCATACTTTAAAAGGTGCTGTTTCCAACTTTGCTTTAGAGATTTTTGAGACTTCAGTCCGCTACCAGTTCTATCATGTGTTTGCTTTATTGGCTGTTGGGATTTTGTATAAAGAGTATCCCAATAAAACCATTGTTTGGTCTGGCAGATTATTTATTGCAGGCATCATTTTATTTTGCGGGTCACTCTATATATTAGCCGCCATTAAAGCTGCGGTGCAACCTGGCTATGATTGGATCGGCGCTATCACTCCTTTGGGCGGATTATGTTTTATTCTTGGATGGATTTTCTTATTTGCAGGTTGCAAAAGCAAATAGATTTACGTAACTTTTTCCGGTGATTTATTAAACAAAAATTTATCAGCGATCGCTTGCGCGCTTTCTGAATATCAATATTCCATTTCCTATCTTTGTTACCCATGGCGACTACCCAAAAAAAGACTAAAAAAACAAAATCTGCCAGCGCTTCCAAAATGAAACCCGATAAGGTTGAGAAAATAGAAGTGAAGAAATTGATTCACGACGAACGCTCGCATAAAATCGTGGGCACAGTTCTCGTTGTCATGGCTATTTTGCTTTTCGTTGCTTTTACATCTTATCTCTTCACCTGGGAGCAGGACCAGTCGGGGATAAGAGATGCAAAGATTTTATTTCCCGACAGCAAACAACATTTTGCCAACGCGCTCGGTACAATTGGCGCTTACATTTCTGATTTGTTTTTTCGCTCAGGATTTGGAATCGCCTCATATTTATTTTGCCTTTTGTTTTTTGTACTTGGCGTCAACCTTTTTGCTCCACGAAAAATATTTTCGGTCAAAAGAAATTTGAGATACGTGATCACAGGGTTACTTGTGATCAGTGTTTGCGCTTCTTTTTTGTTTCACACACCTCATGCAAGCGCAGTTGATTCATCCAATGCAGAATTTTTTTGGGGAGGCAAAGTGGGAGATATGATCAACGAATGGCTGCAGCAGGTGATCGGTTATCTTGGCACTGCTGCGCTTCTTTTTGTTTGTTTGCTCAGTTACATTATCTGGCGGTTTAACCCGGCTTTTAATTTTGGCAAAATAAAAAATCTCAAGAATTCTTTGTTTGCTGGTGCCGCTTCTGTTCCATTTGCCAATCAAACAGAAGAACCGCCGAAAAAATCTCCTATTGCTCCACTTGCTTCCAACCCCGTTAAAGAGGAACCGGCATTTGATCATCATTTTGATTTAGTTGAAAAAGAAGAAATCCCTTTTTCGCCTCCTGTTGAAAAAGTGGAAAAGAAAACAATTGTAAGAGATTCACCTCCTGAAAGTGATCTGACACTTGAAGTGAAAAATCCGGATGCTTTAAGCGATGAAGAAGAAAGTAATGCGCCACTGAAACCAAAAGTTCAACACCAGTTGTATGATCCTGTTCTGGATTTGAGAAATTATAAATATCCACCGCTTGATCTGCTGGAAAACCACGGAAGCGATAAGATTGTTCAAGATGTATCTGAGTTGGAGGAAAATAAGAACCAAATCATTCATACGCTCCGCAATTACGATATCGAGATCCAGAAAATATTTGCAACGGTCGGTCCTACGGTTACACTTTACGAAATTATTCCTGCACCAGGCGTGCGCATTTCACGAATCAAAAATCTGGAAGATGATATCGCGTTAAGTCTTGCTGCCCTTGGAATTCGCATTATTGCGCCTATTCCCGGAAAAGGTACAATTGGTATTGAAGTACCAAATTTCAAAAAGACTGTAGTAAGTATGAAAACGCTGTTGAACTCTGAAAAATTCGTCAACAGCAAATACACTTTACCAATTGCCATCGGCAAAAAGATCGATAATGAAAATTTTATTGTTGATCTCACTTCAATGCCGCACTTGTTGATGGCTGGCGCTACCGGCCAGGGAAAATCGGTTGGATTGAATGCGATTCTTGTTTCCCTTTTATACAAGAAACATCCTTCGCAATTAAAGCTTGTTTTAATCGATCCGAAAAAGGTGGAATTGAGTATTTATAAGAGTATTGAAAAACATTTTCTGGCAAAATTGCCGGGCGAAGAAGACGCGATCATTACCGACACGAAAAAGGTAATTCATACACTCAATGCTCTTTGTATTGAAATGGACAACCGATACGATCTTTTGAAAGAAGCGGGAACAAGAAATATAAAAGAATACAATCAAAAATTTGTAAACCGGAAATTAAATCCTGAAAAAGGACACCAGTTTTTGCCGTTTATTGTTTTGGTTATTGATGAATTTGCCGACCTCATTATGACTGCCGGCAAAGAAGTTGAAATGCCAATTGCGCGATTGGCGCAGCTTGCCCGTGCGGTTGGTATCCATTTGATCATTGCCACTCAGCGTCCTTCTGTCAATATAATTACCGGAACGATCAAGGCGAATTTCCCTGCGAGAATTGCTTTCAAGGTGAGCAGTAAAATTGATAGTCGCACCATTCTCGATACCGGTGGTGCGGAACAATTGATAGGAAAAGGAGATATGCTGATCAGTTATAATGGCGACCTGACAAGGCTTCAATGCGCATTTGTGGATACGCCCGAAGTGGATATGATCACCGATTTTATTGGCGAACAACAAGGTTATACAGAAGCATTTATGTTACCCGAGTACGTGGATGAAAAAGAATTCGAGAACAAAACTTTTGATGCAACTGACCGTGATCCGCTGTTTGAAGACGCGGCAAGGTTGATCGTTCAAAGCCAGAGCGGAAGTACTTCTTTATTACAAAGAAGAATGAAGTTGGGTTATAACCGTGCCGGTCGTTTGATGGATCAGTTAGAAGCTGCAGGAATTGTAGGGCCGAACCAGGGAAGTAAAGTGCGCGATGTGATCGTGAAAACCGAAGCTGAATTGCAGGAATATCTCACGCAGATATAAGAATTCCTTTCCATTAATTGAATGCAGGAATTACAGTAACCAATAAATTTCAAGAATATTATTTTTGCAGAGCAGCTGCTTCAATCTCGTCAAAGATGATTCCGCTGTGGCTTTCATCATAAGTGCATTTGCCTTTATCGATCACGAGTACTTGTGGTGATTGATGCCTTACTCCAAAATCAGAAGCGATCCTGTTCGAAATATTTCGATATCTTATCAGGTCGAGCAGGTAAAAGTTGATGCCTTGTGGCGCTTCTTCTCTTTCAAGCCGGTTTTTGGCCATACTGCTTACCGAGCACCTTGTACTGTGTTTGAAAATGACTTGTGGTGTGGTGTTTGATTGAGCAACTATTTCGTCAAGTTGCTTTTCATCTTGCAAAGGAATCCAATTCATGTGTGTGTCGAAAAATAATATCGTTTTACCGTATTAATGAATAATACCTTCAGCCATAGGACATCCGGTTTTGCGCGAGCTGCTGCACGATGAAACGGTAAAAACCAAAAGTGTTGCTACCAGCAGCATAACGAGTAATTTTTTCATAGATAATGGGTTTATTAGGATTTTATTTTGCAAAGTTAAATCATGGTTTTAATGGAATTATCCAAAAAGGATTTATATTTCAAACTTTAGCATTAATTAACGAAAAATATTTTTAAAAAGTATGCGCATCCATTTTATTTCTATCGGTGGGAGTGTAATGCACCAATTGGCAATTGCTTTAAAACGAAAGGGGTACAACGTTTCAGGCAGCGACGACGAGATTTTTGAGCCCGCAGCAGGCAATCTTAAAAATGAAGGCCTTTTGCCCCAAAATGAAGGATGGTTTCCGGAAATGATAACGCCTGAGCTGGACGCGGTGATTCTGGGAATGCACGCCAAACAAGATAATCCGGAATTGGTAAGAGCCCGCGAATTGGGCTTGAAGATTTATTCCTTTCCCGAATATATTTTCCATGAAAGCCTTCATAAAAAAAGAGTAGCAGTAGGAGGAAGCCATGGCAAAACCACCACAACAGCAATGATCATGCATGTCCTCAGGAATATCAAATTTGATTTCGATTATTTGGTTGGTGCAGCTTTAAAAGGATTTGACCAAAGTGTGCAAATAACCGATGCCCGCGTAATTGTTTGTGAAGCGGATGAATACCCGGCAAGCACGATCGAAAAGCGGCCGAAATTCCATTTTCTTTTTCCTCATGTTGCGGTTTTGACGGGCATTGCATGGGATCACATTAATGTTTTTCCCACCTTTGATTTTTACCTGGAGCAGTTTGCTATTTTTATAAATAAGATTGAAAAGAATGGAGTTTTGATCTATAATGAAACTGACAAAGTGCTGAAAGAATTGGTTGAAAATAATTTAAGAAATGATATTCGATACATTGCCTATTCAATTCCTCCTCACACAATTATTAACGGAGAAACGACCGTTGCGATTGGTGACGTAAAAACAAGGTTAAGCGTTTTTGGTGAGCATAATCTTTTAAATTTGCAGGCTGCGCACCTGGTGTGTCATGAATTGGGTGTAAAAGATGAAGATTTTGCAAAAGCGATTTCAACATTTGAAGGTGCGGCAAAGAGGTTGCAGTTGATCGGGGGAAAGGACGGATGTAATATTTATCGTGATTTTGCACATGCGCCAAGTAAGGTGAAAGCAAGTATTAATGCGGTAAAAGAACAATTCCCGGCGAAAAAATTAGTTGCAGTTTTGGAATTGCATACTTTCAGCAGCCTCAACAAAGATTTTATGCAGGAATACAAAGGAGCGATGGACAAGGCGGATGAAGCAATTGTTTTTTACAGCAGGCACGCACTCGAATTGAAGAGAATGAATTTTCTTGATCCGCAGGCAGTAAAAGGTGGATTTCAAAAAGAAAACCTGCAGGTGATCACAGAAAGAAAAGCGCTTGAAGAAAAATTAAAAAGTTATAGTTTTATTAATACAAATTTCCTGTTTATGAGCAGTGGCAACTATGATGGAATGGAAATTTTGACCACTTTACATATTTAATTTTAAACTTTAAATCCAATATGGCACTACAACTTTCCCGACCTATCGTTTTTATTGATCTTGAAACTACCGGAACCAACATTGCAACGGACCGCATCATCGAAATAGCGATCATAAAAGTGCTGCCGGACAAATCAAAATCGGTGAAACACAAACTCGTGAACCCGCAAATGCCGATTCCCAAAGCGAGCAGCGACATTCACGGCATTACGGATGATAGGGTTAAGGAGGCGCCTACATTTAAAGAGGTAGCCAACGAATTGAAGCAATTCATTGACAACGCCGATCTTTCAGGTTACAACTCAAACCGGTTTGATATTCCATTATTAATGGAAGAATTTTTGAGAGCCGGCATTGCTTTGGATATGTCGAACCGCAGAATGTTGGATGTGCAGACAATTTTTCACATGATGGAAAAAAGAACTTTGGCTGCCGCTTACCAGTTTTATTGTCAAAAAGAATTGTTGGAAGCGCATTCAGCAGAAGCAGACGCAACCGCCACATGGGAAATCCTGGAAGCCCAATTGGAAAGATATACGCATCTTGGCGAAACAATTGATACTGTGTTGCAATTTACAGGTGAAGAAAAATATGTGGATTTTGCCCGCAGGTTTATAATGGAGGATGATGTGGAAGTGTTCAATTTTGGAAAGCACAAAGGCCGCAGTGTGGCCCAGGTTTTGAAGGCAGAACCACAATATTATGATTGGATGATGAAGGGCGATTTTCCATTGCACACGAAGCAAAAATTGACGGAGATTTTCAACAGGACCCTGCTTAAGAAATAAACCATTGATACCGGTTTTGAAAAACGATAACAAATAATGTAGTAATTTCATTTCTAATTAAAGTTCATATTTGGAAAAACTTTTAATTATACCTACTTATAATGAAAGGGAAAATGTCACTCTCTTATTAAAGACTGTATTTGATCTTCAACAAGGTTTTCATGTGCTGATCATCGATGATGGCTCACCTGATGGAACAGCAGAAATAGTTAAGAAACTTTTTGCAACTTATCCCGGAAAGTTATTTTTAGAAGAAAGAAGAGGAAAACTGGGTCTTGGAACTGCTTATTTACATGGTTTTCGATGGGCACTCGCAAGAGGTTATCGATTTATTTTTGAAATGGATTGCGATTTTTCACACAATCCCAATGATCTTGACAAATTATATAAAGCCTGCAAATATGGAGGCGCAGATTTGGCCGTCGGCTCCCGCTATGTTAAAGGAGGAAAAGTGGAAAACTGGCCTGCACTGCGCGTTGGAATTTCAAAAGGGGCTTCCATTTATACAAGATTGTTGACTTTCATGCCGGTGAAAGATCCGACGGCAGGTTTTGTTTGTTACCGCAATTATGTTTTGGAAGCGATCAATTTTGATGAAATAAGTTTTGTGGGTTATGCTTTCCAGATAGAAATGAAATTTGCTGCCTGGAAACTTGGCTTTCATATTAAAGAAGTGCCCATCACTTTTATAGACCGGCAGTTCGGTGTTTCAAAAATGAACAAAGGAATAGTGAAAGAAGGAATTTTTGGAGTTTTAAAATTGAAGTGGATGAGTATGTTTAAGAACTACCGCAGCCGCGTAAAAAATTATGATAGTATTTTTAAGAGAGAACCCGAACTTTCTGCTGTTGAACAAAATGGAACTTCCGGCTAAGTTCTTCACTTTCTGAATGCCGGGTGAAATTGCTGCAACGTATCCCTCAGATATTCCCTGTCCAAATGAGTATAAATTTCTGTAGTAGTAATGCTTTCGTGGCCGAGCATTTCCTGCACAGCTCTAAGATCTGCGCCGCCTTCAACAAGATGTGTGGCAAATGAATGCCTGAAAGTGTGTGGCGAAATACTTTTCGTAATTCCGGCATTTTTAGCAGCTTCTTTTATGATCATAAAGATCATTACACGCGAAAGTTTACTTCCTCTCTTGTTTAAAAAAACGAAGTCTTCGTTTCCGGGCTTAACGGTCAGGTGTACACGAATATTTTCAAGATAAATTGTAATATATTTTATTGCTACGCTGCCAATGGGAACTAATCTTTCTTTGTCGCCTTTTCCTGTTATCCGCACATAACCGGCATCAAAATAAAGACACGATAATTTTAGATTTACAAGTTCTGAAACGCGTAAACCGCAACTGTAAAGTGTTTCAAGGATCGCTTTGTTTCGGGTTCCTTCAGGCTTACAAACATCAAGTGTCGAAATTAACTTTTCAATTTCGTGGTAACTAAGCGTGTCAGGAAGATGTTTGCCAATCCGCGGCGCTTCCAGCAGAGTTGTGGGGTCGGTTTCAGAAATATGTTCCTGCAGACAAAACTTATAAAAACTTCTCAATCCGGAAATGATACGCGCCTGTGATGTTGGCGTCATTCCAAGTTGGTTGATCCATTTTACAAATTCTTCCAGGTCGGAAAGTTCAATTTGCTTTGGCGCTTTTTCAACTTTATGTAAAGAAAGGAATTGTGTCAATTTTTCAATGTCATGAATGTAAGCTTCTACAGAATTTTCCGACAATGATTTTTCAAGTTGTAAATAGGCTTTGAATCCTTTTTTATAAACTTCCCACATTTGAAAATTGGTGATTAAAAAACGGCTTTTTTTGTTTGTTTACTTTCAATAAAAACAGCTTGCCACTGTTCAATTATTTTCGGTGAAATTAAAATAAAATAAGACTATTTTTACCGCTCAAAAAAATCCCTCTTCAGCGTCTCACTTTTATTTCATGGCCAGCGATCATTTAAAGAAATTGAAAAAGAAATTCGATCTTAATCGGAAATCTTTCAGGTATTTTATTACCCGCACCGACAATAATCCCCCGGAAAACCTGGATCAATTAATGGAAGTTGTTGAAAAGGAAGTGTGGCAGGAGATCAATTGTTTAAGTTGCGCCAATTGCTGTAAAACGATGAGCCCGACTTACACGAACGAAGACATTAAAAGAATTTCTGCCCATCTTGAAATGACACCGAAACAATTCAAGGAAAAATGGCTGTATCGGGAACCAAAAGACAAGGACTGGATGAATCGTTCCCAACCATGCCAGTTCCTCGATCTAAAGACCAATATGTGTACCATCTATGAAGTGCGGCCTGCTGATTGCGCTGAATTTCCCCATTTTCATAAAAGACCATCAACGGATTATTTTTATATACACAAACAAAATATTGAATTCTGTCCTGCTTCAATGCTGATGATCGAAAAGCTTAAAACAAAAATGCAAGGTTAGTTTCTTTCCATTTTTTCAAATGCGGGAAAAGAATATCAAAGGTTTCAAATATATTTTTTGAAATCAACCAGTTCATTTTTCAGCATTTTCTGCCAACTGCTTTTGCAAAATTTTCGTATTGTTGATCAGGGTCAATCCATACTTATTGGTTATTTTTGGTTAAGGTGAAAGTACTTTGTACCCAGCAAAGTTGGATATTAAGATCATCGCTGCTATTTTTATGCAATATTCTAAATTATTAGAAAACCTTTTCATCCTTCAATTTTTTTTTAAAAAAAGACCGGGCTTCATATGCTTCATAAGTTGAATCCAATAAAAATACTTTTAATCTTTTTAATAGTTGCTATTTCCCACGGTTGCCAGGAACATAAAAAAATTAAAGAAAAGGAAATAGTTAAGGCGCCTGAAAAAATGGACGATCAGATCAGTGACAACATAAGATCTGTTTTGGATTTTGCTTCTACGTCCGGAGGAAAAATTAATGATTCAATTCAACTGGTGCAGTTGAAACTCGTTAACGAATTTTACAAAAAATATAATTTCCAGGTAACCTGGAGCAAAACTGAACAATGGAACCCCGTAGCTGATTCAATGTTTGGGTTTATAAGATATGCGAAATATTATGGACTTTATCCGGAAGATTATCATTTTGAAGAGTTGAAAAGATTGCGTGCGAAAATAGAAGCTGATTCTATGACGAGAATGGATGCCGTGGCCTGGACAAAGGCTGACCTGATGCTAACCGATGCTTTTATGAGAACATTGAAAGATCTGAAGGAAGGAAGAATAATCGACGACAGTGTTTCTATTGTATCAAAGGAAAATGCCGCTGATTCTTTTTTTATACCAAAATTAGATACGGCGCTTTTGATGAAAACAGTGACACCGGTTTTCCAAAGTGTGGAACCTAATAACATTTTATATACTTCCTTGAAGGAAAGATTGCCTGATTTCGTGGATCATATGGATACCACGAAATTTCTCTACATTAGTTTCCCCTTTATAGATTCACTGCAGTTTTGCAGAGACCTGCATAAACGCTTAAAGCAATCGGGAATAGGAAAAGATACAACTGAATTACCTGATTCAGTTACATTAAGCAAGGAATTAAAGATGTATCAGAAAAGGCATCACCTAACGGTTGACGGAAAAGTAGGCGCGGAAACAGTTGGTGCTTTGAATTCCTACGACCTGGAAAAATTCAGAAAAATTGCGGTTACCCTTGACCGTTACAAAGGCCTTCCAACTTTGCCTGAAAGTTTCCTGATGGTAAATATTCCCGCGTTTTCTCTAAAAGTTTGGGACAATGATTCTGTTGTGATCACTTCAAAAGTGATTGTTGGAAAGCCGTTGACGCCGACTCCGCTACTGACCTCTGCGATTTCAAACATGGTGACTTTTCCCAACTGGACTATCCCCGAAAGCATTATTAAAAAAGATATTCTACCGGCATTAAAAGTTGATCCGGGATATCTTGCCAGCAAAGGTTTTAGCCTTGTTGATTATCATGGCGAAACGGTTGATCCTTATTCTGTCAACTGGGCAAAATATAAAAGAGGAATTCCCTGGAAGATCGTCCAGGGCAGTGGAGATGATAATGCGTTGGGTATTTTTAAATTCAATTTTAGCAATCCTTACAGCGTTTATCTTCATGATACCAACCAGCGTTATTTGTTTGCAAATTCATACAGGGCTTTGAGTCACGGGTGTGTTCGCGTTCAAAATTGGGAAGCGCTTGCTTTTTACATTGCGAAAAATGACAGCATTGCTGCAAATGGACGGAAGCTGAATTACAATGAAGATTCGATAAAAACCTGGATTGCGAAGGAAGACCGGAAAACAATTTTTGTTCACAAAAGGCTTCCTCTTTTTATTCAATATTTTACTTGTGAACCAAAAGATGATCACATCGTTTTTTACAACGATATTTATAACAGCGACCAATTTCTTGAAGAGAAATACTTTGCGCATAAATCATTTTAGTTATCATGAATTTTAGTGTGAAAGGGAATATTGTTGATATCACTGCGAAGGAAATTTTTTTCGGCGAGGTGCAAATAGAGAACGGTAAGATCAAATCAATAGAAGATTTAGGAGAGAAACAAGCTGGTTTTCCTTTTTTGCTTCCGGGGTTTATTGATGCGCATGTGCACATCGAAAGTTCAATGCTTGTACCTTCTGAATTTGCGAAACTAGCTGTCGTTCATGGAACTGTTGCCACGATAAGTGATCCGCATGAAATTGCGAATGTTTGTGGCATCGAAGGCGTTAATTACATGATTGAAAATGGAAATACGGTTCCTTTCAAATTTAATTTTGGCGCACCGAGTTGTGTTCCTGCTACTATTTTTGAAACTGCCGGTGCAACTCTTGATGCTTGTGCAGTAAATGAACTTTTAAGCAAAAAAGAAATTTTGTATTTGAGCGAAATGATGAATTTTCCCGGCGTTTTGAATAATGATCAGGAAGTTTTTGCAAAAATTAATTCAGCCAAAAAATACAATAAACCAGTTGACGGGCACGCGCCTGGTTTAATGGGAGCGGACGCAAAAAAATATATTGAATCAGGAATCAGCACAGACCATGAATGTTTTACCAAAGAAGAAGCATTGGATAAGTTGAAATATGGAATGAAAATTCTGATCCGTGAAGGAAGTGCGGCAAAAAATTTTGAAGCGCTTATTGATCTCTTAAATGATCATGAAGATGTGATTATGTTTTGCAGTGATGATAAACATCCTGATAACCTTGTAAAAGGTCACATAAACGAGTTATGCAAACGCGCAGTGGCAAAAGGAATTGATGTTTTTAAAGTGTTGAAAGCAGCTTGCGTTAATCCGGTGAGGCATTATAAAATGGATGTTGGTTTGTTGAAAGAAGGCGATCCTGCTGATTTTATTATGGTCGATGATTTAAAAGATTTCAAAGTAAAAGCAACTTACATTAATGGTGAGTTGGTTGCTGAAAATGGCGTTTCAAAAATTAAAAGTAAAAAGGCTGCTGTTATCAATAATTTTCATTGTTCTGCAAAAGAAGTGAATGATTTCAAAATTGCAGTAAATGATTTTAAAAATGAAGTCATAGAAGCTTTGGACGGACAATTGATCACGGGGAAACTATCGATTTTACCAAAGGAACAAAATGGATTTTACGAAAGTGATATTGAAAAGGATATTTTGAAAATTGCTGTTGTTAATCGTTATCATGACGCACCTGTCGCGATTGCTTTTATCAAAAATTTTGGATTGAAAAAAGGAGCAATTGCTTCTTCCGTTGCACATGACAGCCACAACATTATTGCTGTGGGTGTTGATGATGAAAGTCTTTGTGAAGCAGTAAATATGATTATTGAAAAGAAAGGTGGAGTGAGCATTTCCAATTCATCAGATCCTACTTTTGACCAAATTCTGCCTTTGCCGGTTGCCGGTTTAATGAGTAACGAAGACGGTTATAAAGTAGCAGAAATGTACACGAATATTGATGCAGCTGCCAAAGAATTTGGATCAAAATTATCTGCGCCTTTCATGACCTTATCCTTTATGGCACTGTTGGTAATTCCTCATTTAAAACTAAGTGACAAGGGTTTGTTTGATGGGGATAGTTTTCGATTGTTAACCACCGTTTAAACAAACAAAAAAAGTTTTTTCAAGCAAATAAAGGATCATATGATCAATATCAAGAGGCTGGATCATATACAAATCTGTATTCCTATTGGAAAGGAAAATGAAGCAAGGAGTTTTTATTCAGATATTCTTGGTTTTTTTGAAGTACCAAAACCTAAGGAATTGGTTCCGAATGGTGGACTTTGGTATCAGGTTGCTGATATCCAATTTCATATTGGGACAGAAAATGAAAACAACAAGTCGAAGAGACATCCCGCTTTTGAGGTTGAAGACCTGGCTACTGCAAGAGAATTTTTAAAAAGAAATAAAGTAAAGATTAAAGAAGAGATTCAAATTCCGGGTCAGGACCGCTTTTCTTTTTTTGATCCTTTTGGAAACCGAATTGAATTACTGCAAAAGAGATAACCAAGAATAATTTTTATTCCAGTTCCTGTGCCCATTTATCTCTTTCATCGGGACTAAATTTCCAGGGAGCAAAGTTGTTTTCTACATTACTGAACATGGCGTTCCATTCCGCAGGTGCATTACTTTCTTCCAAGATCAAAGCACGGCGAAGAGAAAAAATGATGTCCAAAGGATTAATGCCGACAGGACATTCTTCCACACAAGCATTGCATGAAGTGCAGGCGCGTAATTCTTCTACTGAAATATAATCGTGAAGAAGCTTTTTGCCATCATCTTTAAAACTTCCGTTTTGTTTGATATTGGTTCTTACATCCTGCATCCTGTCACGCGTTGCCATCATTATTTTTCGTGGGCTAAGCAATTTTCCGGTCAGGTTAGCCGGGCATGCAGCAGTACATCTTCCGCATTCAGTGCAGGTATAAGCATCCATCAGGTTTTTCCACTTAAGATCGAAAATTTCTTTTGCACCAAAAGACTGACTTTGCGTTTGTGCTTCCCCGTTAGCGGGTGCTGTTTCCGGATGAAGCATATATTGCACTTCCTGCTGCACATTTTCCATATTCCTCATTTCTCCTTTTGGGATAATTCGTTTGTAATAAGTATTGGGAAAAGCCAGGATAATGTGGAAATGTTTGCTGTAAGGAAGATAATTTAGAAAGGCAAAAATTCCTGCTATATGCAGCCACCAGCATGTTCTTTCGATCACAATCAGTGTTGCTGGTTTTAAATGTGTCATTGATTGAGCAATCCATCCGGAAAAAATAAATGAGCCATGATCAACATAATGGGGATTTCCCTGAAGCTGCAGCGCACGATCCGCAGAATTCATTGTGAGGAATAAAGTCATCAAAATGATCTCTGTGATCAGGATCAAATTGGCATCTGTTCGGGGCCAGCCATCAAGCTCGTGCGTAATAAATCTTCTCAGTTTTAAGATATTTCTCCTGATAAGAAAAATCACACAAGCCAATAAAACGCCAGCAGCCAATATTTCAAAAAAATCGATTACAAATGTGTAAAAATCGCCGAGAGGAGCGGCAAACAACCGGTGTGTGCCTAAAAGACCATCAAGAATGATCTCGAGAATTTCAATGTTGATGATCACAAAGCCGGCATAAATTACAAAATGCATAATGCCTACAAGTGGATAGCGAAACATTTTCTTCTGGCCCAAAGCTAGCAGCATAACATTTTTCCAGCGTTCTCCTTTATGGTCAGAAAGATCTTCATCCTGTCCTAAATTAATATTGGCTCTGATCTCGATTACCTTTTTCCAAAAAAGGAATATGGCAACACCAGCCAAAATGATAAATAATATTTGTTGGATCAATTGCATAAAAAATGATTATTGCTAAGATAAAGAAATATGGGAAGCGTTCACTTGAACTTCAATTCCTGCAATGAAATAAACTTTTAAATTGTAAATTGCTTTTTCTAAAATTGAATTTTTATCATGGCTGCTCACCAGATCCTTTCTAAAGAAATTGCACTCCGGAAACTTCAACGCATGGCTTATGAAATTGCAGAGCGAAACATCGATGAAGAGCAAATTATTCTAGCAGGAATTAAAGAGAATGGAAATATAATCGCCCAGATCCTTTATTCGTTTTTAAAAGAAATTTTTAAAGGCGAAGTGATGATCTTGCAGATCACCTTAGACAAAAGAAATCCGAAGATCATTTCAGTTTCTGAAAAAATAAACTTTGACGATAAAGTAATTATCGTGACAGATGATGTGGCCAACAGTGGAAAAACACTTTTGTATGCGCTGAAGCCTTTCCTTGAGTTTTATCCGAAAAAAATACAAACACTGGTTTTGGTGGAAAGAAGTTATAAAGAATTTCCGGTGGCTACCAATTATGTTGGGCTTTCGGTTTCCACGGCTTTTACTGAAAGAATAGTTGTTGAAACTTCAAATAATGAAATTGTTGGCGCAAGCCTGATCACTTCAGGATGATTATTTCAAAAATTTTGAAATGATGATGAAGGCAATCAGTATGATGATAATGATCAGCGTGATCGTCACGTACAACCAGCGCAATTCTTTGATCCTTCTTTTTGCTTTTGAAGCTTTCTTTTTATTTAATTGCTTTTGCAATTTGCGATTCAGTTCTTCAGCATAGGCAAGCGGATCTTTTTTGTTTTTAAACTTACTCAATCCCTCCACAGCATCACTTTCTAAATCAGAATCCAGCAGCGTTTTCTCAAATTCGTGTTTCTCTTCGGGCGATAATTTATCACTGAGATAATCCATCAATTTTTGATTGTCGATGTCCTTATTACTGTTTGATAATATGTTTAACAGATCATCATCCATTTCTGACTGATTAAGAATTATTTTCTATTAAGATTTTTAAATTTCTTTTTCCGTTTTGAAGATAGCTTTTCACCTGCATCATTGAAAAACCTGTGATTTCAGCCACCTGCGAATACGATTTTTTCTCAAGGTAAAATAATTTGACACATCGCTTCTGTTCAGGATTTAATTTATTTACAGCCGCTTCCAGGTTTTGTAAAAGCTTCTCTTTTTCAATCACATTCTTTTTGTCGGTTTCCGGATTTGTTGGCTGGGCCACTTGTTCATTCAATTCCACCACTACTTTTTTCTGATCGCGCAATTTCATCAAACAATGATTTTTGGCAATCATGTAGATCCAGCTTTTAAAATATTCAACCCGGTATTTTTTTAATTCGTTGATCACCTTTAAAAAAATATGCTGAACGCAATCACGTGCGTCTTCTTCATTTTTCACGTACTTCATACAAACGCCAAGCAGCAGCAATGTGTAACGTGGCAATAAAATTCCTAACCATTTGTTGTCATGATCGCTGTAAAAATTTTCGAGAAGTTCTGCATCGGTAATATGGTCGTATTTTCCAGGCTGCAAGAATTTGGCTTTTTTAAGTGAGATGTAAACTTAATAAAATTCCATAAGTTACTTTTGCAAAAAACCTGATAGATCAAATGGAATATATGGTGTGTTGCGTGCCAGTGAGCCCTATGAGAGCTGAGCCTTCGCATAAATCTGAAATGGTGTCGCAACAATTGTTTGGCGAAAAATCGTTTGTGCTTGAACGGAATAATGAGTGGATAAAAATTCAACTTCGCTATGATGGTTACGAAGGCTGGATAACGAAAAGCCATGTTGTTGAAATTGATGAAGAAGTGTACATGCAAAATGATAAAGGGCTAACTGCAGATTGGGTAAATGAAGTGGATTACAATGGGCATATGATGTATGTGCCAATGGGATGTGCATTAAGTTCTTTTAAAAACGGAATTGCTTTCTGGCGAAGAAATTCTGTCCATTTTAAAGGAAAGATGTGGAACCCGGAGGAAGTGAAAGTCACTCCAAAAGTGATCAAACAAATTGCATATAGATATTTGAATACGGCTTATTTGTGGGGCGGAAAATCTGTATTCGGAATTGACTGCAGCGGCTATGCTCAAATGGTTTACAAATTTTTGAACACTTATATTCCCAGAGACGCCTGGCAACAGGCCGAGCAAGGCTCAACAGTAAATTTTTTGCAGGAAGCAAAATGTGGTGATCTTGCTTTTTTTGATAATGAAGAAGGAAGGATTGTGCACGTTGGCATTTTGCTAAACGAGCACGAGATCATTCATTCGGCCGGAAAAGTGCGCATCGACAAAATCGATAACCAGGGAATTCTGAACCTCGAAACTAAAGAGCGCACGCACAAATTGCGTATCATTAAACGCTACTTCTGACACAAAAAAAATTTGTGGATTTTTGTTTATTTACTAAAGATCTTCCAGCAAATTTTGATCACCGGGCAAATTAAGATCTATTGCTTCCATTCCTGAAATGCCGTCAATTGAACCTTTGATGTGAGAAGCGTTGAGCAAGACTTTTTCCAATTGTTTTTCCCTGGCTTTCCATAATTTTTCCATTGCTGTTCTCTCGTTAATGATGCTCATTTTCATGGCTGTAAATCCTTCACGAATGGCTTTCCATTGTTCGCTAAATTCATTGCTTGTAAGATAATCGTACAACAAATGCATTTTGTCGCCCTTGTTTTCGTGGGTTTTGGCCGAATTAAAAATACGAATAATGCTTTCTCGCAAAACATTTGCAAGCGCTTTCACTTCTGAAAAAGTGCAAATCCAAACACCATTTTTTAAACCAAAACAATCAAGATCTTTGGGCATCGTTTTCGTTACAAGTACAGCAATGTCTGAATTTGTGCTTCGCATATCTGTTTTTAATTTCTCAATCCAGTCGCCACCGAAATCTTTTGTCCGTTTGCTTTCGTAAATTATTTTTCCGCATTCCTGTCCGAATTGATTTCTGACTAACTGAATGCAATCGGCGCCGCGAATTCCTTTTCCCACTTCTGAAATGACATCAAATGGAAATTCATTTCCCAAAATTTCTTCAAGTGCCAGTTCCTGCACTTCGCCCTGCAATTGCATCGAACCTTGTTCGGCTTTGCGTTTCATCTCTTCTGCCATTTTCTTCTGATCATTCAATTGCTTTTCGAGTTCTCTTATTTTCATGGCATGCTCCGTTTCCCTCATCTCAGTTCTTTCTTTTTCCTGCTTTCTTATTTGTTCAATTAAAGCTTCTCTTTCGGACGCTAATTTTTTTTCCAACTGCAATTCCATTTCTGCTGCTTTATTTTTGAGTTCCTTTTCTTTTTGCAAAAACTCAAACTCCTTTTGCCGGGCGGCTTTCAGCTTTTCTTCATTGTCATTATTGGCTTCCTGCAAAAGCTTCAGTTGGTTTTCAAAATCGTTATGAATGGATTTTCGAAGTTTTTCCTGGAGGTCGTTTTGCAATTTTAATTTCTCTCTTTCTATTCTTTCGGCAAATAATTCATTTTCTTTTTCCTTCTTCTTTTCAAATTCTTTTTGCTGATCTTCCAGCTTTCTTTGTTGTTCTGAAAATCGAGCTAAGAGCTCTTTGCGGTCCTGGTCAAATCTATCTTTATACTCTTTCTCCAGGCTTTTGGCAATAGCGTCTTCGGGTTCAAATTCATGGTGACAGTTAGGACAGATTATGGTAGCCATTTCTTCAATCTTTTTTGGCGTTCAAGGTACAAGTAATTCTGAAAAATAAAATGCAATAGTAAACGAAGGAAAAATAATAAAATATATTTTGGGAGGTGTTTTTAACGCTTGATCAACTGAATGATCAAAATGATCATCGCCAGAATAAAAAGCAAAATTGAAAGACGATTGATGAAGTGCATCGCTCTCGTCATTTGAGAACGAGGCCTGTCAGGATCTTTTTTTACAAGCCATAAATATTCTCCTATTTGTCGCCAAACGCCCATAGCGCAAAATTAAAAAATTACTGCGCCACAAAATCATAAATCATTTTCGAAACATCCGCCATTGCCTTTATTGCTGCATTTTCATCCTTTAGATTTTTTGATAGCAATACTAACACATATTTTCTTCCGTTTGGCAAAATAACAATTCCTGAATCATGTTGAACACCTGTGATCCAGCCGGTTTTGTGCGCTACAATAACATTTTTCGGAAGCTCTGCCGGAATTATTTTGTTATGCTCCTGCTTCGATAAAATATCGATCATTTCCTCTGAAGATTTTTTATCAACAGCTTTTCCTTCGGCTATTTTTTCATAAATCACCATCAGGTCGTAAGCGGTGGTTGTATTATTGAGACCGAGATCATAAGCCTTATTGTCTTCAACACCTCGCAAAACTTTTATTTTTTTAGCACCCATTTCGCGCATTGATTGAGTAACTTTTTTTGCATCCACCAATTCAATCAAAAGATTCGTTGCCAAATTACTGCTGGCCACAATCATCTCATCCATCAATTGATATAGTGTCCTTTTTTCCCCAATGTGACGGTAAATTTCCGCCTCGCTGTCATCAGTAGAATCAAGTTGGTAAGGACTTCCGTCCACAATACTTTTAAATTGATTTTTAATGAGAAATGAATCGTTTAGAGAAAATTTACCCTCCTTTGCCTGCTTGAAAAGTTCGATCATCACCGGAGTTTTCATCGTACTTGCCGCATGGAATTCCTCATGTGCATTTATCAATAATTGCTTGTGAGTAGAAAGATCGGTGAAGGCAACTGCGAAAGTGCCTTCTTGCGTAGATAATTTGTTTTCAATGTTTTTCTTCAAAATTTTCATAGAATGGTTGGTTTGCGCTCTACAAGCGGTACTTATGAAGAAAATACCTGGTAAAATTACGATGTGAAAAAAACGCTTCATATTCGAAAATAGCCAATCTTTCCTGTTGCTTTTGATATTGAAAATTTTAACAAAATCAGCTCCTTTTATCTCCAATTTTTTCACTTTATATAATATTGTTACAAAATTAATTGCATCTGGCAAAAACGATTAAAAATGGCACGTTATATGGGGTTGAACGAGTTAACTTCTATGCATTTCTGATTCTTTAGCACCCAAAATGCCGGAATATCCAAAAAATCAATAATGGTAGGAGAAAAAACTTTTTATTTATTTAATAAGTGATCTTATGAACCGTATTCTAATTGTTGACGACAACAATGACATCTTATGGGTTGTGGAAATAATTCTTAAAAGATATGGCTTTGAGGTAGCAACGACATTAAAAGGAGAAGAAGTCTTAGCCAAGACAAAAGCTTTTAATCCACAGCTTATTTTACTTGATGTTTTTCTTTCGGGGGTAGATGGAATCGACGTTTGCAATACCTTAAAATCTAATCCTGCTACCAAAGATATTCCTGTCATCATGATCTCTGCTCATACCAATTTTAAGGAAATAAAGAAGTTTTGTAAGGCTGATGATTTTATGGCTAAACCTTTTGATGCCAATGAGCTTGTGAGAAAAATAAAATATTATATCGGATCTCCTGTTAAAGATTAGGCTTTCTGATAATGTAGTTTTCGTCCCCTCAAATATTTTTCCCGAATAATTTCGTAGGTCTGTTTGTCATTCACTTTGCTTTCGAGCCATGAAATAATATCGAGATAAGCAAACGCGCGCGTTTCAAATTTGCTTGTCTCGAATTGCCGAATTGTATCGAGTAAATTTTCAAACTCAGGTTTTAATTTTTTGGCTGAGAGGTAGAATGATTTTCTCAAAAATTTGAAAATTTCTTCTTCCACCAGGCTCAGGTTTTGCATCTTGGCCATAAACCGGTAAACCGTTTTTACGAGGTATTCCAATAATTGAAAATTACCCAATTCGTAATGTGCGATCAGGTGAAGAAGACGCGCATAACATTGCAGATCATTGCGGAGGTTTACTTTCCAGTTGATGATCTTGTTGAGGTATTCGATAGCATTGTCAAAATCTCCGGCGCCAAAATAAAGCGAGGCTATCTTGTAATAGAAGATCAAACGGCGGTGCTGATCGAGAAACAAATTGTATTCATCTAACTGCCGTTCTATTTCATCTACGATTGATAATCCTTCTTTAAAAGTTCCTTCGAGGAAATGCTGGTTAATCTTTGCCGTGTACAAATACAGGAAAACCTGTATGCGGTTATTTTCATTCTTTTTTACAATTTCTGATTCGCCAAATTCTTCCAAAAGCGCAATCGTTTTCCTGAAACCTTCATAGTTCCGTAAAGTAAAATGAGCATTGAGCAGGTTGTGCAAACCTTTAATATAATTGCCTGTTTCAACAGGAATCATCGCTGGATTATCCAAAAAAAGATTTACCCACCGTTGTGTATGGCGGTAATACATTAAATATTCCTGCCGGATAAATGCATACCAGCTGTAGCTTTGGCTGAAGTATAATTTTTCATAAAAGCCTTCCGGATTTTTAATGTCATCGGTTAAATACAACTGGAAATAATTTTCAATTTCTTCTTCGTCGTCCTGGTTTCTTGCAAGGCCATTCTTTATATACCAACTGTATAATTGTAAAGCAAGATTTGAAAGTTTCGATTCCTTCACAAGAGTTTCGTTTGAAACATTTACAGAGCGGGTTAATTCATCAGCCCGGTCCTGCATACTTCGGGTAATGTGAAGGCTTTCGATCTTCTTTTCAAAAGCAAGCACTTCAATGTAAAAGTTAACCTGGTTGTTGTTCCGTGCCGTCTCTTTTATTTTTTCAAGGATTTTCAGGCTTTGATGATAGAGCCCTTTGTTGTAGAGAATCCGTGCGTAATCAAGTTGTTCATGCAACTGCATATCAATATTATCACTACTTTCGAGCAATCGAAGGCTGGCGAGAATTTGCCTGTACAAATGTGCCTTGATATTGGGAAGCTGTTGCTTCTTGATAGAAGAAGTTTTGCTTATCAATATATTTTCATCATAAACATTCATCTTGTCGATGGCATCAAAAAGCTGAACCACTTTCAAATCATTGTTGGAAGAATTTCTTTGCACATACAACTTAAAGTTTCGCTTCTCCGATTTTTGGAGTGAATGAATCAATTGAAATAATGCATCGGTTGATCTGTTAGGCATTGTAGTTACATTTATCACCTGTTATTACCGCAATTTTAAATTTTGGGTAACAGGCAAAAACCAAAATTGAAATTAGCATATAATTCTATTTGTTTGGAAGATACACGCCACTCTTAACCAAACTTTACACGGCAATTCAGGGCTGTTCTTATCTCGTCAGCACTTTTTCATGCTCATAAAATATTAAATAAATAATCACTTTGTAAAACTCAGTAAACAAACAAAAACCAGAAATTTTTGTTTTTGCGTGTAATAAAAGAGTTAAAAGCGAAATGCGCTATCCTGTTGGGCATCGTAAATAGTTTAGCCTGAAACCCTTTACAGCAAAGCATTTTAGAATTTTGATAATCATTTCAGAAGTGTAAGTTCTACCTATATTAAGTTGGATATAAAGGTAGCAAACTTCTAATTTCGAAAGAACGTAGATGTTTTTCTCTTGCGCAAATTCATCTTTCTAAAAATAATACTATGGAAAAGATTATCATTTTTGATACAACTTTAAGGGATGGAGAACAAGTCCCCGGCTGTAAATTGAATACAAAAGAAAAGATTCAACTTGCATTGAAACTGGAAGAATTGGGTGTTGATGTTTTGGAAGCCGGCTTTCCTATCTCAAGTCCCGGTGATTTTAATTCAGTGGAGCAAATCTCGAAAAATATAAAGAATGCAACAGTTTGTGCCTTATCAAGAGCAGTACAAAAAGATATTGAAGTGGCGGCGCAAGCGTTGAAATATGCTAAAAAGCCACGCATTCATACAGGCATTGGCACTTCAGATTTTCACATAAAAAGTAAATTTAATTCCAATCGTGAGGACATTTTAAAGCGGGCTGTGCAATGTGTAAAATGGGCGAGAAATTACACGGATGATATTGAGTTTTATGCAGAAGATGCGGGAAGAACAGAGAACGAATATTTGGCAAGAGTTATTGAAGCCGTGATAGCAGCCGGAGCAACTACAGTTAATATTCCGGATACAACAGGTTATTGCATGCCTCATCAATACGGGGAAAAAATAGCTTTTCTGAAAAATAATGTAAGTAATATCGACAAGGCTGTTATTTCATGTCATTGCCACAATGATCTGGGGTTAGCAACAGCCAATTCCATTGCAGGAGCAATAAGTGGCGCGCGGCAGATAGAATGTACCATTAATGGCCTGGGCGAAAGAGCGGGCAATACTTCTTTGGAAGAAGTGGTTATGGTTATTAAACAACACAAAACTCTTGGTTTTTATACAGATATCGATACTACTAAATTGTATCCAATGAGCCGGTTGGTTTCAGATACGATGCGCATGCCGGTGCAGCCCAATAAAGCGATTGTGGGTAGCAATGCTTTTTCTCACTCTTCAGGCATTCACCAGGATGGATTTTTGAAAAACACACAAACTTACGAGATCATTAATCCCGAAGAAGTTGGTGCTGACAGTTCGAAAATCGTACTAACGGCAAGGAGTGGACGCAGTGCGCTTGCATATCGTTTTCAGAAACTAGGTTTCCAGTTTTACAGAAATGATGTAGATGTTTTATATGATCGTTTTTTGCAGGTGGCCGATCATAAAAAAGTAGTGGAAGATGAAGATCTTTCAGAAATGGCAATTTCCTATCAGAAAAAAACAATAAGCGTTCAATAACGTTTCAAAAAAAAAACAACTAATAACGGAAAATCAAAATGCAAATCCCATCAATCATAGCTAAAGATCTTGTAGTGAAAACGCAGGAAGAGACTGTGCTTGATAGAATTTCATTTTCTCTTTTGCCAAATCAACATCTCGCTCTTCTTGGAAATGCCGGCAGTGGCAAAACTGCTCTCATAAAGGCTTTGGCAGGAAAGATGTATTCCAACGGTAAAGTGGAATTTAATTTTTCCGGAGAAAAAAAAGGGATTCATTTAGTAGAACAGCGTTCCTCATTTAAGAATTTATCGGGTATTTCTAATTTTTATTACCAGCAGCGTTTTAATAGTTTCGATGCTGATGATGCGCCAACTGTTTATGAAGAATTATTAAAAGCAGCATCAAAAGACAGTAAACAAACGAATAACCAGGATTCTATTGCTATCGATTTTACTTTAGCCATTTTGGGAATTGAATATTTGAAGAATTCGCCATTGATTCAATTATCGAATGGCGAGCACAAAAGATATCAATTGGCGAAATCGCTGGTAAATCCGCCGGCTTTGTTGATGCTCGACACACCTTATACAGGCCTTGATATAAAAGGTGTAAAGGAATTAAATAAGTTGTTATCGGTTATCTCCGAAAAAGGAACACAGATCATTTTAATTCCGGGCACTTTTGAAGTGCCTGACTTTATTACACACATTGGATTTCTTGAAAATAAAAAATTCACCTTCTTTGGTGATAAGGAAGATTTTAAAATAGAAGTTCATAAAACCGAAAACAACAATTTTTCTTTCGGTACAGAATTGTTGCCTGTTTCAGAAACAGCTTCGCGTTTTAAAACAATTGTTGAAATAAAGAATGCGCATTTGAATTATGGCGCACATACCATTTTTAAAGGATTGAACTGGAAAGTTGCCGAAGGCGAAAAATGGTTATTAAAAGGTCGAAATGGATCGGGAAAATCTTCATTGCTCAGTTTGATCACGGGAGATCATCCACAGGCTTATTCAAACGAGATTTATTTGTTTGGAAAAAGAAGAGGAAGCGGCGAAAGCATTTGGGACATCAAGCAAAAGATAGGATTTATTTCTCCTGAATTGCACGCCTACTTCGACAAAAACGTCACCTGTTTCCAGGCAATTGGATCGGGGTTTTTTGACACAATCGGGTTATTCAAAAAATTAAGTACTACACAGTACAACATCATACTTCAATGGTTGGATTTTTTACAACTTTCTCATGTGTCAACGAAGCCTTTACATTCAATTTCTGCCAGTCTCCAGCGAATGATCTTGCTTGCGAGGGCTTTGGTAAAAAATCCGCCATTGTTAGTTTTAGATGAACCTTGCCAGGGACTGGATCAAAAGCAAAGCGAACAATTTGTTTCTTTAATTGACAGCATTTGTGGAGGCACGAACAAAACACTTATTTATGTAAGTCATGATGAAAGAAATGTTCCGGCTTGCATTGATAAAATTTTTCAATTTGAAAAAAAAGGTGTGAAAGATTATTCAATTATGGAACGTGAATTGGTTGAAGTAGCATAAAAAGTAATAGAAAAATATAAATCCGCAGAGCGAAGAAAAATCATGAACAAAAATATAACGGTTATTTCAGGAGATGGTATCGGCCCGGAAGTGACCTATGAAACACTAAAAGTTTTAAATGCGATCGCTGCAAAATTTCACCACAATTTCAAATTCACTTATTGCCTCATGGGTGGGATTGCGATTGACAAAACCGGCGATCCATTGCCTCAGGAAACGATAGACAGTTGTTTAAAAAGCGATGCTGTTTTGTTGGGCGCAATTGGTCTTCCAAAATATGATAACGATCCAACTTTGAAAGTAAGGCCGGAGCAAGGATTATTACGTTTAAGAAAAGGATTACAATTGTTTGCCAACATCAGGCCCGTCACTACTTATAAGGCTCTTCACCATCTTTCACCTTTGAAAGAAAAATATTTAGCGGGTGTTGATTTTGTTATTTATCGTGAACTGACAGGAGGAATTTATTTTGGTAAAAAAGAATTGAATGAAGAAGGAACGGAAGCGTCTGATCAGTGTATTTATAACAATGACGAGATAGCAAGGATCGCGCATCTTGCATTTGCGGCCGCACAAAAAAGAAGAAAAAAACTGACATTGGTTGACAAGGCGAATGTTTTGGAAACCTCAAGATTGTGGAGAAAAAATGTGCAACAAATCTCAGAAAAATATCCGGACGTGAAAGTGGATTACATGTTCGTTGATAATGCATCAATGCAGATGATCGTAAATCCGAGGCAGTTTGATGTGATCCTTACTGAAAACATGTTTGGTGATATTTTAAGTGATGAAGCAAGTGTGATCAGCGGTTCTCTTGGCTTGCTTCCATCAAGCTCAATTGGTGAAGTAAATGCATTGTTCGAACCTATCCATGGTTCTTATGCACAGGCAGCAGGGAAAGACATTGCCAATCCTGTCGGATCGATTTTGTCCGGCGCTTTGATGATGGATCATTTTGGTTTGCACGAAGAAGCTAAAATGATAAGAGACGCAATAGACTGGACTTTAAGCCATGGGTTTGTAACAAAAGATATTGATCCGCTCAATTCTTATTTTACTTCAACGATCGGGGAATTGGTGAGCAATTATATTTCGAACGATATTCCTCAAAACTCGAACATTAGCAACATGGCGCTGGGTCAAACAACCATCATTTGAGGTAAGTAATTCGATAATTATCTGATTGGTGAATGCAAATAGAATTCATCAACCAAAAAAAGTTCTTTGTTTTTTTAAAAGGGTAGTTTAAGTTTGTCATTCAATCTCCACCAATGTTGAAAGGCAAATTGAATAATGACATCAGAAGAATTTCAGTGATTATAGTCGCTGTCGTTGTCATTATTATACCTGTCATTGGAGGGGGATAAGTTTGCTTAAATAATTAAAACAATTAGCCCTGCCTCCAAAAGAAGCGGGGTTTTTCATTTAAACCCTTTCAAACAAAAATTATGTATTACACCGAAAAAACTTTTATTTTTTTAAACGGCAAAATCGTAAAAGCAGCCGAAGCAAGGATCGATCTATACAGTGAAACACTTCATTATGGATATGGTGTATTTGAAGGAATCCGTTCGTACAAAACGAAAGATGGACAAACGAAAATTTTTAAAGAGGTTGAACATTTCGACAGGCTTGAAAATTCTGCAAGCGCTTTAAATCTTCCTTATGAATGGAACCGTGAAGAATTGATAGCAGCGACTTATGAAATTTTAAAGCTTAATGATTTACAGGATGCCTACATCAGGCCACTTGTGTATGCACCGGCTAATTTGAGTTTCAGTCGGAACACTGAGTCTTTTATCGTGATCGAAGCATGGAAGATGGAACCGTTTCTTGGTGAGAAATTATTAAACGTGATGACCTCTTCTTTTGAAAGGCCAAATCCAAAAGCTTTTAAGATTGAAGCGAAAGCAACAGGCCATTATGTAAATTCTATTCTTGCCAGCCAGGAAGCTAAGGCCAAGGGATTTGATGAAGCGCTTTTGAAAGATATTGAAGGCTTTGTGGCAGAAGCGCCGGGCGCCAATATTTTCATGGAAAAAAATGGAAAACTTTTTACTCCACAATCAGGAAATATTCTTCCAGGCATCACGAGAGCAACCGTTTTTGAAATTTGCGAAGAATTGAATATCCCGGTTGAAGAAAAGAAAATAACGCTTGCCGAATTGCAGGAAGCAGACAGCGCTTTCTTTTGCGGAACGGCCGCTGAAGTTATCGGCATTCAATCTCTTGATAAAGTTCCTTTTAAAAAGAATTGGAACGAAACAATCGGGTGTGTAATTCAAAAAGAATATAAAGAACTTGTTGCAGGAAAAACGAGAAAAGAAAAATTGGAAACGATAAATTGATCAATAGTAAATAAACAAATATTTAATTTTTTAAATCCAGAGATGAGCGAAACAATTGAAAAAACGGAACTGAACAAATACAGCAAAACCCTTACACAAGATGAGAATTTGCCGGGGGCTCAAGCAATGTATTATGCGATTGGTTTTAATGAAAAAGATTTTAAAAAAGCACAGGTTGGAATAGTTAGCATGGGTTGGGACGGAAATCCTTGTAACATGCATTTGAATGACCTTGCAACTTCAGTAAAGAAAAGTGTAAATGAAGTGGAAGGCTTGCTGGGCTTGCGCTTTTATACTATTGGTGTGAGTGACGGCATCAGCATGGGAACTGACGGAATGCGTTTCAGTTTGGTGAGCCGTGATATAATAGCTGACAGCATCGAAACCAATGCGAGTTCACAATATTATGATGCAATCATTGCTATTCCCGGGTGCGATAAAAATATGCCTGGTTCAATTATGGCGATGGGCAGGCTGAACCGCCCCGGAATTATGATCTACGGAGGAACGATTGCGCCGGGACATTATAAAGGAGAAGATTTGAATATTGTTTCGGCTTTTGAAGCGCTGGGACAAAAGATAGCAGGTAATTTGGATGAAGGCGATTTTAAAGGAATTATTCGTCATGCGTGTCCTGGAGCTGGAGCTTGTGGGGGAATGTATACAGCCAACACAATGGCAAGTGCAATTGAAGCAATGGGAATGAGCCTTCCTTATTCTTCAAGTAATCCTGCGCTTAGCAAAGAAAAGGCCAAGGAATGTGAAGCGATTGGCAAGGCGATAAAAATTATAATGGAAAAGGATATTAAGCCGCATGATATAATGACACGCAAATCTTTTGAAAATGCAATAACGGTTGTTATGGCCTTGGGTGGAAGTACAAATGCAGTGTTGCACTTGATAGCAATGGCAAAAAGTGTGAATATCGAATTGACGCAAGATGATTTTCAACAGATAAGTAATAAGGTGCCGATGCTTGCTGATTTTAAACCAAGCGGAAAATATTTGATGCAGGATTTGCACGAACAAGGTGGAGTACCGGCAGTGATGAAATACTTATTAAGCAAAGGGTTGCTCCATGGCGATTGTATAACTGTTACTGGAAAAACAGTTGCAGAAAATGTTGCAGTTGCAAAAGATCTCGACTTTGAAAAACAAGATATTGTTCGTCCGATTGAAAACCCAATTAAAGCAACTGGTCACTTACAAATATTGTATGGAAATCTTGCTGAAGGCGGAAGTGTTGCAAAAATAACAGGCAAGGAAGGAAACCGCTTTGAAGGTACTGCGCGGGTTTTTGATGGTGAACATGATTTTATTAAAGGAATTGAAACAGGTCGGGTTCATGCAGGAGATGTAGTCGTCATCCGGAATATTGGTCCTAAAGGCGCACCGGGAATGCCGGAAATGCTCAAACCTACAGGAGCCATCATCGGCGCTGGTTTGGGAAAATCGGTAGCCCTGATCACTGATGGAAGATTCAGTGGCGGCACCCATGGTTTCGTCGTCGGACACATAACGCCGGAAGCTTTTGAAGGTGGATTAATTGGTTTGGTAAAAGATGATGACCTTATCGAAATTGATGCAGTGAAAAATACACTCAACTTAAAAGTAAGTGATGATGAAATTGCCAAACGAAAAGAAGAATGGCAACCACCGGTTCTGAAAGCAACTTCCGGCGTTTTGTACAAATATGCAGCTTGCGTTAGCAGCGCTGCTGAAGGATGTGTTACAGACGAAAATTTAAAAATCAAACATTAAAAAATATTAGTTATGGAAACGGCTGAAATGATAAAACAGAAAAAAAACACTGAACCGGCAACCAAAGAAGTAACAGGTTCTGTTGCGCTTTTGGAAATTTTAATGGCCGAAAAAGTGGACACCGTTTTTGGATATCCCGGAGGCGCGATAATGCCTATTTATGACGCTTTATACGATTACCAGGATAAGATAAAACATATTTTAGTAAGGCACGAACAAGGTTCAATTCATGCGGCGCAGGGTTATGCACGCACTTCAGGAAAGGCGGGCGTTGTATTTGCTACAAGCGGCCCGGGCGCTACCAATTTGGTTACAGGTCTTGCTGATGCAATGATCGATAGTACACCACTTGTTTGTATCACCGGCCAGGTTTTTGCCCACCTCCTTGGTACAGATGCCTTCCAGGAAACCGATGTAGTAAATATTACAACGCCGGTTACCAAATGGAATTACCAGGTGACAGATGCGAACGAAATTCCTACAGTTCTTGCAAAAGCATTTTACATTGCCCAAAGTGGAAGACCAGGACCGGTGTTGATTGACATTACTAAAAATGCGCAAATTCAAAAATTTGATTTTGGAAAATATACGCCGTGCAATCATGTGCGCAGTTATCGCCCCAAACCAATAATCCGTGAAGAATATGTTGACGAAGCAGCAAATTTGATCAACGAAGCAAAAAAACCATTTGTAATCTTCGGACAAGGTGTGATACTTGGAGGCGCGGAAGAAGAATTCAAAAAGTTTATAGAAAAGGGCGGATTGCCCGCAGCGTGGACGATTCTGGGTTTGAGTGCTCTTCCAAGTGATCATCCACTGAATGTCGGCATGTTAGGTATGCATGGAAATTACGGTCCGAATGTGTTGACAAATGAGTGTGATGTTTTAATCGCTGTGGGAATGCGCTTCGATGATCGGGTTACCGGCCGGCTTGATAAATATGCAAAACAGGCAAAAATTATCCACCTTGATATTGATCCTTCGGAGATTGATAAGAATGTAAAAACCACTGTTGCTGTTTGGGGCGATTGTAAAGAAACATTGCCCTTGCTGACAAAGAAAATTGAGAAAAAATCTCATGAAAAATGGCTGCAAAAGTTTGAAGAATATAAAAGCAAAGAGGCTGAAGTTTGTTTCAAAAAAGATTTGACTCCTTCATCGGAAATTCTTTCAATGGGTGAAGTGATCAATCTTTTAAATGAAATGACCGATGGAAAAGCAGTGATCGTTTCAGATGTAGGACAACACCAGATGGTTGCCTGCCGTTATGCCAACTTTAAGCAAACCCGCAGTAATGTGACTTCAGGAGGATTGGGAACAATGGGATTTGGTTTGCCTGCTGCGATCGGGGCAAAATTTGGAGCGCCTGAAAGAACAATAGTTGCTGTGATTGGTGATGGCGGTTTTCAAATGACCTTGCAGGAACTGGGAACCATCATGCAAAATAATGTGGATGTAAAAATTGTGATCCTAAATAATGAATTTCTGGGAATGGTTCGCCAATGGCAGGAATTGTTCAACGAAAGAAGATATTCTTTTACTGACATTCAAAGTCCGGATTTTGTAGCCCTGGCGAATGCTTACAACATTTCTGCACAAAGAGTTTCAGAAAGAGAAAAGCTAAAAGATGCATTGAAGAAAATGCTCGACAATGACGGTTCTTATTTGTTAGAAGTAATTGTCGGCAAGGAACATAATGTGTTTCCAATGGTGCCGCAGGGGTGCAGCGTTTCCGAAATCCGCTTGTCTTAATCTGAACTCAAAAAACAAAAATTATGAACACAACTGAAATAAAAAATTCAAATAATTCTTCATTTACTCCAACAGGGAAACAGGAATACACGATAACGGTTTATACCGAAAACCAAATTGGAATTCTCAACAGGATCTCCATCATTTTCTCACGAAGAAAAATTAATATTCACAACCTCAATACTTCCCCATCTGAAGTGCAGGGAATTCATCGCTTTAATATTGTGATTGAAGAAACAGAAGAGATTGTAAAGAAGTTGGTGCGCCAGATTGAAAAACAAATTGACGTTTTAAAGGCTTATTATAATACGAATGATGAAATTATCTGGCAGGAAATGGCTTTGTATAAAGTGCCCACAGATATGATCATGGAAAAAGCAAAAGTTGAAAGGCTGCTTCACCAGTTTGGTGCACGCGTCGTTGCTATTCGCAAGGATTACACGGTTTTTGAAACTACCGGTCACCGTGAGGAAACTGATAAACTAATCCAGGCGCTCGAACCTTACGGTTTGATAGAATTTGTAAGAAGTGCTCGCGTAGCAATAATTAAAGAAAGTGAGGGCTTTCACTCCAAAGTGAAAGAATTTGAACAAAGAGAGCCGGGAAGCGAAGTGATCGAAAATGAATATTTGGATAAACAGAGCGAAGTATTTTCGATGTAATATTTTGCAGAGATAAATTCAAAAACAATTAATTAATTGAAATACATTTCATCAACTAAAAACAAAAACAAAAAATAAAAAAATGGCGACATTAAATTTTGCAGGAACAGAAGAAAAAGTAGTAACAAGGGAAGAGTTTCCTTTATCAAAAGCACAGGAAATTTTAAAAGATGAAGTGGTAGCCGTAATTGGTTATGGTGTGCAAGGACCAGGACAAGCTTTAAACCAGCGCGACAATGGAATTAATGTAATTGTCGGTCAAAGAAAAAATTCAAAAAGCTGGGACAAAGCGATCCAGGATGGATTTGTAGAAGGAAAAACCTTGTTTGAAATAGAAGAAGCTTTGCAAAGAGGAACAATCATTTGCTATTTACTCAGTGATGCTGCGCAAATTGCAATGTGGCCAACTGTAAAAAAATATTTAACTCCGGGAAAGGCGCTTTATTTTTCTCATGGCTTTGGTATCACTTATAATGATCAAACCGGCATCGTTCCTCCAAAAGATGTGGATGTATTTTTAGTGGCTCCAAAGGGTTCAGGAACTTCTTTAAGAAGAATGTTTTTGCAGGGCCGTGGTTTGAACAGCAGCTATGCAATTTTCCAGGATGCAACAGGGAAAGCTTTCGATCGCGTGATAGCTCTTGGTATTGCAATTGGTTCCGGCTATTTGTTTGAAACTGATTTTAAGAGAGAAGTTTACAGCGATCTTACCGGCGAACGTGGAACTTTGATGGGCGCCATCCAGGGAATTTTTGCAGCGCAATTTGAAGTGCTTCGCCAACACGGCCATTCTCCTTCAGAAGCGTTTAATGAAACCGTTGAAGAGCTGACGCAGTCTTTAATGCCTTTGGTTGCAGAAAATGGGATGGATTGGATGTATGCCAATTGTTCTACAACTGCACAACGTGGTGCTTTGGATTGGTGGAAAAAATTCCGTGATGCAACGCTTCCTGTTTTTAATGATCTATATGAAAGTGTAGCAGCCGGAAAAGAAGCGCAAAAATCTATCAGTTCCAATTCACAACCTGATTACCGTGAAAAGTTGAATGAAGAATTAAAAGAACTTCGTGAAAGTGAAATGTGGCAGGCAGGTAAAACGGTTAGAAGCCTTCGCCCGGAAAACCAGGAGCCCGCATAAAAAATCTTTACAAGGTTGCCGATTATTATGGTCGGCGACCTTATTAATTAATTAGTGTGTCAATAATTATTTTTCAATTATGAGCAATAGTGTTCATGCAAGCAGTGGATTCAGCTATCACCCCGTCTTTGATGGATTGGGTGTTGCCGATGCATCTGCCAGGTTGAAAAATATTCTGATCAGAACACCCCTGGCGCTGGACAGGAATTTGTCTGCAAAATATAATTGCAATGTTTTTTTGAAGCGGGAAGACCTACAAGTGGTTCGTACTTATAAACTGAGAGGTGCTTACAATATGTTGAGCACTTTACCCCAGGAACAATTAAACCAGGGTGTAGTTTGTGCCAGTGCAGGAAATCACGCGCAGGGATTTGCTTACTCGTGCAAAAAATTGAATTGCAAAGGCGTTGTTTTTATGCCTGTGATCACACCAAAACAAAAAGTGAAACAAACACAAATGTTTGGTGAAGATGCTATTGAAATAAAACTTGTGGGCGATTCTTATGAAGAGTGTGCTGAAGCGGCAATTCAATATTGCAGGGAAAACAATAAAACTTTTATTCCTCCTTTTGAAAATTACAAGATCATTGAAGGGCAGGCGACAGTTGGCCTGGAGATACTCGAAGATCTTACGCATGTTGATTATTTATTTGTTCCGGTTGGTGGGGGAGGTTTAGCATCTGGCGTTGGATCTTATTTCAAAACATTTTCACCTGCAACAAAAATCATTGGTGTGGAACCTGCCGGAGCACCTTCAATGTCTGAAGCTTTTAAGGTGGGCCACCCAGTCACTTTAAACGACATTGAACATTTTGTGGATGGCGCTTCGGTTAATCGCGCAGGTGACATTACCTATTCAATATGCAAAGAAGTTTTAAATGAAATGCATCTTGTTAATGAAGGAAAAGTTTGTAGTACAATTCTGCAGTTGTACAACGAGGATGCGATCGTAGTTGAGCCTGCAGGTGCTCTGTCTATTTCTGCTCTTGATGATTATAAAGAACAGATCAAAGGAAAAAATGTGGTTTGTATTGTTAGTGGTGGAAATAATGATATTGACAGGATGCAGGAAATAAAAGAAAGATCATTGCAATACGAAGGACTGAAACACTATTTCCTCATTCGTTTTGCGCAGAGGCCCGGTGCATTGAAAGAATTTGTAAATGAAGTCTTAGGGTCGACAGATGATATTACAAGGTTTGAATACATCCAGAAAAATAATAAGGAGGCAGGGCCAGCGCTTGTCGGTATTGAATTGCGCGACAAAAAGGATTATGAATCGTTGATAAAAAATCTAAATCGTAACAAAATAAATTATACCGAACTTAAGAAAGATGACAACGCTTTTGGGTATTTGGTATAGATCAAGAAATGAAGTTGAAAAGACTTTTAAAATTGCATTAAATCAAAACAATTAAAATGAACAATTCTTCTAATACACTCTTCGACAAAGTTTGGGATGCACATGTAGTCCGCAAGATTGAAGATGGTCCCGATGTATTATTTATTGACAGGCATTTCATCCATGAAGTAACCAGTCCGGTAGCTTTTCGTGGATTGGAAAGCAGAGGTTTGAAAGTTATGTTTCCTGAAAAAACTTTTGCTACAGCCGATCATAATACACCAACTATTAACCAACATTTGCCGGTGAAAGATCCGCTTTCAGCTAATCAATTGAAAGCTTTGGAAACGAATTCAGCAAAGTATGGCATTTCACATTGGGGATTAAATAATCCGAAAAATGGAATTGTGCATGTTGTTGGTCCGGAAAACGGAATTACACTTCCGGGAATGACAATCGTTTGCGGCGATTCACATACTTCTACTCACGGCGCGTTTGGCTGTATCGCTTTTGGAATAGGTACTTCAGAGGTTGAAATGGTTCTTGCTTCGCAATGTATTATGCAACCGAAACCCAAAAAAATGCGCATTAATGTGAACGGCAAATTGGGAAAAGGAGTAACAGCAAAAGATGTGGCACTTTATATGATCTCCCAATTAACAGCAGCAGGCGCAACAGGATATTTTGTTGAATATGCAGGCGAGGTTTTTGAAAATCTGAGTATGGAAGCAAGAATGACGGTTTGCAACATGAGTATCGAAATGGGAGCGCGGGGAGGAATGGTAGCTCCTGATGAAACGACATTTGCCTACATCAAAGGAAAAGATAAAGCACCAAAAGGAGAAGAATGGGATAAATTACTTGCTTATTGGAAAACTTTAAAAACTGATCCTGATGCCACTTTTGATAAAGAATACACTTTTGATGCCGCAGATATTGAACCGATGATCACTTTTGGAACCAATCCGGGAATGGGCATGGGAATCAGCAATCATATTCCTGTTTCTAAAGAGAAAACTAGTGGAAAAGCCAGCTATGAAAAATCCCTGAATTATATGGGCTTTCACGAAAACGAGCCCATGCTTGGAAAGAAGGTTGATTATGTTTTTATCGGAAGTTGTACAAACGGAAGAATCGAAGATTTTCGCGCTTTTGCATCAATTGTAAAAGGAAGAAAAAAAGCGGATCATGTTACTGCATGG
The DNA here is from genome assembly GCA_051960475.1 of Ginsengibacter sp. Lineage (GTDB taxonomy): Bacteria > Bacteroidota > Bacteroidia > Chitinophagales > Chitinophagaceae > Ginsengibacter. Next base: position 59,482 of record JBQCEG010000087.1, read on the forward strand.
GTAGTTCCGGGCTCGCATGTAGTGGAGCAACAAATAAAGGACGAAGGTATTTTGGATATTTTAACCGAAGCTGGATTTCAATTGCGTCAACCCGGTTGTTCTGCTTGCCTCGCAATGAATGATGATAAAATTCCTGCGGGCAAATATGCAGTGAGTACAAGCAACCGAAATTTTGAAGGAAGACAAGGGCCTGGCGCAAGAACAATGTTGGCAAGTCCACTGGTTGCAGCTGCCGCTGCAGTTACCGGTGTTGTTACAGATCCTAGAGAATTGCTTTAGTCAAAAGGCGAAAGGTAGAAGCCTGAAAGCTAAAAGCTGAAAGCAGATTCGGTTCAACTAATTACATATTACTCATCACTTAAAACTTATTACTTAAAATGGCTTACGATAAATTTACAGTTCTTACCAGCACTGCAGTTCCTTTACCTATTGAAAATGTAGATACAGACCAGATCATTCCTGCGCGATTTTTAAAAGCTACTGAGCGCAAAGGTTTTGGCGATAATCTTTTTCGTGATTGGAGATACAATTCTGATGATACACCTAAAAAAGACTTTGTGCTTAACAACCCAGTTTATTCAGGAAAGATACTTGTAGGTGGAAAAAATTTTGGAAGCGGCAGCAGCCGTGAACATGCTGCGTGGGCCATTTATGATTATGGTTTTCGTGCAGTCGTTTCAAGTTTCTTTGCTGATATTTTCAAGAACAATTCTATAAATGTGGGTATACTTCCTGTGCAGGTAAGCGAAGGATTTTTGGATAGAATTTTTAATGCTATTGAGAAGGAACCAAAAGCAGAATTGGAAATAAATCTTCCTGATCAAACTATTACCATTCTTTCAACCGGCGAACAAGAATCGTTTGATATTAATGGCTACAAAAAACACAATCTTATCAATGGCTTCGATGATATTGATTATTTGCAGGCCATGAAAAATGATATCCAATCATATGCAGAAAAGAGTATCTATTAATTGAGATCACAACATCCAAAGATGCCAAAAAAACAGAGATATATTGAAATAATGGATACCACTCTTCGTGATGGTGAACAAACGAGTGGCGTTTCTTTTTCTGCCTTGGAAAAATTGACCATAGCGAAGCTATTATTAACTGAATTAAAAGTTGACCGGATAGAAATTGCGTCAGCACGGGTTTCGGAAGGTGAGTTTGATGCCGTCAAAAGAATTACAAAATGGGCAAAGGCAAACGGATTGCTTGATAAAGTTGAAGTCTTGACATTTGTTGATGGAAGTGTGTCTATAGACTGGATGATTAAAGCAGGCGCAAAAGTGATGAACCTGCTGACCAAAGGTTCTTTGAATCACTTGACCCACCAGCTAAAGAAAAAACCGGAACAACACTTTGCTGAGATTGCCGAAGTTATAAACCTTGGAAGGAAAAAAGGGATCAGCTGCAATGTATATCTCGAAGATTGGAGTAATGGCATGCGTGATTCAAAAGAGTATGTTTTGCAGTATCTCGATTTTCTTTCTACCCAGCCGGTTAAGCGCATCATGCTCCCTGATACGTTGGGTGTTTTAACTCCTTCCGAAACTTTTGATTTCGTTTCTGAAATTGTCAATCGTTATCCAGGAAAACATTTTGATTTTCATGCGCATAATGATTATGATTTGGCAACAGGAAATGTCTTTGAGGCACTAAAAGCTGGCGCTTCAGGAATTCATCTTACTGTAAATGGAATGGGTGAACGTGCCGGAAATGCGCCATTGGCAAGCGCCATAGCTGTAATCAACGATTTTATGCCGGAATTAAAAACTTCGGTTTCAGAAAAGGCTTTGTATCGTGTTAGTAAATTGGTGGAGACATTTTCCGGATTTCGCATACCGGTGAATAAACCAATCGTCGGCGAAAATGTATTTACACAAACAGCAGGCATACACGCAGATGGCGACAAGAAAAATAACCTTTATTTCAGCGATCTTATGCCCGAACGTTTTGGCCGCCAGCGCAAGTATGCTCTTGGCAAAACCAGTGGCAAAGCGAACATCGAAAACAATCTTTCGCAGTTAGGTATTAATCTTTCAGATCAGGATTTGAAAAAGGTAACCCAACGAATTATTGACTTAGGTGATCGCAAAGAAATAGTTACCCAGGCCGATCTTCCTTATATTATTTCTGATGTGCTTAATTCGGTTGCGATAGACCAAAAAGTGCAGATTGAAAATTATGTATTGACACATTCAAAAGGTTTGAATCCTTCTGTAACGTTAAGAATATGTATTGAAGGCGAGTCATTTGAAGAACATGCCCAGGGTGATGGTCAGTATGATGCATTTATGAATGCACTGAAGAAGATTTACAAACAAAAAAAATTAGCACTTCCTGTATTAACGGATTATGCAGTAACGATTCCGCCGGGTGGAAAGAGCGATGCATTTTGCGAAACAATTATTACCTGGAGACACAACGGAAAAGAATTTAAAACACGCGGTCTTGATAGCGACCAAACGGTGGCCGCGATAAAGGCCACGTGGAAAATGTTGAATAGTATTTGAGTCAATTGGCAATTGGCGATTTGCAAAAGGCAAAAAGCAAAAGGCAAAAGGCAAAAAGTAAATAGCATAAAAATAAGAATTAACAAGAATGAATAAACACATTTTAATTGTCCCCGGAGATGGGATAGGACAGGAAGTGACAACTATTGGAAAGAAAGTCTTGGATAAGATCGCTGAGAAGTTTGGACACCATTTTACTTATGATGAAGCGCTTGTTGGGCACGCGGCAATTGAGGCAACCGGGAATCCTTTGCCGGAGGAATCACTGGAAAAGATGCGCAATTCAGATGCAGTGTTGTTTGGAGCAGTTGGGCATCCAAAATACGATAATGATCCTTCTGCCAAAGTGAGACCAGAACAAGGATTGCTAAAGATGAGAAAAGAGTTGGGATTATACGCAAACATTCGCCCTATAAAATTGTTTGATGAATTGCTTTCAGCGTCCAGTATCAAACCTGAAATTTTAAAAGGCGCGGATATTTTATTCTTCCGCGAATTGACAGGCGACATTTATTTTGGTGAAAAGGGAAGAAAAAATAATGGCGATACCGCATTTGATGTTGCTGAGTATAGTCGTTATGAAGTGGAACGAATTGCCCGAAAAGCATTTGAAGCGGCACGGACAAGAAGAAAGAAATTGTGTTCTGTAGATAAGGCAAACGTTATTGAAACTTCGCGTCTTTGGCGGGAAGTAGTACAAAAAATAGCAAAAGACTATCCAGATGTCGAAGTAGAACATCAATTTGTTGATGCAACGGCAATGCTGTTAATAAAAGATCCACGTCGGTTTGATGTTGTAGTAACTGCCAATCTTTTTGGCGACATATTAACTGATGAAGCTTCGCAAATTGCAGGATCAATGGGCATGCTCGCAAGTGCATCTGTTGGTGATGGGACTGGAGTTTACGAACCAATCCATGGTTCAGCGCATGATATTACCGGAAAAGACCTTGCCAATCCTTTGGCTTCGGTTTTATCAGCTGCTTTATTACTAGATATTTCCTTCAACATGAAAACTGAATCGGAAGCTATAATTTCAGCTGTTGATGCCGTATTGAAAGCCGGATGGCGAACAAGAGATATAGCTAACCCACAAACACCTGCAGATAAAGTATTAGGAACAGAAGCGATGGGAGAGGCGGTTTTAATGCAGTTGTAAGATTTTAAATAAAGGGGGAAATAAAATTATTTGAATTTGTTTGTTTACTGTTCATTGTTATTTTCGTATGTGCATTTTCGTTATACTCACTAATTATTCACTTTTAATTTCAAATTAGTCTTTTCCCCTTTTGGATTTATTATTTCCAATTGATAAATTCCCGCAGATAAATTTCCTTTTATCTTGAAATTCAACGATCTTTCTCCGGTATAATTTGCTTCTTTTGAAAAGATATTTTGTCCGGCTATGTTATATAAAATGAAATGATACTTTCCGATTTCCTGTGCGTTCATTTGTAAACTAATTTGGTTATTCACAACAGGATTTGAATAAATTGAAATACCTCTTTTTATTTCGTGCAGAATGATCTTTATGATTTTTTGAAATTCGATCTCATCATTTTGTGAACGGCCTATTAGCCGGTAAAATCCGCTTTCTGCATCATTTTGATCAGAAATAAAACGATATGCCCCTGATGAATTGCCGGCAGCAACGACACCAATTTTTACAAAATGAATCCCGTCTTTTGAATAAGCAATTTCATATTCTTTTATATTTTCTGTTTCATTTTCTACTTGCCATTCTATTACCAAATTATCATTCTGAACCTTTCCATTCATTGAAATGAGAGAAAGTCCAAGCGGACCTGCTTCAGCCTTTCTGAAAACCAAATAAAATCTTTGCGGATCGGATGAAGCTCTATCTTCTGTAACAGAAAAATTTATGTAAGAAGAATCAGTTAAACTAATTGGTCTTTCTTTTTTAAGAAAATTATCTACAAGCCAGGCTTCCAAGCCGGTATTAATTTTTCTGGGAGCAAAGACCAGTTTATAATTTTGTTTTTTAAGATTTTTAAGAGAATAAAATAATGTGTCAACGGAGTGAATTTCATTTCTTGCTTCCACCACTAACAATTTCGCCGAATTCTTTAATGCAAAATTTTCCCCTGAAATCTCAATTTTCTTTACATCATCTCCATCAATTTTATCCGAAAAATCTTTTGAAAATGAAACCGCGTTTCCATCAAGTAGCTCTCCCTTTTGTGAAACAAGATTCGCAAATAAAATTGAATTTTCATTTTTAGCCTCCCTGGTTACCAAATGATAATTGCCAAGGACTTTACAATCTTCTGTGAAACTGACTGAGCCATCAGAAGAAGCGTTGTTAGAGACAAAAAATGCCTGACCTGATTGAATGTATTGGTAACCGCCTGTGCTGTTGTAATTGGAAGTTCCACCGGGAACAGCTAAATACCCTGTTGCTTTTGAAATAGTCTGATAACCGCCATAACCATAACTTCCACCAAGAGCCGGATCCCAGGCATAATAAGAAGTGCCAATGTTTGAAGAATTTATTTTCTCAAAATCAATCTCTGAGGCGAAAGGATTTCCTATTGATTGAAACTTACCGGCAGGAACTGTACTGGTTGGCGGTAAATAATCGGGTGAATACAATTTGCCCCTGATTCGCAAAATTGTTGGCGTTGCGGGCGAGTTGACGGAATTGGCTTGCCTGTCACCACGAACAAAAAGCATATATCCTTTTTCATTCGCCAATTCCTGGTTTGTTGATGTAACGCCAATCCATGAGTCAGAATTTGCATCATAATATTTCATTGAAGGCGCATATGAGGCAGCATCAAATCCATTGCTGACACCTTCCGGCGAAGTGATCCATGTTCCATAACCTGAAATCGATTTGTTTCCTCCTTCCTGCCAGCTGTCATAAATTGTTTCACCAAATACAGGAGTTGAAAGAAGTTGCCATGACTTTTGATGACCACCATCTGAACTATTCGTGTTGATGTAACGTTCAACAATAAATCTTCCTGCGTAATAATTAATAACTGCGTTTGTGCTTAACTGTCCGATGCTGGCTGTTTGATTTTTATCACTAAGTAAAGTGATGTCTGCATTCAAATTTGTTTTTGAATTATTTTCTAAAGAAAGCAAATCATAAACCGATAAACTGTCATTAATATTAAGACCTGTAGCATTTTCATTTTTCAAATCGTAGAAGGTCATTTGCGGCGAAACGCACGAATAGTTTTGTTCTCCGCTTCCATTAAAAATTACAGTGCCGTTGTTATGAACAAAATTGGCATCTGAAGTTTTGGAAAAATCGCCCTGGATGATAAGATTGTCTGAAGGGGCAGTTTTATTACCGCTTCCGGAAATAACCAGGTTTTGATAAATCAAACCTCCGGCATTTGTAATTGGCTGATCACCATAGCGCGTATATTCGATTGTGCTGGTAGGTTCAAGAACAATGTTTTCAATATCTTCATTTAATGCGGAACTTTGAATTGGAGCGGATGTAATCGCGGCTCCATTAAAACCCTGGTTATTGCCACACTTGAATAAACCTCCGCTTTCAACCGTCACGGTTTGGTTTCCTTCTTCACCTTTAATTGTATTGTCATTCATTGAAAAAATGCCACCATTTTTTACTGTGAAAGTCCCGGTTGCATTTAAATAAATATTGCCCCATGATATTCCCACATTGCTTCCTGTCACTTCAATATTTTGATAATTCTTACTCCTGATAGTCTCGGCGGTTAAATTTGATCCCGCAAATTCAATTACACCTCCTGTCAAGTCGTATGTGCCTGCCATTTTTGGATTCGGTCCATAAGTATCTACAATCAAACGGCTGTTGTCAGTCATTATGAGATTGGTAGATGTGGGACCAGATTCAGTTTCGTCACCTATATTTCTTCCGCGGCAATCAAATATTGCGTCATCTTTTATTGTAACTGTTCCGGCAGGAGAAAAGGAACCGGTAGGCGTTTTTGTACCGCTTCCTGAAAAAATCAAATTACTAAAATCATCTCTTGCATTTATATTTTGATCACCATCCGCATATAACTCAATTGTCGAGCCTGAATTTACTGTAATTCCTCCCGAAGGAATGGAAGATTTGCTTCCGGAAAAGCCTCCGGTGTTGGTTGTTCTGAATGTTCTATTGAGGATTATGGAACCATGAGTATTTTTTACTCCCTGGTCCGTAACATCCAATGTTCCGTTTATTGTAAAAATTGTACCATCGACAACATTGTTACTTAAATTAGAACCAGAAACGGTTACGTAAGAGCTGGCGGGAATCTCTGCATTAGTATAGAGTTTTAAATTGTACTTTAAATCAATTTTTAGAGAATCTCCTTCAAGAACAGGACTTGAGCCATTTAAACAGAGCTGACCGCTACCCGTTTGGGTCAGTTTATAATTTCCTTTAACACCGTCTCTTAAATATTTATCGCCTGTACCTGAAAACGTCAAATCGGTATTCAGTTCTAAAATTCCATTTAAATGAAAATCACTGCTGGAGCCGCTTCCCGGTGTTCCTGATACAGCAGAAACTCGAAATATTGGAATTGTATTTCCATCTGCATTTGGAAAATAGGTGAGACCTGGCGCTGCAAAAGCTTTGTCGATATCATACTCGTAAATTGCTCCGTCATTCCAAACATTAGTGGTTGATGTGGCGAAAGCTTCATAACCATCACCAGTAGACGAAGTTCCGTCGCCGATTTTTATTTTACCCCCACTTGCAATATTTATATCTGCAGAAGCATCTTGTTGAACAGAAGTGGAATAGTCGTCTCCGCTTATTATCTGCAAAATGCCTCCATCCGAAATTGTAATATCGTCGGCTGGACCTTCATTAATATTTAAAACACCGCCAGTTTCAAGTTGAAGTGTTCCCTCGATAATGGTTTGATCTAATGAAACCATGTCGGAAACTGAAACAGAGTGTCCGCTTTGGACCAAAATATTTTCAGCATCACTAGAAGGTGCATCGGAAGCATTACTCCAATTCACATTATCAGAAGATTTTTCCCAGGTTGATGGTAAAGACCAATCACCACTTTGGTGGCTTCTGTAGTAGGTGAGGATGGGAGAAACAGCGCCAATTAACGTGAAATCGTCTAAACGGAAAGTGCCTGTTCCTGCAGCACCAGAAAGAGAAATTATGATTGTAATTGTTCCGGTCATTCCACTCACAGCATTGGTCACATTGGTATTTCCAAGAGAAGTTCCTGTAGAAGGAATACTGCCTGAACCAACTTGTATTCCATTTATAGACATTTCCCAGTTTTGCGCACCTGTTGCACTTCTTAACATCCAAAAATTGAATCGACTTATAGAAAGTTGGTAGCCGTTTTCTACTTGAAACGTAAGGGTAATTGTAGGTGTTCCTGATGAATTGTTCAACGATAAAGATGCACTGGGATTTCCTCCGTTTCCAAAATATCCTGCAAAATTATCAGCGCTTGTTGTCCATTCTGAAGAACTAAGATGTGCAGCGAAAATATATGGCGGGTCTGTGAAAGGTTTTGTAGTAATTTTTGTCGTTCCAAAATCATGCTGATAAATCACCTGCGCATTTACTTTGACAAAAGAAAAAATGGATAGAAGCAGGAGAATTTTATAAGGCTGTAAGTGGTTTCTGCCAATGTTGTTTAAATAAGAAAAAATAGCTGACCTGCGAAATTTTAAATGCCTTTTCATACCAATTAGTTTTGGTGAAAAAAATTAGCGGGCGGGATTTAATAGCTTTCCTAAGGAGAAAAATAATCTTGGAATAGCAAAAATTGCTATAAAAGAATTTGTAATATAAGGTTTATATTTTAAAAAACCGGTATTTGTGTAAAAAAAATTGATTTGATCAAGAAGAAAAATTAAGGAAACAGCTGAAAATCTTTGAGAAATGATACCAGAATAAAAGGTTGCCTTCTTTGTCTGTTTACTGTTCGGTAATGTCTTTCACAAAACCATAAATGCTTTCGGCAGCGTTCTTTGAGGCATCACCACCTTCTGAAAGTAATTGTTTTAGTTCAGAATAATCATCCATCATTTTTTGTCTTCTTGTCTTATCAAAAAGAATTTTTGTCAATTCAATTGTTATATTTTCAGAAGTAAGGTCATTTTGAATTAATTCTTTTACCACTTCTTTATCCATTATTAAATTCACGAGGCAAATGAATTTTAACTTCACCAGCCGCTTTGCAATTTGATAAGAAATATTGCTGGCTTTGTAACAAACAATTTCCGGAACTCCAAACAATGCCGTTTCCAAAGTGGCTGTTCCGGAAGTTACCAAAGCTGCTGTTGACTTCATTAGCAGCGAATAAGTATCGTTGGCAATCGAATTTACATTCGGATAATCTTTGATGAAGTTTTCATAAAATTCATCTTCAATCGAAGGTGCTTTTCCGATGACGAAATTATAATCCGTAAAATTTTTTGTAGCCTCGAGCATGATAGGAAGCTTGGCATTTATTTCCTGTTTGCGGCTGCCGGGCAGGAGAGCGATTGTTTTTTCATCAACTTTTATTTCAGGATGATTGCGCTTAAAATTTTCGATCACATCCGCTAAAGGATGACCGACATATTCAACATTATAATTCCATTTTTTAAAAAACGTTTTTTCAAATGGAAGGATTACGATCATTTTATCAATGTCGCGCTTGAAATTTTTTACACGGTTTTCTTTCCATGCCCAGACTTGAGGTGAAATATAAAAAACCGTTTTATAATGATTTTGTTTAGCCCATTTTGCCATGCGCAGGTTAAAACCGGGATAATCAACAAATACAATTACATCGGGTTTGAAGGCTGAAATATCATTTTTGCAGAATTTAAAATTGCGTAAAATAACAGGAAGATTTTTGATTACCTCTGCAAAACCCATAAAAGCCAAATCCTTGTAATGCTTCACCAGGGAGGCTCCTGCGGCTTTCATCTTGTCGCCACCCCATGCGCGGATATTGGCATTGGCATCCAAATTTTTAATGGCTTTTATCAAATTGCTTCCATGCAAATCGCCGGAAGCTTCGCCTGCTATGAGGTAATATTTCATACTGATGCAATGTACGATGCAAATGAAAAATGGAGGTCGATTGTTTTTGTGGAGGAGGACTCTAAAATAAAAATTTCTCCTTTTTATTCATGCACTACAATCCATTCAAAAATTGTGAATGAATATAATCCACTACTGAAGGGAGACTTAATGTTTCTTCAAAAACTTTTAATTGGCGATCGGCGCCGGTACCTTCTTCTAAAATTTTATGAACGTAACCAATGGTATTGCGGATTCCAAGAGGAGCGGTAACATCATCAATAAAATCAAGCAATTCATAAATGAGCACTCGCGTATTTACCTCGCTTTCTTTTCCGAAATCGATCATGCTGCCTTCAATGCCGTAACGACTTGCGCGCCATTTGTTTTCGTTGATGAGCATGCGAGGATAAATAATAAAATTTAGGTTTTGCATCCGCAATTTGTAAAGCTTGGCGCAAATTGCCTGGAATAAAGCTGCCAATGTAATTGTTTCCTGAACCGTTAATGGCACATCACAAATGCGGAATTCAACTGTATTAAAAAACGGATGCACTCGCAAATCCCACCAGATCTTTTTGGCGTTGTCGATGCAATTGGTTTTTACTAAAATCTTTATGTAATTATCATAAGTTTCAATGCTGTCAAAAAAATCGGGTATGCCTGTCCGTGGGAACTTGTCGAATATTTTTGTACGGTAAGATTTATATCCTGTTGAGCGTCCTTCCCAAAAAGGAGAGTTGGTGCTGAGCGCAAAAATATGCGGCAAAAAATATCTTGCCGAGTTGGCAATATGAATCGCCATTTCACGGCTTTCCATTCCTACGTGAACATGCAAACCAAAGATCAAATTGCTTCTTGCTGCTTCCTGCAATTCTTTTACAATGTCGCTGTAGCGCACGTGATCGGTGATGAGTTGTCTTTCCCAATGGCTGAAAGGATGCGTGCCGGAAGCGCCGACGCCAAGACCTAAATCACCGGCTATCTGGCTGATCGTTTTTCTTAAATTCACTACATCCAAATAAGCTTCATCGATATTTTGACAAACATCTGTTCCCACTTCCACAACCGCCTGGTGCATCTCGGCTTTCACTTTGTCTTTAATGAGTTTTTCTCCTTCCTGCACAATCTTTTGTTCATGACTTTTTAATTCTCGCGTTTCCGGATC
>JBQCEG010000088.1:0-27568 GCA_051960475.1 Ginsengibacter sp.
CGTGTTGACAAAGTTCCTGCAGGAGCTTGTCATATCATTTTTAGAAATATTAGCTTCACCGGAAGCGATTATCTTCAAAATAAGGCGGATCTTTTCTTATCCAACTCCTTTTCAAAATATTTTAAAGCCAAGCTAAAATCGCCTCTGATTGAAATATATTTGAAGAGAAAAATAAGTTCTTAGACGAACTGACGTTGCTTGCAATGCTAGCAGCGACCGTGCTAACATCAAACGGACCAACTAAAACCAACAACAAAAATTCAAAAAATTGTAACTTTTGGACGATTTTTTTCATTAAAAAATGGAGCTTACATCTGAACAATATGACATCATCAATTCAACGGGCAACATCAAAATAAACGCTGTTGCAGGTTCGGGTAAGACTACGACCATTATTGAATACGCCAAAGCACGGCCAAAGACAGCCAAAATTCTTTACCTTGCTTTCAACAAATCCGTAAAATTAGAAGCGCAGAAAAAATTTACAGATAAAGGACTTGACAACGTAAAGGTTGAAACGGCTCATTCTCTTGCATACAAACACGTCGTTTTCAAACGTCACTATAAAGTGCGACCACAAGGTTACAAGACAAACGAAATTACTGAGATGTTAAATTTGGAAGGCAATGGAGAAAAACACGCTGAATACATTATTGCCAATCACATCAACAAATTCATTGCTTATTTCTGCAACAGCGATAAGCAAAAAATACAAGACTTAAACTATCTTGACACAGTTTCCGACAACAAAGCCAAAATGTTTGTAACAACATTCTATGACTATATTGAAAAACAAACACGTTTGCTCTTAAGCAAAATGGACAAAGGTGAAATTGAAATTACACACGACTTTTATCTCAAGAAGTTTCAACTTTCAAATCCAGCGCTTCATTACGACTACATTCTTTTTGACGAAGGACAGGATGCTTCATCGGCAATGCTTAATGTTTTTTTTAAACAAAAAGCAACCAAAGTAATTGTTGGTGACACGCACCAACAAATCTACGGTTGGCGTTATGCCGTGAACTCTCTTGAAAAAGCAGATTTCAAAACTTACAATCTTTCAACAAGTTTTCGCTTCAGTCAAGACATTGCAAACCTGGCAATGGAAGTTTTGAAACTGAAAAAACACATTCACGAAGAACCCCATTTTTCAATAACAGGAAAGGGCCCGGCAGACATAGTAAAATCAAAAGCAGTAATCGGGCGAACTAATCTTGGATTGCTTTTGAAAGCCATTGAATATGTAACCGAAAAGAAGAAAGTAAAGAACATCTATTTTGAAGGTAACATCAGTTCCTACACTTACGCAGACGAAGGTGCTTCGCTTTATGACGTTCTCAATCTTTACAACGAAAAACGACATCTCATAAAAGACAAGCTAATCAAGGAAATGAAAAACCTTGAAGAATTGAAAGATTACGTTGATAAAACGGAAGACGTGCAACTTAGAATGATGATAGAAATTGTGAGAGAATACGGCAACGAAATTCCGAATGTCATCAAAACAATCAAAGGAAAACACATTGACAACGATGATAAAGAAAATGCAGAAATGATTTTCTCGACCGTTCACCGTTGCAAAGGAATGGAATATGATTCTATTCAAATCGTAAACGATTTTATTTCGGAAGAGAAATTAGAAAAACTGAAAGGAGATAAAGAAAAAAGTATTAACGTTGATAAACTAAATGAAGAAATTAATCTTTTGTACGTAGCGGTTACACGAACAAGAAACAGTATTCACATTCCCGAAACTCTCATGCCAAAAGGGTTTCCACGTTCTTCACAAATTCACGTTATGAAAGTTTTGAGCGAAGAAGAAAGGGGGAAACCTGTAACGGTAACACAACCAAAAGTAACAAATCAAAAGACAGAAAAGCAAGAACAGCCAAACGGAAAAGTATACTCTTTTGACGAAGTGAGAAAGACACACAAGGGTGCATACAAACCGTGGACAGACGAACTTGACCAAGAATTGACAGTAATGTATTGCGAAGGTGTAAATGTTAGGGATTTAGCTAAACATTTCGGACGGACAAAAGGAGCAATCCGTTCACGCATTAAAAAACTTGAACTTGAAGAATTGTATGGCTAAAAAAAACTTTGAAGTAATAATTAAAAAAAGCACAGCAGGTAACAATAGGATTTGCCCAAGTGGGGCAGACGGAAAAAACATCAGCATTTGTGCAGAGTATCAGCAGTCGGGGCTAACGGAATGCTATGAGCAATCGAACAAATAATCATCTTTTTTATTTTTTCTTCTTTTTCTATTTCACCGGGCTGAATAATTGCGGAAAATGCAGGGATACTAGTCCTTAGCGCACAAACTTTAAAATAAGCTTTTTGCGCCTGCCATTCATGGTGGGCGTTTTTTATTTAGATTATAAACTTGTATTGCTTCTATAACTTTTTATTATCTTTAAAACTTATATAAAATAGTGGCCAACTAAATGCACATATCCAGGTTTTTATTTCCGGGGTTAACCGTCCTGGTTTATTCAACGACGATTTTGTGTTCCTGCAATAATTCAGGAAGTGACATTCCTTTTCCCGAAAAAGAATTGGGCATCTCACAACCAACAACAGTTCCGTTGAAGCTTACTGAAGCGAAAAGAATAAAATGGGATACGGCTAAATTGGGCGGTGTAAAACCGCTTACCCAAAAGCTTGATATTAATTCGCTGCCTTCTGTGCCTTATGATGAAAGTGGGTTTAAGCCTTTTGCAAAACGTCCTGAAGTGCTTCATTTTGATTGGAGCAAGGCGAAATCTATACCATTCGATCTTGACAAACTTGAATCAAAACCTCTTGATTTGAAAATGTCTGCTTTGCCAACTGTAGTTCCTGTTAAGGCAGGTGTTTTTCAACCTGAGAAGAGCACGGCCCTTTCAATTACCAACCTTGGAGCGCCCCAGGGATTTAATACCAACACTAATACTGCCATTTATACGGATAGCAAGGGGTTCATCTGGTATGGAAATATTTACGGTTTAACCAGGTATGATGGTACCAATACCGAAAATTTTATACAAGGTAATGGCACTAATCCTGTTATAGGAATTACAGAGGATAACCAGGGAATTATGTGGTACATGACCGGAGATGGTTTTTTGGGCATGGTGGATGTTAAAAATGGTTTGGTGGGGACTTCGAAGCGAATCGGAATGTTCATCAGGAATCCGGATAAATTACTTTCTGACGATGAGGGGAATATATGGCTGTACAATTCTTTGGATTCAGCGGTAAGTATTATAAACCCTGTAAAAAGGACGTATAAAAATATTGACAAGGCTGCAGGTCTTTCCCAATCAAAAATTTTCCAGGTATTCCAGGCATCGGATAAAAAGATTTGGATAACAACCTATGAAAAGGGTGTAGATATTTTTGATCCGGGTTCCGGCAAAATAAAACATCTTGGTAAACAGGAGGGGTTAACCAGTGATTCCTTGTCCGCGGTTTCTGAAGACAGGAACGGCACAATTTGGATCGGAACTAATCGTGGTGCAGATGCTATTAATCTTCAAAAGAGAATCATTACTCGTTATAATCAGAATCAGGGAATGATTGCTGGTTTAAGTTCAGCTATTCTGGTTGATAACAAAGGATTAATCTGGTGCAGTAGCTATAATGGAATTAATGTTATTAATCCGGTTGAGGGAACTGTTCGCAAAATTACAACTTCTGATGGCTTGCAGTCTAACATTGTAATCGCCATGTCAGAAGATAAACTGGGTAGAATGTGGATTGCAAATCTTAATAATATAAATGTTATTGATCAGAGTGCCCAAACCGTTCATCCCTTTGGAACAACACAGGTAATAAGCCTGATGGAAGACGCAGTAGGGAATCTTTGGGTAGCTACTTTGAGCGGTTTATATATCGTTAATCCAAAAAGAAATACCGCCCATGTGCTGGATAAGGCACACGGCCTTACCGACAATTATGTTCAATCGTTTTGGAAGCGAAACGGGAAGATGGTGGTTTGTACAGACGGCGGTTATAATATTATTGATCCTATTAACAACACACTTACAAAGGCCTCTAAAAGGCAAGGACTCGTAACTGATACGATATACACTGCCTTTAGCGATTCATATGGAAATATGTGGATCACCGGTTCAAGTGCCGGCGTGGATCTTATTGATTCCGCGCACAACCTAACGCTTCGGATAGACGCAAAAAGCGGGTTAAGCGATAACACCATTACTGATATTAAGCAGGGAAAAGATGGACTAATTTGGCTGGCTACTCAAAGAAACGGAGTGGATGTAGTCAACATGGCTGATGGAACTATCCGATACCTTAATGATCAACCCGGATTTAAGACGTCTGCTCCAAGAATGTTGGAGGAAGATGAATATGGACGAATGTGGATTGGAACAGATAAAGGAATTTATGTAGCAGATCCAAAAAACGGAACGCTTACGCATATTGGTCCAAAAGAAGGCTTATCCAATCCTGTCGTTACATCAATTCTTGATTGGAAAGGGACTATGGTTGTCTCAACCCATAACAAGGTGGATTTGATCAAAGCGCCACCGCCAGGAGAAACTTCAAGAAAATGGGAAGTTTCCCTATTAGATAATTCCGAACGATTACAAAGGCTGAATTTAACTTCCTGGTTAACCGATTGCATCACAAAAGACGGTGAATTTTTGTGGGGTGATAATGGCATTTCTGTTATAAAAGATATCCGCCCGGCTCATGATTCTGTCTCTACTTATGTTTCCGATATTTACGTAATGACAAGACCTTTATTTCTCATTAATAAAAACAATTGGTCTTCGACAGATACTTTATGGAGCAATGACAGTGTGTACAGTAAATCCAACAGCAAATTGTTTAGCACGGTTTATTCAAACGAAAGCCGGCTCAAATGGGATAGTGTGAAAGGTCCTTATAATATACCTGTAAATTTTACATTGCCTTACAACCAAAATTATTTGCAATTTCACTTTACAAAGCCGGAATTGGGAAGGCAAGATTCCGTTTGGTACACTTACGTACTTGATGGAATTGATAAGAGCTGGAGTCAGCCAACCATCAACAGCTATACAGAAAACTATCTTAATCTTTCTCCCGGCCACTACACGTTCAAAGTAAGCAGCAAAGGTGTGAATGGCCGCTGGAGCAAACCGGCTTCTTTTAGTTTCACTATAATGCCGCCATGGTATCAGACATGGTGGGCTTATACAATTTATGTGTTGATCGGCCTTGGTTTGTTAAGATTATATATTGTTTACCGCTCAAGAAAATTGAAAAGGGAAAATAAGATACTGGAAGAAAAAGTAAAACATCGAACTGAACAATTGCAGAAATCGCTTGAAGACCTCAAAGCAACGCAAGCGCAATTGATACAATCAGAAAAGATGGCTTCTCTTGGAGAACTGACGGCCGGCATTGCGCATGAAATCCAAAACCCACTAAATTTTGTCAACAATTTTTCTGAAGTAAACACAGAACTTGCTGATGAGTTGAAAGAAGAGTTAAACAAAACGAACCTTTCTTCAGATGAGAAAAAAACTTTGGAGGAAATCGCCGACGACATTAAGAACAACCAGGAAAAAATTAGTTTTCATGGAAAGCGTGCTGATTCAATCGTCAAAGGAATGTTGCAACACAGCCGCAGCAGCAATGGACAAAAAGAACCGACCAACATAAATAATTTGGCAGATGAATATTTGCGTCTTGCTTACCACGGACTGAGGGCCAAGGACAAAAGTTTTAATGCCACGATGGAAACTGATTTTGATGAGAACGTCGGAAAAGTAAACGTTGTGGCGCAGGATGTAGGGCGGGTTATTTTAAACCTGATCACAAATGCCTTTTATGCTGTTAAAGCGGCTAAATTGCAAAAAGGAAATAATTACCAGCCTACTGTAATTGTTTCGACAAATAAGGCAGATGGCAAAGTATTCATCAGTGTAAGAGATAATGGCACGGGAATTCCTGAGAGTGTAAAAAATAAGATCTTTCAACCTTTCTTTACGACCAAGCCAACAGGTGAAGGAACCGGACTTGGGTTGAGTTTGAGTTACGATATCATTAAAACTCATGGGGGGGAAATTGATGTGAAAAGCAAGGAAGGTGAAGGAACAGAATTTACAATTCAACTGCCTGTAGATCATAATGCGTGAAGGCTGTTACAACATTTACTAACAACAAATTTTAATTAAATTACAATCAGATGAAGATTTTAGTTGTTGATGACGAAAGGGACATACAAACGCTTTTTGAGCAAAGATTCAGAAAGGAGATCCGGAACAACCAGGTTGAATTTGAATTTGCCTTTTCCGGTGAAGAAGCTTTAAAATACCTGAATCTTCACGACCAGGAAGCTGTATTGATCTTATCAGATATAAACATGCCGGGGATGAGCGGGCTTGAATTGTTGTCAAGGATTAAAAAGATGCATCATGAGCCACCTCCCGTGGTAATGATGATCACTGCTTACGGCGATGCGGAAAATTATAAAACTGCGAAAGAACTTGGAGCAGATGAATTCTTAACCAAGCCTGTCGATTTTAAATTATTGAAGGAAAAATTAAACATAAAGAGTTGATGTCAAAAATTTTGGTAGTGGATGATGAGTCGGATTTGGAAGTGCTGATCAAGCAAAAATTTCGACAGAAGATCCGTGAACGCAAATATGAATTTGTTTTCGCCGGTAACGGCAAACTCGCCCTCGAAAAGCTGGACGAGGAGCAGGATATTGATATTATGCTGAGCGATATTAATATGCCCGTGATGGATGGACTTACCTTATTGAGTAAGCTGAATGAACAACACAGCCTTGTAAAATCAGTTATTGTTTCTGCCTACGGCGATATGGAAAATATCCGTACAGCAATGAACCGTGGTGCTTTTGATTTCATCACCAAGCCTGTGAACTTTGACGACCTGGAAGTGACGATGGAAAAAACGCTTCAGCATGTGAAGCAGATGAAGGAAACAATGAAGGCAATCAAAGAAAACAACATCCTTAAAATGTATGTTGACGAAACTGTGCTCAACTTCATGGGCAGCCGGGAGTTTGAAAAAACGTTGATGGTGAATGAAACAGTTGATGTTTCTGTTGCTTTCATTGACATCTGCAGTTTCACCTCTATCAGCGAAAATGAAGCGCCGGACACGGTTGTAAAACTATTGAACAATTATTTTGATGTGATTGTAAAAGAGATCATCGCGCAGGGCGGATACATTGATAAATTTATTGGTGATGCCGTGATGGCGGTTTTCAAAGGAGATTATCACCTTGATCGTGCTATAGATGCTTGTTTGGCAGCAAGGAGACAAATAGAAAGTCTCCCAAACGAATCCGCACAAAAAACTTTTATGCCCAATGTGTCAATCGGCATCAACAGCGGGGAAGTGGTGAGTGGTAATATAGGTTCGGCTAACCTGAAGCGACTTGATTATACGGTTATTGGCGATGCCGTTAATATGGCGCAGCGTTTACAAGCCGCTGCGCAACCGGGGCAAATTTTAATATCTGAAGCTTCATTTCATCATGTGAAGGAGTCTTTCCAATGCAAGGAGGTAGGGGAGATGACGCTTAAAAATAAATCAGCACCAGTAATGACTTACGAGGTGTTGAATTAATGAATGCGAAAAAAATCTTTTCTTTTAGTTGGTTTACTGCAAATTTGCTTTTGTCATTTAGGCCAAAAAGCCGGTTTTACGTTTGAACCTCTCAACGTACAGTCACGGCAATTTATATCCGGAGTAGCGAAAAAAGAAATAATCTTGTCACCACTTACCTGGTAGGGCACAGTTGCGAATACACCACCAGCTTTATCCCCAAGATCAGCAGGATTATTTTGGAACAAATATTCTGCACATCCATCATTAAAGTCCCATCCGGGAACCTCTTTATTTGAAATGAAAATCCTTTGTTGTTTTTCTTCGCTCACTTCTACAAAACCGATTGCTACTTCGGATGGATTTGTTGTGCAATGAATGTTGCCCGTTAGTTGGGTTGGTTGTGATGAGAAAATCGAACCCAATTCCTCGGAATTCTTTTTCAATTTTTGGAGATATAAATAGGCGTCTTTACTAATAGCATACTGTTTCACTTTGATAGAATATAAAACACTTAATTTTTCATCAGCATGTGGAATGGTCATTATGGGGAAATAAATAAGATTGCTGCTTAAACCCTCGGATGAACTTATAATAATATTTGACGATTTCACATCTTTCCAGCAAATTTTGAGCGATGAATCTATGCTCTTGTCGGCGTTTTTGTATTTGACACCCACAACAAGGCCGGTATTTGGGTCGATAATCAATTCTAATTGCGAGTAATAAGCTGCATTGTATTCCCACGTTTCTTCATAATTCCAATTGTAAAAACTTGTCTCGCTTTGATTGTCGTGGGTATTTACGTAGATCTTTACTCCATCACCGTGTTGCTGCCAACTAAGACTGTCAATAGCAGGAGTTGATCGGTATTCGGAGTAATTGGAAACGTATTCTTTGCCATTAGCTGTTTTTATTTTCAAACGATATTTTTCATTGCTGCTTAACTGCAAGGAAGAAGAGGTATAAACACCGTCCCCTTTTTCGTACAAAGGAAAACTTTCATTATTTTCCCCTTCAATATTGATCATTGCATTATGTTCACGATTGTCAACAACTGAATCATTATAAATTTTGAGCGTACGGCTGAGTGTAATTACAGTAGGACTGTCGCTTCCATTAATAAAGCCTTCAACCACCAAATAGCCGGATGAGGGCGATTGAACCTTTGGATAATATTCAGTTTTGCAGCTTGTTGCTAAAAATCCAAGTAAAAATAAGCAGGCTATTGATGTCATTAATTTCATGTACCGGTAAAAGCGAAAGTTGAGTTTGAAAGATAATCATATTCTATAACAGATGGGTTTGTATTTTATTAAACGGGCGTCAACTAATCTGCAATAATTCCTAAAATAAAAATAGGGCTTATTTATTGTTTTATTATTAAGGTAAACTTCTCATGGCCAAAAATCAGGCTTGACGGGTGAACCATGAATTGTGCAGTCCATGCAATTAATGTCTTCTGTAACATAAAATGATTTTATTCCTCCCCCCGGTGCAGTTTCACTTACAGAGGTTGGATATTTTCCTGAATTTTCCTGAAAAGATTTCTCACTATTATCAACCTTAAATTCGCTACAACTCGGGTTGTAAGCCCAACCGGGTAATTGAACGTTGCTTATAAATAATCTCTTGCTTTCCTTTTCCTGGGTCATCTCTATAAAACCAATAACTTTTTCCGAGTGGTCAGTGATACAATGAATATTACCTGTAAGCTCGGCAGGCAACGGGCCAGTTATTGACCCAATATCCTCAGAGTTTGTTTTTAAAATTTCAAAATACCTAAAGGCTTCTTTGCTCAAAGAATATTGTTTAATTTTTATACTATAAAGTACACTTAATTTTCGTGATGCCGGCTCTATTTCCATTATTGGAAATGAAATATGGTTAATGCTCAATTTTTCAGATGAACCAATATTAATATTTGAAGAAAGGATATCTACCCAACATCTATATAAAGTTGTATCCGGACTATGATCCGGATTCCGATAATCAATACTCGTGGCAAACCCGCTACCAGCTGGAAAAAAGTATTTTATTGTAGTGTAGTAAGCTGAATGTATCTCCCACGTTTCTTCATATTTCCAATAATAGTAACCAGGTTGGATATGGTCATCGTGAGTATTAATATAAATTTTTACGCCATCGTTATTTCTGTTCCAGGTCAGGCTGTCAATCACTGGGGTTGATTGGTAGCTTGAATAATCAGATTGATATTCTTTTCCGAATTGAGTTTTTATGTAGAGCCGGTATTTTTCATTGCTATTCAGTTGTAAAGGCTCGGAGGTATAAACTCCATTACCTGTTTCATGCAAAGGAAAACTTTCATTGTTGCTTCCTTCAATATTTACGATTGCATTGTGTTCACGATTGTCTCTGGTGGTATCGTCATAAAGCCTAAGTGTCCGTGAAAGAGTGATTGATGTTGGACCGCCATCACTATTGATAAATCCTTCTACAACAAGATAGCCTGTTTTTGGTGATTCAACCGGAGGCCGGTATTCAATCTTGCAACCTGTTGCAAAAAGCAGGATTAAGAATAAGCAGGAGATCGATTTTATATGACTCATAAAAAAAGGAGCAAACCGGTAAATGAATATGATCTATTGGTAGTACTTTCATGTAAGTTAGTATGATTTTAATTAAATAAAAATTTAATTTATTAACTTGAACACCCACCTCATAAAACGGAAAATTCAGTAAACGAATAAATAATCTTTTTTTTATTTTGAATTTTCATTGTGTCAAATAAACACATAAAATATTTACTTTAAATTTCGGGTTGATAATTATCTTTATCAGATGTATCTGAAAATCGTATTGCTTGGTATGCTTTCTGCGTTTACGCTTACCTGTTATAGCCAGGGGCAGGAAATTTTTGCCCCTGATTCAATTAAAAAAACAATAGAGGCAGAACCAATACACGGAAACCTGCATATTGACGGTTTATTGAATGAACCGGAATGGCAAATCGCGAAACCTTCGCCCCAATTTATCGAGATAGAACCCGTGCAGGGAGATCCCCCAGGACAGCCAACTACAGTCAAGGTTTTGTACAATCGCCAATTTTTATACTTCGGCGTTTTTGCCCGTGACTCGTTGGGCACAAAGGCAATTCTCTCAACAGATTTTAAAAGAGATTTTGATGACAAGAGTCGCGACCTTGTAGGAATTGCACTCGATTGTTTTAATGACAAAAGAAATGCGATGGCGTTCGTTACCGATCCTTATGGCGTGCAGCGCGACCTTTTATCATTCGATGATCTTTATTATGATGTAGACTGGAACGGGCTTTGGCGTGTAAGAACCAACCGCACCGATTCCGGCTGGACCGCAGAGATCGCTATTCCATGGGAAACATTGCGTTATCCCAATTCTGATTCTCTTCAAAAATGGGGATTGAGCATTTATCGTGTTCGAAGAATCACCAACGAGATCACTTCTTTTTCTCCTTATCCGCGTGCGTTTACTTCATTAAGAATGCCTTATGCCGGTTTGCTCACCAACCTGAAACCGCCGCCATCCAAAACCAATATCCGCCTTGAACCGTATGCCCTGGCTTCTTATGATCATTACAAAGGTTTTGATTCAAGTGTAAAAAGAAGTGAAACGAATTATAAGTTTGGCGGCGATCTGAAATGGGCTATCGATCCAAATTCAGTTTTGGATCTAACCGTTAATACTGATTTCGCACAGGCAGACGTAGATCAGCAGGTTAACAATGTAACACGTTTTTCTGTTTTCTTTCCTGAGAAAAGGCAATTCTTTTTGGAAAATGCATCCCTGTTTGGTGTGGGCATTTCGCAAGCAGTCGACGGTTCCGGCGGACAAATGCGTGTGCAGCCGTTTAATAGCCGGAGCATCGGCCTTGATAGTTTGGGAAATCCTATCCCAATCGAAGCGGGAGGAAGATTTGTGCATCGTTCTTCAAAAACCAATTACGGTGCAATCCTGATGAGACAGCGTGCCGGCGATTTTAGTCCTGCCACTAACTTTTTTGTGGGCCGGTTTTCTCAAAACGTCGGCGCCAACAGTCGCCTCGGTGGATTGGTAACAATGAAAGACCAGCCGGGCAATACAAATATTGTTAGTACGGTTGATGGATTTTTCCGGTTGGGTGAATCGCATTCGCTTAATACTTTGCTGATGCATTCGGCCAATACGAGGAAAGGGAAAGATGGATTTGCAGGCTTTGCGCAATATTATTATTCCACCAATCACATGAAGATATGGTTAACGCAATCAGTTGTCAGTAAAGATTTTGATCCTGAGATGGGATTTGTTTCAAGAACTGATGTGGTGGGAACAACGCCGGGGATGAACTGGTATTACCGTGGAAAAAAACTGCCATTCAAAAAAGTGTTGCGCGCTTTTGAGCCGGGATTTTTGCCTGAATTTTATTGGCAGGCGTCCACAGGAAAATCGATAGAAAGAACATTTACGTTTTTCCCCGTATGGCTGAACTTCCAGAGTGGTGCTTACTTTGGCTACGCATTTGCACCGCAGTTTCAGCGGCTGGTTGAGCCTTTCGATCCGTTGGGTGTTACCATTGCTCCGGGTGATTATTATTTTACCAATCAACAAATATGGATCAGTTCGGATCCATCAAGAGTCGTAAGCCTGACAGGAATTTATACATGGGGAAAATATTTTAATGGCAAATTAAATTCCGGCGACTGGCGCTTACAATTTGCACCTGTTCCTGAAATTTCGATTGCAGGTAGATTTAACCGGAATCATTTTATGAAAGTCGGTGCAGCAGCAACTTCTTCAACAATTGATTTGTATGGCATCGAAGCAAGGCTTGCACTGAATCCAAGAGTACAATTGATTGGATTTTATCAAAAAAATGCAAGCGATAATTCAGAGAATTATAATGTTCGATTGTCGTGGGAATATACACCGTTGTCTTATGTTTATCTTGTACTGAATCATTATGGATTCACGAATGCCTTTTCGAAGATCCAGGCAGAGGATCACGCGATTGCCAAGATCAGTTTTTTGAAGCAGTTTTAAAACCGGCAATAAACAAATAAACTAATTGATTTTTTCTTTTGACTGTAGCAAAAATTACTCTTTCAAACTCTTCAAATAAGCAATACTATTTGGCACCTGTTCATCAACATGGTTACTTTCATCTTCAATGAAATAATGTTTGATACCTACTTTCTTTGCTTCTTTTAAAATAGCAGGAATATTTATTTCTCCCGTTCCCAACACAACATCATTTTCCTGGGAAGTGCCGCCTGATAAGTCTTTCGAAGTTCCTTTACGCAGATCTTTTAAATGCATTAGTTTCCAGCGGTTGCCATATTTTTTAAGCAAGGCAACGTTATCGCCGCCGCCAAAATGTATCCACAAGATATCCATCTCAAAAGAAACATCTTTGGGATTGGTATTCTGAATTAGATAATCTAGCAGCGTTCCATTTTGGTAAGGTTGAAATTCATAACCATGAGCATGATAACAAAAAGTGATCCCACTATCTCTTAATATTTTGCCTGCGTGGTTAAAAACCTTCGCTGCATTTTTTGCATTCTCCAATGTAAAACCTGAATTCTGATGTGGTATCCACGCGCACATTACATATTTTGCTCCTAACCTTTTTGCAGTATGGGCAACGCTTTCAGGTGATTTAACCAATTCTCCATAATCAGCACCGGTTGAAATGATTTTGATTCCTCTTTCGCTGCACAATTTTTTAAATGCTTCGGGCTCCATTCCATAACTACCGCCTTCATATTCTGTAAATCCAAGTTGTTGAATGGTATCCAATGTTTTAGCAATGCTTTTGGGAAAACTGTTCCGGTAAGTATATGATTCTATCCCAAAGGGGAAAGAATACAAAGATCTCTTTTGGCCAAAAGATGACATGCTGACAAATGAGAACAGCAAAGTAATGAGCGTCAAATATTTTTTCATGGTAAAAATTTGGGTGACATTTTTCAGAGCAAGTACTGCAAAAGGATCAGGCAATCGTTTAATTAATAATAATTGAAGATAAAAAGTTTTTCCCGCAAGTCTATCATTTTATCGTTAATGAAACGGATGATAAAATTGGCTTTTGGAAATTGCTGCTTCAAAAGAATTATTATCAGGATAACGATTAATCATTTTAGCAGGTAAACAAACAATTACCCCGGTTTTTTATTTACGATTGACGATTTTCTATAACCATCTTCTCACCCTGCTTTTGTAGTCTAAATACTCTGTACCAAACCGGCGAAGTAAGTATTTCTCTTCTCGAATGATCACGTATTGCTGAATTACTAAAACAAGAATAGGCAATAAGAGAAGGTTCCACCAATTTCCGAGGAAGCATGCAAGACCCAGGTATAGAAACAGAAGGCTGAGGTACATTGGATTTCTTGTAAATCTATATATGCCCGTTGTCTGCAATGAAGATGCAGCTTTGATAGTAATTATTGTGTTCTTCGAAAGGAAAAATTTCCGAAGGCTGATGAAAGTCAGGATTAATGCAATAAAAAGTAAAATACTTCCCGCAATTTTTGCAAGCCCGGTTTCAAAAAAAGAAGCATTTAGAGGAATCCTTTTTTGAATATAAACGGCCGAAAGAAAAATTGCTGCATATAAAAGGGGTGGAGGAATGTGTACGCCGGGATTGTCTGTTGATGTCATGTTTTCGATTGTTGATTTCCTTCAAAATTAAAAACGACATGACTGATTTGCTTAGTAAAAAAACGACATTTTATCCTGTAGGAAATTCACTAAATCCACTTGTAGGTTTCAAATAAAAATTGCTTGGAGGAAACTCTGCAAATTCCTTGAACTCCCGTAAAATATGTGATGAATCTGTATACCCTGACTCCAAAGCAATTTCAGACCAGTTCTTATCTGGAAATTTATTTTTGATATTCATTGCATTTTCAAATCGAACTATACGTATGAATAACTTGGGAGAAATACCCACTCTTGTTTTGAAATTTCTTTCAAACTGCCGCAGGCTCAGGCAGGATAGGGATGCCCATTCCTGCAATGTGTGATCATTCGATGCGTCAGCCATTTGAATCGCAATAGCATCTATCGGTTCTTCAGGCCGGCAATCTTCTTTACATTTTTTTTCGAGAAAGACTGACAATAAGTTTACGAGGTCGTCATAAGACTGATACCTTTTCATCTCAAAAAAAATTTTTGTTACTTCTTCGCCCCAGAAAGAAGTTGCATCAAGACCGCTGTTGATGGTTTTTTCCATATTAATTCCGAGCAGGCGAAAAGTGCCTGTCGGGTGAAAGGCTACTTTGATCATAAGATGATCGTGGCCGAATAATAAACCTACTGGCTTGAACTTGGGACCGGTAACAACTACAGCTGGTGCGGGAATTTCAACCCTTTCAACCGGCACTACTTTTATCGGGTCATTAAGATAGAAATACAGATTTTGTTCAATATTGGCAAGGCATGTTATAAAGGGCTGAGGAAGTCCTGTCTCTTCATGCCACTTTGCATGATAGATATGGAATTCCCTGATGATGCTTTTCAGTGAGACTGGAGGCGGATATGATTTGAAGAAAGGCATATTTCTTATTTAATAAAGTTAGGATAAGAACTGAAATAAATATCTTTTGAAATGTGCTTCCATCGATAATTTTAATTAAGTGATCAATAATCTATTGAGATGGGAAGTTTTAAAAAACGAAATAGTTATTTTTGAAACACAATTGCCTGGCATGAAAAAATTATTGTTCCTTCTTTTGCTTTCTCTGCTTATGTTGAGTTACGCAAATGCTCAACGCCGCCATAAACTTTTTGATGCTTCCTGGAAATTTCATCATGGCGAGGTGGCTCATGCTTCATTTGAAAATTTTAATGATCAAAACTGGCGAATACTGGATTTGCCCCACGACTGGAGTATTGAAGATTTACCGAATCAATCTGATTCAGTAATTGGGCCTTTTTCTGCAAAAAGTGTGGGTGCAACCGCAACTGGTTATACAGTTGGAGGAATCGGATGGTACAGAAAACATTTTTGTTTTGAAAACAAAGTGGACAAAAATGTTACGATTTATTTTGATGGTGTTTACATGAACAGCGACGTCTATATCAATGGTCATCTTCTTGGCAATCACCCTTATGGTTACACGCCTTTTAGTTACGACGTTACTACTTATTTAAAAAATGGAGAAAACGTCATTGCAGTTCGCGTGAGCAATGAAGGAAAGAACAGCAGGTGGTACAGTGGTTCAGGAATTTACCGGCACGTATGGTTGACCGTTACACCTTTGTTTCATTTTGCACAATGGGGCGTTTATATTACCACACCTGAAGTAAGTGATAAATCGGCAACGATTAAAGTGAATTCGAAATTGGTAAATGGAAATACAACAGAACAAAATGCAATTTTGCGAACAACCATTTTTGATAAGACAAATAAAAAAGTAGCTGAGGAAGAAAAGAAAATTGATATTGGAGAAAAGAATTCGAATGAAACTTTGCAAACATTCCAAATATCAAATCCGCATCTCTGGTCGCCGGAAAATCCTTATTTATACCATGCCGTTTCGGAGCTTATTGTGAATAATAAAGTGATTGATCGTGTAACCAACAATTTTGGAATCCGTTTAATTTCCATCACAGCTGAAAAGGGTTTTTTGTTGAATGGAAAAAGAATATTATTGCGAGGCGGTTGTGTGCATCATGATGATGGTCCGCTTGGCTCGGCTACAATTGATGCTGCAGAAATTAGAAAAGTTCATCTTTTAAAATCATTTGGCTTTAATGCTGTGCGCACAAGTCACAATCCTCCTTCACAACAATTCCTAGACGCTTGCGACAGTATTGGCATTATTGTAATTGACGAAGCTTTTGATCACTGGGAGCGGCCGAAAAATCCACAAGATTATCATTTGTATTTTGATACCAGTTGGAAAAGGGATATTGATGCGATGGTGCAACGCGATCGTAATCATCCTTCAGTTGTTTTCTGGAGCATTGGCAATGAGATCAATGAAAGAGCAGATTCTTCCGGTCTTGTAATTGCGAAAAATTTGCGCGATGAAGTAAAGCATTTTGATAATACACGACCGGTTACAGAAGCGATTTGCAGTTTCTGGGATCATCCCGGGTATAAATGGGACACAACTGCTGCGGCATATGCATTGTTGAATGTTGGAGGTTACAATTATCTCTGGAAAATGTATGAATCAGATCATGAAAAATATCCTGAACGTGTGATGATGGGAACAGAAAGCTTTCCTATGGAAGCTTTTGATAACTGGCAACAGGTAAAAGAACATCCTTATGTAATTGGAGATTTTGTGTGGACCGCAATGGATTATTTAGGTGAAACCGGAATTGGTCATACAGGCATTGACAGTACGCCCGGTTTTCAATTGCAAACATTTCCGTGGTTCAATTCCTGGTGCGGTGATATTGATCTGATCGGTGGAAAGAAGCCCAATCTTATTATCGCGATGTAGTTTGGGGTTTGAGTAAAATGGCAATGCTGGTTCACGAGCCCATTCCCGCAGGACATAAAGAGGCCGTCAGTGCCTGGGGTTGGCCGGATGAAGTTCATTCCTATACTTTTCCGGGAGACGAAGGCAAAACAATGCAGGTGCATGTTTATACATCTTATCCTCAAGTGCGTTTATTCCTTAACGGGAAAATGGTTGGAGAACAAAACGTTTCTGATGCAACAAAACTTACTGGAACATTTAATATCAATTACGAACCCGGAAAACTTAAAGCGATCGCATTTAAAAATGGTGTTGCTGTTGACTCTGTGCTTTTGCAAACTGCAGGAAAACCTGCACGAATAAGACTTGCAGCAGATCGTGACAAGATAAAGGCAAACCGGAATGACTTGAGTTATGTAACGGCAGAAATTGTAGATGGAAATGGAAATATTGTTCCCGATGCTATCATTCCTTTACAGTTCAGTATCGAAGGTCCGGGAAAAATTATTGCAACAGGCAATGCGAATCCTTCTGACATGGAAAGTTTTCAGCAGCCACAGCATAAGACATTTCGCGGAAAAGCGCTGATGATTGTACAGCCGGTAATGGCCGGAAAGATCAGGTTAAAAGCAACCGCTAAAGGATTAAAAACCGGAGAATTAGTTGTTAATGCAAAATGATTAATTGTTGCTAAATGCTATTCAGTGAACAAATAAATTCTTTGATTTTTATTTGTTAGTTATTTTAGGCTTGAATAAACCATATCCTCAAACTTTTGTGTCAGGTCGGCATGGCTGTTAGGAGTCTGTTGCGTCATGATCAGGCAAATTAGGTGGGGTTTTGGATCGGCCCAAAAAGTGGTGCCCCAGTATCCACCCCATGCAAATGAACCTTTGTTTCTTGGTCCCCTGTTGCTACCTAATTGAGAGACTACTTCAAAACTGAGCCCGAAACCATTTACTCCAAATTTAAAATCAAGCTGATTGCTCGTCATTATTTGAACAGATCGGGGAGAAAGAATTTCATGTCCATTATAAGTTCCACCATTCAACAACATCTGTAAGAACTTTGCATAATCAAGCGCGGTGGATGTAAGATCGGCGCCGCCGGAAAAATAAGTTTTATGTGCAAGAGGATAATCAGGGTCAATACCACTTTTCTCTTTATCAATGGGGACTACATGTTGAAGGGAATCTTCTGTATAAACTGCCGCAAGACGATTTGCTTTACTTTTTGGTACATTAAAATAAGTATCGCTCATGCCGATTGGTTGGAAAATATTTTTGGTTAAAAAATCTTCCAGGCTTTGGCCGCTGATCACTTCAATAACGCAACCAAGTACATCATAATTTAATCCGTAGGTCCATTCCTCTCCTGGTTGATGCACGAGAGGAAGTTTGGCAAGAGTCTTAATTGCCTCAAGCAAAGTTTGGCCCTTCTTTTCCATATTGAATCCCGGTTCCAGACCGGCTTTCGCATAAATCGCTGTCATACTTTTACTACCGATAGTAGCATAATCGATGCCTGAAGTATGAGTTAACAAATCCCGAATTGTGATATCGCGTTTAGCCGGTACCGTTGTATAGCTGGTATCGGTGGAGTCAAATTTGCTAAGCACGGTTGGATTTTTAAACTCAGGAATAAAGTCAGCAACGGGTTCATCCAGGTAAAGTCTTCCGCGTTCATATAAGATCATTATTCCTGTGGCTGTAAGCGCTTTTGTTTGCGAAGCAATTCGAAACAATTCATCTTTTTGCATAGGTATTTTTGCTTTAGCATTTGCATAGCCGTAGCCTTTGTATTGTACCACCACATTGTCTTTTACAACTATAGTTGCTACTCCTTTTACCCAATCATTTTTGATATAATCATTGATCAATCCATCAATCTTTGCAAGTCTTTCGTAATTTACTGAACTGTTGTGCGCGGTCATTTGAATAACCTGGGCATATAACGGAAATGGGCAGACGAATAATAGCAATAGGACAGAATTTCGAACAGATATTGGCTTCCTTTTCATGATATTTTCTTTTCAAAAAATGAGAAAATTAATTTTGGTGCAATAGATACTGTGCAATACGCTTCTCATTTCAAATATAGGACTATAAACAGTAAACCAATAAAAAAAAGGAAGTTGTATTTAGACTATCCGTTGTTAAGAATTCTGCTTCATTTTGATTTTTTTCAATCGCTGCCTTTCTTCAACATTTTGTAGAATTTTCTCCATTGACCAAAATTAGAAAGCAAAACGCGATTCATTTTTCAAGTCGGCTGTATTTGACATGCCCATGTTAATTGTTGAGACTTTGTAGATCGGTTTTTCCAATTTGTAATAAGTATAAACAGGAAAATATTTGCCAACCAAGGGGGTGAGATAACCTTTCCTGACAACTGAAAAATTCTCCTCAAGAATTTTTGAAACCTTTTGCCGTGCATCAGAGAATTCTTCCCTAGGAGATTTGCGTAGGTAGAAAGAAAGAAAAAAGTCAAGGATTTCACTCTCCATAGGAAGAATGGTAATGAAAACCCCATCTTCGCGCAGGATCCTTTTTATTTCATTTACTGCTTTTTCTATATCTGGAACGAATTCCAGCAGGCTTAGAGCAACAATAGCATCAAAAGACTGTTCAGGGTAGTTAGTATTATCAATACTTTGACGACTAAGATGATAATTCCTTACACCTGATTTGTCACACATTGATGCGATGTCTTGAAAATAATTATGAATATCACAAGCATATAATTCCTTACAGTGTTTTGACAGCTCGGGAAGAAAAATGCCGCTACCAGTTCCGGCTTCTAAAATAGTATTGTATTTCTTTTCACCTAATAGATCAAGAATTTTGTTATAGCGAAATCTCATGAGGTACTTAAGTGGAAATTGGTAACTCCAATGGTAATAATCCAGTTCCCCTGTTTTCTTTAATAATTTTTTGTTCGGAAGATGTAAGTAGTGTTTAGCCATCAGGTATTTTGTTTGCAATGGTATTCTGAAATAGGTTAGGAAGTAATAAAAACGCTACTACCATTTTCCTGCCAAACTTGATTTTTGTCCTCACCATAAAGAAAAAGCAAGAAAAATCCATTCAATTTCTTTTCATTCATCATCCAAATTCAAGTGTATCCATTTTCCAATTAGTGATTCGAATCACATCTCAGAAATATATGAAAAGTGTTACCCGCCATTTTAATCAACTAATGAATGTTTTTTAAAAAACAGCATTTTACTTACAAACACCTAAATTTGAATGCCAATCTATTATTCTTTGAATTGCCACGATATCAGGAAAGCCGGAAAGCTCAATGTGAATATTCATTTTAAAAGAAGGAAAAATTATGAAAAAGTTACTTTTCATTTTTTTATTGATTGGCAATTCCTGTTTTGCCCAGGATTGGGTGGCTGAAGTGATGGTGGGCGCTTCAGATTATACCGGTGATCTTACTCAACAAAGAATACCTGTTAAAACCATTCGTCCAGGTGTTGCGGTTAACTTGAAATACAATACAGGCAATTTTATTAATTATCGTGTAGGAATCGCTTTTTTGCCAATTGCAGGAAATGATAAATACAATACTGATCCCTTGTTGGTCGCCCGAAACCTGAACTTTAAAACAAATATCATCGAAGCGAGCGCCGGTGTTGAGATTCCATTGGAAGATCCTCTTTCCTTTTATTCATATCCTTATGTATTTGGTACAGTCGGTGTCTTTCATTTTGATCCCTACACCTACGATAGTAATAATGTAAAAACCTATTTGCGACCTTTGAGCACTGAAGGAGAAGGTTTGTCACAATATCCGGGAAGAAAACCATATTCACTCACCCAGGTTTGTTTTCCTGTGGGATTGGGCTGGAAAGTTACACTTAATGACAGGGTTGAAATTTGTTATGAAATTGGATATCGCTTTCTTTTTACCGATTACCTCGATGACGTGAGTAAAAACTATGTCAATCTTGATGTGCTTCGCCAGGCAAAAGGTGATAAAGCTGTGGAAATGGCTTATCGAAAAAATGTCCCTTTCCGGGAAGAAGACCTTCCACGCGGAAACCCCGGTAAGAACGACTCTTATTTTTTTACCGGAATAAAGGTGGGTCTCATTTTAAATACAGCGCAGCGCTATTAAATTATTCTCCTTCAACCGCCTTTTTTTCTAATCCGTTACCCGTTTGTTCGGTTATGTTGGTAAAAGAATTTGCTGCAAAAAGAGTTTGCGTAGGAAAAGCAAATTCAATATTTTCCTTTTCAAAAGCCTCTAATAATTCAAGATATATTCTTTGCTGTGCATCCATGTATAAATTGTAATCCGGGCTCTCGATATAATAAACCGTTTCGAATTTCATACTAAAATCTCCATAAGCTGAAAAATGACTTCTGTCAAAGGTTGCACTATCTGTTGATTCAATGATTGATTTAATCATTGTGGGAATCTTCTTCATTTTTTCTGCAGACGTTTGATAAGTTACACCAATTGTAAATACGACCCTGCGACGAAGCATTTTCTTATAATTGTGTACTCTTGAATCAGTCAGGTCTTTATTGGAACAAACAATTTGTTCGCCGCTGATCGCCCTCACTCTTGTAGTTTTTACACCAATATATTCGATTGCGCCAATCACTTTATCATCCACAATTATAAAATCACCGATCTCAAAAGGCCGGTCAAAGAAGATTACAAAGTAGCTGAAAAAATCTCCCAAAACTGCTTGTGCAGCCAGGGCAACGGCTATACCTCCAATTCCTAAACCGGTTATGATCGTTGTGACATTATACCCAAGATTGTTGATCAGGAAAACGATTCCTAATATCCATACAACACCTTTTAAAATGATGAGCAGGCTTCCTGCCTGTTTTTTCTTTACCTCACTGTTTTCCTGTTTATCAAGAAAAGTGAAAATAGAATATTGGATGGCAGAAGTGAGCAGCCTTAAAACAAAAAAAGTGATGATGAATAACTTGGCTACTTCAATAATATGAGTGGTAAAGGTATTAAACGACAGATAGCTGAGCGCACCAAAAATTGCGGCAAAATAAAGAAACGGAACAAGTATCTTTTCGATACTCATTACTATAAAATCATCGAAGGTCATTTCGGTCTTTGCTGACCATTTTTTTAGTTTCCTGATTACCGGTCCTTTCACAATTTTGATTAGAGCGAACGCGATAACAATTATACCTATTGCGATTGCCCAATCCCTAAAAGGGTTCCCAAATAATATTTTGTCCCAAAAGTTGATCATAATATAATTTAATTAGTAAGGAAGGCTGCTTTTCCTTTATTTAAAAGAAAATATTTTAGCAAAGAATGTAATAATTTTCTTCTGAATAAGAAAATCTCCGCTAACAGGAGTTTTCTTACTTTTTAATACTAGTTGGCTGCAAATTTAATAAGTGAAGGATTGAATACCAATTGGCATCACCGAATGAAAATAACCAATTCTACGGTTGAAATAAAAAAACTCCTGCAATTAATACAGGAGCTTTATTAAGATTATCAGCGGAGAGAGAGGGATTCGAACCCCCGGAGGTGTTACCCTCAACGGTTTTCAAGACCGCCTCATTAAACCGCTCTGACATCTCTCCGGCGCAAAAGTAAGGTTTGGAGTTTAATCAAAAAACAAAAATGAAAACTTTTTTTTGGTGTGATAATTTTAACATCCTTTGCCTTTAATAGAGGCATAGACGAAAACAAAAAACCGTCCCCAAAGGAGACGGCTCTTAGATTGCCAGTCAAAATAAAAATTGTTTGACAATAAAATAATTACGAAATACCGATATTATTTAGTGGTATCTGCACTCATTTTGTTGGTTGTGTCTGAAGTAACCATGTGAGTTGAATCCATAGGAGCTGCGGTAGTATCAGTTGATGTTACTGAAGTTGTTGAATCAGTAGTAGATTCTGTGTTAGAAGAATTACCATTACAAGCTGCCAAGAAAGCTGCTACTGTGAAAACGAGCAATAATTTTTTCATTTTGTTTAATTTTAGATTTTTAAATATTTCTCATTTATACCCATTTTTTTAAAAAGTAACCCAACTATAAAATTTTTTTAAAAATTTAATTGGGTTACTTTTCCATTTTATACGTATTAATATTCAGTTGAGTGAAAACGATCGAACAGGAAACGCTCTTATTACAAGGCCTTGCAGCCAATGATACAGAAGCAATTGAAACAATTTACCGAGACAATTTTACTGTGATCAAGGCTTTCGTTATTAAGAATAATGGTTATGCGGATGATGCGCTCGATGTTTTCCAGGAGGCAATGATCGTTTTGTTTGAAAAAGCAAAATCAGGTTCTTTTACATTGACTTGCCAGTTGCAGACTTATCTCTATTCAATTTGCCGGCGGCTTTGGTTAAAGAAATTACAAAAACAAAACCGGTTCAACCCGGGGATTGAAACTATTGAGGAAATTGTGCCGGTAGATGATGAAATTGAATACCATGAGAAAAAGAACAAAGATTTTCAGTTTATGGAAAGTGCATTGGAGAAGATAGGAGAACCCTGCAAAAGTTTGTTAGAAGCTTTTTATATCGAAAAAAAATCAATGCCTGAAATTGCTGATCACTTTGGATACACCAACGCAGATAATGCTAAAACTCAGAAGTATAAATGCCTTGTGAGATTGAAAAAAATATTCTTCGCACAATATAAAAATAAGGACTGAAATGGAAGACAATCTACTTTTTGACGCGATTGAAAGATATCGGGCAGGACAAATGGACGAAAAGGAAAAGTTGTTTTTTGAAGAATTGAAAAAGAATAATCCCGAGATAGACCAGGCTGTTGCCGAACATTCTTTTTTTCTAACCGAACTGGAAAGAATGAGCGACGAAAAAAAACTGCGTCACAATCTTAATGAAGTTGAAAACAAATTGATAAACGAGGGAGTGATCTCAGGGAAAAAAGGAAAAACAAAAGCCAAACTCATTTATTTGTGGAACCGCTATCAACGTACAATTGCTGTGGCAGCTGCAATAGCTTGCCTTGTTTCTCTTGGCGTTGCCACTTTTATTTCACAATATTCTGAAAACAAAAAAGCCGCAGTTATAACTCCTTTGGTGGATAACAAACTGAACCAGTTTGAATACAAGCTAAATCAAATTGAATTCAAATTAAATAAAGCCTCAGCATCATCAAACCAGAAATTTGAAGCCAACTTCAGGGCTACCGGATTTTTGGTAGATGGGAAAGGTTATTTAATTACGAATGCGCATGTTGTGCAACACGCTAAAAACCTGATCGTAGAAAATAAAAAGGGCGAACAATTTTATGCCGAGCAAGTTTATTTGAACCCGGCAACAGATTTGGCTATTTTAAAAATTTCTGACACTGCTTTCAAAACAGTGAAGGATATTCCATACACAATTCCAAAATCTTCAG
This sequence comes from Ginsengibacter sp., assembly GCA_051960475.1. Classification (GTDB taxonomy): domain Bacteria; phylum Bacteroidota; class Bacteroidia; order Chitinophagales; family Chitinophagaceae; genus Ginsengibacter. The sequence continues at coordinate 24,386 of JBQCEG010000088.1, forward strand.
CTGAACTCGCAGAACCGATTTTTACACTCGGTTATCCCCGTGAAGAAGTGGTTTATGGTGAAGGTTATTTGAGTGCCAAATCAGGATATTATGGAGACACCACTTCTTACCAGATCAGCATCTCTGCTAACCCAGGAAATAGTGGTGGCCCTGTGATTGATAAAAACGGGGAAGTGATTGGCATTATCAGCAGTAAAGAAACAAATGCAGACGGAGTGGTGTTTGCAATAAAATCTGAAAATATTTACGATGCTATAAAAGAGGTTAAGAAAGAAAAAGATATTTCCATAAAACCTCCAACTCAAAATACTTTAAAAGGATTGGACAGAGTGAAGCAGATCAAGAAACTGGAAGATTTCGTTTATAAAGTAAAAGGCAATTAATTTTATTACTTAATAAGAAATATAACAAAGCCGCGAATTTTCGCGGCTTTATTTTTTCAAGTAAATGAACAATCTCAGTGAAATTTTATTTTGCTGTTTCTGTTGCAAACAAATGTTCAGGATAAGCTCCTTGTTCGATCAGTTTGTTGATTTCACTTTTTACCTGTGGCGCATCTTCTTTATAGGTTACACCAAACCATTGCGCAGAAGTTGGGATCACTTTTATTTCACCTTTGCCTTCAGCTATGAATGAATCACCAATGATGGGAATAAAAAATTCTGCTTTCGGATTGGTGCCATTTTCCTGGAGAAATTTGAAAAATAATTTTTGGATGTATTCAAAAACATTTGGATCAAAACCCCAGAAATTCATACTTACAACTGTATCAGGCGGCAAAGGAACCTTAAGACCGTCTTCGGTGTAATAAATTTTGCCTCCTTCCGGAAATATTTTTGTGCGCTCATTAATGTGTAACAAATTTCCTTCAAAATCCACATCACAAACGCCACGGCTTACTGTTCCGTTTTCTGAAATTGTTTTTGAAAGCTCGTAACCAATGATGCAATATTTTTTAGGTGAAACTTCTCCAGTAAGAAATTGCACCGCTTTGTCGAATGAATCTCTTCCATAAAAATCATCTGCATTGATAACCGCGAAAGGTTCGTTGATCGCATCTTTTGCACATAAAACCGCATGAGCAGTTCCCCATGGTTTTGTTCTTTCTATTGGTAAATTAAATTCGCCGGTATAAGAATTCAATTCCTGGATGACATATTCTGTTTTTACTTTACCATTTAATTTTGCTTCAAACAGATTTTTAAATTCTTCAGCAAACGATTCACGAATCACAAAGACAACTTTTCCAAAACCGCTGGCAACGGCGTCGTAAATAGAATAATCGATGATCGTTTCGCCATTTGGTCCGAAAGAATCCATTTGTTTAATCCCGCCATACCGGCTTCCCATTCCTGCTGCTAAAACTAAAAGTGTTGGTTTCATCTGTAAATTTTTATTGTTATTCAATAGAGATAAATCGGGGCTAACTTACCGCATTTACCTGCAGACCAATTGAGTTATGAGTTTTTTTAATAATTATATTGCTGCGAAAATAAGCAAGAAAGATTTATGCCACAATCTGCTTTGACAACCATAATTTCAGGGATTGAATTTAATCAACCTACAATTGTTCAAATCAAGGAGGAACAATTTGAAGAAAAAGAAGTGCAGGTTTCGATACTAAGGCTGGATGAAGTGCATCCTGTTGTTTCAGGAAACAAACTTTTTAAGGTGATTTATTTTTTGAAAGAAGCAAAAGAATCGCAACACAAAGCAATTATAACTTTTGGTGGTGCTTACTCTAATCACCTTGCTGCTACTGCATTTGCCTGTGAACGATTGAATTTAAAATCGATTGGAATCGTTCGTGGTGAGCAACCAAAATCACTTTCACACACTTTACAATTTTGTCTTGATCATGGAATGGAATTGGAATTCCTGAGCCGATCCGATTACAAAAATGTTGATGACCAATTTTTACAAAAATTAGAGAAGAAATTTAGCAAACACATTTTGATTCCTGAAGGTGGTTTTTCAAAAAAAGGAAAGCAAGGTGCTTCTTTAATATATGAATATTTTGGTGGCAAGAATTTTACTCATATCTGTGTACCTGTAGGTACAGCTACAACTTTTGCTGGAATTGTGGAAGCCAATAAAACGAACACAGAGAATATTGGCTTTGGCGTTTTAAAAAACATGAAAGACATTCCAAAAAGATTTGCCGAATTGCAGCTCAATCCTTCCAAAAAATATTCTTTTATTGGCGATTATCATTTTGGCGGATATGCAAAAAAATCAGGTGAACTAATTTCATTCATGAATAATTTTTATGAAAAATATTCCATCCCGCTTGACTTTGTTTACACTGGAAAAATGATGGCCGGAGTCTATGATTTGATTGCTAAGAATTATTTTCCTGTGGGATCAAAAATATTATGTATTCATACCGGTGGATTGCAGGGAAATAATTCTTTACCAAAAAACGAATTGGTCTATTAAAACTATAAACAGTAAAGAAATAAAAATCGTGAATTTTTTATTTGGCATAAATCGAATCCATCGTTTCAACAGAATGCAAATTATTAGCATCTTTTTTTCCTGCATATGGGTTTTTGCCTTGAGATGAAATGCTCAACCAGTTTGCAGGTTTGTCCTCGCCAAATGCATTTGGATCATTTTGCCAATAAAGTTTTTGACCTTCATACCCAACAGTTTTTAAAAACGGGTACACATTTTCACAAACCATGCTGAAATCTCTTCTCATTTCCGAAATGTCGCTTTCCTGCAAAATCGGTGCTGCATTGGCTTTGATGTCGCTCACGTTTTGTTGAATAGCCAGGTAAAATGATGAATCTTTTTCCTGCAATTCATTCAAGTGAACACTGCCGGCTGACGTAATAAACTGGTTGGTTTTTGCTTTGATCTCGCTTGTGTCGCCATTAGCAAATGCATTTTTCATTGCCATGTAAGAATCAATGAGCGATGAGATTTCTTTATCAAATTCCGGGGAATGTTTTTTAGTAACCGTATCTGTTGTTGATTGTTTGATAACGGTTGATTTGCCAGATGGCTTAAAAAACAAAAACCATAAAAGTAAAATAATGGCAACTACAATAACAATTGCGAGAAATCTTTTCATTACAAATTATTTTGAATCCAATTTTAGGAAAGCTTATCCAGGCTGCCTTTGATCCTCTTAAAACCTTCTTCAATATTTTCCATGCTTGTTGCAAAAGAGATCCT
>JBQCEG010000089.1:0-5963 GCA_051960475.1 Ginsengibacter sp.
AAAAACAGTTTTAGAATTACCTGGTAAATGGCCTATATAAGGTAAGCCGTCAACCGGATCATAATATTGAGATGACCATTTATAAACTACATTTTCAATGTTAAAATGCTTGCGTAAATAATGCTCGAGCCTTTTAAAACAATCCTCAGTATCTTTTACTTCCGCTGTTCTATGATCTTCTCCACCAGCAATAAAATATTTTATACCGTTCGTTTCCTCGGTTCTGTAATAATGATAAGGATCATGCAGGTCATAGCATAAATCCTTTGGATAATTTCCCTTCAATGTTACAGCGATTGCATAACTCCGGTATCGGGCACATCTGAAATGAAGAATATTTACCCCTGGTGGAATATGAGTGGCATAAACAACATTGCGTGCTGTAAAGTTTGCGCGGGAACTACTTACATTTAAAATGTCTTTTTGCTTTTCTTCTAAATTTGTAACCCTGCAATGCTGTAAGATCTGACCACCTGCATCTTCAAAAGCCTTTGCAAGTGCGTAAACATATTTTGTAGGATGAATTTGGGCCTGGCGTTTGAAAACTAATGCCTTTTCAAAATCAAGCGGAACAGGAATTGTATCAGAATAAGAAACATCACATCCGGCTTTTTTGGACGCTTCAAAAGCCTCTTCTAGCTGATGGGTTTGATTTTCATAAGTTGAAAATAAGTAACCATACTTTTCTTCAAATTCACAATCAATTCCATATTTTATTACATTCTCTTCGACCATATTAATCGCTTCCATCGCTGCTGCCAATACAAATTTTGTATTATCTTCTCCAAACTTTTTTTCTATTTGAGCATAAGTGAGATCCAAAATAGTGTTGAGATGGGCGGTAGTCCCGGAAGTCGTTCCAAAGGCAAGATTTTTGGCTTCCAGCAAAAGACATTTTTTTCCTGCTTCCTGCAGTAACAACGCTGTCGTTATTCCCGTAATCCCTCCCCCTACAATAACAACATCATAAATCGCATCAGTGATTTCAAATTTCTTTGAAATATAATCAGGCATATTCACTTGCCATATGCTTTTGGTTGCGCTGTCTCTTTGCACGACTGCATTTTTGAAAAACTTATTAAAAAGTATGCCGCTTTTTATTTTAACCCGCTGTATGTATTTGAATTCCTCAATGATGAAATTTTATGCCTCCGGCGGGGTATCAAATGGATTTGGATTTTATTCTTTTGTAAATGAGGTGCAGACAGGGCCCGCAAAAATCATAATATACGTCAGGTGCATAAACTTTACAAAATCTGTATAAATCGTTTTATTTTCATATTGCAATTAATAGAGCCTTTACCCTGAAACTACATTTTAGTCCTCAAATTAGAATTGTAGATATGAAAACTACATTTTAAAGGCATTTTTATCCACTGGTGTCATTGCATCACAACCCTTATATTAAAAATTAAAGGAGCTGAACTCCCTGGCCGGGAAGAGTACAGTTATCTTCTTGCACATTGTTCTTAATGAAACGGATATATTAATATTTGTTTCTGTTTGCACTTTGAAACTATTTTACAGCAATCTTATTTTTTAATAGCTGTGCATTTATTGCAACAATTATAGTGCTTAAACTCATAAAAACTGCACCAACTGCAGGTCCCAATATGAATCCGGTTTTATATAATACTCCTGCTGCCAAAGGAATAGCAATAGCATTATAACCGGTTGCCCAGGCAAGATTCTGGATCATTTTTTTGTAAGTTGCTTTACCAAAAAGTATGAGATTTGCAATATCTTTTGGATTACTGTTTACCAAAACAATATCTGCAGTTTCAGCTGCTACATCTGTGCCCGAACCAACAGCTATACCTACATCTGCCTGTGCCAATGCAGGTGCATCATTTACTCCATCACCGGTCATTGCCACAAATTCTTTCTTATCCTGCAGTTCCTTTACAATCTGAACTTTCTGGTGCGGTAAAACTTCTGCAAAAAAACCATCAAGGCCTAACATATTACTCACAGCCTCGGCTACAATTTTATTATCGCCGGTTGCCATATACACTTTAATACTGTTTCTTTTAAAGGTATCTATCGCCTCTTTACTTTCCGGTCTTACTGCATCAGCAAGTGCAATATAGCCGGCAAGTTTATCATTGATCAAAACAAAAACAACTGTTTCTGCCTTGCTTGCAAATGAGGTTTGTGGCATTGTAACATTCTTTTCTTTTAAGTACCCCGGACTTACCACTTTTATATCTTTGCCCTCTACTTCAGCTTCCACTCCTTTGCCTGTAATAGCATTAAAGCTTTCCGGGTTAGGAATAGAGATACCAAGCTCTTTTACTTTACGAACTATACCCACCGCTATCGGGTGCTCGCTGCTTTGTTCCAAAGCGCTCGCCAATCTCAATACTTCTTCTTTTGATAAATCAGTATCAACACTTTCAAATCTTGTCACTCCAAAAACACCCGTTGTTAGTGTTCCTGTCTTGTCAAACAGAATTGCAGTTATTTTACGCGATTCTTCAAATGCTGTCCGGTTGCGAATCAACAAACCATTTTGCGCGGAGACAGCGGTAGAAATAGCAACGACTAAAGGGATTGCAAGGCCTAGTGCATGAGGACAGGCAATCACCATAACTGTAACCATTCGCTCGAGAGCAAAAACAAAAGGCTGGCCTGCTACCAACCAAATAACAAGGGTTCCAAAGCCCACCAGCAAAGCAATATAGGTAAGCCATTTTGCAGCCCGGTCTGAAAGATTTTGCATCTTCGATTTTGCTTTCTGCGCTTCCTCCACTAATTTGATCACTTTGTTTAGGTAACTGTCTTTTCCAGTATGCTCAACTTTAACTTTCAATGAACCATTTCCATTAATTGATCCGCCAATTAATTTATTGCCTTTTTCTTTTTTAACGGGTTTCGATTCTCCCGTTAGCATAGATTCATTTACGTAACTATTACCTTCAATGATAAGGCTGTCAGCAGGCACCTTTTCGCCCGGTTTTATTAAAATAGTGTCCTCTCTTGCGAGTAAGTCCAGTTTGACATCTTCCACCTGCCCATCTGCTTTTATTCTATGAGCTTCTGCGGGCATCATACTTACCAATAATTGCAAAGCTTTGGATGCTCCTAATACTGATTTCATTTCCAGCCAATGACCCAATAACATGATGTCGATTAAAGTTGCCAACTCCCAGAAAAAGTCCACCCCCTTGAGGCCAAAGACAGTTGCTGTACTATAGAAATAGGCAACAGAAATTGCCATAGCAATCAGAGTCATCATGCCGGGACTTTTCACTTTAAGCTCCTCAATAAATCCTTTTAAAAAAGGCCATCCACCCCAAAAATATACGACCGAAGAAAGAGCAAAAAGGAACCATGAATTACCAGGAAAAAGTAACTTATAACCAAAAAAATGCTGAATCATTGGAGAAAAAAACAGGATGGGAATAGTGAGTATTGTGGAAACCCAAAAACGCTTCCGGAAATCAAGTATCATCATTTTATGATGGTCATGTCCTGCCATTCCCATAGGGATATTGCCGTGCTCATGATGCATTTTCCTCTGATCTTCTCTATTATCTTTTGTTTTCAAATAACCCTTCTTTCCATAACCCATTTTTGTATGATCATGGTCGTGATGTTGATTATGCTCAGCATTACTTTCAGCTTCTTTGTGCTTGATATGTTGGTTATGATCCATGGTATAAAGTTTTATGATGGAGTTTATATTTCTTTACATTTAAAATTATTAATGTAACTAACTTTCACCATTATATGATAGTGTACTCAACTCTCCTTTCTGTCATCTCGTTGAAGCTTCAAGAAAATCTCATCGTCAAACTTCCCGATTTAACAATTAGGAAAAATTATGAATTATTCACTGAACTTATTTCAGGTTAGTAAATAAAACTAATGCCTGCACCCCATCCATAATCACTATCATAACTACAGTTAACACCTAAGTTTTTTGTTATGATATATTTCAAGCCCAACTCGTACTCCTTATCGGTATTCCATGAAAAGCTGAATCTTGTTCTCCTTGTTAAAGCCAAATCCTCTCTTTTAAGCTGAAAACGAAAATGACCCGATTGATCAATCCTGGCTTCTGCAGTAATAAGTAGCGGTAAAAAATACGTAAGTCCTGCGATTGCTACATTTTCATTAGCAGTTACCTCTTCACCATCCTTTACTTCACCTGTCTTTTCACGCCGGTTGTCAGCGCCGGCAAATACCGTAAGAAATTGCCGCCGGTCAATAAAACGACGAAACATTGTTTGGCTTTCAAACAGGTTTTTGTAGTTCCACTTGAACTCTTCGTTCAATTCCCATTTAACCCCTGCAACTGTAAAGTTGGTAAAGTTGCCCTGCGACTGAAAAGAAGATGCTCCCCAAAGGAAAACATGCCGGCCATGTTCCTTCAAAAATTTTTTATAATCTTCAGGGCTTTCTTTCTGAACCTCCGGCAAAGTACCGGCATAATGAAACACCCTTGCCATACCCGAAAGCATGTGGTACAAAGTGTGGCAATGAAAAAACCAGTCTTTTTCTTCGTCAGCTGCAAAATCGATAGTGTCTGTAGCCATTGGCAAAAGATTAAAGGTGTGCTTGAGTGGTTCGTTATCAAGAGCACTGCCATTACTTAACCTAAAAAAATGCCCGTGAAGGTGCAGGGGATGTTCCATCATCGTATTGTTTTGAAAGATGACGCGAACATGTTCTCCTTTTTTAATTAAGATCTTGTCTGCATTGGTGAGAATGGTATTATTGAATGACCAAACATAGCGGAACATATTTCCTGTTGCCACAAGTCTTATTATCCTGTCGGGCTTGCCGCGAGGCCTAGGGATGGCAGGATCGTTATTCGCAGCGTGTAGCATTTTGTAAGAAAGCACCACGTCGTTATTATTTCCAGGGGGATAATCAAAGCCATACATTTTCATATTTCCCATCTGCATGCCGCCCATTTGCATTCCACTCATATTGTCCATATTGTCCATTTGCACGTGATGCGTCATTGATGTATCATTACCCATGGCCATATCTTTCATTGATGTGTCGTTGCCCATGTTCATTCCATTCATCGTATCCATGTTGTTCATTTGCATCTGATGGCTCATTGATGTATCATTACCCATGGCCATATCTTTCATTGATGTGTCGTTGCCCATGTTCATTCCCTTCATAGAAGTGTCGGCGTTCCTGTTCATATCAGCCATATCCATATTTTGCATATTACCGTTGTTGACGTTAATTACTTCAACATTGGTCATAGATTTACTTGTAGCGCCCATCTCCATATTCATGGATGACATCATTTTATTCATCTGCTGCATTATCTTAAAATAATCCAGTTTAGGAATGGTGGGTGCAGGCACAGTCTTTCCTTCGCCAAAAAATGCGGAGGTATATTTTGAAACATCCTGTGCGGTGGCTCTTAACTCGTACCTGCCGGCAGAAGGAATATGAATGATCACGTCGTAAGTTTCAGCGGTGGCTATTAAGAACTTATCTACATCAACAGGCTTTACGTCTTGTCCGTCTGCAGCCACCACTTCCATTTTACCGCCTGCATATTGAATCCAGAAGTATGAGGAGGAAGAGGCATTAACGATACGAAGCCTGATGCTGTCGCCGGGCTTAAAACTGGTATTTTCAAAAGAGGGTCGGCCATTTACCAGGAACCGGTTGTACCATACGTCACTCACATCCATTGCAGGCATTCGCATCCATTCCTGTTTTACTTTGTCACCAAAATGACCGGCCACTATTGCATGACCATAGCTTTGTACGGATTTCTTTTTAATAGCAAAGCAATCGGATTGCCTTTTCAGTAATCTCCACACCTCGGAGGGCTTCGTATTCGTCCAGTCGTTTAAAACAATAACTTGTTCCTTCATTATGGGTTCTTCTCTCTTATGAATAAAAATAGATCCGGTGAGCCCTGTTTTTTCCTGCGTCATATTGTGAGAGTTATACCAATAAGTACCGTTTTGCCTCACCGGAAA
>JBQCEG010000090.1:0-41147 GCA_051960475.1 Ginsengibacter sp.
ACAATTGCGAGAAATCTTTTCATTACAAATTATTTTGAATCCAATTTTAGGAAAGCTTATCCAGGCTGCCTTTGATCCTCTTAAAACCTTCTTCAATATTTTCCATGCTTGTTGCAAAAGAGATCCTGATATAACCCGGTTGACCAAAAGCATCTCCGGAAACAGTTGAAACGTGTGCATGATTTAGAAGATACATGCAAAGATCACCGGAATTATTGATCACTTCGCCTTCAAAACTTTTTCCAAAATAATAGCGCACATCAGGGAAAACATAAAATGCTCCTTGCGGCTCTGTGCATTTTAAGTTAGGCATGTCTTTCAAAAGTTCCATTACTCTTTCCTTGCGCTTTTTGAATTGTTTTACCATATCCATTGTAGCTGTCAAAGGCGCTTCCAGTGCGGTAATGCCGGCTCTTTGAGTGATGGAATTTGTGCCGCTTGTAAATTGTCCCTGTATCTTTTCACATGCTTTGGCTATTTCCGGATGTGAGGCAGTGTAACCCAAACGCCAGCCGGTCATTGCAAAGCCTTTACTCAACCCGTTGATAATTATTACACGATCTTTTAGTGAAGGAAATTGAGCGATGCTTTCATATTTACCGTTTTCATGGGAATAATTTATGAATTCATAAATTTCATCGCTGATTATGAAGATCCCGGGGTGTTTCTCAAAAACATTTGCCAATGCCTCCAATTCATCTTTGGAATAAACAGAACCGGTAGGATTGCAGGGAGATGAAAAAATGAACAATCTTGATTTTTCAGTGATTGCATTTTCAAGTTGCCCGGGCGTAATTTTAAAATCGTTTTCAGGTGTTGCGTTTACGAAGACAATTTCTGCCCGGCACAAACGTGCAATTTCTGAATAAGAAACCCAATAAGGTGTTGGAATAATGATTTCATCATCATCATTCAAAATGCTCATCATTGCGTTTGCGATGCATTGCTTTGCACCTGTGCTTACCACAATTTGATTCGGTTTGTAATCAAGATCGTTATCACGTTTCAATTTTTTGCAAATGGCTTCCTTCAATTCGGGGTAACCGGAAACGGGTGTGTAATGGCTCCAGTTTTCATCAATGGCTTTTTTGGCCGCTTCCTTAATATGATCAGGGGTGTTAAAATCCGGTTCGCCAAGGCTGAGATTGATTACATTGATTCCCTGCGCTTTAAGTTCGCGCGCCAATGTCGACATTTTGATCGTTTCCGATTCACTGAATCTTGATAGGTTGGAAGAAAGTTGCATGTTTTAGAATTTTTAAAATCTGCGCAAAAGTACATTAATTAGCTAATGAGCCAATTAGCTGATCAGCCAATTTTATAACCAGATTACCAGTAAATCAACAAATATTTACAAATTCTTTTTTATTAAACAATAAGACATTAGATCAATAAAACGATAAATCTGTTGGAATAACATATAACTGCATAACCATTTACTTTTGATAATTTGGCCTTTAACCGATAATTTTGCGTTTCATTTTTTGAAAACCTTTAATTTAATTTTCAAGCTATTTTAAAATATAATTGCATTAATGAAAGAAGTTGCTTTTAGAGAAGCATTGCGCGAGGCGATGCAGGAAGAGATGAGAAGAGACGACAAAGTTTTTTTGATGGGTGAAGAAGTGGCGGAATATAACGGTGCTTACAAAGTAAGCCAGGGAATGCTGGAAGAGTTTGGACCGAAAAGAGTTATTGACACGCCGATAGCGGAGTTAGGTTTCACTTCAGTTGCTGTTGGCGCTGCTCAAAATGGTCTTCGCCCAATAGTGGAATTCATGACCTGGAATTTTGCAAATTTGGCACTGGACCAAATCCTAAATACAGCTTCAAAAATGCTGGCAATGAGTGGTGGACAAGTAGGTTGCCCGATCGTTTTTCGCGGACCAAACGGAAGCGCCGGACAATTAGGTGCGCAACATTCTACCGCATATGAATCAATGTATGCAAATATTCCAGGTTTAAAAGTAATTTCTGTTAGCAATCCTTATGATGCAAAAGGATTATTAAAAAGTGCTATCCGCGATAATGATCCCGTTATTTTTATGGAAAGTGAAGTGATGTATGGCGACAAGGGTGAAATTCCGGAAGAAGAATATTTAATTCCTATCGGGAAAGCAAAAGTTGCCCTGGAAGGAAATGATGTGACGATCGTTTCATTTAATAAAATGATGAAAGTGGCGCTGGGAGCTGCTGAAGAATTGCAAAAAGAAAATATCAGCGCAGAAGTGATTGATCTCAGGACGATCCGTCCTTTGGATTGGGAAACCATTTTGGAATCGGTAAAGAAAACAAACCGCCTTGTAATTGTTGAAGAACAATGGCCTTTTGCTTCTGTTTCATCAGAAGTGGCCTACCGGATTCAAAAAGAAGGATTTGATTATTTGGATGCGCCTGTACGAAGAATTACTTCTCTTGATGCGCCAATGCATTATGCACCCAATTTAGTTGCAGCTTATTTACCGGATATTCCCAGGACTGTAAACCTCGTAAAGGAAGTAATGTATTTGAAAAAATAATTGTAGCGCCGGATTTCTCTCCGGCCTTTTATTTTATTCTTTAATTGTTCCAAACCTGTTGGACAAAAATTATTTACTATGAAGATTGGAAATTTTTCATACCCAATGCCGGCAAATGAGCCGGTTTTAAGTTATGCACCCGGAACGAATGAAAGAGTGCTTTTGAAGAAAGCCTTAAAAGAACTCAAAAGTAAAAAGATCGATGTGCCGATGTACATTGGTGGCGAAGAAGTTTTTACAAATGATAAAGTTGAAATTCACCCTCCACATGAACGCAAATTTGTTTTGGGAACCTATAACTACGGAACAGCTGCAGATGTAAAAAAAGCGATCAATGCTGCGTTGAAAGCAAAAGAAAAATGGGCTTCCATGAGTTGGGAAAATCGTGCAAATATTTTCCTGAAAGTTGCCGATTTGATCTCTACAAAATATCGTGCAGAAATGTGTGCGACAACGATGCTTGGACAAAGTAAAAATCCTTTCCAGGCTGAAATTGATGCGGCTTGTGAGCTGATCGATTTTCTTAGATTTAATGTTCATTTCCTGAATGAAATATACAGCCAGCAACCGATAAGCAGTGCCGGTATTCACAACCGGATGGAATATCGGCCACTGGAAGGTTTTGTGCTCGCCGTAACTCCTTTTAATTTTACTGCGATTGCCGGCAATCTTCCAACTTCAGCGGCAATGTGTGGCAATGTGGTGGTTTGGAAATGCGCCAATACACAGGTTTACAGTGCACAAATGTTTATGCGCATTTTAAAAGAAGCTGGTTTACCAGATGGAGTTATCAATTTGGTTTTTGTTGACGGACCGACGCTTGGTGATGTTTGTTTTAATCATCCTGATTTTGCAGGAATTCATTTTACAGGAAGTACTGGTGTTTTCAATACAATGTGGAAGCATATTGGAGAAAACACAAAGATCTATAAATCTTACCCGAGAATTGTTGGCGAGACCGGAGGAAAGGATTTTGTGATTGCACACAAAAGTGCAGAAGTGGATGTTTTGGTAGCGGCTCTTTGTCGAGGTGCTTTTGAATACCAGGGACAAAAATGTTCCGCTGCTTCGCGTGCTTACATTCCTTCAAACATTGCAGCGGAAGTGAAAAAGAAATTGGTTAGTGAGATCAAAACCATGAAGATGGGAACGGTAGAAGATTTCTCTAATTTTATCAACGCCGTAATTGATGAAAAAAGTTTTAACAAACTTGAAGGTTATATCAAACAAGTGAAGAAAGACAAAGAAGCGAAAATATTGGTAGGAGGAAAATACGATAAAAGCAAAGGGTATTTTGTTGAGCCAACGGTTATTGAAGTTACTGATCCGCGTTATGAAACCATGTGTACTGAACTATTTGGTCCGATTCTTACTATTTATATTTACGATGAAAATAAATTTGAAGAAACCTTAAAATTACTTGATACAACTTCGCCATATGCATTGACCGGTTCTATCATTTCACAAGACAGAAATGCAATTGAAATGGCAACAGAAAAGCTTCGCAACAGCGCTGGAAACTTTTACATCAATGATAAGCCGACAGGAGCAGTGGTAGGCCAACAACCATTTGGTGGTGCAAGAGGAAGCGGAACGAATGATAAAGCAGGAAGCATTTTGAATTTATATCGTTGGCTGAGTGCAAGAACAATTAAAGAAACTTTTGTGCCGGCAACTGATTACAGGTATCCATTCTTAAATGAGAAATGAGACGAGAAGTGCATAATTTCGAAGGGTAGTAAACGAATAAATAGAAAGGATTTTTATTTTAAAAGATTCCTGAATTTTCCCATGCAAACCATACTTAACAAACTTCAACTTCAAATTACCATCGAACGGCTGGCTTGCCAGGTGATCGAAAATTATGAAGATTTATCTTCAGTTGTGCTGATTGGATTGCAGCCACGGGGAATTTTTCTAGCTGATAAGATCTATGAGCAATTGAAGAAGATGAAGCCAGATCATGATTTTTTATACGGTAAACTTGATATTACTTTCTACCGAGATGATATCAGGAAAGAATTGCATGAGCCTAATCAAACGGATATTTCTTTTTCACTGGAAGATAAAAATGTGATCCTGATCGATGACGTGTTATTTACAGGAAGAACTATCCGTGCCGCTTTGGATGCGCTGCTTTCTTATGGTCGACCAAAGAAAGTGGAACTATGTGTTTTGGTGAATCGTCGTTACAGTCGCCAATTGCCTATTCAACCTGATTATTGTGGCAAATCGATTGATTCTATCATTTCCCAAAAAGTAAAAGTGGAGTGGGATAAAGAAGAGGTGAATTTGTATTAGAGGTTTGTTGTTATTTATCTTTTTTGCCGCAATAATTTTTTTCATTTAGCTTTGACATTTAATGCAACTATCCACCAAACATCTCCTGGGCATTAAAGATTTACAACTACGGGATATTGAATTAATTCTTTCCACTGCCACCGAATTCAAAGAAGTTTTACAAAGGCCGATCAAGAAAGTTCCTTCGTTGAGAGATACCACCATCGTCAATTTATTTTACGAAAATTCTACCCGCACAAGGATTTCGTTTGAACTTGCTGAAAAAAGATTAAGTGCTGATACGCTGAATTTTACTGCTTCCGGAAGTTCCGTTTCAAAAGGCGAAACTTTGTTGGACACGGTTAACAATATTTTGTCGATGAAAGTGGATATGGTGGTGATGCGCCACAGTGCCACTGGAGCACCTCACTTTTTGGCAAAGCATATTCCTGTTGCTATTGTAAATGCCGGTGACGGGATCAATGAACATCCTACTCAAGCCTTGCTGGACGCGTATTCTATAAAAGAAAAGTTAGGGAAACTGGAAGGAAAAAAGATCGTACTTATCGGCGATATTTTGCATTCGCGTGTGGCGCTCAGTAATATTTATTTATTAAAAAAAGCCGGCGCTGAAGTAATGGTGGCTGGGCCGCCAACGCTTATTCCGAAATATATCGGCCAAGCTTTTGATGTTCGGGTTGAATACAACCTTGTAAAAGCTTTGCAGTGGTGTGATGTGGCGAATGTTTTGCGCATTCAACTTGAAAGGCAAAACCAGGTTTTGTTTTCTTCTTTAAGAGAATACAATCAATCATATGGGGTTAATAAAAGGTTGCTCGACAGCCTGGATAAGGAAATTGTGATTCTTCACCCGGGACCGATAAACCGTGGTGTGGAAATTGACAGTGATGTGGCCGATTCCAAACAATCCATTATTTTGCAGCAAGTGGAAAACGGTGTTGCAGTGAGAATGGCCGTTTTGTATTTGTTGAGCAACAAGCAATCCTTTGCCTAAAATTTTTTCATCAACAAACAATCTTCATGGAACGAATCTGCTTATTCCCGGGAACTTTTGATCCGGTAACACTTGGTCATACCGACATCATTGATCGTGCACTTCCTTTGTTTGATAAATTATACATCGGACTCGGAAGGAACAGTAACAAGGAGCCTATGTTTTCAGAAGAACAAAGATTGGAGTGGCTCCGTCAAATCTATAAAGATGAACCGAGGATTGGTGTTCTTGCATATGACGGACTGACCGTAAATTGTTGCAAAGAAGTAGGAGCTGATTTTATTTTGCGCGGTATCCGTTACGTCAATGATTTTGAATATGAAAAGGCGATTGCGGATATGAATCGCAGCCTGAAACATAATGTCGAAACGATTTTCCTGACCACGCTTCCCAAGTACACTTCAATTGCAAGTACCTTGATTCGTGATGTACTTCGCAATAATGGAGATATTTCTGAATTTCTTCCCGAAGCAGTAAGAAAGACGCTTTATCCAGGATAGTTATAAATTATAGGTTAGAACAGTTTGTGCGAATAAACTATTCAGAAATAAATTAATAAACCAATAAACCAATCCACCTTAAATGTCAATCTGGTTTCACAAAAATATTTCGATCAGCGATCTGAAGCACATCGGTAAAAACACGATGGCTGAATTTCTCGATTTGCAATGGGAAGAAATTGGAGCAGATTATTTGAAACTTTCAATGCCGGTAAACGAAAAAACGCAACAGCCTTATGGATTTTTGCATGGAGGCGCTTCATGCGTTTTGGCTGAAACTGTTGGCAGTGTTGCTTCTGCCCTGGTTATTGACCAGGAAAAATTTTATTGTGTGGGTATTGAAATTAATGCCAATCATTTGAGAAGTATTACAGAAGGCAGAGTGAATGCGATTGCAAAACCACTGCATTTGGGCAAATCAACACATGTTTGGGATATCAGGATTTATGATGAAAATGAAAAAATGTTTTGCGTCAGCCGCCTTACGGTTGCAATTCTTCCACTGAAAAAATAAATTGCTTTATTGTTTGTTTCCTGAAAATTGAATCAAAGCAGAATAATGTAATCAGGCAAACATTGAAACAGCAACTGATTTTTCATCTTCCTGTTTTTGAACTTTTTTAGCAATCACTTTTGCGAAAAAATCAACAAGCTCATCCACGTGGTGATCGAATGTAAATAAGTGCCTTTGTTGCCAAACATTGTTTCTTATTTCGTTCATCATATCTCTATTTTCCAGCAAATGTCTCAGTTCAGTCATGGTATTAAAGAAAAGTCCAAGCTTCAATTTTTGTGAAAGTGATTGTATTGCTACAGAGTGCCCCTCGTTATTTTTTTGCAACATCGGAAGTCCTGCCAGCGCGAGTGTAGACATCCTCGCAGGAATATTGAGATCATCCCAACAAGCGCGCATTAATTCGCCATAATTTTCACTTTGAAAAAAATGCAGCCAGCCTGCGTCATATTGCGAGAATTCATGTACCCAATTTTCCTGGTCAATGTTTGAATGAATATGCAAAAAGCCGGGAGCCAATTTATGGCTCTTTTCAATCCATTCTTTCCATTGTCCATGAGTGAAATCGCCATAAAAATGAAGGTGAATATTTTCTTTCGCCAATTCTTCTACATTGTAAGGATGCAAACCAATAGGCCTTCCTGGAACTACTGTATGAAAGGCACCATCCTTTTCTGAAAGCAATCGTGAACGTGGAGAAGTAAACCAATCTTTTTTGGGAAGATCGCCGTCAAGAACAAGTGAGCAGGAAGTTTCATTTACTTTAATAAATTCTTCAAACCATTCTTTCATTTCATCACTGCAATAAATTTTCCCGTCTGCTTTTTCATATAATTCTATCAATTCATTCCACGTTCCTTTCTCCCTGCAGATCATTGGTCCTTCTTTAAAATGCCAAACGAAAGGAACGGCCGTATTGGCTTTCAAAACTTCATGTGCAAGTGGCACAGCCTGGAAATTCAGAAGTGAATAAATAATATCCGGCTTTATTTTTTTTACTTCTTCTTTCCAATTGTTGTAAGGAATATTGATCACATTGCCGAAGGGCAGGGGGCCTACATAATTGTACCAATAAGGTTCACTGAGCCACAATCCATAAAGTTGATGACCTTTCTCTTCCAAAGCTAAAATGCGCTCGGCGTTATAAGCCAATTCGCCAACCAACAAAATTTTCAAACCCTTTTTCTGATTATTTTTCTTATTTCTGAAATTAAAAAATCGAGTTTTTTCATCAATGAAATTTCCGCGGCTTGTATGAAACCGCAACGGTTCCTTTACCTGGTAATATGAGCGAAAGGTATTTATTCCACCAAGAGGCTCCTGCATTATTTTGTGTCGTTGTTGTGGATGATCCGTCCATTCAGATGTTAGTTGGTTTGAATGAATGTGAGTTCCTTTTATCGTGTTCCAAAAAAGCCTGTTGAGATCATCACTTTCCAGTTCGCATCGATCAATCCAACGGGATGAATTGTTTGCGTGCATCACCTGTACTAATTGATACCACTCATTTTCCGGAGCCTTTGTTCCTTTCCTGTTGTAATGATAAATAAAAGATGAATATGCAAGTGATGCTGATGGATTCTTTTGTAATGTTTCGAAAAGAGACAGCAAATGATCTTTATAATAAATATCGTCTGAAGGTAAATAAGCAATATATTTTCCCTGCGCAATTTCCAAAGCACCATTGATCGAGGCTCCAAGCCCTTTATTGGAAGCGTTCTGCAAATATTTAATTCTTTTGTCTCCCAAAAAATCCTGGACCACATCGAACGTATTATCAGTAGAGCCGTCATTCACAATTATCAATTCCCAATCAGCCAATGTTTGTTTCAGTAACGAGTTTATCGCCCTGCGCAAAAATTTTTCCTGGTTAAAAGTGGGCATTATTACGGTCACCAAAGGCTTTTTTGTTTTTACCATCATTTATATTTTTAAATATTCCGGCGCATTTATTTTCCTGTCGTGGATAGAAGTTTCCACTTCCTGGTGAAAAGCTCCGCTCGGAAGCATTCCACAACCTCCATACTTTTTCATTACTCTTAGTTGTGCAAGTACATCTTCACCACAATGCTGTTTCGGCAAATCTTTCCAAAACTGAAATCCTCCACACTCATTCAATTTTTGTGTATCGTACATGACGCAACCGCCTACCCATGCTACTTTATAAACCAAAGGGTTGTCTTCACTACAATGCAGCCTTTCTTCCACATGAAAGATGTTAGCGGCATTATGTAATTTATATCGTTGCCATTTTTCACCATTCGGTTCAATCGTTTCTGGTTTCACTTCACCATTCCAAAGATTAATTTGTTGCTGATGAGGACGTACATCATTTTGAAAACTTAATCCTGTTAAAGCTGATCCAACAAATCCACATTGATGTTTTCGCAATATCTTCTTCATATTTTTCAAAACAAAAGGTTCGAGGATCACATCATTATCAAGGAACAAACTGTAAGGTGTGGCTGAATGCTCAAGTAAAAATTGCCGTTGTTGAGCCATACCCATTGGGGGAAGATTTTTTAAAATAAAAACTTCGTGTCCATGAAGTTCAAGGAGCCGTTTAACGGTTTGGATACTTTTGTCCTCAAAAATCTCATTATTGGGCGATTGGTCAGCGATCGTTACATCAAAACTTTTTTCCGATTGAAAACAAAGACTGGTGAGGGTGACGGCCAATGCAGTCAACCGGTTGATTGTTGGTATTAAAACCGTAATATCTTTTGTTTCTACCATTATTCATTTCGTTTCTTCTACTATTTCGTTAATACGTTGTATTATGTCAGTTGTTGATATTTCACCAATGTGCGGAATGATCTTTATCCGACAACCAAGCTTTTTCAAAAGTGGTAATTCAGGAATTGAACCTTCGGTATAATCTTCTCCTTTTACAAAAACATCAGGATGTACTATTCTTATTAATTCGAGTGGACTTGTTTCTGCAAAAGGAACCAAATAATCTATGCTTTGCAAGCCGGAAAGCACTGTAATTCGGTCTTCCAGGGTATTCACAGGACGGTCGTTTCCTTTCACTTTTCTCACACTTTCATCATCATTCACACCAACGATCAATACATCTCCTTCTCTTTTAGCATTGTTCAATAATGAAATGTGGCCTTTATGAATCAGGTCAAAACATCCGTTTGTAAACACAATCTTTTTGCCTTCTTCTCTTAGTTCCTTTATGATGTTTAAAAGTTCATCTTTATTCGCAATATATTTCGGAATTGCATTGAAACAAGACTTGAGTTGCATGTTTGAACACAAAGCCGTTCCTTCTTTTTGAACCACGATTGCTGCAGCAGCGGCTGCGATTTCAGTTGACGTGGTCACAGGTAAATCTGAAGCAATTCCAAGAGTGAGTGCGCTGATAAATGTATCACCCGCGCCAATGGTATTTTTTGCATCTCGTGGAATTGATGAAATACGATAAGGTTCTATTCCTTTTCTTAAAAGCGCCACTCCATCTACATCCAGCGTGACCGCTACGTTTTCTGCGCCAGAATTTTTTAAGAGGAGTTCACTGTTTTTTATTACTTGTTCCAGGCGTTTGTTCCTGGCAACTTTAGGAAGACCGGTCAACTTCAGGTATTCTTCATAATTGGGCTTAACCGCGGTAGGATGAAGGGTTTTGAAGCGGCTAAGATCTTTTGAATCAACAATGATCGGTTTTGAAAAAGAGGAGGTGATTCGCTTGACAGATTTAATAAAACGATCAGTCAACACACCGAATCCATAATCAGAGAGCAAGACTGCATCCACGAAATCCTCCAGTTCAAAAAATTGTTGCAATAAAGTGTTTTCGAGCGATTCTGAAATATCATTGATACTTCCTTCATCCATTCTTAAAATAATATTGGAAGAAGCAATCACTCTTTTCTTCGCAATCGTTTTTCTCGTTCTGTCTTTTAAAATGTATTCACAATGAACATGATGCTTGTTTAAAATATCTAAAAGTTCTTTTCCATTTGCATCTTTGCCAATCACACTCATGAAGTAGGTTTCAGCGCCAAGAGCTGCCAGGTTGATAGCCGTATTCGCGGCGCCTCCGCAGCAAAACTTTTGCTCATTAATATTGAACACCGGAACCGGCGCTTCCCTGCAAATCCTGTCGGTGGTTCCATATACATACGTGTCTAAAACAGCATCGCCTATAACGAGTATCTTAAGATTTTTGAAACCATCAATGATTTTTTTTATTTCTATTTTCATTTCCACCCCCTCTTTTTCATTCAAAATTTTATTTCCAGCTTTTGCTTTTTTTTATGGCCATGACGTTTCGCGCATAGGAATAACCATTACTTCAGGAATCACTGTTTCTGCAGGTTGGCACAAGATATATTTGATCGTTTCTGCCACGTTTTTTGGATCCTGTAATACATTCGGATCCACTTCAGGGAAACGTTCTAAAATAAATGGTGTTTGCATTCCACCAGAAACCAACGCAGTCACTTTAATATTGTCTTGCCTTGCTTCTGTATGAAGCGCATGACTCAAGCCAAGTAAACCCCATTTGCTTGCATGGTAAGCTGAAGCATTTGGCCAGGCTCTTTTGGCTGCGGTGGATGTTATATTTACAATATGGCCGCTGCCATTTTTTTTCATAAAAGGATAAACTGCTTTTGAAACATTAAATGGTCCGCTAAGATTAACACTTATCACTTTTTTCCATTCATCATGAGTCAGCTCTTCAATTGATTTTGTATGATCGACGCCCGCATTGTTGATCACCGCGTCAATGTGACCATATTCTTTAATTATTTTATTGATCACTTCTTCTACATTTTTTTCATCTGCCACATTCATTTTATAACTCTTTATTTCACCTCCTTTGTCTCCAATTTCCTTAACAGTTTTGTTTAGTTTTTCTTCGTTTACATCGGTGGCAATAACCTTTGCACCATCTTCTGCCATTGTTTTGCAAATTGCTGCTCCGAGGCCTTGTCCGCCACCTGTTACTAAAATCACTTTTCCTTTTACATTCATGTCCATTTTTCTTTCTTGTTTTTGTTTAAAAATTAATGTGGTTTATGAAACCATTATCGGGTTTAAAATCTCTTTTTTTTGGTTGCTTACTGTTTCAAAAGTGCTGAGCCATTCATTAGTGAAACGATCCATATTAAAACGATTGAGTGCTGTTTGGCGGGCTCCATTTCCCAATTCTTTCGCTTTAAGCTTATCCTGCAGGAGGCAATCCATTTTCTTTATAAGTGAATCCACATCTGTATCAACATAACCTGAAAAATCGTTCTTTACTGCTGTTACCATTTCTGTTGTTGCCAAACCAACTATTGGCATTCCCAGCATCATTGCTTCACAAACTGAAAGGCCAAGACTGGTATACCTAATTGGGTTGAAAAAAAAGCGGTATTCACCAATGAATGAAGACAGACCGCCGTTAGGGATCTCTCCTAATCCACCCACTTCCTCTGATCCCATGCCAACAATATCAAGAGGAATTTGCTTTCTAACTTTTTCAAAAACATCAAGGCCCAACCTTCTGCCTCTTTTTACAATTCCGTTTATCACTACAATTCCTTTGTTTATTTCTCCCGTGTACAATTCTCCTTTGTCTAAAACACCATGATCGATCACTTTTGTTGGTGTCCTGTTGTTGTTCCACATAAGATTGTTGAAGTGTGTAACATGCACAAGCAGCACTTCCGGATCATCAACAACATGATGTGTATCGGTTGGCACTTCACGTGGAGGATCATGTTCGAGGTAAATCTTTGGGAGAGCACGTTGTTCTTCTGTGAGTATTTCAAACTGGTCTTCTAAATAATTTTTTTTCGATTGAAAAAGTATGATGTCAAAATCGAGATCTTTTACTTCATCAGCAGGAACATTTATTACATTATCGCCCCAATGAAATGAATGTGTGCGGCCACCGTAGCCTTCTTCAGAACTTCCTTCTTTGTAGGGAAGATAAAAAATGCAATCTGTATGTGTAAGGTAAAAAAGATAACTTCCATGGATGTGCCACGTTAGTACTTTAAGACGTTTTTCCTGGTTCAGCATACAACTTGGGGGTTTTAAAATTTAAATATTTGGGTTTAATAATTACAATTGTTGGAAACTAAATCTTGAAAAAAAATTCCTTTCTTCCTTTCTAAAAAGAAGGCTTTCCGCTGCTTCTATAACTTCTTCAACAGGGATATCTCTTACGAATGAAACTCTATGTTCACAACCATTTTGAGGTTCGAAAGGATAGGGATCGTTTGGAATAGTTCCACAAAAAGGACAATTCATATTCCATGAAACAACCGGCCTATGGATACTTCTTGTTAATGGTCCCCAGTTGATGAGATTTGGAGCCCAGTAAATTCCTACTGTTGGTGTATTTACTGCTCTTGCAAGATGAATTGGACCTGTGTCGCCACCAATCACTAAACTCGCCTTTTTCAATATTGCCGCAAGCCCACCAAGCCCTGTTGTACCACATGCATTGAATGCTTTGTGTTTCATTTTGGAAATGATTTCTTCCGTTTCATTGAAATCTTCTTTTGAACCCGTGAACACCACTTCAAATTTTTTTTCCTTAAGCCAATCTCCTAATGCAATATAATTTGATGCTGGCCATGCTCTTCTTGCATCCATTGCAAAAGGATGCAAAACCACAAAAGGTTTATTATTTAAGAAGGATAGCAATCCTTTTGCCTCTTCCTTGTCTGCAGGAAGAATATTGATGTGCGGCTCAAAAGAAACCGTTTTTGCGCCTATTAATGAGGCTACTTCTAAGAAGCGCATCACTTCACTTTGGTAATAATAATAATCGATAGACCGATCTAATTTTTCTGCACCACGAGAGGTTAATCCTACAGTCAATCCTACTTTCAAACAATTCAGAAATGAATTTGCTGAATAACCATTCCCCTGGAAATGAACAGCAATATCAAAATGTTCTTTTCGGATCTTACTGAAAAATGCTTTTTGTTCATCCTCATTTTCTTCCATCACTTTTTCATCTCTTATTCCTTTCAGCGGCGGCACAACAATTACCCTGTCAATCACACATCTTCCCTTGATCAAAAATTCTTTGTGCCATGGCTTGCCCAATAAAACGATTTCAGCGTTTGGATAGGCAGCCCGAATCGCATCGATTGCCGGTAGTGTGACCAGGAAATCACCAAGCGCATTGGCACGTAAAATGGCTATTTTCTTAATGTTTTTCAAAAGCGATGATTTAAAAAAAACGATGAGTGAAACTTTAAGCAAGTGACTTTAAAAATTCAAAATGCGTGCCTTTTCAATTTGATAGCAATAATCATTGAAATGCGACCGTTAAGAATCGATTGGGGGAAAAGAATTATTTTTAAATGAATAGCTTGTAGAAGAATTTACACAAACCTGCGATGAATGAACTTGAGAAAAAATTGATTACTTTTTGCTTTTTAGGAAAAGGAAAAATTGATAAGAAATATGAATGAACAACAAGTGATGACTGGTGATTTTTGTTTTGAAGCAGTGATCTTTGATATGGATGGAACTGTGATTGACAGCATCAATGCAGATTTTTTAGCATGGCAAAAATTGTTTGGCGATTATGGAAAAGCGCTTTCATTCGATGACTATATTCCTTTGCTGGGCATCAGGAGTTTTTATGTTGCCAGTAAATTTCTTCCTTTAAAAAATGAAGAAGATTTAAAAGATGCACTTGCAAAAAAACTGGTTTACTTCAGGGAAGTAGTTGAAGAAAATGGAATTAGTTCAATTCCATACGTAGATGAATTTATAAAAAAATTAAAGGAGCATAAAATTCCTTTGGCGCTGGCCACCAGTTCCCGAAGGGCTAAAATGAAAATGGTGATGGAAGAAGTGGGGTTACTTTCTTTTTTTGATGTAATTGTTGCGGGTGAAGATGTAACAAATGGAAAACCTTCTCCCGAAATTTTTTTAAAAGCTGCTTCCTTGCTGAATGTTGCTGCTGAAAACTGTGTAGTATTTGAAGATGCAGCGAACGGTGTTAAGGCGGCCAAAAAAGCCTCGATGAAATGTGTGGCAATTGCTTCTGAAATTACAAAAGGTTTGTTGGATGAAGCAGACGTGATCATCGAATCTTTCAAAAATCTTGAGGCAGAAAAGCTTTGCAGCTTGCTTAGAAAAATTCCTGCCTAAAAAATTATTTAATCGGTTGTGTCTACGCTGGCACAATTTTTCCGACTGTTCTTTTTTTAACTTATAAAAAAAGAAGTATGGAAATTAAAAGTACCGCTTTTAAGGATGGTGAATCCATCCCTCTGAAATTTACATGTGAAGGCCCAAACATAAGTCCTCCATTACAATTCACTAACGTTCCGAAAGAAGCAAAGAGCCTTGTGCTGATGGTTGAAGACCCGGATGCAGATGCAAAGCCGTGGGTTCATTGGCTCGTGTTCAACATTCTGCCCGATAGCAAAGGTTTCGAGGAAAACTCAATCTCTGCAGGTGCGCGACAAGGACTGTGCAATGGCAATACGCTTGGATATGAAGGCCCTTGCCCGGATTCAAAACATACTTATCTCTTTAAATTATATGCGATTGATAAAATGCTCAACAATGATCCGGTCCCGGATCGAAAAAAGGTTTTGGAAGAGATACAGGGACATATTCTTACCGAAGCAGTTTTGAAAGGCATTTACGAAAAGCAAAAAGAAACTGCCTGATAGTGAATAAAGAAATAAAAAAGATTTTTGTTTTGACACTGCCGTAGTTGAACAAAAAAGGCCACCTGATTGTCGGTGGCCTTTGAATATGTGTGAACCAGGCTTAGATCTGTGTAATGATCTTACTAGCTGGTTTTCCTTCCATCATTTCCACGCTTCTGTTGATGAAATCGGTCAATTCATTTCCTTTTAATAATCCTTGAGAAAGCAATGCAAGATCGGTAAGGCTTTTTACCATTTTTTCCTGCAGGCCTTTGTTGTTTTCTGACAGCACTTTTTGGAAAACGGGATGATTTCCGTTTACCGTCAACGTTACTTCTTCAGGCATGTTTCCATAGAAACTTCCCATTCCACCTCCGCCGGTCATCGCCATATCTTTCATTCTTCTCATAAATTCAGGACGAGTCGCAATCACCGGGGCTGATTCTTTTGATAAACCTTTTACTTCAACGGTTGTATGCAAATCCGGAATTTCCACTTTAAATAATTCCTTCAGTTTTTCTTCCTCTTCTTTAGTTAAAACACTTTCAGTATTTTCACTTTTGTTGATGAGGTTATCAGTAATATCCGCATCAACTCTCGTGAAGCGCACATCATTCCATTTCATCTCCATATTGTTGATAAACGCAGCATCAACAAGTGTTTCAAGCTTCACAACCACATAGCCCTTTTGCTCGCCGGCTTTTATAAAACTATTCTGCTGAACCGGATCAGTTGTATATAGAATCACCAGTTTTCCTTCTTTATCTTTTTGCAGATTTTCAGTTGCTGCACGATATTCTTCAAGGGTATAAAACTTGTCACCCTTTGCGTCTTCGAATAAATTAAATTTATTGGCCTTTTCTAAAAATTTGTCGTCGGTTATCATTCCGTATTTTACAAAGAGCCCAAGGCTTTCCCATTTTTCCTCAAAAGATTTGCGGTTTTCTTTGAAGAGTTCATCTAACTTATCAGCTACTTTTCTTGTTATGTATGACCCAATCTTTTTCACATTTGGATCACCTTGTAAATAACTTCTGCTCACATTTAAAGGAATATCCGGGCTGTCAATCACCCCATGCAAAAGCATTAAAAATTCAGGAACAATATCTTTCACTTCATCAGTAACATAAACCTGGTTGCTGTAAAGCTGGATCTTGTCTTTTTGAATTTCGTAGCTTGTCTTTACTTTCGGGAAATATAAAATTCCTGTCAGATTGAATGGATAATCAACATTCAGGTGAATCCAAAATAAAGGTGGCTCACTGAAGGGATATAATTCTTTATAAAATTTCTGGTAATCTTTATCTGTAAGATCAGAAGGTTTTTTTGTCCACGCCGGAGTAGGGTTGTTGATTTGTTTGTCTTCGAAGAAAATAGGAACAGGTAAAAATCGACAGAACTTTTCCAGCATGTGGCGAATCCTGTCAGTATCTAAAAATTCCTTGCTTTCTTCATTGATATAAAGAACTACATCAGTTCCGCGGCTTTTCTTTTTGGTTTCCTCCAAGGTAAATTCAGGGCTTCCGTCGCATTCCCATCTTACCGCTTTAGAACCTTCTTTATAACTTTTTGAAATAAGTTCAACCTTTTCACTCACCATAAAGGAAGAATAGAATCCTAATCCAAAATGACCGATAATATTAGCTTCGTTTTTTCCTTTGTACTTTTCTAAAAACTCTTCAGCTCCGCTAAAGGCGACTTGGTTAATATACTTATCGACTTCTTCTTCGGTCATCCCGATGCCTTTATCAGAAATAGTCAAAGTCTTTTTATCCTTGTCGATCTTAACGTGAATATCCGTATTTCCAATATCACCTTTCACCTCACCAAGGGAAGAAAGCGCTTTTAATTTTTGAGTGGCATCGACTGCATTGCTCACTAATTCACGGATAAATATTTCATGATCGCTGTACAAAAATTTCTTAATGATCGGGAAAATATTTTCCGTCTGAACTCTTATACTTCCTTTTTGCATAATTATATTTTTTACCGCAAATTTTACAAATCGGGTGCCATTCAATATTTTCTGACATCATGACATCAAAAAAAATCTGCCCACGGGAAGAAGGCAGATTTTTTTGAATAAAAAAAATTGAAAAGTCAGTTTTACATTGTTCTTGCCATGTCAATCATTGCTGTTAATTCGCTCACTAGTTTATCATCACTTCCATCAAAGCCAACAGCTTTGAACCTGATAATTCCATTCCTGTCAATCACAAATTTTGTTGGAATTCCGTTTACTTTAAATTGTTCCACTACTTTTGAATCATTGTCCATCAACACGTGAAAATCATATTTATGATCGGTTATAAAATCCTGCGCATTTTTTTCTTTTTCTTTTGAGGTTTCCCAGGTATCTACAAAAACAAATTTCACATCAGGGTCATTCTTGTATTTTGTAACCATCTTTTGCATTCCGGGAAATGAAGCTTTGCACGGTCCGCACCAAGTGGCCCAAAAATCAACTACAACAACTTTGTTTTTTAAATCCTCAATGTTTACTTTATTTCCTTTTAAATCAACCAATGAAAATTGTGGCGATTTTTCTGAAAGAATTTCCTTCTTTAATTCAGCCACCATTTCTAAATAAGCATCTTTTTGTAACGCTGTAATATATTCATCATACCCTTTTTCGGATTTATGTTTTTTAATGTATGCGCGTTTCAAAATGTCTTTAACGGAGGATGTGGCTTTGCCCTCTTTTACAAATTGTTCTAATTGAGGAACGTACTTTCTTGCCGGCAAAACTTTCTCAGCAAGCAGAGCATATGTATTATTTTCGTCTGCATTTTTTCCCTTTTCAATTTTAAGGGCCGCTTCTTCTGAAAAACGAAATCCTTTTTTATAATTACCCAATTTGTAATTCACCATTCCATAAGTATCGGCATACATACCATAATCCCTTGCCCTTGATTTTTCCCATTGAGATTCTGAAAGATAATCAGGCTTTTTGTCTGAAGGATTTTTCCATTCTTTTTTCGCAACAGCAACAGCAGTAGCAGCCATTTTCTCAGCCTTGTCTAAATTTTTATCCGTTTGCTGAATTTGCCATGCCGCATTGTTTAGCAAAAATGCGAGTTGCGTTCCTTTTACATCATATTTTTTAATGGCTTCTTCCATACCGTCCCAATCCTGCTTTTGATAATAGGCATTGATAACGGAATTTTGATAAAAAGACAAAGAGGGCTCCAGGTAATTCCAGGAAGAATCGTTCTTAATTTTATTGGTGATGTCAGCGAGCATCTGTTCTTTTTTCGCAATGTCACTTTCTCTATTAAATTTTCCGATGTATTCTCCCTTGGCAAGTTTGCCATTCGGAAATTTTTCAATTGCAAAATCCCGTATCATTTTAGATTGCTGCGGAAGTCTGGCAATTGAATAAAGTTGTTCAAGCGACATATAATCTGTTTCGTTTTTTAATCCAGATTGAATTATCGATTCAATTTGTTTTTGAAAAAATGCAGGCCCTTCATCTTTATGTACCAGACCATATAGTCTTGAATATATGGCAATGTTGTTTGTTTTGTAAGCCGGATTTACCTTGAATTCTTTATTCATATATTCCACCGCCTTTTCATTGTCAGGATTCATTCCTGCATTTCTATTATAGCCCATGAAGAACATTCCGGCACTCCAATTTGCGCCAGTTTTTATCTGGTCGCCATCAAAAAGCCTGAGCCAATACCCTTTTCCTGAATTATTGTCAAAATTTCCATCTTTTGAAAAGCTGAAGAAAACAAAATTATCGGCAGTGTCTGTCTTAACAATACCGGTGTAAGAGTTTCCATTTTTTTTGAAGTTAATATCATGTGCGTTTTCGCCTCCATTGCCCATCGTGTAAACAATCGCGGTCAACGGAGAGGAAGAATTAGTAAGGTTTTGAGGGGGCGAGTAAGTAATTTGAATATTATCACCGGCCTGAGGTTTTTCGGGTTGGTAGGACAGATTTGATTGTGCGATAGCTTGCGAGGAAATTAAAAGAATAACCCCAAGCAATAAGTTTTTTGTTGACATGGTAAATATTTTTATAAAATGAATATACATAAAATAACTGAAATGTGTTTTTTGGGGATAGAAGAAAGGATGGCAATCCGAATAAAAAAA
The DNA here is from genome assembly GCA_051960475.1 of Ginsengibacter sp. Classification (GTDB taxonomy): domain Bacteria; phylum Bacteroidota; class Bacteroidia; order Chitinophagales; family Chitinophagaceae; genus Ginsengibacter. Next base: position 19,560 of record JBQCEG010000090.1, read on the forward strand.
TGAATTATTTCTTTACTTACTGACTCTTAAAATTCTTCAAAATAACTTGCGGTTTATTTTGAACATTGCTTTTGCCACGACAAAAGGAATCTGTTATATTTGCACATCTTTTTCAAAAGACGATTTTAATAAAATGGCCCCGTAGCTCAGTGGATAGAGCAACAGCCTTCTAAGCTGTGGGTCGAACGTTCGAGTCGTTCCGGGGTCACAAGTTTTATCTCTCTAAATCTATTATCCACTCGCTTATTTAAGTTACTTCTCATTTCAATAATCACGATGGATGTTCAAATTGAAGAAAGCTGGAAAAGGGAATTAAAGGAGGAATTTTCTAAAACTTATTTTCAGCACATCATCACTTTTTTAAAAGCAGAAAAAGCATCAGGCAAAATTATCTATCCGCCCGGACCGCTTATTTTTAATGCTTTTAAACAAACTCCTTTTGATCGGGTAAAAGTTGTATTAATCGGACAAGACCCATATCACAACAAGGGACAGGCGCATGGTTTAAGTTTTTCTGTTCCTGATGGAGTTTCAAAACCTCCATCGCTGAATAATATTTTTAAAGAATTAAAAAATGACCTGGGAATTGAAATTCCGGAAAATGGCAATCTTATCAAATGGGCGCAGCAAGGCGTTTTACTTTTGAATGCATCTTTAACAGTAAGGCAAAATGAACCGGGAAGCCACGCAAATATTGGCTGGCTGCAGTTTACGGATAATGTTATCAAAAGAATTTCGGACGATAAAGAAGGAATTGTTTTTCTATTGTGGGGCAAATTTGCGCAGGAAAAACAATCGCTGATAGATGAGACAAAACATTTTGTTTTGAAAGCTGCACATCCTTCTCCATACAGTGCTAACAATGGTTTTTTTGGTTGCAAACATTTTTCTAAAACCAACGAATTATTGATGAAGCAGCACAAAACGCCTATCGATTGGAAATTATAAAAGAGTAAACCAACAAATTTGAAGAATTTTATTTTTAGAGTTTTCGCCGTTTGGGCATTATTGGTTTTTGTTGTCACTTTATTAATCGTGGCTTTGCCGATGTGGTTAATTGGTTTGGTAAAAGAACCGCGCAGAACAGAGATTTTCAGGCGAATTTCAATAGTTTGGATGAGAACTTTTTTCTTTCTGACAGGTTGCAGCATTAGGATCACAGGAAAAGAAAATTTTGAACCGGGAAAAAATTACATTGTTACCTGCAATCATAATTCTTTCATGGATATTCCTGTCAGCACGCCGTTTATTCCCGGACCTAATAAAACGATTGCAAAGGCTGAGATGGCAAAAATTCCGTTATTCGGACTTATTTATAAAAGAGGTTCTATTTTGGTTGAACGTAAGGATAAAAAAAGCAGGCAGGATAGTTTTCGAAAAATGAAAAACGTGTTGGAAGCCGGAATGCACATGTGCATTTATCCCGAAGGAACAAGGAACAAAACTGAAGAACCGTTAAAAGAATTTCATAGCGGCGCGTTCAGGCTGGCAGTAGAAACAGGCATATCGATAATTCCAACGCTTATTTTTAATACCAAAAAGATTTTACCCGCAAATAAAGGTTTTTATTTTCACCCTGGAAAAATGGAAATCCATTTTTTAGCGCCGGTCATTGTTGGCGAAAATGAGAATTATGAAACACTGAAGGAAAAAGTTTTTGGGATTATGACTTCGTATTATAATGATTACACAAAGAATCCTGAGATGCAGTAACCGTTATCCTATTCGATCATCTTATTGCGCATTCCATACATGATCAAACCACCAATCGTTTTTGCCCCAACTTTGTTTTTCATATTTTGCCTGATAGTTTCGATTGTTCTTGGGCTCAGGAAAATGATCTTAGATATTTCTTCTGTGGTTTTGTCTTCACCCAAAAGCTGGAGGATTTTCAATTCTTTCTCATTAAAGGTCACCGGCACCTGGTTGCCATAATGTTTGCGCACATTTTTTTTCTGGAGCAACTTTCCCATTACTGCCTTGTTCACCAATTGGTTGAAATAGAATTCCTCATTCATGCAGGTGAGGATCGCCTCGTAAATTTCATCAGGGTCAGTGGTTTTGGTAAGATAAGCATTGGCACCCATTTCCATCATTTTGCTGATCATTTGCTGGTCGTCGTACATAGATAGAACGATTATCTTTAGATCTTCATATTCCTTTCTCAACATTTCAATTGCATTAATGCCATCAATTTCAGGCATGCGGATGTCCATAAGAAGCAAGTCAGGTTTTTTTATGGTCATCTTATGCATCAGATCCTTGCCATCTTCAGCTTCCCAAACCATTTTCAGGTCATGTCTTGGATTCAGTGCCATTTTAATTCCATCTCTGAAAATCTTGTGATCGTCGGCAATTGCAATTTTGATAACGGTAGATAGTGACATTGAATATAAATCTTAGGGATAGTGTAAATATAGTTACATTAACGAATATTCTTACAGTATATTACTTATTTTACGATGGAACTCAAATATTTCCTGGAAAAGCTACTATCGTAAAATTACGTTCTTCGTTTTTAGTAAAATTTCGAACAGTCTTGCGGTTTCTGCAATTAATCAGTAAATATTCCAACCGGAAAAAAACGCAAAGCTGCTATAGTTGACCTAATTTGATTAAGTTATTTTTGAGAAGTTGATTTTGTATCGGTCCCCAAAGGTTTGTCCATTTCATATCTCCCCCAAAGGAAGATATCCTGTCCAAAAAGCAAAAACCATATCCTTTAAAAACCTATTCTGAGGGGACAGGTGCCAATCAACATTCTCGTAAGAAATAAAAGGCCGTCAACTAAATTACCAATTCTCTCCTCCGTCGTCAGTTTCCCTTTAATTTTCCAAACTTAGTACAAATACGGTCGTAAAAAAACTATTTTCTCCATAGTAAAATTACTATATTTACATCGTACAATTACCCAATTTCAGAACGTTAAATTACGTTCATTTTTGGCGGAAACCCTTATCGGTACGATGTTTTAGCGAAAATACATCAATTGAATTACAAAATAAGTGGTTGCCAGTGAAAAATAATTGAAGGAAGTTAGATGTCTGATTATTCAGATAAAAATGCTTTTAGAACAACAAAAACTTACAATTATGACAAAAAATGCACTCGAAACCAAGAGCCTTGCAGACGTTGGTGCTGACATTGGCTTGAAAGAAGGCAAAAGATTAGTTCAAAACTTCAGAACTGCTCATCCTGATGCTACTCCCGGATATTTTATTGGCCGTAACATTATGGACCAAATTCTTAGCCAGCCGGGTTGCGTGGGAATCAGGTTCCGCAAATGCCTTTCTGACAACAACGAAGAGCACCTGGTTTACACTGGTGTTGACGCTGAAGGCAAAGATATTCTTCAATTTTCCGTAGTTACTAATACTGGTGACCTGGAAAAATATGATGGTATCGTTGCTGATAAAATCATTATCGACTGGGATCTTCTTAATGGGACAAACCAGCCAAATACCTAAATTGGTATTTATTTTTGAAAGCGTGAAATAAATTTTAAAATATGTAGTTATATTTGAAGTTAAATGTAACTGCTATTTTAAAAACGCTATTATATATCGGAATTTTTTCAAGTACGCTGCCCTTAGTGTTCTATTTGCTTTTTAAAATAAAGAGCAAAGGGAAATCGCTAAGGGTTATTTTATTTTATATAATTTATTGCATCTTCAATGAAGGAATGAGTTATTATTTGCAGAGCATACAAAGCGAAAAATTCCTTTTTCTTTTTTATACTTTTACTATTGTTGAATACACTTTTTTCTGTTATTTTATCTTTATTATTATACCGAGAACTTTTGTAAAAAAGACAGTGCCCTTTTTGTGGATTAGTTTCGTTGTTTTTGAATTTATAGATTTAATCTTTATTAATAAAGGAGTCGGCTTCGATTCATTTACATCAGGAATAGAATCAATAATAATTTTATTCTTGTGTATATCATTCCTCTTTATCCAACTACGTGGATCCAATAGTTTGACTATTTATTCGACTTTTGATTTCTGGGTTGTTATTACGTTTCTAATTTATTTTTCAGGTACTTTTTTTCTATACATTCTTGCTGAAAGCATGAGTACTAATTTAGCTTTTCGAAAACAATATTTTATTATCAATATCACTTTCAATATTTTGAAGAATATTTTGTTGTGTATTGCCATGACAATGAAACTTAATGAACCAGTAAAACCACAAAAAGCTGTTATTCCTGAATTGGATGACGAAGTGTTTTTTCGTGAAAAAATTTAATTGCTCATTCTGATGTCTTTTTTACAAACTACTTTAGGCGTGTCAAGTGTATTAATACTAGGTACTCTTGGCATGTTTTTCATGGCCATCACATTGGTCTCTATCGTGGTTTTCCATCAGAGGAGGGTAATCAGGTTTAATAAGCAAATACAAAAAATGGAGGAGGAGCGGCAACAAATGTTACTGCGGGCTTCTATCCAGTTCCAGGAAGAAGAAAGGCAAAGGATTGCAGCTGACCTACACGACGATGCGGGTCCACTTTTGGCAACAGCGAGGTTATACCTGAATGAGAACCTTATTCACCAGGAGCCGGCACTTCAACTTCAATCTATCTTTAGCGCCAAGCAAATTATTGACGATAGTATTCAACTGATAAGAAATATTTCACACAGCCTTATGCCGCCGACTTTGAAGAATTTCGGACTTGAGGCAGCAATAAAAGATTTATTTGAAAAAATAAATGGTTCGGGAGTTATTAATTCGAGCGCACGTTTCCATGATAACCGCCAACGATTATCTGATGAGCAGGAATTACTAGTATTTCGGATTTTGCAGGAATTGGTCACAAATATTATCAAGCACAGCAGTGCCGGGTTTATTCATCTTACACAAAATGCACAGAATAATATTGTGTATTTCCGTATTCATCACGACGGTAAGGGAATTTTGCAACAGGATTTTGAAAAGATGGAGCAAGGATCTGCCGGCCTTGGATTAAAAAATATCCAAAGCAGGATAAGGGTTTTGAATGGTAAAATTTATTTTGAAATAGATAACACACACACTTATTATAAAGTGACAATTGAAGTCCCGAGAGAGCCCGCAAAATAAAATTGTTGCATTTTATATTTTTTTCTATTATCTTTTGCCTCCAAGCTATTAGATATGACCCCCGATACAATTAAAGTAGCCATAGCTGACGATCACAAGATCTTTAGAAAAGGAGTAATTCTCTCACTTAAAGTTTATCATAATATCAATTTTATTTTAGAGGCCGAAAATGGAGAAGAGCTTATCAAGGGCATTGAAAAAGAGCAACCGGATATTGTTTTACTTGATCTGAAAATGCCTGTTAAAGATGGAATTGAGACAACGAAATATCTTAATAAACACTATCCTCAAATAAGGATACTGATCCTTACCATGTTTGAAGACGAGCGGTTTGTAGGACATTTGATGGAAAGCGGAGCCAACGGATATCTGTTAAAAAGCACAGAGCCAGCTGAAATAAAACAAGGGATAATTGATGTGATGAATACGGGATTTTATTTGAATAATTTCGTCAATCGTGTTTTGATCAAAAAGAACTACGCGAAGCAAAAATTCAATCCAAACCTGAACAGCGAGGTCGTGGTTAGTGAAAGAGAGAAAGAAGTTTTATCGCTGGTTTGCATGGAATATACTGCGCAGGAAATCGCCCAAAAAATGGACATAAGCCCAAGAACTGTTGAGGCAATAAAAGACAGGTTAATGGAAAGATTTGGAGTAAAAAATTCTGTTGGACTTGTATTTTTTGCAATGAAGAATGGATTAATTGATTAGAAGTCTATGAAAACTGCATCTCAGGAATTTCGCCTTCGACGATCAGGTTTCCTTCCGTTTTACTTTTAATCTCATCGACAGAAACGCCTGGTGCTTTTTCCAGCAACCGAAAACCTTTTTCAGTAACTTCCATCACTGCCAGGTTACTTACTATTTTCTTTACACAATTGATTCCGGTCAAAGGCAGTTTGCATCTTTTAAGCAATTTGGATTCTCCCTTTGAATTCGTATGCATCATTGCAACAATTATATTCTTAGCACTGGCAACGAGATCCATTGCTCCGCCCATTCCTTTAACCAATTTACCAGGAATTTTCCAGCTGGCTATGTCACCATTTTCACTTACTTCCATTGCGCCTAAAACCGTAAGATCAACTTTGCCGGCCCTGATCATTCCAAAACTCATTGCACTGTCAAAAAATGATGAACCGGGAAGTGTGGTAATCGTTTGCTTTCCGGCATTAATCAAGTCGGGATCTTCTTTTCCTTCAAAGGGAAACGGACCCATTCCCAACAATCCATTTTCTGATTGAAGAGTTACATTTATTCCTTGCGGTATATAATTGGCTACTAAAGTAGGAATTCCAATTCCAAGATTCACGTAAAAACCATCTTGTAGTTCTCTGGCAATTCTCTGTGCGATTTGATTTTTATCCAGCATGCGAGATCCTTTTTAGACTTGTTACAAAATAAAAATTCCTCAACTTTCTTTGCTTACTGTTCTTTGCTCAATTCTCTTTTCATAATTGCTTCCCTGGAAAATACGGTGAACATAAATTCCTGGAGTATGAATTTCGTTTGGGTCAAGGTCGCCGGCCTCTACAAGTTCTTCCACTTCAGCGATTGTTACTTTTCCTGCCATCGCCATGGGGGGATTAAAATTTCGTGCTGTGCCTTTGTAAATCAAATTTCCAGAGGTATCGCCTTTCCAGGCTTTTACCAAAGAGAAATCCGCTTCAAAAGCATATTCCATCAGGTATTCTTTTTCTCCGAAAACTCTTGATTCTTTGCCTTCGGATACTTCAGTGCCTACACCTGCAGGTGTATAAAAGGCAGGAATTCCATAGCCTGCAGCCATACAGCGGGTAGCCAAAGTCCCCTGTGGAATTAATTCGACTTCCAATTCACCGCTCAACAATTGTCTTTCAAACTCAGCATTTTCGCCAACATAAGAGGCGATCATTTTTTTTACCTGCTTTTTTTGTAACAATAGACCGATACCAAAATCGTCAACACCTGCGTTATTGGAAATGCAGATAAGTTCTTTCACTCCTTTTTTTACCAATGCTGTTATACAGTTTTCCGGTATCCCACAAAGGCCAAAGCCACCCAACATAAGCGTAGTTCCATCTGAAATATCGAAAATAGCTTCTTCAGCATTTTTAAAGACTTTCTTCATTGTTATCGAATTTACATTGGATGGTGTAATAGTTTTTCCTTTCGTTTCAGTTCTTTCTCGCTTTCTCTTTGCTTTTGGTTGTAAAGACTATCAAAGATAACTTTTAATGCTTCAGGATGTTTCACATACCAATTGTAGCTTTTAACAAACCGGGAGGAATCGACTTTGTGCATCTTAAAAATTTCTTTAGAAAGCTGGTTGATCTCTACGGGCAAACTGATTCCTGAATCCTTAAGTGAAGTTTCCTGCGCAAGTGTTTGTGCTCTCATCACGTCCCACAAAATATCTTTCATTTTATCTGGTTTGATAATATCCGCCGGCCTTTTCTCAACGGAATAACAAGAGACAATAATCACCGGAATAATTAAGAAAAAAAATCTTTTAATCATTTCAATTGATCTTCATATTTTGTTGCATTAGCTACGTCAAGTTTTTTCAATAATTCCAAAGCTTTTGCTTTATCAGGTGGATTTGCTTTTGAAAAAATTTGAATCAATTCCTGTGTTTTTGCCTGGAAAAAAAACTGCAGGATCATTGTATTTGGGTTTTCGGTATTAAATGTATTCAACATAGTCAGGACATTTAAAATATTCATCCTGGCTGTCGATTCCTGTTCGTACAATTTGTCCATTCCCATCCTGTAATAATTGTAAATTATATCGTGGAAAATAGTGTACTTGCTGTTCATTAGATTTTCGGCTAACCAATAACGGTTTCTTGTACCGTCAAAAGGTTTCCATCCTGAAATATCTCTGCCTTCAGGAGCGTTGTTGACGATGTTTTCTGCTTTTTGAAAATAAGGATTTCCTCCCCGTGGGGAAAATGAATCGTAATCAAATCCTAAAACCATATCTACCCAATAAGCAATGACGGCGGTAAGGTTGGAAACAAGCGGATCAGTGCCGGAAACGCGGTTTTCGTTGAATTCCAGTTGCTGAAACTGAACATATTTAAAGGATACATCATTATCCTGGTAGTTGATAACCGGCGAAACATATGATGTGTTGAATACCGGCCTTCCGGATTGAATGGTGAGTGAAGCTTTGTAAACATTAGGTTCACCTGTGGACTGAATGTTGAGCAGAAAACTGCAATCAATTTTTTCATTGGCTGCATAATTATCATTGGTCCATTTCCTGTTATTTACAAAATCATTAAGTGCGGTTTGAAGCGTATTAAACACCGTTTTATCAACACTGCTGTTTACCCTGTTACTCACTACGCTTACCCTTGCTCTGAGTTCCTGCGATTGTGCGCAAACTGCAAAAGTGCTGAATAATATGAGAATTAGTAATTTATTCATTTCTGTATTGAATGATTGCATTAACAATGTCTTCTGCTACCTCTTTTTTTGTCTTTGCCGGAAATTTCTTTTCTTTCCCTTTTTTATCAAAAATGGTAATTTGATTTGTGTCAAAACCGAAGCCTGCGCCGGCGTCATTCATTGAATTGAGAATGATAAGATCAGCATTTTTTTGTTTTAATTTTTTCAATGCATTCTGCTTTTCGTCATTGGTTTCCAATGCAAAGCCAACCAAAGTTTGTTTAGCTGATTTTTTTCTTCCTGCCTCAAAAAGGATATCCTTCGTTTTCTTTAATTCAAGGGTAAACTCCTCTGTCTTCTTTTTGATTTTCTTTTCACTGGACATCTTTGGAGTGTAATCGGCCACAGCTGCAGCCATTACAATGATATCGTAACCAGAAAACTTGTTCATACAAGCGTTGAACATTTCTTCAGCAGAAGTGACTTTTTCGACTGAAATACCAGCTTCGGCGTTAATTTGTGTAGGCCCTAAAACAAGCCGCACATCGGCACCTTTTTCAAAGAAAGCATTAGCGATGGCAATGCCCATTTTTCCGCTGGAATGGTTGCTTATAAACCTAACCGGATCAATTGATTCATAAGTAGGTCCTGCAGTAACTAAAACTTTTTTACCTTTTAATTCCTTTTTTTTTTGAAAGAAATCTTCCAGGAATTTTATCATTTCTTCCGGCTCGGCCATTCTGCCTTCACCTGTTAATCCGCTGGCAAGTTCGCCTTGATTCACCGGCAAGAATAAATTTCCATATTGCTTTAATGTTGCAACATTTTTTCGGGTTGCCGGATGAATCCACATGTCTTCATCCATTGCCGGAGCTATGAATACCGGAGCAATGGAAGAAAGATAAACCGCGAGTAATAAATTATCACAAAGGCCATTGGCCATTTTGGCGATTGTGTTGCAGGAGGCAGGAGCAATGATCATTGCATCTGCCCAACGGCCTAGCATTACGTGATTTGACCAGTTGTCTTCATTAAACAGATCTGTGAGCACTTTGTTTTTTGAGAGGGTAGAGAAGGTAAGCGGTGACACAAAATCTTTTGCTCCGGGCGTCACGATTACTTTCACTTCTGCACCAGCTTTTACCAGTAAACGAACAAAAAACACTGCTTTATAAGCTGCAATGCTTCCGGTAACTCCTAATAAGATTTTTTTTCCTTTAAGCAAGTATTAATTTTTATATGGAAAGATACTATAAAATAAAAATGGTGGAATCAACCACCATTAAAATTATCATTTCTTATAAATAAACAAAACCGGATTAATCAAAAAGATTATCCTCGTTCTTGCGGTAATAAACTTTGTCTTCCATAAATTCGGCCGTGGCCAAAAGAGCCGGATTAGGCATCCTTTCATAAGCACGTGAAATTTCAATCTGCTCTTTATTTTCATGGATTTCTTCAAGACTGTCGGTATGACTTGCAAATTCCTCAAGTTTATTGTGCAATTCCTCTTTAATTGCAATGTTGATTTGATTGGCTCTTTTCGCAATTACGGAAATAGACTCATACAAATTGCCCGTCTTATTTTTTATGTCAATAAGATTTTGAGTTTCCACAACATTACTTGTATTGCTAGTCTGTTGTCTCCTTAGTTTGCTCATTTTGTATTTTTTTAATATTGTTTTGACTTAAGTTTTTATATTCTTCGGCTTCCTTCAGCAGCTTGCTGTCCGGATACCGGTCTGCAAAATCAAAATATTCGGCAGTCACTTTTTGATACCTTTCTTCCTGTTTGTCAGCAATGCTCATCCTGGCAAATTGGTAAAATGATTTGACAGCCATCAGCATATAAGTATCGCCCCTTGTTGATTCGGGATACGAATTTAATAAATTGGTAAATGCAATTCCGGCTGCCTGGTACATTTCCAGGTTATAATAGAGTTTTGCTGCCAGGTAATCCTTTTCTTCAAGTTTGGCTCTGCATGCTTCAATAATCTTATTTGCATCTGCTACTCTTGTAGAGTTAGGATAAGCATTAATAAATCCTTGCATCATGCCGATAGCCTTGTTGGTATTCGTTTGATCCAACTGCACATTTGGAGATTGCTTAAAATACGTAAGAGCATGCATATACGCAATTTCTTCTGCTTTGCTACTGTTGGGAAATACACCTAAAAATCCTTTAAACAGATTTTCTGCATCTGTGTAATTTTTTTGATAATAGGCACAGTAAGCATACTTATAATACAACTCTTCAAACTTATCAGATCCTTTGAATACTGGAAACAATTCTTCATAAAGTTGCTGGGCGAAATTGTACTTTTTATTAGCGAAATATTCGTCTGCTTTCTTTAGCTTATACTCATAATCAGTGCTTTTAAGAACCTTCGTAAATTGACTATTACACGAGGTGAGCACCAAAAAGGGAATCAACAATAAAAAAAGATAAGACTTCAACTTCATAAAGAGCCGCAAAATTAAGTGAATTTAGACAAAAATGTATTTTAAATTAATGCGAACAAAATCAACGTCGTTAATATTTTGATAAGGAATAAAAAACCCTTCCCGGTAGAAGGAAGGGTTTGGAGAAAAGTGATTATTTGTTATTTAATCCGCTTTGATATCTACTGTGTTTACATCACCACCACCAACTTCACAATTGGTTGTGATCCTGTCTGAACTGATTCCTTCTTTTTCTGTAAGATAAGTCTTAATTGCATCTAACCTCTTGTTGCAAAGTGCCTGTGAAGCTTTTGAAGCTGCAGGATATGCACTTATAGTAATGTTGCAAGAAGGACTGTTTTTCAGTTTAGAAGCAACATTTGCAAGCATCGCTTTTGCATCACTGCTTAGAGTAGTGCTCCTGCTTCTGAAGGTGATGCTTGGAAGGTCACCAATGTTGCAAACAGTAGCTTGAGCAGCCAAAGTTTTGCAGCATTCAGGATCAGGGCATTTACCAACTCCGTCTGCATCTACAGGCTGACATTCTGTTGGAGTGATCAGTTGCTTGTCTTTGCAATCAGGAACGCCATCTCCATCTGTATCTCTTGAAACACCGTGACTATCAACAGGACAACCTGCGGGTGTATTTGGTTCTTTATCAAATTGATCAGTTACGCCATCTCCATCACTGTCATCAAGTATTGGCTTAGGCAACTTCATATGCTTAGGATTGTTGATCTCACTGTAAGCGTAGTCGAGCGGGTTAACCCACCAAAGAGGTTCTACAGCTTTAGATCCAACATTAAAGTTTAACCCAAGAGAAAAATAATTATAACTGTCGAAATCCCTTGTTTGTGCAGGATCCAATAAAGGATGTTCTTGCCACTGCTGACCATCAAGCAAATCGTCTTTTGTAAAAGTTAACCTGTCTTCAACGGCTAGGTTAACATGATTGCTTAATTTGAATGCGATTCCTAATAACCCAGTTCCGGTTGCCCTCAATGGATGGGATCCCAAAGTAGGTTTTGTGTTATTTTCATTTTGAGCAGGAGTGTAAGGCACATCCTTCAATAAAGCTTTTAATGCATCTCTTGTTTTCTTCCTGTTCGAATATTGATCAGTAGTTTGTTGAATGGAAGTAAAACTTGTTGGAACCCGCACTTCAGCATTGTACACCGTAGCACCTAATCCCAATCCACCGTAAATTACCATTCCTGATTTTTGTTTATGGAAACGTACGTTATTTAGTGTTACAATTCCCTGCAGGGAAAGGTCATTAACCGAAGTCTTGTAATTGTAATAAACCGGATCATGGTTAGCGGCACTAAAACCTGACCAAACCGGGTCATTTGAATACCCATAAGATGGCTTCCAGTTTAATCCTTTGCCAACACCATGAATAAATTGAGCTCTCAATGAAAATACATATCCGAGCGCTTTTCTGACATGAACACCAAAACCAAACGTAGGCAAAACCGATGCTACGTCTCCGCTGATGGCGAACATACCACCTGAAACACCTATTTCCATTTGATTACGTGGCTTTGCAGGAAAGTCATAAGTGTTGTTCATGAACTCACTTTGTTGCGCCTTGCCTTTGGAAGAAACAACAGCAGAATCATAAACATTGTAAACACTGGTGTCCTGGGCAAATAAACCACAGGAAAGTAGGGAGAAAATTCCCATAAACAAGAACTTGAACATTTTTGGCATAACTTTTAATTGAGGGATTTCTGATAAACGGGTTTTGATGTAGGCAAAAGTATCAAACGAATGCCACAGTGCAAATTTTTTTTAGCGTTTTATTAAATTTTATTATAATTATTTAATAGATAGTTTTATGGAAACTAACATTTAAAGAATAATTTTTTCACTTATGTTTGTACAAGCGCAGTAGTAACGTAATTTTACCCTGTCTTATTATCTCTTTTTTTCGATTGACAGTTGTTTATTTAATTTTATTTCTCATTCTGTATTATATTGCCCCTTTCCAGTTTAAGAATGCAATTTTCAAAAGATCTTATTGCCACAGAATTAGCCACGTTTGAAGAGAAGTTTGAGCAATCAGTAAAAAGCCAGACGCCTTTGCTCGACAGGATAATGAAATATATTATCAAAAGAAAAGGTAAGCAGCTTAGGCCGATGTTTGTTTTTCTGAGTGCTAAACTTCATGGTCCTGTTAATGAATCAACCTACCGGGCTGCTGCTTTAGTCGAATTGTTACACACTGCTACACTGGTTCATGATGATGTAGTTGACGAATCGCTGGAAAGAAGAGGCTTTTTATCCATAAACGCATTATGGAAAAACAAAATTGCTGTGCTTGTGGGGGATTATCTCTTGTCAAAAGGCTTGTTGCTATCTACAGGATCAGGAGATTTTAAGCACCTGGATATATTATCTTATGCAGTAAGGCAAATGAGTGAAGGTGAATTATTGCAGATTGAAAAAGCCCGACACCTTAATTTAAAAGAAGAGATCTATTTCGAAATAATAAGAAGTAAAACGGCTTCGTTGTTATCATCAGCTTGTGCCGTAGGAGCCTGGAGTACGAGTAAAGATGAGCTAATTACAGAGCGCATGAAGAATTTTGGTGAAAAGACAGGAATTGCTTTTCAGATAAAAGATGATCTTTTTGATTACGGTAATGAGGATGTAGGCAAACCAACGGGCAATGATTTAAAAGAAAAAAAATTAACCCTACCTTTAATTTACACATTAAACAATATAGATAAGAGCGAAAGGAGAAAGATAATTTATATTGTGAAAAACCAAAATACCAATCCTGACAAAATAAAATATGTGCTTCAAAAAGTGGTTGAAACTGGTGGAATCGATTATGCGCGCCAAAAAATGATACAATATAGGGATGAAGCCTTGGCTATTTTGTCCGAATATCCTGAAAGCGATATCAGAAAAGGATTGGAAGAACTGGTGCTGTACACTACCGACAGGAAATATTAATTTGGGAACAAATTAGTGTTAATTCCCAATCAATGATTCCAAATAAAACTGCATGGAAAAAAGATGGAAAATAATTGAAGCAGATAAAGAGAAAGTTGATGCTTTGCAACATTCTTTATCGATCAGCACTCCACTTTGTAATATTCTTGTTCAACGCGGCATTGATTCTTTTCAAAAGGCAAAAGATTATTTCAGGCCCCAACTTTCGCATTTGCATGATCCCTTTTTAATGAAAGACATGGAAAAGGCGGTTGAAAGAATTCTTTTTGCAATTGACCATAATCAGAAGATTCTTGTTTTTGGTGATTATGATGTTGACGGTACAACATCAGTGGCAACAATGTATCGATTTCTAAAAAAAATCTATAAAGAGGAAAAGATTGATTTTTATATTCCTCATCGATATAAGGAAGGTTACGGAATTAGCAAACAAGGAATTGATTTTGCCAGTGAAAATAATTTTGATCTGATCATTTCTCTTGATTGCGGTATTAAATCTGTAGAACTCGTCGGGTACGCTTTAACGTTAGGACTGGATTTTATTGTATGTGACCACCATTTACCGGATGAAGTCCTGCCGCCAGCTGTTGCTATTTTGAATCCAAAACAAAAGGATTGTAATTATCCGTATAAAGAACTTTGTGGATGTGGAGTAGGGTTTAAATTGATTACAGCACTTTCACAACGGTTAGGGCTACACGAAGAAGAATATTTGTGTTATCTCGATTTGGTAGTTACTGCAATAGGAGCTGATATTGTCCCTATTACCGGTGAAAATCGTGTTTTGGCTTTTTATGGATTACAACGACTAAATGCTACTCCGTGCGCCGGTATTAAAGCACTCATTGAATTGAGCCAACTTCAAAAGAAGTTTTCGATCAATAATGTTGTTTTTATTATTGCCCCAAGAGTAAACGCAGCGGGCAGAATGGACGATGCAACCAAAGCGGTAAGACTTTTCATCGAGGACGATGAAACAAAAGCAAAGGAGTTTGCAGAAATCCTGCATTCTGACAATAGCGACAGAAAAGATGCCGATTCAACCATAACTGAAGAAGCTTTGGCGATGATCGAAAACGATCCGGAAATGCTTTCAAGGAAAAGTACCGTTGTATTTCAGTCCCATTGGCATAAAGGGGTTGTCGGAATTGTAGCAAGCAGGTTGATCGAAACTTATTTCAGGCCCACGGTTGTTTTGACCTTAGGAGAAAGTGTGGTTGGAGGAAGCGCCAGAAGTGTGCCCGGTTTTAATTTGTATGAAGCTATCCACGCCTGCCGTGAACATTTAATTGGTTATGGCGGCCACTTTGCTGCCGCAGGTATGTCGTTGTTCCCGGAGAAAGTGGATGCATTCAGTAAAAAATTTGAGGAGGTTGTTGCAAAAACGATTGATCCCATTTTGCTCGTTCCTGAATTGATCATAAATGCTGAGATCACTTTTAAACATGTAAATGAAAAATTCTTCAGGATAGTTGAACAAATGGAACCTTACGGGCCTGAAAATCTTCGGCCGGTTTTTATTACAAAAAATGTTATCAGCACGGAGTGGACGAGGATTGTAAAAGAAGAACATATACGCTTTGTTGTTAAGAATGAAAATAAAACATTTACAGGAATAGGTTTTAATCTTGCCTCAAAATTTCAAATATTACAAATGAACAAACCTATTGACCTTGTGTATACAATTGATGAGAACGAATGGAACGGAGCAAAAAATCTTCAATTGAAAGTAATGGACTTCAGGCTTTCCGAATATGCAAGCAATAACTAATGAAGTTTCTTTATTACTTTAAATACTTTTATTTTATTGCAAGAAATTGGAATGCAAAACTTGCTGCCTTCACTGTTTATCACGAAATAAAAGGGGAGAATAAATATAATCTTGATACAGTCAGGATCAACAGGCTTAATAACGAAAATATTGAAAGCGAAAACCTTGTTCACGCTTCAATTTACCAGGCAAGCAGTTATTATTTGGTTGAGAAAGCTTTTTCTTTTTTTGAAAATGAAATTAAAGATGGTGCGTTTGTAGATTTTGGTTGTGGAAAGGGAAGGGTATTGATAATGGCCGCGCATTTTGGATTTAAAAAAATAACTGGTATTGAGTTTTCTCAAAAGCTCTGTGTGGACGCTGAAGCAAACGTTGACCAGGCCGAAGCACTTTTCGCAAATACTGTTTTCAAGATTTTAAATGAGGATGCGGCATGCTATAAAATCGAAAATGACCAGAACTTCTTCTTCTTTTTTAATCCTTTTGATGAAGTAGTAATGTTAGAAGTGGTAAAAAATATTCTGTTATCCTTAAAACAAAATCCCCGCAAAATCTTTGTTATTTATATTAACCCGGTTCATAAAGAAATATTTTTAAGCGCGGGTTTTAATGAAGAATGGCATTTTAGAAAAATGGAATACCTCGAGTTTTCTATTTTGTCAAAAGAGGTTGAGGATTTCTAGCTTTGTTGATCAGTAAACAAACAATTATTAATTATTTTTTTGATCAGGCATTCAGCAAAACGTGCTCGATTGTTTTGAAAGTGTTTACGGTATAATCGGCCAGTTCGTTCTTATTTACCCAAAGTATTTTTGAAATATCTTCTTCGGTTTGTGGGACTAGATTTTGACCGCCGTTTGCCTGCATAAGGAACCAATGCGTTTCTTTTAAAATGTCATTTCCATCTTGTACATAAGTATGAAAAGTACTTTCAAGAGGTTTGATAATTCGAAGATCTTTAAGGCCCGTTTCTTCTTCTACTTCTCTTATCGCACAATGTTCTATGGTTTCATCTTCATCCAATTTGCCTTTAGGCAAATCCCATTTTTCCCGCCGGTAAATCAACAAAATTTCGTCTTTTTTATTTTTTACCAATCCACCTGCGGCTTCAATAAAATGAAAATGCTTAAAAAAGCTTTTTTTCAACTGCTCAAAATTCTTGTCATAAATAATTGCTGATTGCACTTCTAAATTGCGGATCTTATTTAGTAATGATTCGATTGCATTTTTAGACAATTCATCAATAAAAATATTTCCCTGTTGATGGCGCAATTCATTTATTTTTTCTGAAAGTTCATTTGTAAGTAAAACCGGTTTGTCGTCAAAGTAAATAGTAATATAGCTCATATGTGTTTGTTATCTTCGCAGCATGACTGATAAAAAAGCGATAGCTGAAAAGCTTTTACAAATTAAGGCAATAAAATTAAGCATTGACAAACCATTTACGTGGGCGAGTGGCTGGAAAAGCCCGATCTATTGTGATAACAGGAAAATCCTTTCCTTTCCTTTCGTCAGGGATTATATTAAGTCTGAAATGTGTAATGTAATTTTCCGGAATTTTGAAAATGCCGAAATCATTGCCGGTGTGGCGACAGCAGGAATTCCCTGGGGGGCCATGGCCGCTGATCAGTTGAAGCTTCCTTATATTTATGTCAGGCCAAAACCTAAGGAACACGGCCTTGGAAACCAGATTGAAGGGTTTTACGAAGCCGGAAAAAACGTAGTAGTTGTAGAAGATCTTGTTTCAACAGGAAAAAGCAGCTTGCAGGTAGTTGATGTATTGAAAAATGCAGGTTTGGAAGTAGAAGGAATGGTTTCTATTTTTAATTATGGCTTTGATGAAGCAAAAAATGCCTTTGAAAAATATAATCTCACTCTAAAATCCCTAACCGATTATAACTCCCTTATCGATCTCGCGATTGCTCAAAAATCTATTAGTGAAAGCGACCAGGAAAGTCTAAATAACTGGCGCAAGGATCCGGCAAATTGGGGAGTGTAAGAATTTTCTATTTAAAACAAAATCGCTCTTTCATTGGTCTTGAAAATAATGTTTTCACTTTCCTCCCTCTTTTCTTCTCATGTTAAAATCAAAATAAGGAGAAGGTTTCTTTTGATACATAATTCACAGGGAAGTACATAAATACATTTGCCTTTCCCACTTTTATTTTTCCGGATACCCGGAGTTCCACTTCTTTTCCCAAGAGAGTATTTAATGCATTTTGATAAACACTCTGCATGTTTACATCAAAAAGTACAGGCAATGAAAAAGTATCTTTTTTTGGGATTTGGATTAATGTGTCAACTGAGCTATGTCCAAATAATTTTCCATTAATAAAAACATCCAGATCAGAATTGCGGAGTTGCATCCTGAAATTATTAGGATTGTAATATTCTATATTCATGCTAACCGTTGATTTATCAAAACCAAGACTTTGAATTTGAAAATTGTGATAGTCCCTATACTCTAAACTTTTGGGAGAGGAGCATGACATAAAGACAAAAACCACAATCAAAACGTAACTGAATTTTTCTCTCATTTTTTCGAATCAAAAAAATTGAACGACAAAGATAGAATTATGATTACTAAGCTTATTAGTATTGGAGAAACTTTAGGAAAAAAAGTATTTAACTAATATTTTTAGAAATTAAAATATGCGCATAATCGATTAATTATCATATGTTCTTATTCGCATAAGTTTAAAATTTACATTAGATAATTGAGCGATCGAAATAATAATTTTGCCTATTAAACAAGCATGTATTCACAACTTCTGTAAAATTGTCATTAAATTGATTATTATCAATTGAAAATTAGCTCATTATAATAGTAATTGAAATATTTATTTCAATAAGATTGAAGAACAAAGAATACTTTTAATGTCTTTCAGTAATTTTCCTGCTTTTAAGATTATCTTGTTCTCTGAGGGGGTTGTGAACAATGTGCTTAGTTATGACATTATTGCGTGCACTGTCTATATCACTTAACACATGTCAGAATGATGACTTTTAGTAGAGAAATAAAAAAATATCTAAAATTAGACAGATTTGAGATACTACTTATGCGACTTATAAGTTCTATTGCCTACTAATTTTTAAAAAATGGAAGGTTTAAATAGAAAATATCTAAAAATATCAAAATGGTAATTTTACGGTATTGCAAATTCAGAAAATGCACTCTATGTTTGCATTGTGATTGCGAGTTTTTAATACCAACGCTTTCAATTTCTCTCACAGAATCCTGCTTCCCTTGAAAGATCAAATAGATCACTTAACAAGATTTTAAAACCTCAAACTCAAGGAATGGATTTAAATTTTACCTGCAAGAACAAGATTTTCACTATTCTTTTTTCTTACTTTAATCTGCTGAACCGCTCAATTGGGAGCCGGGGCAAAATGATTCTTTGCTACATATAGCAAAAAGTAACTGCGGTATTTTTAATTTTTTTTGAGTAAAGAGTCAAAATAATTAAAGCAGAAGTGCTTCATAAATCCAGATTTTATCAAAGCCAGAATCCTAATATTCATTGTAACTGTTCACGAAAAAAATTATACAATGAAAAAGATTTTGATTTTAAGGAATGGCCTGGTTATGGTCCTTTTTCTTTCTCTTGCCTTTAACGTAAATGCACAAAAGAAAAGTTCCGAAGAAATAAATATTACTCAATTCCAGGTAATAAAAAAAGACACAAAAGTGGTTATTAATTGGACTACATCGAAAGATTCGCCGACCAATTATTTTGAAGTAGAAAGAAGTGCTGACGGCAAAAATTTTAATACAATAGCTTACGTTTTGGGTGCTGACCCCACGAAAACAGATTGCGAATGTTTTGGATGCTTTGACAAAGTGAGCAAAAAAGGTAAATCGTTTTATCGGCTGAAGCACGTAAATACCGACGGTGATGTGCAGTTCAGCGAAGTGAAGATGTTGGCATTAAAATAAAAATATTTAACTCGTTTTCTTTGGGGGTTACAGAACCTGATTGGTTCTTAACAAACGCCGCATTTCTATGCGGCTTTTTTGTTGTAATAAATTGAAAATTGGTTTACAAACTGTAATTTCAGTTATTTAAAGAATAAACAATTGTTCATTATGGAAAACAAAGTTTTCAAATTTGATTTTAAGGTTTATAATTCTGTGGAAGAATTGAATGAAAAGGATGCTGATTTATTAAAGGAGGCAAGGAAAGTTACAGATTTTGCGTACGCTCCATATTCAAGTTTTAAAGTTGGTGCGTTTGCAAGATTAGTAAATGGAGAAATGATAAGTGGCACTAACCAGGAAAATGCAGCCTATCCTGCTGGCATTTGTGCTGAGCGAACACTGATGTCAACTGCTTCCAGTTTGTATCCTGGAGTAGGAATTGATACAATTGCTATTTCTTATAATAATTTACGAGGTGAAAATAACCGTCCGGTAAGCCCATGTGGAATTTGTCGCCAATCTTTTATTGAATTTCAGCAGCGCACAAAAAATCCAATCCGCATTATTTTAAGCGGACTGGAAGGAGAAGTTTATGTGATTGAAAATGCAGAAAATCTCTTACCGCTGGTTTTTGGCGCTGATGATTTGCAATAAATCGAATTATCAACCCAAAGTGCTCAAACTTTTTTCAATGATTTGAACACATTCGGAAATCTGTTGTTTAGTAATAATTAAGGGAGGGGCAAATCTTATTTTATCTCCATGAGTAGGTTTGGCCAACAGTCCATTTTCTTTTAATTCTACACAAAGTTTCCAGGCGGCATCTTCAGATTCATTGTTAATCACAATGGCATTCAGCAAACCTTTTCCTCTTATTTCTGCAATGTGTGGCGAATTTAATTTTCTTAATTCCTGCCTGAAAAACCTTCCTGTTTCTTCAGCGTTTTCGGCCATGTTTTCTTCTTTTAGAACTTCCAGGGAAGTTATGGCAACTCTTGCCGCCAAAGGATTCCCGCCATACGTACTTCCATGTTCACCTGGTTTAATTGTCAATATTATTTCATCATCTGCCAATACAGCGCTCACGGGCATTGTTCCTCCGCTTAAAGCTTTTCCAAGGATCAAAATATCTGGTCTCACATTTTCATGATCACAACACAATAATTTTCCGGTTCTTCCCAAACCAGTTTGTATTTCATCTGCAATAAAAAGAACATTTGCATCGGTACATAATTCACGTGCTTTCGCAAGGTAACCGTCGTCAGGAATGTTTACGCCTGCTTCGCCCTGGATCGGTTCTACTAAAAATCCTGCAACATTTTCATCTTTCAAAGCTTTTTCTAAAGCAGGAAGATCGTTATATGGAATTTCAGTAAATCCCGGATTGAAAGGACCGAAATCATTTTTAGCTGCTGGGTCGCTGCTGAAGGAAATGATCGCTATTGTTCTTCCATGAAAGTTTCCGCTACAAACGATAATTTTTGCCTTCTCTTTTTCTACTTTTTTTACACGGTAAGCCCAATGCCTGCAAAGCTTTAATGCGGTTTCAACTGCTTCTGCCCCTGTGTTCATTGGCAGCACTTTATCGTAACCAAAATACTGGGTAATGTATTCAGAGAAAAGTGAAAGTTGTTCACTATAAAATGCGCGGCTGGTGAGTGTTAACTTTCGTGCCTGTTCAGTAAATGATTCAATGATTTTGGGATGACAATGTCCTTGGTTTACTGCTGAGTAGGCGCTCAGGAAATCAAAATATTTTTTGCCTTCCACATCCCAAACGAAAACACTTTTTCCTTCTTTTAAAACAACGGGAAGAGGATGGTAATTGTGAGCCCCATGTTGGTTTTCAAGATCAATAAAATATTCTGTTTGCGAAACGATAGAATGAACTGACATAAATTCAAATTAAAAAAACCCGTTGGCGGAGTTAATCGGCAAGAGTATGCTTTACTCTGCCAACGGGTTTGTTGTATATAAATTTATTTAAAAACTGTAAAACTGTCAAGCCAGTGACCTTTGCTAAAACTCTGGACTTAAA
>JBQCEG010000091.1:0-3863 GCA_051960475.1 Ginsengibacter sp.
TTCCTTTAGTTGTTTGTACCGATCAGATTGCATCAACGGTTATAAGATCAATGGAAATAAGATTGCGGCCAAGCCATATTCCCGGCATTGAAAATTTATTACATTATGTAAACAATTATCGCGGAGGACAGGTTGGTTTTATTTCCGCTCATGCCTGTAATGTAAGCGGTCTGACTATTTACCTTACATTAATTACAAAACAAAAAATTAAATGGTTTCCTTATTTGCTTTTTGCATGGGCATTATTAGTCTGCTATAGCCGGGTTTATCTCGGTGTTCATTTTCCTGGCGATGTAATTGGAGGAATCTTCTTTGGTAGTTTTACAGGATGGATGTTTGCACTAATTTATCAACAGCTTGAATTGAAATTTTATAAACTTAAAACTTAAAATTATGTGGTGGATATATGCCTTACTTGCTGCTTTATTTGCAGCATTGACAGCCATCTTCGCAAAAGTAGGCATCAAAGGAGTGGATACCGATTTGGCGACAGCCATTCGAACAATTGTTATTTTAATCATTGCCTGGGGCATTGCATTTATCAGGGGCGGCGCTTACACAATGCATTCGCTAACTAAACAAAATATTATTTTTCTTTGCTTATCGGGTGTTGCCACAGGCCTTTCATGGATATTTTATTTCAAGGCGCTTCAATTAGGTGAAGTATCGCAGGTAGCGCCGATTGATAAAATGAGTGTTGCGATTGCAATAATCTTAGCGGTAGTATTTTTAGGAGAACCATTAACATGGAGAACCGCAATTGGCGCATTATTGATTATTGGTGGAGGCCTTGTTTTGATTTTATAAAGATTGCTTTTTTTCGGCTTTTTCGTAAAACTGCTGTACTGTTTTTAAAAAAGAGACGTTGTTTTGATGTTTCTGAGGCTGTATTTTCAAAAAAATGTTGTCATCTTTATTGTAGTAATTTAATAATAATACTTTTAATAATAATACTAATAATGAAAAAACCTAAAATCTTGTGGCTGCTTATGTTTGTTTTTTTAACCAACATAAAACCTTCTTTTGCGCAGCAAAAAACAGAAAATATCATAATCATCACTACTGATGGTTTTCGCTGGCAGGAGGCATTTGGCGGAATGGATTCTGCGATTGCAAATCGCAGAAAATATAATCAGGGCGACAGCACTTTTATCTTTAAAAAATATTGGGCGAACGATGTTTCTGAGAGAAGAAAAAAATTGCTCCCTTTTCTTTGGAATACGATTGCAGCAAACGGACAAATATATGGAAATCGTATTTTTGGAAATAAGGTGAATAATTCAAACCCTTACTGGTTCTCGTATCCAGGCTACAGCGAAATATTTTGTGGTTATGTAGATACGTTAATTAATTCCAACAATTATAAAAATAATCCCAATACCAATGTTTTGGAGTTTATTAATAAGCAACCGAAATTCAAAAATAGTGTTGCAGCTTTTGGCGCATGGGAAGCCTTCGACAGAATTTTAAATAAACCGCGTTGCGGATTTCCGGTAATAGCCGCATTTGCGCCAACAGGTGGAAAAAATGCAACGTCGAAAGAAAAGATGATTAATGCCATGCTCAGAGATTCTTATAAACCCTGGGATATGGATGAATGTCTTGATGTGTTTACCCAATATGAAGCAATGGAATATTTGAAAACCAAAAAGCCGAAGCTACTTTACATCGCTTATGGCGAAACTGATGAATGGGCGCATGCAGGTCACTACAAAGATTATCTGGAATCGGCGCATCAGTTTGATGCATGGGTAAAAGACATTTGGAATTATATTCAAAGTGAGCCGCAATACAAGAACAAAACTTCATTATTCATTACAGTTGACCATGGACGCGGCGATAATAATAAAAATCAATGGACAAGCCACGGAAGTGATATTCCTGGCGCAAATGAGATATGGTTTGCAGTAATGGGGCCAGATATTCCTGCAAAAGGTGAATTAAAAACAGAAATGCAGATTTATCAAAAGCAATTTGCACAAACAATTGCTTCACTTTTAGGATTAAAATTTACTGCCAATCATCCTGTAGCAAATGCTATTATTATTGGAGTCAAAAAATAATTGCCATTTTATTTTACATAATCGAATCCCAGGTATGCTGCAGCAGGGTTTATCTTGAGCTCATTTTCCTGGCGATGTAATAGGTGGATATCCCTGGTAGCCTTACAGGGCGGATGCTAGCTTTATTAATTAGGAATTTGAATTGAAATTATATAATTCTAAAACTTAAATAATGCTTTATTCCAATATTGCTCAAAACGAATAAATCATTGCTTTGCTTTTCCATTTATCCAATGCAATATACCAGGATAAGCATCTTCAGGATTCTTTAAGTGTGAAGTACATCCAATTTCTGCCTCTTCAGTTGAAGTACTAAAGCCAATATAATCTATTACTTCATCATCTAAATTATTTTCATGTGCCATCTGCCATACTTTTTTTTTCAATTGATTACAACATTTCCATTTCTTCACTAAAAGAATAATTTTTAAAAAGTTCATTTAAATAGTTTTCAAGTTCATGCTGGGTTTTAAAACCTAAGCATTGAGTAATAATTTCGTCGTAATTCATATTTATACTTTCTATATAATCAAAATGAGGAGTATTTAATAACAATTCTAATCTTCTTCTAACTGTAAGCCAAATAACTTTAATTTCTCCATGGTAGAATTGTGATCTATACGCTGAATGCCATGAATGCCCAATCCTTCTGCCACCTGTACAAACATCGGTCTGTCTTCAATATAAACTACATCTTTTTCTTCTACCTGCGCAATATCCAATGCCATTCTAAAAATATCTATGTCAGGTTTTCGTAAATGAACAAAGGATGAAGAAATAAAAAAATCTACAAACTTATTTAGCTCAAATTTTTTTATTCTAAACTCAGTTAGTTCACGTCCCTCGTTACTGATAACTGCTACTTTCAATCCATATTTTTCTTTTAACAGGGATATGCTTTTGATCATTTCGGGATGAGCTTTCGATTGAGCAAACATAAATTCCTTAAATTCATCCATTGTGAAACTGCGGTCTTTATAAAAAACAATTCTTTTCAGATACTCATCCAAACTTAATTTTCCTTCCTCATAGGTATCGAAAGTAAGATGATGTCTTTCTTCCAGATCGTCAATGTCCAACTCAAATGTTGAGGCAGCGTTTTTCCGACATTGACGGTTCCAGCCATCGGTAAGTAATACACCGCCAATATCAATAAAGATTGCTGTAATTTTCTGTTCGTGTTCGGTTTTTTTTTGATACAAATTCATAAATTAATTTTTATTTCAAAAACCATATTATTCTCTTATTTTTTTTATGTCAATTTATTTATTATTTTGACTGATCGTTATTTTGTTAAAAACTTTTTGAGAAGCAAAAGCCACTATCAAACTAATAACTACTGAACCTAAGATATCGCCCGGATAATGAACGCCTAATGCCATCCTCGAATAAGCAACCGCAACCGCCCAAATCCAGATAATGGCAAGCAGCCACGTTTGCCTGGCAAATAGTAAACACATTGAAATAGCCACTATCATTGCATCGCCGGTGTGCCCCGATGGAAAAGAAGGGCTGCCGGCACCGGTTAATTTTTCAATATATTTATCAACTGCAAAAGGCCGTGGCCTGTTGATTGAATATTTAAGAATATTGATAACAATTGCGTTGATAGAAAATGCAAATGCAACCTGATATTTTCTGTATTTTAAAAAACCGTTTTTTTTGATGAATCCATAAATAATAATAAGGACTGCGATTGCGGCCGCGATGGCTCCTGCAGTATCTGTAATGAATCTGAAAAAATTATCTAAATAAAATATTATGTTATGATTGATCCATTCAATCAGATGCCGGTCGTAA
>JBQCEG010000092.1:0-2240 GCA_051960475.1 Ginsengibacter sp.
TTTTATGCCAACGGCGTGAAAGAGAATGTGCTTTTCTGGGATGCCAAACCTTCATCAAAAGACCCGTGGACAAAAGAAGTGTGGGTGTATGATTACAGAACCAACATTCATCACACCTTAAAAAAGAATCCGCTGAAGCTGGCAGACCTGAAAGACTTCATCGATTGTTATAACCCAACGAACAGGCATAAACGAAAAGAAACATGGAGCCCTTCGACAAGCTCAGGGCAGCAAGGCCGCTGGAGAAAATTCACTTACGATGAAATTATAGCAAGAGATAAAACCTCTTTAGACATCACCTGGCTGAAAGATCAGTCCCTTGCTGATTTGGATAATCTTCCCGATCCGGATGAACTGGCGTTGGAAATTGTGGAGAACCTCGAAGCGGGATTGGAGAGTTTTAAGGCGGTGATTGCATCGCTGAATAAAGGTTGAATTGAATTTGAACTGGTACAGTTGCCTTCCATAAAATACAAATACGCTTTATAATTTCGTTTGCTGTAAATTCTTTCTTAGCCCGCGGTCTGACCTTCGGTGCCGACCGCTACTCCTCCCGGTAGAAGCACGGCCAGGGAAAGAAATGACCTGCGTTCATTTAATTTTAATAAAATCAAACGCCTGTTATTGAATGGCGCATGTATCAATGTGGTGTAGGCTTCCCCAAAGTTCGTCCATTAGTAATTAGAGTTTAAAAGAACAAAGTCATTAATTTTAAACTTTAATACAAGATGAAAAAACGATTTACAGAGAGCCAGATAGTGGCTGCTATTAAGAAACAAGAAGCCGGGGTGGCTGTTAAAGATATCTGCCGTGAAGTAGGCATCAGCGATGCAACTTTTTATAATTGGAAAGCAAAATACGGCGGCATGGAAGCTTCCGATATCGCCAGGCTGCGTGAACTTGAGAAAGAAAATGCAGAGTTAAAAAAGATGTATGCTGAGATGAGCCTGGAGAACAGGGCAATGAAAAATCTCATTGAAAAAAAGTTATAACGCCTGAGGCCAAACGGGAAGCTGCCGACTATTTGATAAAGGAAGAACAGCTGAGTAACCGAAAGGCGTGCAAAATGGTGCAATTATCCCGGAGCACGCACCAGTACAAAAGAAAACACAAGGATGATAGTGAGTTGCAGGATGCCTTAACAGAGCTCACCACCAAACGTCCCTCCATAGGTTATTGGCAATGTTGTTATCGCCTTTGGAACCGTGGAGCTATTTGGAATCACAAACGAATTTACCGAGTATATACAGACATGAAACTAAACATAAGACGCAGATCAAAGAAACGACTACCCGCCAGGGTGCAACAGCCTCTCAGCATCCCCACCGCACCGAATCAAATGTGGAGCATTGACTTTATGAGCGACAGCCTTACAGATGGTAGACGCTTTAGATTATTGAATATCATTGATGATTTTAACCGTGAATCGCTGGCTATTGAAGCAGATACTTCTCTTCCAACACTTCGTGTCATCAGAGTGCTGGAAAGACTCATTTCTGAAAGAGGTGTTCCTGCAAACATCCGTTGCGATAACGGCCCTGAATTTGTCAGCCATAAGTTGGAACAATGGTGTAGCCATCAAGGCCGTAAAATCAATCTTCAATTTATCCAACCAGGCAGACCTATGCAAAACGCCTACATCGAACGAAAGAATGGCAGCCTCAGGAGAGAACTTTTAAATGCTTATTTATTTACCAGTCTTACGGAGGTAAGAGAACTCTGCGATGAATGGAGGAATGATTACAACAACCATCGACCCCATAAATCCCTGGGATATTTATCACCATTAGATTATGCTGCAAAGAAGGGCAGCATGGTAGCTTTATCCACACCGGCAAGCGGAAATCCTTCACAAATTGCAGCGCAGATGGTAGTGGATAAAGCGGGCAATACGAAAAACAATTTTACATTTGAAAACTCTAACTAACATTGGCCCGAAAAAAGGGGGAGCTTACAACATCAATCAAATATTTCTTTACGTCCCTATCTACATCAAATTCTATTTCGTCATAAATAACTTTATCTAAGTCCACAGACTTTATGTCATTCATTATTGCTTGTCTATCTTCAAACTCATAATCCGATGCTAAATTATAAAGTCGTTTAGTATTTAGCTTTACCAAAAAATATTTTATTGCTTTATCTTGTTTTCCTTTTGCTTCTTTTTAGATTTCTTTATAAAATTTATAATCCGTTTTAAAATTTTTTTTTGACACAAGATAAATAAAATAATCATATTA
>JBQCEG010000093.1:0-5532 GCA_051960475.1 Ginsengibacter sp.
CCGGTATCCAGCACTTTTTCCCCTATCTTTGAAATCCATCCTATTACCATCTAATGAGCATATACGCAATTCAGAAGTACTACAAAGAGCTTGAAAAGATCATTCATTACGGCGGCAGCAAAAAAGAAACCGCCATCCGCAACAGCTTTTATAACCTGCTGAATGAATATGCCCATGCAAAAGACCTGATATTAATTCCCGAGATATCTACCAAAAACAAAGCGGGTAAAACGATCACTCCCGATGGCACGATCAAAGACAGCATCCGCAATGACTGGGGCTATTGGGAAAGTAAGGATGAAAGCGACGACATCAACGAGGAGATCAGGAAAAAATTTGAGAAGGGTTACCCCTCAGATAATATCCTATTTGAAGATTCGCAAACTGCCGTGCTCTACCAGCATGGCGAAGAAGTGATGCGGCGCAATATGCAGGACGAAGAACAACTGCATGAGATCCTTACCAAATTCCTTTCTTACGAACGGCCGGAGGTTTCCGACTTCAGGGAAGCGATAGAACACTTTAAAGAAGATATTCCGAAGGTAACGGTAGCCATACGCGAAATTATTGATGAACAGGAAAAAACAAATGAGGCGCTTCATAAGGCACAAAATGAATTTTTGGAAATGGCAAGGGCCAGTATCAATCCTGACATTACACTGGAAGATGTGAAAGGAATGATGGTGCAGCATATTTTAAGCGCCGACATCTTCAATACCATTTTTGACGAACCGCATTTTCACCAGGAAAATAATATTGCACGCGAACTGAATAAGGTGATCGGTACCTTTTTTACCGGAGCCATTCGCCGGCAAACCCTGGGACAGATAAAACATTATTACGACACTATTAATGCGCGCGCCGCTTCCATTGCCGACCACCACGAAAAGCAGAAGTTCCTGAAAGTAGTGTATGAAAATTTTTACAAGGGATATAATCCCAAGGCGGCCGACAGGCTGGGCATTGTTTACACGCCCAACGAGATCGTGCAGTTTATGATTCGCAGCACCGATTACTTATTGCACAAACATTTTGGAAAAACAATGGCGGATAAGAATGTTGAAATTCTGGACCCTGCCACCGGCACCGGCACTTTTATTACCGACATCATTGATTACCTGCCCAAGGCAAAGCTGAAGTACAAATACAAGAACGAACTGCACGCCAACGAAGTGGCCATCCTTCCTTATTACATTGCCAACCTGAATATTGAATACACTTACAAGCAAAAAATGGATGCCTATGAAGAGTTTGAAAATTTGTGTTTTGTAGATACGCTCGACAATACCGGTTTTCATTGGGTGGGCAAGCAGGGCGACCTGTTTGGTGTAAGTGCGGAAAACGCAGAAAGGATAAGAAGGCAGAACGAAAGAAAGATTAGTGTAATCATTGGGAATCCGCCGTATAATGCCAACCAGCAAAATGAAAATGATAACAACAAGAACCGTGAATACCCGGCGATAGATAAACGCATTAAGGAAACATTCATTAAGAACAGCACAGCCCAAAAGACCAAGATGTACGACATGTACAGCCGGTTTTACCGTTGGGCAATGGACAGGCTGAATGAGAACGGGGTGATCGCTTTTATCAGTAACAGGAGTTTTATTGACAGCAGAACTTTTGATGGCTTTCGTAAAACGGTGCAACAGGATTTTGACCATGCCTACATTATAGATACGAAAAGCGATGTAAGAGCCAATCCTAAGATAGCAGGAACCTCCCACAATGTTTTTGGCATACAAACAGGTGTTGCTATTTTGTTTTTGGTAAAGACAACACACAAACAATTAAAATCTGATCCATGCAAAATTGATTATGTGGCCATGGATGATTTTTGGAGGAAGGAAGAAAAGCTTGCGTGGTTTGCGGAGCATGATATGCAAGGCATAAACTTTGAGAACATTACTCCTGATAAAAATAACAACTGGATAAATAATGATGAATTTAATGAGTTAATTCCACTTGCTGATAAAGCGGTAAAAGCAGGACAATCACAAGAAGCAATTTTTAAATTATTTTGTTGGGGTAACTCTTCTAATCGAGATGAATGGGTTTATGATTTTAACTATGATACTCTAGAAAAGAAGATGCTTTATTTTTCTGAAACTTTTAATAGTCTTTTAAAAAAAAGAGAGCAAAATCTAGGTAATACAATTAAATGGAGCAGTGATTTAAAATCAAAGCTTAGCAACAGTAAGGGATTTACCTATGAAAGCAATAAATCTATAATTGCTTTTTGGCGCCCGTTTACAAAGAAATATTTTTATTCTGAAAAGATTATCAATGATAGATTAACCGATAATCATTATCAAATATTTGGATCAGAATTAGATAAAGGAAATTCTGTATTAATGATAACTAATCATCCTCAAACGGACTTTCTAATTCACAGTGTAAATAGAATTGCGGATGCCGGATACGGTTCAAGGGGGACACAAATGTTTGCCTTGTACCGTTATGATTCTAATGGTAATAGAATTGAAAATATCACCTATTGGGCATTAGAGTTATTCCAAAGTAATTATGGAAGAGCAGATTCGAACTCCCAAGCCATTGCCAAAGAAGACATCTTTCATTATGTTTATGCCGTGTTGCACAACCCGGCTTACCGCAAAAAGTATGAGATGAATTTAAAAAGAGAATTCCCTCGGATACCCCTATACGAAAACTTTTGGCAGTGGGCCAAATGGGGCGAACAATTAATAAACCTGCACATTAATTATGAAAGCGTACAGGCATACCCGTTAGTACAAAAGGAGATTGCCAATAAAGAGCATCCCAAAGCAAAACTGAAAGCTTTAAAAGAAGATGGTATTATTGTATTGGATGAAAATTCCGAACTGCATAGCATTCCCTCCATTGCCTGGGAATATAAACTCGGCAACCGCAGCGCCCTTGAATGGATACTTGATCAATACAAAGAAAAGAAACCCAAAGACCCGACCATAGCAGAGAAATTCAACACCTATCAGTTTGCAGATTATAAAGATCATGTAATCGATCTTTTGAAAAGGGTTTGTACCGTTAGTGTGGAAACGATGAAGGTGGTGGGTGAGATGGAGGGGTGAAACAGGGGGCATAACGTAATGTCCCAAACCGGGAGACATTGCCGTAAAGGAGGCATGTTAAAAGAAGCGTTAATAAGATCGATTGTAGCGGAAGAATAAGGTGTTTTTTAATGGGAAAGTAAGGCTTCTCTTATTTAAAATCTTCAAAAGATTTATATTGTAACTTAATTTGGAGTCTAATGTAATTGCTTATCGATAAACTATCCATTTAATTCACTCATTTTTGCCAATTTTACAATCAATAGAATCACTTGAAAGGGGCAACATAATAGATACCCAGAACAGGCCCATTATGGTGCATGCATCTGATTTGAACTTCTATTATTGTAAATACCATGGCCACGTTGGAAGCGCGCACCGTCTCTTTAAAGAATATTTGATTGCTTCATTTATAAAAACCTGGGGCTTCCATCAACCCCAATTCAATTTACTTAAAGTGTTGCCAGAGCATATTCCTGCTGACTTAACAATTCCATTCAAATGTTTTGATGTTCCATGCTTTGCTTTAGAACTTATACACGATGCCGCTGACTTAAATAAAATAAGCGAGGATGTACTTGCCGGACCAGGATATAAAAGGATGCGTAAAGATGACCTCCTAAAACTGGCTTTTTTCGATATCTGGACAAGCAACGAAGACAGGCACACCGGAAATTATAATATGCTGTATAAAAAATTAAGTGACGGTTCTCACGTTATCTATCCCATAGACCACGAAGCATGTTTTAATCACCAAAATTTAGAACGGGGTTTGGAACTGCTTGACTATGAAAGTTCTTTGGTATATTCTTCCCTTTTTTATAAGTTGTTCAGTGTTAAAGAGTTGAAGGACAAGGAAATGCTTGAAAAACTTAGACAATCTTTCTACCTTTGCAGTCAGCTTTGCAGAGAACAATTAAAAGATGTATTGCTGGAAATTCCTGTCGGCTGGAGTATCAACGTAGCGGAAAAAGAAGAACAATTATACCGGTATTTAATGAATGCCTCGTGGTTTGACAATTGTTGGCACACTTTTTTGGAATTTTTGCAATATTTCGTAAACAATTAATGGCAACACAATACAGCATATTATCAGTTGTTATACGTCCTGAGATCCAGGAAAAGATCTCAGCAGGGCTGCTATTGTTTGATGAATCGGAAATATATTTCAGCTATTCCAGGAATAAAATAAATGCCTGCAAAAGCTTGTTGCCTGCTTCATCTTTTAAAATGGTAAAGGACGTTTTGGAAAGCATAGAAAATAAAATTGACTCTGATAATGCTAAGTATTCTGAGAAGAGAGGTTTTAAGATTTTTCAGAATAAGATTTTTGATAACACATTTTCTGCTTCTTATGTTTCATACCTTAGCAGGTATTCCAATAACCTTATTGGGTTTACCAGCCCAAAGGAAATTTATTTAGCTTTAAACAGGCAGAACTTCGAAAAGTTATTTACTACCTATGTCGATGAAGTAATCGAATTCGCAGAAGCCCCCCGCAAAATTAAGCTGGTCGAGGAAATAACTGACAGGTATGGTAACAGGTTGAAGGAACATTATGATATTAACAGGGAAGTGACACCTGATAAGGTTAAAAACCTCATAACTCCGGTAAGAGTAGACTTCACCGGAAGGAATGAAGTGGATGTGTATGCACAAACAGTTGATATGGAAGCGACGCCAGGAACAGTCACCAATAATATTAATGCATTTGTTCAGCTCAAAACCAGCTATATCAAAAATGGTGTACCGGTGCAGGACTTTGTTATTGCTAAAGAGCCTGATGAAAAAAAATACCCCACGCAACATAATATCTGGCAACAACTAAGGCACTCCAATATTTTAAATTACCTTGATTTATCGGAAAGTGAAGCGATTGTCAGGTATGCAGAAGAGCATGGAGTAGTACCTATAAGCAGGATTGAGAAATAACCGAAACTGAATTATTAGTCGTTGATTCTCCCAAAAATTTTGGCTATAACTCAAGTGCAAATAATTCCAGCTGTTTATTCAAGCAGTTTGAGCAGGTCTTAGTGGTTTCTTAGTTTTACTGATAAAATGCTATCTTAGAATCATATTTGAGAATCCCAACGGATGAAACTAACTGTTTGTATTCCTCCAGTAATACAGACCAAAAGGGCAAATAACCATGGCACAATCACACATTGAATGGACAGAAATGACGTGGAACCCGACTACGGGTTGTGATAAAATTTCAGCGGGATGTAGATTCCGAACCATGTTGACCCACCGTTCCGATTTATGTTGACCCACCATTCCGGTGATGTTGACCCACCCACTTTTGGAACAATACTATCAAGGTATTTTGTTGCCTGTTTTTATTTATTCCGGGATGTTGACCCACCTGTTTACCAGAAATAATTTTATCCTGATTTCTGAAGTTAGTGTCATTCCGGCATGTTGACCCACCTCATCAGAATAGATTGATCAGCAGTTTAGATTTATTCCGGGATGTTGACCC